>CAMNQF010000033.1 GCA_946548895.1 uncultured bacterium | reverse complement strand
CGCCGTTGTCCTTGACGGACTCCACAAGCCCTTTCATTTCCGCATCGTCCCGCACCCCAAAGGGATGGTCTTTGAACGGGAACAGCTCCGAGAGGTTGAGGTAAACAATCTCTTCCTTTTCGGCGCGGGTAGCGTCACGGGGCTGGGGCGGCACTTCCGGCGCAGGCTGGGGAGCGGCGGGGGCCTCTTCCTTGCCCTTTACCGTGGCGGCCTTTCCGCCCTTGCCTTGGGACATTTTGTCTCGAGGTGGGGACGGGGGCTTGCCGGGGGCCGCCTTATCAGCCTTGGCCGGGCGGCCCTTGCGGGCCCCCGTCCCTCCCGGTTCACCGGGCCCCGCCTTTTCTTCCTTGGGCTTGCGGCCCCGCCTGCCCTTGGGCTTATCCGGCTCAGGCGCTTTTTCCCCGGCGGTCTTGCCCTCTTTGGCGGGCCCCTTTTTCTCGGCGGCCTTTTCCTCCGGGGCCGGGGTGGGCGGCTGTTCCGGTTCGGGCGGCTCGTTCTTTTCCACCTCCGCACGTTCCGCCGCCCGGCGCTCCGCCATCAGCTTTTCAATCTGGTCAGCGGAGACATTCACCTCGCCGGGAGCCCCGGCGGGGGCATCCTGGGCGGTCGGTTCCCCGGCGGCCTGCTCGGGGGCGTTCTCCGGGGCCGGGGGCTCCGGCGCGGGAGCATCCTGGGCAGGAGCACCCTCGGGGCCAGCATCGAACAAGCTGGGCTGGGGATTTTCTTCCTGGCCTGTGTTCAGTTTTTCGTCTGCCATTCGTTACCTCCTTTTTTAATTTCGTGAATGTTGCACAAATCTTGCGCTAAAAGTTTGTTACTATTTTTTCGCCTCCCTCCCGGCTATCCACGCAAAAAAGCCGCCCGTTTTTTCATGCCGGACGGCTTTTTGCGTAATGTGATAGCTCTGATTAAATTTTTTTGTGGGTGTAGGCTCCGAAAAGCCTTGATATTACAGCGTTCCTAATAGGAGACATTCATATGAAGTATTATTCAGCGGGCTTCGATTCCACCAGCGTACCCAACCAGAACTCCCGTCCCCCTTTGCTCTTCTTTTGTTCATAGCGGTGGTGTCTTGTCCAGCAATAAAGTAGCTCAACAAATTTCCAACATCAATCACTGATGAAATATCGCTGCTTCTATGGCCAACCTCGCCGCTGGACAACAGAAAAATTCTGCATGGTAATCCATCTGAACCAGAGCAAATCGTCCCAGATTTCCCGTCACCTTTGACGTACGGAACCTTTACCGGCATGATGATCGACCGAATGCCGGCATCAAACTGGTTTAAATAATCTCCGTTTAGATATGCGTGGACATCACTGTTGGCATAGTCGTTGACGTTGGAGCTATGCCAATTCCTGCGCTCGTGGCCGACCTCCTCCAGCAGCCAGGTCCCGTTGCAGCTGGCGTCGTACATACTCCCCGGCAGCCCCTGATGGACCACGATGAAGTCCCGGTATGTGCCGCCTACCTTCAGCTTAACGGTGCTGCCCACCGCCTTCGCGCTCAGTTTCACGCTTGCCATGGTCGATTCCCTCCCATCAGAATTCCAGGCGGGCCTGGGGCTGATTCCAAACGCCGGCCACAACCGTGCCATTCAAACTCTCGAAAGTGACTGCAAATGGATTTCCGCTCACATTGGTCGCATACATCAGCTCAATCAGGGCCAGCCTCGCATCCAGGGCCGCGCACAGCCCCTGCAAATAAGGATGGGCGCCGGTGTCGCCGTTATGGTCTGCGATGGCTTGCCGCAGCTCCTCATGGATCACCCACGCCCCCGGCGGATAGGCCAGTTCAACCCCGGCCTTGGGCCCAATCGTGATTTTAACCGGGTAACGCCGCACACAGCCGCCGTACTTTTGCGGCACCGCGCTCTCCGGGTAGTCGCTGAGGTCGCCGTAGAGCAGCAAAAACTCATTGCCGTCCGTCCCGGCGGCAAACACGCCAAACTCCGTGATTTGGAATGGCTCCTCTGTCTCCTCCTCCATGCCGGAGCGGTACTCCACCGTCAGGCTGACCTCGCAGCCCTCCCGGCGGGGTGTGGTGCTGGTGGCGGCGGCGCGGCGCTCCACCAGCGCGGTGAGTTTCGCGGGATCAAGTCCTGCCGGGCACACACCCGAGCCAACCTCCACCCTCGTGACGGGAAAATTACCGCCTTCGGCAAACAATTTGGCCTGAAGCTCATAGCCCGCCTTTGTCATCGTGACGTTATAGCCCATTTTATTGCCCTCCTTCCGCCTGCGCGGGTAGTGTTGTGATGCTCATCCGGCAGCCCAGCGCCGTCCCAACGCGCACAGGTCCGGGAGGGAGCTGCCGCTTTCTGTCCGGCAGGGAGCTCTCGCTCAATCGAACGCCCAGCTGGGGGCGAATCAGCACGTGGATCAGCGCGGGGAACACCATCTGCCAATCCAAATGGGCGGGCATCATTTCCCGCAGCCTTTCTCCCAGCCGCGCAGCCCCCGGACCAGGCCGGTATCCAGTCTCCGTTTCCAGCATCACCGTGTATTCGCCGAACAGCTCAATCACTGTAACGCCGGTCCCCAACAGGGTCTCCGCCACATCCTTCACCACCTGGGGCGTGGTGGCGGCCCGTCCCTGGAGCTTGGCCGCCACGGCCCGTCTCCTGCCGTCCAGGTCCGCCTCTCCCCCATTGGGCAGCCCCAGGGCACGCTCCCAGTAGGACAGGCCCCATGTGGCCGTATACAGATCCAGTTGGGCCAGCAGCTCATCCCGGGCCCGCCACATCAGCTCCGCTTCCGGCTGGAGCGCTTCCTGGAAGGCGGTGGTCTCCCGGCTGGCCGGATAGTTTTCCGGCAGGTAGCTCATCAGCTCCCGCATTTCAATTCCACCTCCCCTGTGACTGGTACGCTGCCGCCGTCCAGCGCCAGGTTGCCTGCCGAGCCGTTGAGCGTGAGATCCCGGTAATCGAGCACCCCGTCAATGGACATGAGCAGCGCCCCTACCCTGTGGGCGTATACGGTGAACTCCTGAAAAGCGGTCTCCGCCAGATAGGCGTCCAGCGCGGCCGCGAAGGCTGTCTCCACCGCCGCCAGGGACGCGGAAGTTTCCAGCACCACAGCCGCCCCTACGTTTACCTCCACGGCTCTGGCGGAGGCCACGGTGACGTCCGCTCCCACCGGCCGCTGGGTCTGAATGTATTTGGCGCAGGCGTCCACAATGGTTTCCCCCACAGGGCGGCGGTCAAAACCCGCAATGAGCACCTTGACGGTGCCCGGGCCTTTCCACAGCGGCGTCACCCGCACGGCCCCCACCCCATTGACGCTCAGAGCCCACTCCCGGTAATGAGCCTCATTGCCGCTGGTGGGCGGGCGTTTCCGCTTCTCGTCTAAGCGGGCGAAGAGGTCCTTGTCCTCCTCCGGGTCAGCGCCGCCGTCCGCCGCGCCGCTGTCAAAGGCTTCCAGGCCCGGTACGGTGCGCAGCGCTTGGTCAATGGACCCGGCGGGCACGTTGTAACGCTGGCCGACCGCCGCGGCCATCACATAGCCCGCGGCAGAGCCGTCCCGGATCACCGCGTCCTGGACCAGCCGGAATTCCAGCCCGCCCTGGGTGAAGAACGCGGAACCGGCGGGGATCACCGTGCCCTCCCGCCCGGTGAAAGTCAGTTTTGCCGCCGCCTTTGCCCCCTCCCGGCGGCTCATGGCAAACAGCCTGGCGTGGGCGTCCAGGTACTTCCCGCTGTTCTCGCCAACATAGAACGCGTCGATGAGCTCATTCAGCGTCATCAGCACCCGCCAGATTTCAAACGCGATGGGCGCCGCCTGGTCATAGGCGTAGGACCCCTCCCGGGTCTGCAAGTCGGTGTCCATCCGGCTCAAAATGCGCTCCAAAACGCTCTCCGGCGTGACGCCCTCAAACAATGGCATAAAATTCCTCCTCTCCATAGACGGTGACGGCCGTGCCCACCACGGTCAATTTCGCGGAATCAAATGTAACGGAAATGTCCTTTACATCTATGATATATGGGTTAATTAGCAGGCATTCCCTTAGGTATCGGGGGGCCTCGGCGGTCTTGACGGAATCGGTATACGCCTGGCCCAGCAGGGATTCAAACTCAGATCCATAGGCCCAGGTGTATATCTCATACTTGAACCGCGGTGTGCGGATAGCCCGCCAGATCCACACTTTCAGCGCCTCCTTGCCCGTGACGGACACCGGCCGGCCCTCCCGGAATATGGGTACGTCCCGCTCATAATCCCAAGCCACCTCCCTGTAAAGCGGAAGCGCTTCATTCCCGTTGTTTTCCAGAGGCTTTGGGTCTATCATGGGGAAAATACTCATACAGCCTTCACTACCTTCATCACGATATAGAATACTTGGTCGTCCTCGGTGAGCAGCAGCACCTCGTCCCCCACCTCCAGGTCGATCTCCAGTTGCTCCACCGTGGCCTCGTCGATGGTGGTGTCCGGGCTGTGAAGCCTGCTGTCAGCCACTCGCTCCAGCGCGCCGGTAGAAGGCCCGTGCGGCGTAGTAACCGGCCCGGAAACAGACCCGGCCAGGCCGTTGTAGTCGCTGTTGGGGCTGGTGGTCTTGGTTTTCCATTTTGCGCCCTTCACCAGGCGCTCATTGATCCGCAGGGCGCTGGCGGGCTGTTCCAGCCCCGCCACCCGCACCTTCAGCGGGACCCGCTGGAGCACCTCTCCCAGTCTCATTCTGGCCGGAGCCGCCCCCAGCCCGGCCTGTTGGCTGTCCCCGGCCGGCATAGCGTCCGCCGACAGGCCGCGGCTCAGTGCCACGAACCGAACATAGGGGTCGCCGTCTGTGAAGCCCATCTCATCCGCCCCCTCAAATTTTCGGCAGGCTCCCCGCCGTCTGCCTGTCCATCAGCGTCTCCAGCGACAGCGTCAGCCTGGTCTGGTACAGCCCCCGACGCCACGTGTGGGCGTCTGAGATGATCCAAAACAGCCCGTAGGTCCCCGTCACCGGCTCCTCCACCGCCGCCGTGTTTCCCGTAATGAGCCTGAGATCACCCAGGGCGTTGACGGTGATGGTGGTTTTCAGCCCGTTTTCCTTTAATATCTGCTTGGCGTGCCCCTCTGGGTCGTCATAGGCTCCGGAGCGGATGGCCGCCTGCATCAGCCCGTACAGCTTCACCGCGCCTCCGTCCTCCTGGACGGACTTCAAATTATACTGGTCGTCGTAGATGGCCACGGAATTGGTCATGGCGCTGGCGCTCTCCTTGGCCACGCAGGACAGGAGCTTTCCACCCGGCTTGAGCAGGACGGTCTCCGCCGACCGCTTCATCTCCACCACCTCCAGGCGGGCCCCCCGGAAGCGGATGCGGTACTCCTTCCCTGTCTGGTCGGCGGCCAGGGAGTACATGGTCATAATGATTTTGTACAGCGCCACCCCCAGAAAGTTCCGGGTCAGCGGCACGCCCGTGGCCGCGAGCTCCCCCACCGGGATGCCGAACTTGCCGCACACCGAGGCGGTGACCGCCTCCGCCGTCTGCTCCTCCACCCGCAGAAAGTCACTGTTCCGGGTGAGGTACAGCCCCCGGTCATAGGCGGTGACGTCGATGGCGGAGCCCAGACTGTCCCGGGTGCGCTCCAAGGCGTAGGCGTCCATGAGCAGGTCGCCGTCCTTCCAGAACTGCACTGAGCCGCCCAGCTCGGTGGGGGCGCGGGGCAGGTGGATGTCATCGGCGGACACCACGGGCGAATAGCGCAGCGTCCGGGCGGCGCTGCGGCAGTCCCCGGACCAGGTGATGCTCCGGCACAGCTGGGTGATGTTGGCCGTGGTCCCATCCGGGTCGGTGGCCCGGATTTTCACATAATCCTGTGCCATATTTCCTCCTTGCGTTCTCCCGCCGATCATGCTATGATAAAGGCAGGAGGTGAGCAGTATGCCTACGGAGAAGGACTATAAGGTCATTGAAAAGGCAACGATCTACGACTTGCGGAGACTGTTCAAAAACAGCGACAAGGAGACCTACACCAAAGAGGAGCTGTGCGATCTGCTGGACACCATCGCGGACGCGAAAGATCAGGAATGATCGGGGCGCAGGCCCCGGTCATTTTTATTTCAGCCCCATGCGGGCCCGCTCCTCCGCCCTTGCCATCTTTTTGTCCCACCAGTCCTTGATCATGGCTCCTGTCCCGCTTTTCTCCGGGATTGTCCCGGCTCCGCCGCCCTTCCCGGTCCCGGCAGGAGCCTTGGCGGCGCTCTTTGCCGGAACGGGCAGCGCCGGGGCCGGGGCGGCCGCGTACCCCGCCAGCGCCGCCTTGTCCGGCAGGGTGAGCGCCTGCCCCGGATAAATCAGGTTGGGATTCTTGATGCTGTTGGCGGTGGCCAGCTTATAGGCCAGTGAGCCGTCCCCGTAGATTCTCTTGCAGATAGACCACAGGCTGTCTCCCTTGACCACCGTGTAGCTGGACGCCTGCTCCGGCTGGTTGGACGCCTCCACGGGGCGGCCGCTGTTCTGGGTCACGGCCTCCGCCCTGGCCTCCTCCAGATACCGATACTCGTACAGCGGCAGCTTGCACTTCACGTCGTTGGTTCCGTCGTCCTCGCTGTACTCCAGGGGGCCCAGCAGCACCGGCACGTTGATGCCGGCGCCGGTGACGATATAGCGGCACACATTGGCGGCGGCGCTCCACTCGGTGAGCCGGTCCAGGTAGTGGGACGGCTGGGCCGCCGCCCCGGCGGTCATAAACGGGTATTCCCGGGCGGGAAGAAAGAATTCCAGCGTCCCGGTGAACAACGCGTTCAGCCCCGGCAGGGCGATCTGCCCCGTCTGTGCCATATCCAGCCGTTCCACCGCCCGTCCCGCGGCCATGGGATAAGCGGACGGCGTCACCGGCAGGGTGAGCGCCTGCCCGGTATCCGTGTTCTTCAGGATGATGACGCGCTCCATAAAATCCTCCCGTTATTTTGGCGCGGCGGCGGCAGCGGCTTGTTCCAGCCTGCCTATGATGATGCTCCACAGCTGGTCGGCCATCTCCTCGCCGGTCCCGGTGAAGCTGTTCCCGGTGACGGTGAGCTGGATGGAGCCCGCGCCGCCCCCCGCGTCCTGAGCTCTGGCCTGGCTGGCGGTGAGCACCCGCTCCCCTTCGTGGAGCAGCGCGGGGTAGCCGTCATAGGGCGCCCGGTCCAGGCCGAAGGCATGGGGGTGCCAGATGCCGTTGTAGCCGTAGTAGCCCTCCTGCTTCTCCTCCGCCAGTCCTACGTGCCCGCCCACTGTGGCCAGCTCGGGCAGCTCGCCGCCCTTCCCTTCGGCAATGGCCGCGCCATAATTCTCCTTGATGAGCCTGACGGCCATCCCCTTGCTCAACTCCTGGCTCAACTGGTAGCTGGCCTGACTTGCGTTTTCCAGCCCCGCCGTGTTGTCCCGGATGGCCTGGATCTCGTCCAGCTCGGTATCGTTGAGCTTTTTGACAAATTCGCTGTTGTCAAAATAGGCCTGCCCCAGGGCCTGGGCCTGCTCATACAGCGATTCCATCTCCGCCCCCGCCTCCGCGTCGCCGCCGCCGCTGGCTTCATACCGGGCCTTCATCTCCGTGTACCGGGCGGACAGCTCCGCCAGCTCGGCGTTCTGCTCCGCGGTGAACACCTTGCCCTGGTTGCCGTTGAGCACCGCGTCCAGCGTCTCCCGCATATACTGGTCCTGAAGGTTCTCCCGCCGGGCCTGGTTTTCCCCCATCACCGCGTTGATCTCCTTGATGGCGTCCCCCAGCTCGCCGCCGTAGGCGTCCACCATGGCGTTCTGGCCCACCGCCCGCAGGCTGTTGTAGGCGTCGCCCCCGGCGTTTTCCAGCTCCTGCTCCAGCCCCTCCAGGGTGGATGTGACGCCGGAGAAGGTCCTGCTCTGCTCCTCCATGGCCCCGGCGTAGGCGTCCCGCAGCGCCGCCGTGATGATCTCCACCGCCTCCGTGCCGGAGATCTGTCCCTTGGAGATCATGCCGTACATATCCCCCTGGCTCACCCCATAGGCGTCCGCCAGGTAGCCCACCGCGCCCACGCCCCGGTCGTTGAGGATGTTCAGATATTCCAGCGTGGTTTTATCGCTGGACTTCATCCGCCCCAGGGCCTGGGCCACGGCGGTCATGTCGGACGTCTCCATTCCCAGCGCCGCCCCGGCGTCGCCGATGGCCCGCAGGGTGTCCAGCATATAGTCCTTGTCCCCCGCCCTGCCGCTGTAGCCGTAGGTGGCCAGGGTTTTGCTCATGGCCGTCAGGTCGCCGTAGAGGAAGGGCGTGTGGTTGGCCAGGTCCACCAGCTCGTCCAGATAGGCGTCGGCGGTCTCCCCGTCCCCGAACAGGGTTCGGAAGGAAATGCGGTCCTTCTCCCGTCCGGCGGCGATGGACGTGCCGCTCTCCACCATCTCCCCCGAGCGGTCCTTCACGTCGCCGTACAGCCCGCCGTAGTAGTCTTTGAAGGCGTCGTCCTTTGCTTCAAAGATTTTTGTTCCGCCGGAAACCAGGCCAGACACCCCGCCCAGAACGGCGCCGGCAATGATGCCCGGAATACCAAACATCGCGCCCGCCGTGCCACCAGAAATGGCGCTGCTCAACATATCGGAGACCAGCGAAGCCTCTGGGGTTCCAATAGCGCTGGTGAGCACAGATTGTCCTAATCCGCCTAGTGAGGCCGAAAACATCTGCCCGATCTGTCCGGCAAAGATTCCCTTTGCCATGTCGCTTAGACTGGTGCCCTGCCCCTCCAAATCGCCTTTACGAATGGTCTCAATGTTTTCCTTGTAGATCTTCTGGTTCTCCTGCAGGGCCTTGTTGGTGGCCGCGATCTCGTCGCGCAGCTTCTGCTGGTTCATCTGGGCTGTCTGGTAGGCGTCCGAGCTGGCCTCGTCCCCCAGTTCCTTGAAGTTCTTCCGGGCCTCCTTTACCTCCTCATTGACCTCTTTGAGCTTCCTTTTCAGCTCAGTTTTCCGCTCAATGAGACCCTTGTTGGCCTTTTGCAGGGCCTCAAAGGTCTGCTGGAGCTCCTGGCTCTCCTTGTCCAGCGCTTTGGTCTTGTCCGTGATGGAGGCCAGCACCGGGGACATTCCATCCTTTGCGGTCAGATAGACGCTTAAACTCTCGTTCGGCATGGTTTCACCTCTTGACGTAAACTCAATTTGTGGTATATTAAATACAAAGGGAGGTGAGCCGCATGAATAAAAACAACTTAAACCTGCTTACAGCGTGGTATGCGTTTACGCACGCAAAGCGCGGCCCGCTGAACTCGAAAGACAGGGCCGTGCTGAAATGGCCGGCCGGTATCCTTGGCATTGTTTTCCTTGGCGGGTTTATTTCCCTCGCCGCATGGAACATTTAGTAAAAGGAGATGAACACCTCTGTTTTTGACGCTGTTTCTCGCCGGTCCCCTCCTGCTTGCCGCGTTGTACCTCGGGTTTTCCTCGCTGAAACCCGGGCTCACCTTCGGCGAATGGATCGGCCAGCCCAAAGCGGTCGCCTTTTGGGTCTGTATCGCGTTGAGCGCGTCGGTCGTATTCATTGAATTGAACTCCCTGCTCAACTGACCGCCGCCCCGACCGGACGGCGGCGCTATTTTTTCTGCCACCCCTCGCACTCGCGGCACGCGAAGGTGTAGGCCAGGTCCCGGTAGCCCTGGGAGCGCCCGTAGACCTCCCAGGGCATGACGTTCTTGTGTCGGAACAGCCAGTACAGGAGCTCCAGCTCCGGGTCGCTGTGCTCCTCTAGCCGTTTTTTATCTCGCGGATGGTGTTCTGCCGGTAGCCGGACAGCCGCTCCACCGCCCGGGACAGGTCCGCGATCTCCCCGGGCAGCAGCATGGCCTTCACCGTCTCCGCCGGGGTGGCCCCGCCGAACTTGGCCGTCAGGCCCTGGTCTTTCAGCTCGGGACAGCCCGCCAGGAGGATATGCACCTCCACGTCCCGCTCCATCTCCCGCAGCTCCTGGGCCTTGCCGTAGGGCAGCGCCCGCAGCTCCAGCGCCACCGGCTCTCCCAGGGCGCGGCTCAGACGCTTCACCTCATACCGGGCCGTGGGCAGGTTTTTCTGCACGTCCTCCGCCTCCGGGCGGAGCATCTGGTCCAAAAATTTGCTCATGATATCCTCCTCAGCTCCCTGCCCGCCGGGCGGGGGGCGTTTTCATGCTTGCGGGACGCGCCGGGGTCACTGCGGCCGCACCACGTCCAGCCACTCCCGCTTGGTGAACGTGAAGGGGTGGGTGCTCTTGCCCATCTCCCCGTGGGTGAAATCCATGATGGTCTCGTCGTCGAAGCTCACATTGTACAGCGCCACGCGCTCCGCGCCGAAAGCGTCCGGGTCCGCCAGCTTGGCCACGATGGTGGCCCGCACGTCCCGGCCCTCCATCAGGGAATCGGATCGGGAGATGTTCCGGGTGTACACCTTGGCCACGGAGATGGAGCCCGTCCCCTTGATGCTGGTGATTTTGGAGTCCTCCGCCATAGCGCCGCAGATGTTCACCGGCGACTTGTTATAGGCGAACTTGGCCTGGAACCCGGACAGCTCCGCCCACAGTTCGCCGTCCACCCACACCTGCCCCCAGGTGCCAGACATCACCCGGTTGGCGGGGATCATTGCCTCTGCCATGTGTCATTACCTCCTCAAATTTCCGCCGCGGTGGCGCAGGCCTCCACCGCGATGACGTTTCTCAAGCGCTCTCCTCCCCCGCCGGAGGCGGGGGAGGGATGCTCAGATTTCCACCACGATGATGATGTCCTCGATGGCGTCCAGGATCTTGCACCGCACCAGGATGAACACGTGGGAGCCGGTGTCCGCCTCCCGGATCTCCTGCTCGCTCATCTCCTCGGCGTTGACCCCCCGGCTCGTCAGGTACTGCTCGATGGCGTCCACGTCCAGGTCCACCGTATACCCTGGCTGTACCAGCTGGCTCTGCTCCAGGCCCATAAAATAGCCCCGGATGGCGGTGATCAGCAGCAGCTTGTTGTCGTAGGTGTTGGCGTACTTGCCCACGTAATCGTCCTCGGCGGTGGAGGTGATGTCGGTGCGGATCAAGTCCATGATCTCCACGATCTTGATTTTTTTGAAGCTGTCCAGCATCCCCTGGGACGTGGTGACCAGCGACGTCACCGCCCGGTCCAGCTTCACCTTCCGCCCGTCCCAGCGCAGGGCCAGCTCCCCGGCCCCCACCGCCTCGTCGCTCTCCTCCCGCGTCAGCCGGGCGCAGTCGCTCAATTCCGGCAGTGGCGCGTAGGTGGCGGCGATCTTCATGGGCGTGCCCGCCAGCAGCCCCGCGATCCGGGAGCAGTATTCCGCCGTGGTCCACACCGTGGCGCCGTCCGTCATGCCGTCCCCGGTGAAGTTGACGATGGCGTAATTGTCGGCGGCGTGGTTGGGCAGCACCGCCTTGAACTTGGCGCCGTCGTTCAGCCGCCGGCTTTTCACCCAGCTGGCGATGTCCGCCGCCTCCTCCCTGGTGCAGTCCGCCGGGCCGCAGATGTAGTCGAACGACTGGGCCGCCATGTAGTCCAGGGCGTCGGTCAGCGCGCTGTCCGGCCCCAGCACGTACACAATCACCTTCTTGGGCGGGTTGACGTATCCCAGGAAGGTCCGCTTGATGTAGTCCTGGGTCTCTTTGCTCAGGGCGGCGGGGGCCTGGCTGGCCTGTGTGATGGCGAAAGGAACCTGCTCCGCCCCGTCCCGGACGATGAGGGCCACCGTGCCTTTGTCGCCCCGGGTGATGGCGGAAATGCCCAGCTCGGTGAAGATCACCGACACTCTGGGGCTTGTAAGTTTAGCCATGCGTGCTTACCTCCTGTCTGATGTGCAGCGTGCCCATATCGGACGCCTGCTGAAGCTCCATGAATTCCCTGCGGTCCAGTGTGTAGCTGAGGACAGCGGTGACCGCGGCAAAGTCCAGCCCGTTGGCCAGCTCCCCCTCATCCAGCACATGAGGAGCCCGGTCCTTCACCTTGACGTACCCCGGCAGGAACAGTCCCAGCAGAATCATTTGCCGCCGGGTCAGCTCCCGGTCCTCCTGTTGATGGTAGGGGTCCGTCTCTACAAAAGTGGTCAGGGTGAGCCTGGGCCGCACCTCCACCGAGCCGCAGGCGGTATTGGGATAGAATTTGCCCCCGGAGATCTCCACCAGCGTGCTGGGCCGCTGAAAGCCCGTCGGGACGTAGCCCCGGTACACCGGCTCTTCGGGAAAGGCCTGTCTCACCAGCGTCTCCACGGCGTCGGCAATGTCGTTGTTGGTGATCACGGGTTATCCCTCCAAATGGTCGATGAGCGCCTGGACGATCTGCTTTCCGACTTCCTGAGCTATCGGTTCAGCTCTGGCCTGGGCACGCTGGTAAAAATTCTTGCCTGCGATTGGCTTTCGAGCCCGAGGGCTCAAGTGTCCATTGTTGATGGCATTAGTGATATAACCCACAGCATAGCGCTTGGGCTTATTTTCTTCGCTCCATTCAGCATAGGTTTTTAGACCCTTTGTCTCTGCATAGGTCTTGGGCCTGGGTCGGGCTTTGGCGTATCCACCTTTGGAGCCAATATGCCCTTCCTGCCAGCTTTGAACCCTGCCAGACCCACCTATTTCTGCCCGCGCCAATGCTTCCAACTTTGGTGCTGCGATCTCAAGTGCCTGCCGTTTTGCGTCTTTTATTACCTGCGGTGTCTGTTCCAGCCGCTCCCGAAACCTATCAAAGGCGGAAGCGTCAAGTTTCATCTCCTGCAATCTGTTCACCTCCTCTCAAAAATAAGCCCTGTCAGCCCATTTTCCCGTCTCTCCGTCTCCAGGCGTGGAGACGCGTAAAAAGCCCCCCGTCAGCCGAATACACACTGACGGGGGGTTTGCATATAGAATCAAAAGAAATCAATCAAATCCACAAAGGGGAAACTGCGTTTTTTGAAGTCCGGCAGGCGGAAGCCGCAGGTGTTCAAAATATTCCGCGTCACCTCGCCCACCTGCTCCGGGGTGCTGCCCATGTCCAGCATCACCCGCCGGGTCACGGTGATAACCTTGGCCAGCCCGGTTAAGGACACCTCCGGCTGGATGGGCGGCCAGGATACGGCGGGCATGGCGTTCGCCAGACAGTCCACCCGCCGGGTGAGCGTGTCCAGCTTGTCCGCGAGTTCCGGCGTGAGGTAGGCCCCGTGTTTGCGGATGGAGGGAATAACCTCATGAGTGATCCAGCGTTTGAAGGCTTTTGCCTCCGATTTGCGGCTTCCGAGCACCAGAGTATAAAGCCCTGGCTCGTTTATGATGTTCATTTTCTGTTCGCCGCCAGGGGTACTGATTGAACAAGTACCCTTTTCATCATCATCCAATCGCTGCAACGCGTTCCAAGTATCGGAGATTTCTAACGCTTTGCACACATCAGCAGCAACAAACCATGGTTCCCCATTTCGCTCAATGGCCCGAACTTTCCCGAACTCGGGGCTGCTGAACACCTGGAGATCGTTCACACCGCCGCCCCCTCTGGGACCGGGTGCGTCACAGCCAGCTCCTTCCACCGCTCGTCCGACATCTGGGGGATATCCAGGACCGGGATCAGCCCCAGCTCCTGGTGGGCCAGGAACGACGCGATGGGGAAAAAGCTCCCGGACACCTCGCAGTATGCCGCGCCGCCTTTCGCTTCGATCCCCGGAACTGCCCCGGGTTTCACGTTGATGTACTTCATTTTTCAAAACCTCCTTGATTTTCCCCGGAGGTTCGGCTATAATGGATTTAGCCTCCTTCGGGTGGTGTTATAAGACAATCGGGATTTGCTTTCCACGGCTCCCCGGTTGTCTTATTTTTTTCTCAATCCGTCCTTCACCAGCCTAACCCCCTGAACGATAACATCTGTCCGTGTAGTTTTCAAAGCATCGGCACATTCTTGAATCAGCGCCGCTTCGTCTACCGTAACACGAATATTCAGATTAACATTCCTCGGGTTTTCCTTGGGCGGACGACCAGTACGTGGGCACACACAATCACCTACTTTCTGCCCTTGCAATAAGTATATTACTGCGCGCGCAGAAAGTCAAGAGGGTTTTCAAAAAAATTTCTCAATTTCGCTCACTTGAAAAACCTCCTTGATTTCCCCCGGAGGTTCGGCTATAATGGATTTAGCCTCCTTCGGGTGGTGATTGAGGGCGCTCACACGGTCTTTAGCGGGGTCGGTGGGCGTCCTTCTTATTTGCCGAGTTCTTCGTCGATTTTCTCATTGAGCCATTGTGTTTTTGTTTTGTCCTGTTGCTTCAGCTTTTCTGTGAGTGCATCCAGCTTTTCTCTCGCAATAGGTACGCTAAACTGCCCAATAGTTTTTCGGCGTTCTCTCATATACTCGGCCCTGCTCTCAGGAGCCAATTCATCACCTCCTTGTTACTAGTTATAATCTATCACATCACTAGTAACAAGTCAAGAGGTTTTTCAAAAAAACTCCCGCCCATTTCTGGACGGGAATTTTAGCGCATCGGTTTATTTCTGGGACAGCCCGGCGATATACGCCTTGATCAGCGTCTTGATCTCCTCCGGGGTGTAGTGTTCCTTGTCCTTGGCGGACTCAATGACGTCGATCAGGTCATAGGCCATGGACTTCTTGATCTCGTTGGATTCCCTATCGGTCGGCATAATATTGCCCTCCCTTCTTTTGGCTAAAATCATGATACCATGAAATCAGCTTTGGAACAAGAGGTTTTTCAAAAAAGTTTTCCCGCCTTGACCCTTCCGTAAAGGGGGGCAGTGCATCCCCGTCTTGCTGGTTGACAAAACGGGGGCCGTATGAACAGCACAATGACGCCGTTTTGGTCAACGTTCGCCGCCTGTTTGGGCGGCATTTGTTTTCCCGTCAGTCTGTATTCGGTTGACAAGGTGCATGGTGCCCGAGCCGTCGTGAGTTAAAGGTCTACCGTCCGCTCCAGCATATATTCGTTCTTGTGCGGGTCCAGCTCATAGGCGGTAACGATAGGCCAGGGCGTCCCGTCCACCTCCACCAGCGGCCCCGGCGTCAGACGCACCGCCTTGGGCGCCACCAGCACCCGCCGGCGGCTGTTCACCGCCATGGGCTCCAGCTGCTGGTGGCGCACGTACTCCTCCGTCATCACGGCGGGGAACGCCTCCCCCGTGCGGGGGTTCCGGCACTGGGACAGCACCACCAGGGCCGCGTCCACCGTCAGGTACATCCGCCCCAGGGGCCGGATGGCGGTAATGAGGCAGTGCTGCCCCCGCCAGCGCAGGGCGCTGTCCAGGTCCAGGGGCTGGCGGCGCAGGGTAAAGCTCACCCCCGCCGCCCCCAGGCCGTGGACCGAATACACGTTGGGCCGCGTGGCCAGCTCCGCCTGCGCCCAGGTCCGCCGGATGGGCTCCCACTCCCAAATCCGCGGCGTTGTCACGCTCGCGTTGGACACGCTGCCGCCCCGGCTTCCTTCCGACTCGGCCTGGCCTGCGGGCCGCTGTGCGTCCCTGCGCTCAACCTCGCTCCAGTCCATCCGGGACGGCGTGTCTACGCTCACGCTTCGCAGCCCCAGCACCTCCACCCGGTCGTTGAGGCGGCCAACTTCCACCCTGCTCCCTGCTTTGCTCACAGACCCATTCCCTCCTCCGTCAGCTTCAGCTGGTTCACCAGCCGCCGGAAAGCGGGGTTGTCCGCCTGCGCGGCCGGTGCGGCCATGTCCCGGTGGTCCCAGGCGTCCAGCACCAGGCAGTTCACGCACAGGTCGTACCGCGCCGCCCGGGCGGTCCCCGGCTCCGGCTGGGCCACCCCCGTGTCCTCCAGGTAGCCCACCGCCGCCGCGTACATCCCCGGGATCAGCGCCCGCACCTCCGGGTCGTCCGCCAGCTCGGTGAGCTTGCAGTAGGCCAGCAGGCTGGCCATACGCTCCTCACTCATAGGCAATGGCCGCTTTCAGCGCGCCGGTCAGCGGGGCCAGATGCTCGGCCAGCATATAGCCGGACAGCAGCCCCGTGGTCACGCAGAGCCACTCGCCAACAGGGGGCTCATCAGCGAACACGCCCGAGCCCCAGGGCAGCACCGCGATAACCGGCGCGTTCGGGGAGGGCCGTTCCCTCAGCCGCAGGCCGCCCTCCGCCGTCACGGAATACTCCGTCAGCACCCCCTCAGATAGCTCCGCCTCCTCCTGGCACCCCAGCAGCTCCGCCGGGTCCGCCGGACCAACAACGCGGCCGGCCAGAGCACCCTCAGAGCCCTCTTCAGGCGTGGAGATATCCATACCCTTATCCAGTCCGTCCCGTGTCTCCTGGGCGCTCTCAGGGGCCGCCGCGGGCTTTTTCGTCCTTCCCATAGCCGCCGCCCCCTCAGCCCTGGGGCTCCTGGGCGCCCGAACCGCCGCTGGAAGTCCCGGCGGACACGGAGACGCAGCCGTTGACAAACGCCCCGTCGTCCCGGACGGTGCAGTCGTCCCGCAGGGAGCCCCGCCACAGCGTCATGTCCTGCTCCGCCGCGTTGAATTCGCCGATGGTGGCCTGATCGAATACCTTCAGGCTGAACGCCCGGCGATCCCAGTACACTACACCCTCTCTCAGGTCGCCCAGAATCATGGGGATCTTGCCGTCCTTGGTGGGGATGGTGTCGTTGTCATAGGTTTTGACCGGCAGGACATGGGGGCCCACGCATAGCCGGAGCTGCTGGGAGTCGGCGGGGTTGGGGGTGAGCAGATAACGCCCGTTGCCGTCCTTCAGCGTGCCCAGCCACAACAGGCCGTCGTCATTGGTGATGAGCTTGGAGGTAGCCCGGAAAGTGGAGCCCAGCCCCACCCAGGCGGACAGAATACCGTCCAGGTTTTTCAGGTCCTTGGCGGCCTTGGCCTGGACCACCGCCAGGATCTCATTGTTGGCCGTCACCCGGGCCTCATCCGCCAGCCACTCCTCCACAATGGCGGCAATGTTGTTGTCGCTGTCCTCCAGCAGCTCGTTGGTGACGGGCAGGTAGCCGCCCCGCTTCTCAATCTCATAGGACAGCACGGCGAACTGGGGGGTGGCCGTCTTGCCAAACCTGGCCGCTTCGGCCACCGTGGCGAAGCCCTGGTGCTGGCCCCGCTTCTTGATGGTCCGCCGCCCGCTCTTGGTGGTGACGTTCACCACCCGCACCTCCCCCAGCAGGCTCTCCTTGGCCTCCCGCAGGGAAATGATCCGGGTCACAATGTCCTCCGGCACGGTGTATCCGCCGTCCGGGTCGCTGCCCTCCCGCATATGGCCGGTGGGGGCGGTCTCCGCCTTGTCCACCCGGAAGCCGTTCCGGGCCGCCGCCGCAAAGGACTTCACCGCGGCTTCATAGCCCTTCAGCTCCGGCTCCTGCTCCACAGCCGGGGGATTGCCCGCCCCCTCCTGCCCGCCGAACCGCTCCCGCTCCGCCAGCGTCTTTTCCACGGCGGCGATCCTGGCGTTGTAGCCCTCCACCTCCGCCATTTTGGCGGCGTGGTCGTCCATCCGCTCTTCGTTCAGCGCCTTTTCCGCCGCCTCCAGGGCCTCCGACCGGTCGGCCTTCAGCTGGTAAAGCGCCTGCTTGCTGATCTTTTCCATGGTCACATTCCTCCAAATCTGATTTTTTCCAGCGCCAGGCGGGCCCTTGCCGCCCGGATTGCCTTGGAACTGTCCTGATGGGGATCTTCCCCGCCGTACCGCTTGGATTTCACCACGCCCGCCCTCTTCTGAGCGGGCACCGCCACAAAGGACCATTCATAGGCGTCCGCCGCCCCGGTGAGCACCCCGTGGCACAGCTGTCCGCCGTACCGCCGCCCCTTCTCGTGGCCGCAGCGGTCCAGCTCCTGGCCGCACACGGAGCACACCACCTGCCGGACCGAGCACCCCACGCTCACCTCCCGCTTGATGCCGCCGTCGATCTCGGCGATGAGGGGCGCGGTGTCCTCCGTGCGCATCATGTAGGCCCACCCTTTGAGGTAACGGTAGGGCCGCCCGTCGGCGGTGAGCCGCCCCGGCTCCGCTACCGCCTCCGCGCGGTACAGCCGCGCCGTCTGCCCCTTGGCCGACCAGCAGTGGTCAAAGATGCCCGGGGCCCCCAGGAACAGCCCCGCCAGCTCGTCCAGCGTCTCGTCGCCAAACCGCTCTAAATCCCGGTCGATGTCGTTGTCGCACAGCCGCAGGGCGAAGGTATACACTTCCTCCGCCCCCAGCTCCCGCCGGGCCATGGCGTTGATACGGGCCAGATCCTCCGGGCCGGGGACTGCCGTCTTGCACGTCATATCCATCCGCGTCACTCCTTTTCTTCCCGCCGGCCCTGGAGGGCCCGAAGCCGGGACAGCTCGGCCCAGAATTCCAGCGGCACATAGTTCAGGCTGGCGGGGCGGTGCCCGCCGCCCGGCACGTTTTCCAGGTCCTCCAGCGCCCGGATGTCGTCCACCGAGTACACGCCGATCTCCCACAGGGCCTTGTACCACGCCGCCTGGGCGGCGGTGTCCCCCCGCAGCAGCTGCTTGAGCTCCCGCTTGACCCGCAGGCCCTGTTCCCGGTCCCGGGGAAGCAGCAGCTTCCGGCTGTCCTCCTGCTCCCGCTGGACGATGGGAGGCAGCACGGTGTGCTTCACAAAGTCGATGCTGTTCTGCTCGTTGGAGGAGTACGCCTGCCTCCCGGCGTTGAGCAGGTAGAGCGGCACCCCGAAGAACCGGGCCACGTCCGCCACCCGGTACTCCTCCGACTCCACGAACTGGGCATCGGCGTTGCTCATGGCGATGGGGGTGTACTCCAGCCCCAGATCCAGCACCGCCACCCGGAATCCCTTCCCCGGTCCGTTGTGCACCTTCTCCCATTCCCGGCGGATTAATTCCTTCCGGGAGATGGACTCCGTCTCGCCTTTTGCGTTGGATATCTGCACAGATGGCTTTCCGCTCAAATCGGTGCTTGTTTTCAGCACCCCGGAGGGCCTCCCGCCGTTGGCGTACAGGTCCGCCTGGTACTGCTGGGCGGACAGCCCTGTGGAGATGGCCGCTGCCGCCCGCCGCAGGATGGAGATGCCCGTGATGCCGTCGGTAGAGAACGCCTTATAGTGGAGCACGTCCTCCGGGGACAGCCGGGTGAGCGCCCCGGTGTGGGGGTCGGCGTAGACGTACCACAGCGCCCCGGCGGGGTCCAGATACGGGGTCACGCTGTCCGGCCGCAGGGGGATGAGTTCCCCGGGGCGGCCTGTCCGCCGGTCCCGGCCGATCCAGGCGTAGGCGTTGCCCCGCAGGTCCAGATTCGCCTGCATCAGCCGCTCGTAATCAAACCGGGTCATGGCCTCATTGGGCGGGCCCCACAGCAGGGGGCCCAGAGGGTGGTCCCGGGGCCGGGCCTTGGTCCGCTCGTCCATCAGGTACACCGGCAGCATGGCCACGGCGTTGGCCCGCAGCTCCACGCACCGGGACACGGTGGAAAGCTTCATGGCCTTGTCCCGGGACATGGCCACGGCGTCCTCGCTGGTCCAGCCCTCCCAGCCGGCGGAGCTCTCCAGGGTGAGCACGCCGCCGGGGGCGGGCGGGGCGGGCCCGCCGCGTTTGCGCAGCGCCTTGTCAAAGATCACGGCTCATCCCCTCCCCTGGCCCAGAGGACGCCGCCCAGGATGAGGAACACCCCCGCCGCGATCAGTCCGGCGGGCGGATAGATCCACCCCGCCCCGGCGGCGGCGCACCCGGCCCCCCACACCAGCAGCAGGTCCGCGCCCCAGCGGCCCAGCCACCCCGTCAGCCGTTCCCGCAGACGGGGGCGCTGTTTTTTTTCGCCCTCCATATAAAACCTCCTCACATCTGGTAATTTCCCCGCTCCAGCGCGGCGTTCAGGTCCGGCGGCACGCTTCTGCGCTGAATCGCCGCCGCCATGGCAATAATCCAGGATACCGTGATGTCAATGCGCCCGGTGGAGCGGTTCTTCATGGGCTTGATGTTCTCGTTGCCGTCCACGGCGCACCGCACATTGCCAAAGTTCCAGCGGGCACAGGTGTTGTGCACATGGAGCATCTCATGACGCCGGATGAGCTGCTCCAGCTCTTTCATGGCCGGGGACATACCCAGCATGGTCTGGGGGATGGCCATCACCAGAATTCCCGCGTCCTGGAGGGCCGGGGTGATGGTCTGGGTCAGATGCTGGTCCACCCCCAGGGCCTGGAGGTCGTAGAGCTCCGCCGCCGCCAGCACCGCCGCCGTCACATCCCGGTAGTCCACCATATCCCCCTCGCACAGGGTCAGGAAGCCCGCCCGCTCCCAATCCCGGTAGGGCACGTGGTCCCGGCGCTCCGCCTCCGGGGCGGTGTCGCGGGGCCGCCACGCTTGAAACAGGGCCACCCAGGTATCCAAACCCTTTTGGGGCGGGAACAGCAGCGTGAGCGCCGTCAAATCGGTGGTCATGGACATATCCAGCCCGCCATAGCAGGTCTTGCCCCGGAGCTGTTCCGTCCATGCCTCCCGCTCCGCCTTTTTGGACGGCCCCCACTGGGTTTTGTCGTACAGGGTCAGCGGCAGCCAGCCCACCGCCTTCACCGCGATCCACTGGTTGAGCCGCAGCCAGCGGAACAGCTTTTCCCCCGCCTCGCTCTTTTTCGCCTCCCGGGCCTCCAGCCGCAGGGTGCGCAGCGCCAGGTGGGTGCCCAGGGAGGGATTGCACTGATACCACAGCGCCTCGTCCCAGATGTCGGTTTTGGCCAGGTCGTCCGGGTCGTCACCATACATGGCGGTGAGGCCGTACAGCACCGGCAGCCAGTTGGGCATATCCCGCTCCAGCAGCGCGGCCTGGGCCTGCTCCATGTCCGACCACTCGGTATGGCGCAGGCTGAGAACCTGCCTGGGATCTCCGCCCTCCGCCAGGATGGCGCGCAGATGCCGGGCGTCCCGGATGGCCACCGCCTTCTCGTGGACCTCCCAGCCGATGCTGGTGCGGTCCGGGTCATCTCCGGCGGTGGTCAGCACAATCCAAACCGGCTGGCGCCGCCCGGACCCCGCGCCGAAGGTCATGACGTCCCACAAATCCCGGTTGGGCTGGGCGTGGAGCTCGTCAAAGATGACGCAGGAGGGCCGGTATCCGTGTTTGGAGTAGGCCTCGGCAGACAGCACCTGGAGGCGGCCAACCATCACCCAGTCCACGCGGCCGTTGTCCGCTCTCTGCCGCTGGCGGAACTCAATGCGCCGCTTGGAGCGGATGATCTTCAGCTCGCCGGAGGCCACCATCTTAGCGGTCCATGAGGCGCTCTCCAACATGAACACCGCGGCCAGGAATACAATATCGGCGTTCTCCCGGTCCGCCGCGCACACGTACACCTCGGCGGACATCTCGCCGTCCGCAAACAGGTGGTACAGCCCCAGGGCGGCGGCCAGCTCCGATTTACCGTTCTTTTTGGGGATCTCCAGGTAGAGATACTGATACTTGCGCACCAGCGCCCCGGCATCGTGTCCCATCTCGTCAAAGGGCTCCAGGGTGGAATAAAACTCCATGATGGCGCCACGCTGCCATGGGTGGAGGTCAAAGGGCTTCCCTGTGTCCGTGGTGGGCAGGCGCTCCACGAAATCGCATACAAACCGCCCGCATTCCTCGTCGAAGCAAAGTCCGCTCTGTTCCACGTTAGGCACAGGCTCAGTCTCCACCGGCGGCCCGATTCTGTCTGGCCCGCAGCGCCCGGGTGAATTCGTCCTCCTCCGCGGGCGCCGCGGCGGCGCTCAGGGCGGGCGGCACCACCAGGCGGCACCGGGACGAGATGGACAGGCCCAGCACCTCGGCGCACTGGCGGCACTGCCGGAAATAGGTGCTCTGTACGCCGGTCCACTCCTTGGCCAGCTTTTCATCCTTGTCCCGGATGGCCGCGCTGGCCAGCTTGTCCGCCCGCTGCCACCGCTCCCGGGCCAGGAAATACTGCCCCAGGGCGTCCCGGTCCAATTCCGCGTACAGACCCGCCATCCGCAGAATCTCGCCGACCTGCCGGAACTCAGCGTGCAGCTTCTTGGGCAGCCACGGGGGAGGCTCCGCCTGATCCGGCACCGGCACATGGACCTCCTGATCCAGGCGCTGGTCCGTCTCGGCCCGGGTCAGGTGCTTGCGGCCGTTTGCCATCACCAATTCCGTCGGTTGTCTTGGTCCCGGCATCGCCGTTGCCCTCCCCTCTCATCACTCGTCGGTCTTTTTTTGCCCGCTGTGGGGAAAATTTCCCGCCTGGATGGGGCCATGCGGTCTTTTGCTTCCCGCCCAAAACTTTTTTGGGGTGGGGGGGGAGGGTCCGCAAGGAATCCCGCCCAGGCGCGCAGGCCGCACACGGGCTGTGCGCCCGCGCCCAAAGCCGGCCGCGGTTCGGTGTTTCCACCGCCCCATTCAGTCCCTGTTTTTGCGCCGCTTTTGCCACAGCTCCTCCATGGTCTTGCGGGAGTGGCAGGCATGGCACAGGCTTTGCAGGTTGGCCCGGTCGGTGAACAGCGCCCAGTCCCCCTTGTGGTCCCGGACATGGTCCACGTCGGTGGCGCGGGTGCGCAGGCCCCGGCGGGCGCACTCCCGGCAGAAGGGCTCCGCCGCCAGCTGGGCGGGGCGGAGATCGTCCGTCCACACCGGCAGGGAGTACCAGCCGTGCCACGCCGCGGACTCCCGGCGCGGGGCCTGCCGCGGCTTGTGAGCCGGGCACCAGCCCTCCCGGGTCAGCGCGGGACAGCCGGGGCGCCGGCAGGGGCGCAGGGGCTTTTGTGCCATCGGGCTATCACCTCCGGGCAAAACAAAAAGCCCGCGCCGACAACCACCCTCTCGGGTCGTTCTCAGCACGGGCTACTGGAGCACTGGCCATGTTCGATATTCACAAGCGTCGTGGTCTTGCACCGCCGGCAATAGGCCGGGATGTTCTTTCCGCTGGTCTGCGGCGTGACCATCAGCGTCGTAGGGCCCTTGCACACCGGGCAGCGCACCCTTCCGCCTGTCGTGACCATCATACCATGTTTCTCCTGATCCCGCAATACCTTTCCCTCCATTTCTACCACCTGTACCCAATTATTAAGAGTGGTTTCAAGCTGAAAAATTATTAGAACCCTTCGATTTTCGTTTTCGCCCCGACGTATAGCTGTACTCCGGCGGCGTCTCTTCATACAGCAGATACCGCGCCCCCACGCAGTCCGCGAACCCATATGGATTCCGCTCCGAGAACTGCACGTAGTCCACCGCGCCCGGCGGCTGGGCCAGCGTCACGCTGTCCGACGGGATTTCAATGTACTCCACCTCGTACTTTTTGAGGTTCCGGCTGGCCCGCCAGACGCGCTCCCCTGGCTTGGCACGGCCAAACTCCCGGACCTCCTTGGTGAGGTATTTGGCCAGCTCCCGGTAGTAGTGCACGTCCACCGGCTCCACCCGGACGTAGCCCCCGCCGACGGGTTCCCACAGGCTGCGGATCTCCTCCAGGTCTCCCGGTCCCACGCTGTTGGCCACCAAATGATGATGGAGACGCTTGTCTTCCAGCCGGCCGTCGCCGCCAAAATACTCATCTTCAGCCTTGCCGTGCCACCCTTCTGTCACATAGATGTACCGCAGCTCCTCCCCGCGCCTTCGCCGCGCCGTTCGGAGCTTTCGGACGAATTTCTGGAACTCTTTATCTGCCGCCCGCTTGTCGGCGGGAAGGCGGGCGTCGCCATAGGTGAGGGTGAGCACCAGGTCCCGGCCCGAAAAGTTGGCGGCCAGCTGGAGCTCGCACTCCCGCCAGGAGCACTTGTCATTGTAAAACTGCTGGGCGGCGCAGGTGGGGCGGCAGCGGCCCCCGCGCCGCCGCCCCGGCTCCCGTTCCGGGATGGTCCCGATAACCTCCACGTGGAGCAGCCCCGCCTTGATGTGCTTGATTGCCCGCGCCAAACGCCTACTCCCCTTTCATCCTCACCTGTTCCGGCTCCCGGACCTCCACCCGCAGGACTTTAACATCTCCATACTTCTCCAAGTCCATGGCGATGGCCTCCTTGACGCCGATGGCCTTGCCCGCCGCGGCGCCCTCCACGGCGATGGTCAGCAGCAGGCGGCTCATAAGCATTTCCCCCGCGTCCGCCTGCTCCGGCGGTACAGTTCGTCGATCACGCCGATGGTGCTTTCCGGTCCGGCCAGCGGTCTGCCTCTATTCCGCTCATCCCAGGTTTTGGAACATTTCGGGCAGTAGAGCGCGGCCCCATAGCTGCTCCAGCCTTGGGTGTAGACGGCGCACAGCACATTCCCGGCGCCGTAGCGGAATTCATAGTCCGCCCCGCAGCAGCTGCATAATATTTTCACAGCGTTGCCTCCTCCGGCTTGCGGCGGTAGGCAATCCAGGTCTTGCCGTAGTATTCCAGTGGCAATTCACACGCTGTCAGCTTGCCGTTGCACTCCCGCACAAGTTGCTCAAATTTCCCAAAATACGCCCCGTCCTCATCAGTGTAAAAACCATCGATATAGTGGACGTAGATTTTATCCCCGTCCATCTCCCGCAGCTCCTCCAGCGTCAGCGGGTCGTTGGGTTGCAATACCACCAGCCGTCCGTCCTTCTCGGCCTGGGCAAGCTCCGTGAGGCGGGTATAGGACACAGCACACCCGCAAGACACTTGCACAAGCAATTCCGCAAGGCCCTGCTCACGCTTTCGGAGTGCGTCTATGTCCTCCGGTCCCAGCCCGGTGTCCTCATAGGCGGCGAGACGCTCCACCATAGCGCCACTGCAAAAGCTCTCTGCGCTAGTGCACGTTGCACATATACCTGCGCATTCGTGAAATGCTGCATCCCCATCAATTCGCTTTGTCAGCCTTTTCATGGGTTACTCCCTCCAATCCCGGGCAAACTGACCCGGAGGTGATTTTATGGCAAAGCAAGGCATGGCCCGCCCGGACTGGACCCATACCCATCCCCGAAACGAGGTCCCGCCGGTGCCGGAGATCCAGGGAAAAGCCAAGCGCACCAAGCAGCCCGCCCAACCCGTCATCGCCGGGACCTCCGGGCCGGAGCTGAAGGTGTACCACACCCGGCCCCACCCGGCGGACCGGGACGATCAGTCCTGAAGCACCGCCCCGGTTTCGGGGCGGCCTTTTTTCCCCATCACGCCGCCCCCGCCTTTCGCCCAATTTGCTTCACATCCAGCGGCCTTCCCCTTCGGTCCCTGGGCGCTCCGGCCCGGACCCACTCCAGCCACTCCTTCTCAAACGCCTCCACCTCCGGGGTGCGGGCGCAGTTGCGCATCCCCCGGTTTTGCCGGACGTTTAATCCCTTTTCGTCCAGCTCCAGCGTGTAAAAAGGTTCTTTCGGACAGGCTGCCCGCCGGATAAAGAAGATGGCGGTTTTACCCGTGGCGTGCCTTTCCCCGTAGGTCCCTACGCAGTGGCGCAGGGCGTCCCCCTCCGCCGTCAGCTCCCGCTGGCTGGCCGCCGGGCGGATGAGCAGCCCGTGGGCGGCGTACGCGTACCGCTTCAGCGAGCGCCGCCGGACGCGGAACAAGTCCGCCATACCTTCCGCCGTTTTCTGCTCCATCAGCGCCGCGGCCCGGTCATGGGCGGCGATCAGGTCCACGGGATACCGTACCAGCGGGTCGGCCAGGTCCCGGCCCAGCCTCCGCGCCATGGCCCAGTAGTCCGTGAGCAGCTGGGCATCCGGGATGGGGTCCGCCCCCGCGCCGTCAACCTCACAGGCTGATTCCTCACACTGGCGCAGGAGATAGCGGATGCCCTTCCCCACCCGGCCCCAGGGGACCAGCAGAATCAGGTGCTCGTCCCCAAGGCAGAAAGCGTTTCTCATGTCCTCCGCCGTCAGCAGCTCCCCGGTGCGCTTGGTCCCCACAAATAGGTTCCAGAACAGCGTGCCCCAGTCCTGGGCGCGGCCTATGCGTAACTCCTCCTTGGTCAGGTAGAGCATCTGGGCGGGCCGGGTCTGGGTCCAATCCAGCTTCGGCAGCTCCAAGCGGCCCCGGTTGTTTTCCACCCAGTCCGCCGCCTCCGTTCTGGCGGAGATCAGGCCGTCCAGCACCCGGGGCAGGCCGTGGAGAAGGACCGCTTCCACATTGGGGTGGGCCTGGTACAGCCGGAGGTATGCCACCGGGTAGTGCGCCGCGCCGGGGCGCGGCGCCATGTACGCGCCCAGCTTGCAGTGGGGCAGGCAGCTTCGCTCAAGGAGTTCGGGGGACAGCCCGAAAATATGCTCCTCCCTGCCCCAGCGCTCTGTCCAGCATTTCGGCTGCCGCCAGGAGGAGCAGCATTGGATAAAATACCCCCCATTGCCGCTGTATCCGTTCCTCCAGCCCATGAGCTGGACGCAGTCTGCCGCGGTAAACACATAGGCCTCGGCGGGCAGGAGCTCCAGGCGCTCACACCCGGATTTGTATATCCGGCGCTGGACTATCCAGCCTGTCAGCACCAGCTCCCCGGCCTCCAGAACCGCGGCGCTCATCACATGGCACTCTGCCGCCACATACCAGTCCCGGACAGCCGCCCGCTTGTTCACCAGCACCTTCTCCCCGCACATCGGGCACCGCGCCTCATCGCCGGCGGTGGTGACGGTGTGGGCCCAGTCGCCCTCCTCGTCATCCGGCAGGACAAAGCCGTAGCCGTGTTTCGCGTCCTTGCCCCAGTTCAGCAGGCAGCTCTCCCCGCAGCAGGAGCAGGTGACCCGGACCATTTTGGTTTTCCGGGGCTTGGACCACTCGTCCAGCACCTGGAGCAAACCATAGTCCTCCACATACTCCACCTCGTAGACCAGCCCATGCCGGTCCAGCTCTGACCAGCAGTTTTCCAGGACCCACTCCCGCAGGCCCTCCGGCGGCGTGCGCGGGACCAGAGCGCGGTAATCCGCCACGCCCGCCATCAGAAGTAGTCCTCCAATCGGATGAGGCCGCCGCCCGCCGGAGCCGGAGTGAAGGCCGCGGCGGATTCTCCGGCGGCGGGCAGGCCGTAGAATTCCCGCAGGATGCGGTCCGCTTCCAGCGGCGTCACGCAGGAGAAATTGCCGGTCTTGTGCCCGTCGGCAAAGGCCTTGATCTTCTTTTCCGCCCCGACGATGGACATGGCCTCGTTCTCCAGGTCTTGGGCGATCAGCTCCGCACTGCGGGGTTCCACGCGGCAGATGTCCTTGAGCTGCTCCCCCACCATCCACTGGGGGGAGCGGTCTTTTGCTTTGGCCTGCTGGGCCTCGATGGCGGCGATGGCCTTCTCCTGAAATTCCGTCATGGCGCGGCCACCTCCCTCACCTTTTCCGCCAGCGCCAGCAGGGCCTTGGACATTTTTTCGGCGCGGTCCGCGTCCTTGTCCCGGGCCTTCAGCAGCAGGCCATGGATGCGGTTGACCTGCTCCTGCACCCGCTCAAACAGCTCCCGGAACAGCACCAGATCCTCATTGGAGGCCATTGCCGCCCTTTTTTCCGCCCGCTGCATGGCGTCCAGCCGCTGTAAAGCGTCCTCCCTTTCCATCTTGGCTCTCTGTAGGGCGCTGTTCAGCTCCATCAGGTCCTCCCGGGCCTTTTTCTCAGCGGCCTTTGCCCTGTCCAGCTTGCCCCGCATCGCCGCCTCCGCCTCCTTCCGGGCAGCCTCCACGGCGGCCTCGTCTACCTGCACCGCCACATCCACCGGGCGGGCGCGCAGCTCCCTCAGCTCCGCTTCCAGCCGCTCGGCGTTTTCTCTGGCCGCTTTCAGCCGTTCCGCCTGGGCCGCCGCCTCATCCCGGAGCCCCTCCATGCGGCCATTCACCAGCGCCATGTCCTCGGCCATCTTTTTCCGGGCCTCGTCCGCCGCTTTTTGCTCCGCCTGAGCCTGGGCGGCGGCTTTCAGCGCCTCGTCCCGCTCCTTGATGGCCCGGTCCAGCTCCCGGGAGGTCATGTCGATGACCGTTTTCTCCTCGCCGTCCACCAGATGGGGGGTGGAGATAAACTCATCCCGGGCGTCGTCGGGGACCGCCAGCAGCATCAGCGCCTTGGTCGCGCCCAAATCCGCAAGCGCTTGCGGATTTGCGTAATTGCGGGCGATCCGCATAAAATTCTGAGCGGCCTTTTCCGAAAATTCCACCCGTTCCTCCAGCCACGGCAGCCACTCCCCATGGGGCAGCAGGGCCTTGGCTTCCATCAGCCCCCGCCCAATGGTGAGGATGGCCTCGCCCCCGGCCCGTTTGGCGTCCAAAATCTCCGCCGTGATGGCCTCGATGTCCCGCGCCTGGGGCGGCTGGGCCTTTTGGAGGTGGTCGGCCAGCTGAAACCTAGGCATTTTCCAGGCCCTCCTTCCGCACCAGCTCCTTGACCCAGGCCCGATAGTCCCGGGCCGCCGCGCTGAAGGGGCTCCAGGTCTGCACCGGCTCCCGTGCCCAGGTGGCCTCCAGCACCTTGTCCGTCCGCCGGATCACCGTGTCAAACACCGGCACCGGCGACTCCGAGCGCAGGTGGGCCGTGGCGTCCTCCACCACGTCCGCCCGGTGCCACTGGGTCACCAGGCACCCGGCCACCCGCACATCGGGATGAATTTTCCGCACCCCGTCGATCTGGTACACCAGGCTGTCCATGCCGGCGGCGGAAAAGGCGTCGGGCAGCACCGGGATGATGATGCTGTTGGCGGCGTTGATGGCGGCCACGCAGGCCGCCGAGAAGTTGGGCGGGCAGTCGATGACGATCACGTCATAGGCGTCGTCCTCCATGGCCGCGTCCCGGAGGTCCCGCAGGGCGCTTGCCGTCCCATGGAGCGGGCGGTCCCCGGTGCGCTCGTTCAGGTCGATGCCCCACAGCTCCTCGGAGGCGGGGATCACATCCAGGTTGGGGATGCCGGAGGGCGCCACCACCTCGTCGTACACGGTGGCGTATCCGCCCAGCAGCCCCGCCAGCCCGGTCCGGTCTCCGTCCGGGAGCAGGGCGTGGGTGGCGTTGGCCTGGGGGTCCGCGTCGATGAGCAGCGTCCTGAGCCGGTACTCGGCGGCCAGCAGGTAGGCCAGGTTGACGGCGGTGGTGGTCTTGCCCACGCCGCCCTTCATGTTCAAAATCGCGAATGTTCTCACGGTATGTACCTCCCCATCCGGGCCCCCCGGATGGGGGCCCCTTTTGATTTCAATGCTCGGCGGAAATGAATTCCGCCTGCGCCAAGGTTTTGCTTCGCAAAACGCTTGTACGGCGCACTCGCGCCGTCCCGCCTTCGGCGGGTCCCTGTTTTTTTACGCGAACGGGTTTTCCCCGTCCCCGTCCTCCGCCTCCCGGAACTGCTCCCGCCGGGCGGCGGCCCGGTTCGCCCGCTTGACGGCCCGGCCCCGGGCGGAGAGCTCCGCCGCCGCCGAATGATTCCGCTCCACCTCCACCATGGTCTGGGTGTCGCCGTGGAACACCAGCTCCGCCTGTCCCCGGGGGCCCTCCTTGTTTTTCCCGATCTTGAAGATTCGGTTGGAGTTGTTGTCGTTCGGGTCGGAGGGATACAGCAGGAAAGCCGCGTCCGCGTCCTGCTCCAGCTGGCCGGACTCCTTGAAGGAGTGCATGGAAGGGGGCACGGGCTTCCCGTTCTCCTTGGGCGGGCGGGAGAGCTGGGCCAGGGCCACTACCGCCGTCCCGGTGCTCCGGGAAAAGGTCTTGAGACTCTGGCTGATGGCGGTGACCCGGGCGTAGTTGTCCGAGGCCCGCGTCCCCGGCGAGAGCAGGTTCTGCACATAGTCCACGTAGACGATCTGGAAGCCGTGGGCAATGGCGTGGGCGGCCACGTCCTCCGCCGAGAGCCCCGCCGCGTCGATGACGGCGAAGCTCCCCTCCGTGGCGGCGAAATTCTCCGCCTGGGCAAACCGGGCCCACTCCCCCTCGCTGAACTGCCTGGTCTTGAGCTTCCGCAGCGGCACCCCGGCCAGCGCGGCGATCTGCCGGTCCGTGATCTTCTGGGGGCTGGTCTCCAGGGAGTAGTAGCCCACCCGGTAGCCCGCCTTGGCCTGGACGGTGGCCATGGCGATGGACAGCAGGGTCTTGCCCGACGAGGCGTAGCCCCCCAGCAGAATCATGTCCCCCAGCTCGGCGTAGACGCACCGGTCCGCCGTGGGGATGCCCCAGGGCAGGTATTGGGGCCTGTCCGCGCCGCTCATCCGCCGGTGGAAGTCGGCCGCCCGCTCCGGGCCCGTCATCATGGGGACGCGGTCCGTAATTGACGCCGCCGACACCATCTGCCGCACCAGCGCCTCCAGCTGGGCGTGGTCCGCCGCCTCCGGCAGCTTTTCCGACAGCTCCAGCACCCGCCTCCGGGCGGCGTGCTCCCGCACCATCGGTATGTACTCCCCCACGTTGGCGGCGGTGGGGGTGGTCTCCATGACCTCCCGGCACCAGGCGATGTAGCGGTCGCCCCCCCGCATGGCGTCCGTCACCGTCACCGGGTCCACGGGCCGCCCCTCCCGGGCCAGCCTGCGGATGGCGGCAAAGGTGGCCCGGCAGGTTCCGTCCGCAAAATCCTTCGGGGCCAGCTTGGACAGCACCAGCGGGACGCACTGCTCGTCGATGAGCATGGCGCCGATCACCGACATCTGGGCCTGGGCGCCCCGGTCAAGAATTGTCATGCCTTTTTCCCTCCAATTCCCTCCGCCCTGGGCGGCGGAGCCTCGGTCCAGCACCAGCAGCGCCTGGGGTCGTTCCAGCACCGGGCCTGGCAGGTCTTGTCCCCGCAGTCCGCGCAGCAGGGCTTGTCCGCCCGTTTGCAGCCGGTGGGGATTTTGCACCGCCTCATGTGCGCACCTCCGGGTCGTCCGCCCAGCCGGAGGCGCCCCCCGCCGGGGGCCTGGGCGCTTCCGGGAGCTTGTCCGTCCAGCGCTTGTCCCGCAGCCACCGATGCGCGTGGGGAATGCCCACCCCGTCCTGCCACATACGGCTGGCCTTCTGCCGCTTGAGCGCCTGGGCCATCTCGCGCAGCAGCTCGGGGGAGGCGGCCAGGGCGTCCCACTCCTCCACCGCCTTCAGCCGGGATCCGCCCCCGGGATAGGCCTGCCAGAACTGCTCGAACCGCTCCGGGGCGTGGGTGGGCACGGACTTCTTCTGGCGGGAGCGCCGGGGTTTTTTCTGGGGCTTGTCCGGCGGGCCGGAGGCAGGGACAGGCGCGGGCTCCCCCGTGGGGGGGCTATAGGGGGGAATATTGTTTCTATCATGGGTACTACATGGTAATGGTTCGCCGTTTTCGTCACACTCAGCTGTCGGTTCCGGTTCTTCCATTTGCCGGTTCCGGCAATTGCAAGTTGCGCCCGCGGGCTCCCCGTAGAGCGCCAGCAGCTCGTCGCTGGGGGAATACCACACCGTCCGGTCCCTCTGGTCCTTGTTGAAGTTGCCGGACAGCAGCGCCCCCTTTTCCTTGCATCGGGCGATGATCCGCCGGATCTGACCGGCGTTCCACCATGGGAAGATGTCCTCGAACACTCTGACGCTGTTGTAGGTCCACCAGCGGCCCTCATAAAAGTGCGTGGGGCTGCCGTTTCCCCGGTTAGACCTGTACCAGAACATAATGGCGTCCAGGAACACGGCCTCCTCCATGCCGTAGACCACCGCGACATGGGCCTCGCCGATAATGCGTTTTAGTGGTTCCATTGGCAGCACCCCTTGCAAATTGTCGGGCTCTGTGGTATAATTGTTTTGTTCTCACGGTAAGCTTTGCTTACCATCCCCCGGCGGGGCCCCCAACCCGCCGGGGGAGTTTTATTTGTCCTCATACATACCCACCCTCACGCCGCCCACATAGAAAAAGCGATAGATACGGTCCCCGCAGTCGAGCTCCCTCACGTCCTCCGCGCTGAAAGCGGCCGCGGCCTCATCCAGGTTTTGCGTCAGGGCAATGCTGCCCGTGGACCCGGAATAATCCGGATTAAACGTCATGGCGCAGTCAACCGCCGCGTCCTCCGGCAGCGTCTCAGCCGCCGCCCGCAGGGCGTCCAGACGGTCCAATAAATCCCGCTTTGTCATAAGCGCCTCCTCCTGTGTCCCGGCGGGCCGCCCGCCGGGCTTTTTATGCCTGGGGACGATCCGGCGCCCCCGGTTTGCCCGACAAGTGTTTTTCCTTTTCACCATCCTCCACCGGGTAAAATTTCGCCTTGCCCGCGAACAGGGCGTTGAGATAAGTACACTTGATCCAGGTGGCCAGCTGCTTTTTCCGCTCCGGGTCCAGGTCGTCCGTGCACACCAGCTGATCGCCCACATGGACATAGCTGACCACCTTGATCTTCTGTTCCTTCCGTGGCATCTGACCACCTCCCTTCGCAATATATTCCGGCACAAAGTTGTCCTATTTCATGCTCCTCCCCGGGGCATGGACGCCAGCGCGATGGCCGCGGCGGTGATGTCCCGGATCTTGTCGATTACCCGGTCATAGCGTTCCCGCTCATCCTCAGAAATCACGCCGTCCCTGGCGATGTCGATCAGCTCCCGGTCCAGCCGGTCGTCAGCGAAGGCGTACACCGCGTCCACAAGGGTGAGCACCGCCTCCGGCAAGGCCATTTCCTTGACATCGGGCAGCAGGTCCCGGGCAATCTGGGTGGAGTTGCGCAGGTGCTGGACCGCCAGGAGCTGAGAGTTGTAGACCGTCACCATGCGGTCGGCCACGTCATTGGGCGGCAGGCGCAGGCCGGATTCATAGTCAGCCAGGGAGCGGGCAGACAGCCCCAGCAGCTCCGCTGCGCGTTCCCGGGTCAGACCCGCAATTTTCCGGGCGCTTTGATAGATGTTTGTGCAGTCGTTCTGCATGGTAAATCCCTCCTTGGGGTGGTATGCTTAGGGTGCGGGCTACCCGGCGTCCTCCAGCGGCACGAACAGGTCGCTGATGGAGCAGCCCAGCACCTGGGCCAGCAGCGGGAGCTGGCGGGTCTTGGGCAGGGCTACCTCGGTCTCCCAGTTGGACACCGCGGTTTGGAACACACCCATATGCGCCGCCACCTGCTTCTGCTGAAGGTTTGCTGCCTCCCGCAGTTCTCTGATTCTCATGACCACGTTGGTCACCTCCTTTCGCTATTGCCCGCTTCCCTGCCCATGTGGTAATATTAGGGCGGAGAAAGGAGCTGTGCGCTATGACAGAATACGGATTATGCGACAAGTCGCCAGAAGAACTCGAAGAAGAAAAATTTTTTCAGGAACAGCACACCATCTTCAAGGGTGCGGAAACCGCAGAGCTTGAAGCCAGACGCCGCCAAGTGGCTGTGGAAGAAAGCATCATACGAACTGCGGAGATGCTCGACCAAATGAAGAGCCAGATGCAAGAAATTCGCGATACACAAGCGGCTGAACAGCAGGCGCGAATTTCAGCTGAGGTTAAAGCCGCTAAGGATACCGAAAAACAAAGACGAGCGGATAAAGCACGATTCATATTTACTGCAATCATTGGCATTTTAACGCTTATTGCTGGTATTGCTGCCGCCGTCGCCGCTATCTTTCCCCTTATCCCTAAATAGCCACTTGATAGCAAGAACAAGGCTCCAAACGTTCATCCCAATTCCAACACCGCCAAAAATCAGGGCCACGAGCGAAAGAATAAGAGCAGCTGTTTCTCTGGTCATGTTTGCACCTCCTTTCTTTGATATCAACACTTTAGATATCTAATCTATTGATAGAATAGCACAGTAATCAAGCGCTGTCAAGATGAATATCAAGAAAAAATCAGGAAATCAATTTTATTGTTGCGAAAAATCATTTTTATTGATATTCTTTGCTTGAGGTGATGGGATGAACAATCTGAAAGCTGCTCGCAAGGCAAAGGGCCTAACCCAAACCGAGGTGGCACAAGCCATTGGGTTAACTCAGAATGGATACTCCTATTGGGAGAATGGGAAAGCAAAGATTGATAAAGATCAAATTCTCAAATTAGCGGCGCTGTTCGAGGTATCCGTTGACTATTTGCTCGGAAATACGGAAGTCCCTGTCTCCAGCGGTGTCAGAATTCCTGTCCTAGGCGACGTCGCCGCCGGCATCCCTATTGAGGCCATCACCGACATCGTGGACTACGAAGAGATTGACGCCGCCCTGGCCCGGACGGGAGAGTTCTTTGGGCTGCGGATCAAGGGGGCCAGCATGGAACCCCGAATGCGGGAGGGCGACGTGGTCATCGTCCGCCAGCAGGAAACTGCCGAGACCGGGGACACAGTGGTGGTGCTGGTCAACGGAGACAGCGCAACGGTCAAGAAAATCAAATATGGCCAGGACGGCATCACCCTGCTGCCGACCAACCCGGCCTATGATCCCATGTTTTACACCGCCGCCGAGGTGGAGCAGCTGCCCGTCCGGGTCATTGGGCGGGTGGTGGAGCTGCGGGCAAAGTATTGAAATGTTCAAATCAGGTATCACCACCTTCCGTACCTTTGCCCTCTTGGTGCGGTTCAATATGAATGATGTCCACGATTGCAAGATATCACGAACTTTAGTGATTGTCAATGTGAAAATCACATACTTTAGTGATTTTGTAAAGGTCAACAAAGGGACGGAGGCAAGATTGTGTATAATTCACATGAAATAGCAAACCGCATCAAGTTGACCGCAAAATCTAAGGGGATTGCCTTAAAGGTAATGCTTTCAGAATGTGACCTGGGCATCAATACCATTTCCCAGATGGCAAAAGGAAATGATATGCTTTCAAAAAATCTCGCTCGCATTGCTGACTACTTAGATTGTTCTGTGGATTACTTACTGGGTCGAACAGATAACCCAGAAGTAAATAAATAAAAATGTGCCCTAATTAAGCACGAGGGGGGTCACTATGGGGTTGTTTTCAAAATGTTCACGTTGTGGGAAGAAAAAGTTATCTTTTTCTATTGGTCCTGATGGACTTTGTTCTGATTGCCATGCGGCAGAAATAACTCAACAGGCTCAAAAGCAAAACTCTGAGAGGGAATGTGCTCGGGCGTATTATAACAAGTTGGTACATTTGTGGGAAAAGGCTGGTGACTTGTACAGTTCTGAAGGGGACTCATTGGCTGAGGTAAAAGAAAAAATATTTGCGTGTAATGAGTTTGTGGATTTGATAAATAAGCTTCCTGAAATAGTGTATTTTAAAGAGATATTTTCTGCTCATTGTTCAAGAATTGATACTGAATCATGCTATAATGATGATTTTGGTCGAATGAATACAAGTCCCGCCGACAACGGCACTATTTGTTTGAATTTTGAACAGCTTATTGACAAAATTGAAGCCCGAAAAAAACGGCTAGAAAAATGCTTTGAAAGCACAGATGGATTTCAAGAAATCAAAAAAAGTTTGCCCTTGGTCAGTATTATTCGTGATGAGAACGCAGATGAACTTCCTCAAGAAGGAAAGAAAACACTTCCCATTTTTGACACAAAAAATATTACAAAAAGGACCCCATTAAAAAAACTTACAACCTTTTTTGTGGTTGATGTTGAGACAACAGGGCTTAATCCCACTACGAACGAAATTATTCAAATCAGCGCGATTAAATTTGTAAACTTTTCTCCTGTTGAGGCTTTTTCAACATATGTTAAGCCCAGACAAGGGTTAAAAGCCAAAGCTCAGGAAATAAATAAGATTTCCGAAGCTGATGTTGAAGATGCCCCCTATATAGAAGAAATTGCAGGTTGTTTTAGTGATTTTATCAATACATTAGGTACAAAGCGGTGTCCTCCAATTGTTGGGCACAATGTTGCATTTGACGTTCAATTTCTTGCAGCTAATAATTGCCTTCCTGGTGCATACTTAAGAGATTATTATGATACATTAGAGCTATCTCAGAGGGAATATGATTACTATTCGATATATAAACTTGATTATTTGACAAAAAAGTGTTTGAAAATATTTCGTTCTGATGCTCATGACTCACTTTCTGATGCTCTCGCAACAGGCTTACTTTTCAAAGAAATATGTAGCATTAGAATGGATGCCGATATCAATTGACAAATGTCAACGGAGTTTTCTATGACCCAGAAAGGAGCGCCCCATGGACACCGGAGAAAAGATTTTAGCCCTGTTGGAGCAAATTCAGCAAGAGCAGAAGCAAATGCGGGCCGACATGGGCCAAATGCAGACCACCCTCACCCGCGTGGCGGTCACCCAGGAGAACATGGTACTCAAAAGCTTGGACGCACTGGCCGAGGGGCAGGATCTCACCCACCAGCGCCTGAAGGATTTGGCCGGAAAGGACGAACTGGCGGAACTCCGGGAGGAAGTTCGGCTCCTGCGCACCGTAGTGGCACAGAACACCCGCGATATTGAGGCTCTAAAGGCGGCGCAATAGGGAGCTATAAACCCCTAGGCGTCAAAATGGCAAAACCTCCCCCGAAGGTTCGGGGGAGGTAAAAAAAGCGCGCATAGTCGAACATTTGTGCTCATATCATGATGTAAACCGAGAGAGGAGGCGCGTCCATGCCCACCCCTGCCCTGCCCCGTTACGCGGCGGCTTATATCCGCGTCTCCACCGACGATCAGGCGGAGCTCTCCCCCGACTCTCAGCTGGAGGAGATCCGCAAATACGCCCAGCGGGAGGGCCTGCTCCTGCTCAATCAGCACATCTATATCGACGCGGGCATCTCGGGGAAAAAGGCGGAGCGCCGCCCGGAGTTCATGCGGATGGTGGCCCAGGCCAAGGAGGCCGCCTGCCCCTTCTCGGTCATCCTGCTCTGGAAATACAGCCGTTTCGCCCGCAACCAGGAGGAGAGTATTTTCTATAAATCCGTCCTCCGCTCCAAGTGCGGCATCGAGGTAATCAGCGTCACTGAGCCGCTGATCGCGGGGCCCTTCGGCAGCCTGATCGAGCGCATCATTGAGTGGATGGACGAGTTCTACTCCATCCGCCTGAGCCAGGAGGTCAAGCGCTCCATGACGGTGAACGCCCAGCGGGGCAAGCTGCAGGCATCCCCTTCCTTCGGCTACCGCGCCGAGGGCGGCAAGCTAATCCCCTTGCCAGAGGAAGCCGCTCATGTCCGCCGCATTTTTGACCGCTTTGCGGCCGGGGCCGGGATCTACCAGATTGCCAAGGAGCTGAACGACCAAGGGGTGCGCACCCACCGGGGCAACGCCTTCGAGAACCGCACCGTCGAGTACATCATCCGAAACCCGGTCTACATCGGCAAGCTCAGGTGGAACCCCGCCGGCCGGAGCCGCCGGGACTTTTTTGACGAAAACATTATTGTGGCCGACGGCGAACACGAACCGCTCATCGACATGGAAACCTGGAAAGCGGCACAGGACCGCATGGACCGCATGAAAGCGCAGTTTGGCTATAAGGCCCGCCCCACCTACGAGCTGAAGCACTGGCTGTCCGGGCTGGTGCGCTGCTCCGCCTGCGGCAGCACGCTGATCTTCGCCAAGCCCCACTATTTTAAGTGCAACAGCTATGTCCGGGGAAGCTGCTCCCATTCCCAACACGTCAAGGCGGATATTTTGGCCGAGGCGGTCATAGCCCGGATGGCCGAGGATGCTTATGGCTCCACCTGTGTCTCCTACGACGTAACCTGCACCAGCGCTTCGGCCGGCGGCGGACTGCGCGAGCTGGAGGCCGCGCTCAAGCTGCTTCGCGCAAAGAAGGGACGGCTCCAGGAGGCATATCTCGCCGGTGTTTTCGACCTGGCCGACTTTGCCAGCGCGAAACAGTCTCTGGACGCCAACATTGCCCATACGGAAAAGGACCTTGCGGCCCGCCGGGCAATGCTGGCCCAGGACGCCGTAGTACCCGCCCTGCGCTCCTCCATCGCGGCGGCATTGGAAACCCTCCGCTCCCCGGAAACCACAATTGAGGAGAAAAACATGGCCGCCCGGTCCATCCTGGAAACCTGTGTGTTTGATAAGAAGTCTTCCACCCTGGCAATCACCTACCGCATGATGTTTTAATGCAACGTTGCAGTCTGTTGCACTATGGTGGTCCCGACGGCGAACTGGGCGCTTCCCTGCGCTACCTGTCCCAGCGGTACGCCATGCCCTACCCTGAACTGAAAGGGCTGCTCACCGATATCGGCACAGAGGAATTGGGGCACCTGGAGATGATTGGAACCTTGGTGCATCAGCTCACCCGCGATCTGAACCAAGATCAAATTAAAACAGCCGGTTTCGACGCCTATTTTGTTGACCACACGGCCGGAGTTTATCCCCAATTTGCCTCGGGCTATCCGTGGTCTGCCTCCACAATGCAAGTCACTGGCGACGTCATTGCCGACCTGACTGAGGATATGGCCGCAGAGCAGAAAGCCCGCCTCACATACGACAATATACTTCGGCTATCCGATGACCCGGACGTAAGCAACGTCATCCGCTTCCTGCGTGAGCGGGAAATCGTACACTTTCAGCGTTTCGGCGAAGCGATCGCCCTGGCAAAGGAACGGCTGGATCAGAAAAACGTGTACTTTACAAACCCGGCTTTTGACAAGTGACGCCGTCAGGCCCCTGGAACCTTACGGTTCCAGGGGCCTGAGCCAGCGGGAACGGTCTAGCCGCTTCAGCGCTTGTATGCGCCAAGCTGCCGGATCAGCTATTTTTCTTCATGTCATTATGATACGGCAAAAGGGCTGTGGTTCAGCAATCACAGCCCTTTTGCGCTTTCTTTATTTTAAGCGGAGCAACGACTTTTTAGTCCAACGGCTTCATGGTGGGGATATCTTTTCTCATTTTTACAACACACTTCATAACTGCTCATAACCTTATTATAAATGACTTCATTACAGTTTGCAACTCCCAATCCGCTCACCATCCGTCACTTATTCAAAAAATTTGGTGTAGTAGTGGTGTAGTCATGGTGTATTGGCTCACTGTCAACTAAACACGAACGTGCGGCAAGGCTGATTACCCTGCCGCACATTCAAACGTTGTCTTAACTGATAACGATTTTACCAGCCAGATTTTCAAAGGATTCGTTTAATTTGTCTCTTGTGGCGTCCACATACACATCCATTGTGGTACTGATATCCTTATGACCGAGTATTTTCTGAATCAGCTTCAAATTTGTCTCATTCTCACAGTAACGGGTTGCAAAGGTATGGCGCAGATTGTGGCCGGAGAAATTAGGCAACAGGACGGCAATTCGACCTTCCTTCTCCGCCTTATCCAATTCCTGTGTATTATAATCCCGGAGGATTCGTTTAATAGCCCGGTTCACCGTCTGCTGGTTAAGATTTTTCCCATCACGGTTCAGAAAGATAAAATCCGTGTATCCGTGTCAGCGCCAGTGATAAAATGTAAGAAAACGCCGAGGAAAAAATGTAATTAT
>CAMNQF010000032.1 GCA_946548895.1 uncultured bacterium | reverse complement strand
CGCATGGTCAGCTGGGTGCCCGGCTCGCCGATGGACTGGGCGGCGATGATGCCCACGGCCTCGCCCATGCCCACGGGCTCACTGAAGGCCAGGTTCATGCCGTAGCACTTGGCGCACACGCCGGAGTGGGCCTCGCAGGTGAGTACGGAGCGCACCTTGAGGGAAGGCGAGAGGTCTGGGTCCTTTGCCTCCCTGGCCAGCTCAGTGACCTTCTCTTGGATGAAGGCCTCCAGGCGCTCCTTCCTCAGGCGTTCCTTCTCCGGGCTGTCCGCGGCCGAACCGTCCTCCGACGCGTCCTCGTACTTTATCAGCAGCTCGCCGGTCTGGGGATCCACGATGTGGGGCAGGTAGCGGCTGCGCAGGCGGTCCTGGGCCTGCTCGGTGAGCTTCTTCTCAATGAAGCTGGCCAGGTCGCCGTCCACCAGGGTGTCGCGGCTGACCAGGATTTCGCCGGTCTTGGGGTCGGTGAGGTCTTCCGCCAGGTAGCGTCCCCGGAGGCGCTCCACCAGCGGCTCAATGACCTGGCCGTTCTCGCCGATCTCGGACACGGTGATGCCGTCGGTGGTGCCGCAGTCCTCCTCCCGGATAATGACCTCCTGGGACACGTCCACCAGGCGGCGGGTCAGGTAGCCGGAGTCGGCGGTGCGCAGGGCGGTGTCGGCCATGCCTTTCCGGGCGCCCCTGGAGGAGATGAAGTACTCCAGCACGGACAGGCCCTCCCGGAAGTTGGCCTTGATGGGGATCTCAATGGTGCGCCCGGCGGTGTCGGCCATCAGGCCGCGCATACCGGCCAGCTGGCGGATCTGCTTCATGGAGCCGCGGGCGCCGGAATCGGCCATCATGAAGATGGGGTTGAACTTGTCCATGCTCTTCTGGAGCGCGTCGGACACTTGATCGGTGGTCTTTTCCCAGGCGGACACCACCAGGCGGTAGCGCTCGTCGTTGGTGAGGAAGCCCATTTTGTACTTGTTCTCGATCTTGACCACGTCCTGCTCGGTCTTGGCGATGAGGGTGCGCTTCTCGTCGGGCACGGTCATGTCGGCAATGGCCACGGTGAGGGCGCCCCGGGTGGAGAACTTGTAGCCCCGGGCCTTGATGGTGTCCAGCACCTCGGCGGAACGGGTGAAGCCGTGCTTGGCAATGCAGCGGTCCACGATCTGGCCCAGCTGCTTCTTGCCGCACATGAAGTTGATCTCCGGCTCAAAGACCTGCTCCGGGTCGTTGCGGTCCACAAAATCCAGGTCCTGGGGGATGCCCTCATTGAACAGCAGGCGGCCCACGGTGGTGCGCACCAGCTTATGGCGGGTCTCACCGCCGATCTCGGCGGACCGGCGGACCAGGATGGGCTCATGGAGGTCCAGAATGCCCTCGGCGTAGGCCAGCTGGGCCTCGTTGTCGTCGGAAAATACGCTGTAAACTTCTTGAACCTCAATCTTGCCGGCGGCCTCGGCGGCCAGGTCGGCAGCTTCCGCGTCGGCTCCGGCGGCCTCGGCGGCAGCCCGGGCAGCCTGGACGGCGGCCAGCGCGTTGGCGACACCCTCGGCGCACAGGGCGGGGGTGGTGCGGTACCAGCGGTCCGCCTCCTCGTCCCGGACCCACACCCGGTCGTTAGCCATCACCTGGCCGTCCTCCAGCGCCTTGGCGGCGTCCGCCGGAGTCTGATAAGAGAAATCGGGGTCGGGCTTGGGGTCCCGCTCGTAGGTCAGGTAGTAGGAGCCCAGCACCATGTCCTGGGTAGGCACGGTCACCGGCCCGCCGTCGGAGGGCTTCAGCAGGTTGTTGGCGGCCAGCATGAGGATGCGGGCCTCGGCCTGGGCCTCGGCGGACAGGGGGACGTGAATGGCCATCTGGTCGCCGTCAAAGTCGGCGTTGAAGGCGGTGCACACCAGGGGATGGAGCTTCATGGCCCGGCCCTCCACCAGCACCGGCTCAAAGGCCTGAATGCCCAGGCGGTGAAGCGTCGGCGCGCGGTTGAGCATGACGGGGTGCTCCTTGATGACGGACTCCAGGGCGTCCCACACGGCGGGGGTGCCCTTGTCCACTTCCTTCTTGGCGGCCTTGATGTTGCTGATGCCGCTCTCCACCAGCTTCTTCATGACGAAGGGCCGGAACAGCTCAATGGCCATCTCCTTGGGCACGCCGCACTGGTAGATCTTCAGCTCGGGGCCCACCACGATGACGGAGCGGCCGGAGTAGTCCACCCGCTTGCCCAGCAGGTTCTGGCGGAAGCGGCCCTGCTTGCCCTTGAGCAGGTCGGACAGGGATTTAAGGGCCCGGTTGTTGGCCCCGGTAACCGCCCGGCCCCGGCGGCCGTTGTCGATGAGGGCGTCCACCGCCTCCTGGAGCATCCGCTTCTCGTTGCGCACGATGATGTCGGGGGCGTTGAGCTGGATGAGGCGCTTCAGGCGGTTGTTGCGGTTGATGACCCGGCGGTACAGGTCGTTCAAGTCGGAAGTGGCGAACCGGCCGCCGTCCAGCTGCACCATGGGGCGCAGCTCCGGGGGGATGACGGGCAGCACGTCGATGACCATCCACTCCGGCTTGTTGCCGGACATACGGAAAGCGTCCACCACTTCCAGCCGCTTGACGATCTTAGCTTTTTTCTGGCCGCTGGCGTCCTTCATCTGGGCCCGCAGGGAGGCGGACAGCTCCTCCAGGTCCAGGTCGGCCAGCAGCTTCTTGACGGCCTCCGCGCCCATGCCGGCGTCGAAGTCGTCCTCATAGTACTCCCGCAGCTTTTTATACTCCGCGTCGGTCAAAATCTGATTCTTGGTCAGGTGGGTGTACTCGGGGCCGGGATCGGTGACGATATAGGCGGCGAAGTACAGCACCTTCTCCAGAATACGGGGGCTGATGTCCAGCAGCAGGCCCATCCGGGAGGGGATGCCCTTGAAGTACCAGATGTGGCTGACGGGGGCGGCCAGTTCGATGTGGCCCATGCGCTCCCGGCGGACTTTGGCCCGGGTGACCTCCACGCCGCAGCGGTCGCACACCTTGCCCTTGAAACGGATTTTCTTATATTTGCCGCAGTGGCACTCCCAGTCCTTGGTGGGGCCGAAGATGCGCTCACAGAACAGTCCGTCCCGCTCCGGCTTGAGGGTGCGGTAGTTGATGGTCTCCGGCTTCTTTACCTCTCCGTAGGACCACTGGCGGATCTGCTCCGGCGAGGCGATGCCGATGCGGATGGCGTTGAATTCAGCGTAGCTCATTGTCTCACCCTCCCCTCTCAGTCCTCGCCGCCGAAGAGGCCGTCCTCTTCGCCGCCGTCGCCGGCGGCCACGGCCAGATCGTCGTCGTCGCTGGTTTCTTTCATGGTATAGCCCGCCTCGACGAACTCGCTTTCAGAGCCCACATCCGCATAGCGGTCGTAGTCGTCGTCGCGGAAGCGGCCGGGCTGGTAGTTCCCGTCGTCCTCGTCGTCTTTCAGCTCAATCTCGTTGCCGTTTTCGTCCAGCACCTGTATGTCCAGGCACAGGGCCTGGAGCTCCTTCACCAGCACCTTGAAGGACTCGGGCACGCCGGGCTTGGGCACGTTGTAGCCCTTGACAATGGACTCGTAAGTGCGCACGCGGCCCGTCACGTCGTCGGACTTGACGGTCAGAATCTCCTGGAGGGTATAGGCCGCGCCGTAGGCCTCCAGGGCCCACACCTCCATCTCGCCGAAGCGCTGGCCGCCGAACTGGGCCTTGCCGCCCAGGGGCTGCTGGGTGACCAGGGAGTAGGGGCCGGTGGAGCGGGCGTGGATCTTGTCGTCCACCAGGTGGTGGAGCTTGAGGAAGTACACATAGCCCACGGTGACGGGGTTGTCGAACCGCTCGCCGGTGCGGCCGTCGTACAGCCAGCTCTTGCCGTCCTCGCGCAGGCCGGCCAGCTTGAGGGTGTCGGCGATGTCCTGCTCGTCGGCGCCGTTGAAGATGGGGGTGGCCACCTTCCAGCCCAGGGCCTTGGCGGCGTAGCCCAGGTGGACTTCCAGCACCTGGCCGATGTTCATACGGGAGGGCACGCCCAGGGGATTCAGCACGATATCCAGGGGGGTGCCGTCGGGCAGGAAGGGCATATCCTCCTGGGGCAGGATGCGGGACACCACGCCCTTGTTGCCGTGGCGGCCGGCCATTTTGTCGCCCACGGAGATCTTGCGCTTCTGGGCGATGTAGACCCGCACCACCTGGTTGACGCCGGGGGACAGCTCCGCCCCCTCGTCCCGGGAGAACACCTTCACGTCCACCACGATGCCGTACTCGCCGTGGGGCACCTTCAGGGAGGTATCCCGGGTCTCGTGGGCCTTCTCGCCGAAGATGGCCCGGAGCAGGCGCTCCTCGGCGGTCATCTCGGTCTCGCCTTTGGGGGTGACCTTACCCACCAGGTAGTCGCCGGCGCGGACCTCCGCCCCCACCCGGATGATGCCCCGCTCGTCCAGGTCCTTCAGGGCGTCCTCGCCCACGTTGGTGATATCCCGGGTGATCTCCTCGGGGCCCAGCTTGGTGTCCCGGGCCTCGGTCTCGTACTCCTCGATGTGGATGGAGGTGAACACGTCCTCCTTCACCATCCGCTCGTTGAGCAGGATGGCGTCCTCGTAGTTGTAGCCCTCCCAGGTCATGAAGCCCATGAGGATATTCTTGCCCAGGGCAATCTCACCGTTGGAGGTGGACTGGCCGTCGGCCAGGGTGTCCCGGGCCTGGACCCGGTCGCCCACGGACACGATGGGCCGCTGGTGGATGCAGGTGCCGTGGTTGGACCGCTGGTACTTGGTGAGCTTGTAGTCCTTCAGGCCCAGCCCGTCGTAGCGCACGGCGATATGGGTGGCGTCCACGGAGGTGACCACGCCGTCCCCCTCGGCCAGCACGGCAACCTCGGAGTCCTGGCAGTTCTTGTACTCCTGGCCGGTGGCCACGATGGGGGCCTCGGTGGTGAGCAGGGGCACCGCCTGGCGCTGCATATTGGCGCCCATCAGGGCGCGGTTGGCGTCGTCGTTCTGGAGGAAGGGAATCTGGGCGGAGGCCACGGACACCATCATCTTGGGGGACACGTCCACATAGTCCACCCGGTCCCGGTCCACCTCAATGATCTCGTTGCGGTGGCGGCAGGCCACGCGGGCGCGCTCAAAGCAGCCGTTTGCGTCCACCGGCTCGGTGGCCTGGGCCACGTTGAACTCGTCCTCCACGTCGGCGGTCATGTATTCCACCTGGTCGGTGACCTTGACCGCCACGCACTTGCCGTTCTCGTCCAGAATTTTCTCCGTCTTGCGGTAGGGGGCCTCGATGAAGCCGTAGCGGTTCACCCGGGCGTAGGAAGCCAGGTAGGAGATCAGGCCGATGTTGGGACCTTCGGGGGTCTCAATGGGGCACAGGCGGCCGTAGTGGGAGTAGTGGATATCCCGCACGTCGAAGGAGGCCCGGTCGCGGCTCAGGCCGCCGGGGCCCAGGGCGGACAGGCGGCGCTTGTGGGTCAGCTCCGCCAGGGGGTTGGTCTGGTCCATAAACTGGGACAGGGGGGATGAGCCGAAGAACTCCTTGATGGCGGCGGTGACGGGCCGGATGTTGATGAGGGACTGGGGGGTGACAATGTCCAGGTCCTGGATGGTCATGCGCTCCCGGATGACCCGCTCCATGCGGGTAAAGCCGATGCGGAACTGGTTTTGCAGCAGCTCGCCCACGCAGCGCAGGCGGCGGTTGCCCAGGTGGTCGATGTCGTCGGGGGCGCCCACGCCGAAGGCCAGGCAGTTGAGGTAGTTGATGGAGGCCAGAATGTCGTCCACGGTGATGTGCTTGGGGATGAGGGCGTCCATATTGTCCTGGAGCAGCTCAATGAAGTCCTCCTTGGACAGGTTCTCCGCCTCCCGCTTGTCCAGCAGGTTCCGGAGGGCCTTGGCGCACACCTTCTCGGTGATCCCGGCCTCGGCGGGGTCGAAGTCCACGAACTTGGACATATCCACCATGCCGTTGGACAGCACCTTCACCATATGCACGCCGGTGTGGAGGTCCTCCACCTCCACCACGGCCTCGTTGACGCCCAGGCCGTCCAGCTGGCGGGCCCGCTCCCGGGTGAGCACCTCGCCGGCCTCGGCCACGATCTCGCCGGTGGACGGGTCGGCCACGGGGGCGCCCAGCTTCTGGCCGGACAGGCGGGTCCAGATGGCCAGCTTCTTGTTGAACTTGTACCGGCCCACCCCGGACAGGTCGTAGCGCCGGGGGTCGAAGAACAGGGAGTTGAGCAGGCTCTCGGCGGAGTCCACCGTGGGGGGCTCACCGGGGCGCAGCTTGCGGTAGATCTCCAGCATGGACTCCTCGTAGCTCTTGCAGGCGTCCTTTTCCAGGGTGGCCAGGATCCGGGGGTCCTCGCCGAACACGTCGATGATGCCCGCGTCGGTACGGGGGCCGATGGCCCGGATCAGGCAGGTGACGGGCAGCTTGCGGTTCTTGTCGATGCGGACGTAGAACACGTCGCTTAGATCGGTCTCGTACTCCAGCCAGGCCCCCCGGTAGGGGATGACGGTGGCGGCGTAGGTGATGTTGTCCGCCTTGTCCGCGTTGCGGGCGAAGTACACGCCGGGGGAGCGCACCAGCTGGGACACGATGACCCGCTCCGCGCCGTTGATGACGAAGGTGCCCGCGTCGGTCATGATGGGGAAGTCGCCCATAAAGATGGACTGCTCCTTGATCTCGTTGGTGGCCTTGTTGCGCAGGTGGACCTGCACCTTCATAGGGGCGGCGTAGGTCATGTCCTGGGCCTTGCACTCCTCAATGGTGTACTTGGGGGGGTCGTCCATGGAGAAGCTGATGAAGGACAGCTCCAGGTTGCCCGCGTAGTCCGTGATGGAGTCCACGTCGTTGAATACCTCCTGGAGCCCCGTCTCCAGGAACCATTTGTAGGACTTCTTCTGAATCTCCAGGAGGTAGGGCATCTCCAGGATCTCGTCGGTGCGGGCGAAGCTCTTGCGGTGGGTCTTGCCGTACCAGACGTCTTTGACCGCTCTCGCCATATGCTGTTCACGCTCCACTTCGTCAAATTTTCCGGGCCGCGGGGCGATGCCGGCCGCGATACGCCCGGGGCGGTTGTCATGTTCTCGAAATTCCCTCTTGCGTTCTTTGTGCAAATCTGCTATACTCGCAGTACCGGGTGGGAAGGGCTTTTTTATGTCCACCTGTGTATAAAAGCAGTTTATAATACCATAATTGCCGTCCCGCGTCAAGAGAAATTTTGGCGGCAGGGCGTTTTTTTGTATGTACTTCCGTTTTGAGGACAGGGTGAGTGGGGTGGAGGGCTTGAGAAAGTACGAGACATACGAGCTTTGGCAAAATACCGCCCTGCTGCTTGCGCTGGCGGCGCTGGGCACGGCCCTTAAGGTCCCCGGCTTCTCCGCCACGCTCCCGTTCGCCCTGCTGCCCGCCACGGTGTGCGCGGGGATTGCCGCCTATTTTCATGGCAAACTGCCCAAAGGAAAAAAGTGTTCGCCCTTCAGCAGGTGCCACCCCACGCCGTTCTTTGTTGTCCTGCTACTGGGAAACGCCTTAGCCTTCCTGGAATTTGCCGTAAAGCTCCGGCGGCAGTGAGCTCACATTATAATATAGGATAGAAAGGAGCCGCCCATGAGAGAGACTGTCCGCCTGCTGCTCGTCTGGCAGGGCGCCGCCGGCGCCCTGGCTTTCGCCCTGTTCGGCTGGGACAAGCTGCTGGCCAAAACCCACCGCCGCCGCGTCCCCGAGGCGGCGCTGCTGGGCTGCGCCCTGCTGGGCGGCTCCGCCGGGGCGGCCCTGGGCATGGCCGTCTTCCACCATAAAACCCGCAAACCCCCGTTTCCCGCCCTGGTCCCCCTGGCGCTGCTGGCCCACGCCGCCCTGCTGGCCTGGGCCGCCCTGCGCCCCTGAGCGCCCGAACCTGCCTGCTCTGCCGTTTTCCGGCGAGTCCGGCAGGTTTTTGAATTTCCAGAAAATTTTATCCATTATCCTGTTGACAAGGGGCGCTTCCGGGGTTACAATAGCAATAGTTACAAACCAGTTACAAACTGTTACAATTTCTTAAGGAGGCGCCCATGGCTGAAAAATCCACTGTTCTGACCTACAAGGGCCACCCGCTGCGGCGGAAGGACAACCTGATCTACTACGGCTCCATGGCCGACAAATACATCGTCATGATCCAGGTGATGAGCACTGAGAAGGACGGCTCCCTTGATCTGGCCAACAAGGTACACCTTCAGCTCCAGCTCACCGACCCCGACCTGAAGAGCCGGGACCGGGTGGTGAAAAAGAGCGACCTGCCCGACCTGTTCTCCGCCATTGACATGGGCTCTATCTGGCTGATGCGCGCCCTGGCCGGCAAGTAAGCGGCCCCTTTACCAAAGATAAAATAAATGGAGGTCATTCCAATGAATTTCAAAGTCAAGGCGGTCAAGACGCTGACCGCCGCCGGGCTCATCCTCACCATGTGCACCGGCGTCGCGTTTGCCTCCATTGGCAGCGCCACCGTCACCGCCGACTCCCTGCGGCTGCGCAGCGCGGCCGGCACCGACTCCGACACCATTGACATGGCCCCCAAGGGTGCCGAGGTCACGGTGGAGGAGGACGCGGGCAACGGCTGGTACAAGGTGGTCTATGGCGGGAACACGGGCTATATGTCCGGCGAGTGGCTGCAAGTCACCCTGGAGGACGGCACCGTCCTGGAGGACGAGCCCGCCCCCCAGTCCGAGGAGCCTGAGGAGCCCCAGCAGCAGCGGGGCCTCATCACCGCCGACGTGCTCAACGTCCGTTCCGGCCCGGGCACCGACTTTGAGAAGGTCTCCTCCCTCCGCCGGGGCTCCCTGGTGGACATTGAGGAGGAGCTGGAGGGCGGCTGGTACAAAATCTCCGCCGGTTACATATCCGCCGAGTACGTCACCCTGGTGGACGCCGACTACCAGGCGTCCAGCGCCCTGGGCGCCGCCGCCGCCGACATGGCCCGCTCCCTGCTGGGCTGCCGGTACGTCTCCGGCGGCAAGGGCCCCAGCTCCTTCGACTGCTCCGGCCTGATGTACTACATCTACCAGCAGCTGGGCCACCCCATCGCCCGGGGCTCCTCCAGCCAGTACTATAAGAGCGGCTGGTTCGTCTCCATGGACGAGCTCCAGCCCGGCGACCTGATCTTCTTCTTTGACCGCCGCTTCGACAGCTCCGGCGGCACCCTGCCCACCACCCACGTGGGGATGTACGCCGGGGACGGCCAGTTCATCCACGCCTCCACCACCTCCTACCGGGTGCAGTACGACAGCATTTACGGCTATTACGCCCCCTATATCGTGGGCGCCAAGCGCATCGGCTGATTACATAAGGCAAATTCTTCCAGCCGTCCGGCCCCGCCGGGCGGCTGGATATATTAATTTTTTGTTTTCCTCTTTACTTTTCGCTTCGGCTGGGCTAAAATAGCAGTATCAAAGAGAAGGGGGTGGGCCCATTGAGCGACATGGACTACACGCGCAAATTCAGCGTCAACCTGAACAAGGACGAGGAGATCAAGGCCATCCTGTCCTCCGTCTACAATTCCCTGCGGGAGAAGGGCTATAACCCCATCAATCAGATTGTGGGGTACATTCTCAGCGAGGACCCCACTTATATCACCAACCACAACAACGCCCGCACCCTGATCCGCCAGCTGGACCGGGACGAGCTGCTCCAGGTGCTGCTGAAGAGCTACCTGCATGAGAGTTGACCCGTGCCCGCCTGCCGTTCGGCAGGCGGGCATTTTTTGGAGAAGGAGCATCCCCTATGAAACGAACCATTGCCGTACTGCTGTCCGCCGCATTGCTGCTGTCCCTTCTGCCCGCCTGCCGGAGCGGCGAGGTTCCCTCCTCCGCCCCGTCCGGGACCGGGGCGCCGTCCGCCCCCGCGGACCCGTCCGCCGCCGTCTCCCCCAGCGGCGAAACCCAATCCGCCAGCGGGCTGGCCAGCCTGGCCTGTGGGGCTTCCGGCGGCGGGGATTTGGAAAATCTGGAGCGCCATGACACCAGCGGGGACGGCGAGTGGCTGTCCGCCTACATAGAAAACGCTTACGGCCTCCAAGACCCCTGGGAGGACGCGGCGGTGCTCCGCGCCACCGGGGCGTCCTCCTTTGAGATCGCCGTGCTGCGCATGGCGGACGAGGACGCCGCCGCCCGCGCCGCCGATACGCTGAAAGGCTATCTCACCGCCCGGGAGGGAGATTTCGCCGGCTACGCCCCGGACCAGGCCAAGCTGGCGGCCGACGGGGAGATCCGGCAGTCCGGCGCGTACGTGGGCCTGTTCATCTGCCCTAAGGCCGGAGACGCGGCGGCGGCCTTCGCGCAGGGCCTGGGCGGAGAAGAGCCCGCCCCCACGCCGGAGCCCGTCACGGACGCCGCCGGGGTGCTGGAGCGGTACCTGGAGCTCCTTGGGCAGGCGGGGGAGGACATCTCCGGCCTGGAGCGGGTGGACGGCGGCGACCCGGACCGTCTGAAGGCCATCGTGGAGGAGGAGTACGGCCTGGCGGGCTATCCCTGGACGGACGCCGCCGTGGCCCGGGGGACGGACGGCAACGTTTTTGAGCTTGCCATCCTGCGCATGGATGCCGACCTGAAGACAGCCTTGGATGCCATTGAAAACGGATTAAACGTCTATCTGGACGCCCGGGAGGAGGACTATGCCCGCTTTCCCGCTCAGAAGGAGCTGCTGCACGACGCCATCGCCGCCTGGAGCGAAGGCTATATTGTCCTGCTGGTCTGCGGCGATCCTGTTGTGCGCGCGAGCTGGGTGGGCAGCATCACCGGCGTCGGCAGCAGCTTTTCCACCATGCGGCGGCACATGGAGTCCAAGCCCGCCCCCACCCCCGACCCCGCCTACCCGAACCGGGTGGAATTCAATCCCCCCAACGAGGAGGATATGAGCGTCTACGACACCTCCGCCATCCGTGCCGCCTGGGACCAGGGAGACCCCTCCGTCCTGTCCGAGTACGACCGGGCCGTCTATGACAGCGCGGAGCGGGTACTGAACGAGGTCCTGACAGACGGCATGAGCGATCTGGAGAAGGAGACGGCCATCTATCGGTGGCTGGTGGACAACGTGGACTATGACTGGCGGCATCAGGACATCATGGCCCAGACCCCCCGGTCCGCCTACGAGCCCTACGGCGGGCTGGTGGACCGCATGGCGGTGTGCCTGGGCTACGCCGCCAGTTTTCAGCTGCTGTGCGACCTGGCCGGAGTGGAGTGCATCACCGTGGTGGGCGCGGCCTTCGAGAACGACGGGGACCACGCCTGGAACATGGTGCGGCTGGACGGGGCCTGGTACTGCGTGGACGTGACCTGGGATGCCAACGGCCGGGAGCAGCTGGGCGGCCGCTATGGGCAGTGGCGGTATTTCAACATCACCAGCGACCGGATGGCGGACACCAACCACCAGTGGGACTACGCCAACACCCCGGAGGCCGTGACAGAGGGCCAGGGCCTGGGTTGATCCGGTCCTGCCCGCCGCAAAAGCCCGGCCGGAAACCGCTTCCGGCCGGGCTTTTCGCCCGTCCCGGCAGAACTTCATATTGCCAACGGCTCCCGCCCCTGATATAATAAAGTCGGACTTGAAAGGGAGGCGTCATGCCATGTCGCTGAAAGACAAGATCGCATCCATCCTGTTTGGCGCAAAGGAAAAGGAATCCCCAGCGGAAGAGCCCCAGGCGCCGCCGGCGTCTGTGCAGGAGGCCCCGGAATCGTCGGCCGTCCCCGCGGAGGATCCGACGGTCATCAAACTGCCGGGCGAACACCCCCTGCTCCAGCTGTACGGAATGCGCCGAAGGGAGGCGGGACCCCTGCCCTCCCCCCGGCTGTGCATGGACGAAAACGGGGTGCTGCCGGAGGAGCTGATCCGCAAAGAGAAGGGCCGTCTCCAATCGGGGCTTAAAAACGTGTGCAATTTTCGGCTGAAATCCACAAAAAGCAACGCGAACCGGCGTAAAAAGGACGGAGAAGAAGGTGGAGACAGCAAGCCGGAGGGGCTGGACGCTTTCCCCTGGTTCTTCATCTCCGCCGACAAGCTATATGCCTGGGTGCTGGTGCTGCCCCCTACCGGGCAGGGGCGGGAACTCACCCGGGACGCCCTCATCCGCGCCATGGAAGAACAAGACATCACCTATGGAGTGGATCAGCGGCTGATCGACAGGCTATCACGCGACGAGCACCGCTACTTCACCCTGTTTTTGGCCGCCCAGGGCAAACCCGCTTTTGACGGAAAAAACGGCAATATAGTGGACTACTTTCCCCGGGTGGTAGAACGGGTGCTGGAGGTAGACGAGTACGACCAGGTGGACTACGCCGCCCTGAACCTGATCCACAATGTAAAAGAGGGCCAGGAGATCTGCCGGCTGATCCGTCCCACCGAGGGCGAACCGGGCCGCACGGTGCTGGACCAGGAAATCCCCGCCAAGAGCGGCAAGGCCGTCCCCCTGCCCAAAGGGCGCAACACCGAAATCAGCGAGGACGGAGACGTGCTGGTGGCCCTGACCGCGGGTCATGTGGAGTTCACCGGCCGCAGCTTCCAGGTCAAGCCGGTGCTGGATATTCCCGGCAATGTGGATTTCTCCACCGGGAACATCAAGTTCCTGGGAGACGTGAACATCAAGGGCGACGTGCTCACCGGCTTTACCGTCCGGGCTATGGGGAGTATCTGGGTGGGCGGCGTCATCGAGGCGGGCAGCACTGTGGAGGCCGGCGGCGACCTCACCGTGGTCAAAGGCATCCTGGGAGACGGAACCACCACCGTCCGGGCTCAACGCTGTATTTTCTCCAAATATATCGAAAACGCCACCATATTCGTCCGGGAAAACCTCCAGACTGACGCCATTATCAACGGCAGCATCTACTGCGACGGAGAGGTGCTGGTCCGTTCCGGCCGGGGCACCATTATGGGCGGACGGGTCTGGGCGGCAAAAAAAGTGAGCGCCTCCACAGTGGGCTCCAAGGCGGAATGCCGGACCTCCATCGCCCTGGGCGGCCTGCCCTGCACCAATTTCGAGCGGGAGCAGGTGAAGCTGGAGCTGGAGAACCTGGAAATAGAGCTGGAAAAACTGGAGTGCCAGCTGGACAGCCCGGTGAAGGCCAGCCTGGTCAGCAAGGCCAAGGTGAAGCTGAACACGGCGGAGCTCCGGCTTCAGCAGCTGGAGGAAGACCTTGAGGATATCAAGGAGGAGCTGCGGGGCCAGGAGGAGGAGGGCCGGCTGGAGTGCAGCGTAGCCTACGCCGGAACGGAGATCTCCATTGGCGACGAAATGGTCCGCCTGCGCCATGAGGAGCGGCAGTGCGTCGCAAAGATGGTGTGCGGCGAGATTATGGTGATGTAGCCATTATCCGGCGGAAGAACTGAAGGAACGAAGGAAAGAAGGAACAGCTTTATGAAAAAAAGGATCATGGTGGTGGACGACTCCAGGATCATGGAGCTCCAGATCCGCAAGCTGCTGGAAGACACCGATTACGAGGTGGCGGCCTACTGCGAAAACGGCGAGGAGGCCATTGCCCGCTACGACGAGGTACAGCCGGACGCGGTGACGATGGATATCATTATGCCGGGGATTGACGGGCTGGAGACGGCCCAGGTCCTCATGTATGAGCATGACGATGCCAGGATTATAATGATCTCCTCCCTGGGAGACGAGGAAATGCTCCAGGAGGTCTACGGCATCGGCGCGCAGGGAGTTCTTTTCAAGCCTCTCACCAAGGAGGCGCTGCTGGGCGCGCTGAAAAAGGCGCTGGCTTGACGGAACCATCAGCAACACGGCGCGGCATTCGATTTGAATGCCGCGCCGTGTTGCGTTTACCAGTCGTCCGAGTCCAGCAGGCCGCGCCTTTTCAGCCGCCTAAAGGCGGCGCGGCCACCGGGTTGGCGCCCCGGCGCAACGCGGCGGAACAGCCCCGGCGGCTTGCGGCTCTCCGGCCAATGGGGAAATTACCGTCACTTGGCGGATGCCTCGTCCCGCAGGGCCTTTAGCTCCCGTCCGTCAAACCGGTACACCTTGTCGCAGAACTGGCAGGTGAGCTCCGCGCCGCCCTGTTCGCTGATCAGGGCGTCCAGCTCGTCCTTCCCCAAGCTGATGAGGGCGCGGCTCACCCGCTCCCGGGTGCAGTAGCAGCGGTACTCAACGGGGGCGGCCTCCAGCACTTCCAGCTGGAACTCCCCCAGCACCTCCCGCAGCAGGCCCATGGGGTCCATGCCGGCGTCCAGCCGGGCGCTGACCGCCCCCAGCCCGGCCACGCCCCGCTCCACGGCGGACACCACCGCCTCGTCCGCCCCGGGCAGGAGCTGGATGAGGTAGCCCCCCGCCGCCTGAATGGTCTGGTCGGCCGCGATGAGCACACCCAGGGCGCAGGCGGTGGGCACCTGCTCGCTCTCCACAAAGTAGGCGGCCACGTCCTCGGCGATCTCGCCCCCCACCAGCCGCACCGAGCCGGTATAGGGCTCTTTCAGCCCCAGGTCCCGGATGACGGTCAAATCGCCGTCCGCGCCCACGGCAGCGCCCACGTCCAGCTTGCCCTTGGCCTTTCTGGGCACGTCCACGGCGGGATTCTGCACATAGCCCCGGACATTGCCCCGGCTGTCGGATACGGCGGTGAGGGCCCCCAGGGGCCCGCCCCCTTTCACCCGCAGGGTGACGGACCCGTCCTCTTCCTTCATGGCGGCGCCCATCATGGATGCGGCCATGAGCAGGCGGCCCAGGGCGGCGGCGGCCACCGGCCAGCAGTCGTGGATGGCCCGGGCGCGCTCCACCGTGTCCCGGGCGGAGATGGCCATGGCCTTCACCGGGGCGTCCTTGGCGATGACGCGGACAATTTGATCCATTGCTACCGCTCCTTTTCCGCGGCGAAAAAGACCCGCTGCGCCCCTTCCCTGGGGGCGGACATGGTCTTGTCGCCGTACCGCTTGATTTTGGAGAAGCCCGCCTCCCGGAGGAAGCCCTCCAGCTCCTCCGGCGTATAGGCGTACTCCTCGTGGTACTCGCCGCCCCGGCTCCAGCTGCCGTCCTCCTCCCGGACGAACAGGTCCAGTCCGTAGCCGCACACCCGCCGTTTGGGGGAGTACTCCCCCCGCCAGACGCAGAACAGCCCCTCGTCCTCGTCCAGATAAGTCTGGCCGTCCGCCCCCTCCAGGGCGGCGGGGGTTTTGGCGTCAAAGAGGAACAGCCCGCCCGGCGACAGGGCCTGGCGCACCCGCCGGAAGGTCCGCCGCAGCGCGGCGGGCCGGGTGACGTAGTTCACGCTGTCCAGGCAGGAGACCGCCGCGTCCGCGGGCGACCGCAGGGCCAGCCGGGACATATCCTGGCAGACCAGCTGGACGTCCAGCCCCCGGCACTTCTGCTCGGCGGCAGCCAGCATATCCGAAGACAGGTCCACGGCGGTGACGGCGTACCCCCGCCGGGCCAGCAGCGCGGCCAGGCTCCCGGTGCCGCAGCCCAGCTCCACCACCGTGCGGACAGGCCGCCGGCAGCGCCGGAAGTGCCGCTCCACATAGTCCGCCCACTTCTCATAGTCCACGTCGGCGGTGAGCCGGTCATAGCACCGGGCCAGCACGGTATACGCGTCCGTCATTTGTTCAGCCGGGGCAGCACGGTTTTGTAGCCGTCCGCGCCGTATTGCAGCGCCCGGTTTACCCGGCTGATGGTGGCGCTGGACGCCCCGGTGCGCTGGAGGATATCGTTGTAAATCAGTCCTTGGTCCAGGAGCTGGGCAACCTCCAGACGCTGGGCCATGGCCTTCAGTTCGGCCACAGTGCACAGGTCCTGGAAAAAGGCCCGGCACTCTTCCGGGTCCTTCAGGGTCAGAATGGCCTCGAACAGCAGCTCGCTGTGTTCGGACGTCTCTTTTTGCATGACGGGGCCTCCTCGCTTTGATCGGCCGCGGGCGCCTGCATTGGCGTCCGCGGCGGATAGAAACATTGTACCACGCCGCTTTATGGAAGTAAAGAGAAAAACGGAAAAAGCGTGGAAAGGACTTGTAAACCGGCGGCAAGTCCTTTATAATAAGGCCGTTGGGCCGCTCAAGCGGTCCCATGCGCACCGAACAAGGCGGACCGGCCCGGCCGGCCGCGAATCTCGGGCGCAGAGGTATATGTATGGTAAAAGCGATTGTAGGGGCCAACTGGGGCGACGAGGGCAAGGGCAAGATCACCGATCTGCTGGCTGAGACGTCGGATGTGGTGGTACGCTTTCAGGGCGGGGCCAACGCGGGCCACACCATCATCAACGACTATGGGCGGTTCGCCCTGCACATCCTGCCGTCGGGCATTTTCTACCCCCATATCACCAACGTGATCGGCAACGGGGTGGCGCTGGACCCGGCCAAGCTGGTGGCGGAGCTGAAAAACATTATGGCCCAGGGGGTGCCCGCCCCCAGGCTCATCGTGTCGGAGCGGGCCCAGCTGCTGATGCCCTACCACGTCCTCCAGGACGGGTACGAAGAGGAACGGCTGGGGGGGAAAGCCTTTGGCTCCACCAAGAGCGGCATCGCCCCCTTCTACTCGGACAAGTACGCCAAAACAGGCATCCAGGTGTGCGACCTCTTCGACGGGGACCGGCTGTGGGAGCGGCTGAACCGCGCGGTGGAGCTGAAAAACGTTCTGTTTGAGCACCTGTACCACAAGCCCGCCCTGGACGTCAAGACGCTGTACGACCAGCTTCTGGAGTACCGGGAGCTGATCCGGCCCTATGTGGGCGACGCGGTGGGCTTCCTCCACCGGGCGCTGAGGGAGGGCAAGACCGTGCTGCTGGAGGGCCAGCTGGGCTCCATGAAGGACCCGGACCTGGGCATCGTCCCCATGACCACCTCCTCCCACACCCTGGCGGGCTACGGCTGCGTGGGCGCTCCCGTGCCCCCCACCGCCGTCCGGGACGTGATCTGTGTCACCAAGGCGTACTCGTCCAGCGTGGGTTCCAGCACTGAGCCCTTTATCAGCGAGCTGCTGGGTCCCGAGGGGGACGAGCTGCGCCGCCGCGGGGGCGACAAGGGCGAGTTCGGCGCCACCACAGGCCGTCCCCGCCGGGTGGGCTGGTTCGACGCCGTGGCCACCCGGTACGGCTGCATGGTCCAGGGCGCCACCCAGGCGGCGCTCACCTGCCTGGATGTACTGGGCTACCTGGATGAGATCAAGGTCTGCGTGGGCTATGAGATCGACGGGGAAGTGACGGATATGTTCCCCACCACCCCCAGGCTCATGCGGGCAAAGCCGGTATTTGAGACGCTCCCCGGCTGGAAAAGCGACGTGCGGGGTGTGACGGACTACGATGCCCTGCCCGCTAACGCCAAGGGATATGTGGAATTTTTGGAGAGGCACATCGGCGTGCCCATCACCATTGTGTCCACCGGGCCCAAGCGCCACGAGATCGCCCTGCGCCCTACTTTTTCTTTGTAAAGAAAAAGTAGGCAAAAAGAAACTGAGCTCGCTGACGGGACCGGGCAATTGCCGCCAGGCTTCCGCCCGGCAACGGCGGCAGGCGCGCGCCCGGACATCAGGGGCAAGAACGCCGGATACCTAAAGGTATCCGGCGTTCTTGTTTCGGCACACGGGCATCAATATGCCGGGAAGCCGTTATCGTTTCGCTGTGCAGCCGAATGTTATTTCTCAATAAAATTCTTCAGCAGCTGCGCGGCTTGGGCGCGGGTAGCTTGGCCTTGGGGACTGAGCTGGCCGTTGCCGAAGCCGCCGATGATTCCGTTCTCAACCGCCCAGCGCATGGCTTCCTGCGCATAACCGCTGACCAAATGCGCATCCGCGAAGCGGTTCAGCGTTCCGCTGGCCGCGGGGGAGCCGGAGTAGCGCCACAGCATGACCACAATCTGCTCACGGGTGACGTTTTCGCTGAGATTGCTGCCATTGCTTATGCCATTGGCGACGGCCCAATCCACGCCCTTCTGATACCAGGTACCGCCGCCGCTGGTGTTCACGCCGTCAAACCGGGCCAGGACGGTAACCAGCATAGCGCGGGTCATGGGCGCTTCCGGAGCAAAGGTGGTCGCGCTGGTGCCGGCAAACAGGCCGCGCGCAGAGCTGAAGCTCACGGCGTCCGCCGCCCAGTTGTCCGCGGACACATCCACGAAGGTCTTGCTGTTGTCCACAAGCTTCACCGTCGCGCCGTCGGGCAGGGACACAGACACGCCATTCTTCGTTGGCACAGAGGTCTTGACAACTTCTTCGGTGCCGTCCGCCTTGACGAGCACCGCCACGGTGCCGGGCGTAGGCGCGGTGACGGGGATCTCTACCTTTACCTCTTTCTGACTGCCGGTCCTCACCGTAACCGCGGAGGCGGTCCGCGGATCCCTTTCGACCCGAAGCGGAGGAATAGGGACGGAGACCGCGGCTCCGCTCTCCTGGGCGGAGCTGACCACAGCCGCTGCCAGCTTGACCTCCGCCTCCGCCCTTCCCCTGGCATCGGTGTTGACGGTGGCGGTCGTGCCGTCCTTCTGCGTCACCTTTGTCACGCTGGATCCGTCTTTTTTGGCCTCTACCACGGTCTGAGAGCCGTCGGGGAACCTGGTGGTCGTGGTCACAGCGCCTGTGACCCTGTTCTCCGTCCTGTCGGTGACGGAGCCATCCGGGTTTTTCGTGGTGGACGTTGTGGTGGACGTGCCGGAGGAGGATCCGCCGGAGGAGGGCGTATCAGGGGTAGGCGCGGTACCCGGTTGAATCAGAATGTATTTGGGGTTATTGGCCTGGTAGTTTGCCTCAAATGAGGTCGGGTTTGCCGCGAACCCGAACAGGCCCGAGCCATCCTCGCTATACGAGCCTTTTACGGTGACTCGATTCTGATATTGCGCGCTGCCGCCTCCCAGCGGCGCGAAACCGATTGCGGTCAGCGTACCATTGACTGTCACCGGCGTGTTGGCGCTTCCGTTGAAGGAAATGCCATAGCTTTGCGTGGCGTTGATGCGGGAGCGGGCCTCCAGGACGCCGCCCCGCTCCACCACCAGGCCGTGATTGACCAGCATACCGAACGACGGGCTGCCGTTTCCGGCCACTGCCTTCAGGCTTCCCGCCACGGTCACGGTATCCGTCGAGGACAGGCCGATGCTGTGAATGCCGCTGGACCCGCCGCTGGCATTGACAACAGCCCCCCGCTCGACGGTCAGACCGTCGCAGCTAATTCCTGTACTTGCGCCCACACTGGTGTCGCCCCCGGCAACTGTCAGCGTTCCGCCGCCGGATATGCGCAGCGGGCACTGCGAATTGATACCGTAAGAATACCCGTCGTCTTTTCCCCGGATCGTATTTGTCCCCTTCAAAACAATGGTGACTTCCGGGTAACCGCCGCTGGGCCGCACGATTTCCAGCGCGTTGCCAAACTGCGCGTCTGTGGCGTTCATGGTGGCGTTGTTCAATGTGAGCGTCAAAGTGCTCAGATCCCATTCTACCGTGCCCCCGCCCGCCGTATAGCGCCCGGAGGGGGTCGGGCCATCGTTGCCGTTCCTGCCGGTCCACAGCACAAGGCCGGTTTCGGTCAGGTCCGCCGGGTCAGTCGCCGCCCGGACGGTCAGCGTTCCGTCGTGGTAAGTAATGCCGCTCTCATAGTTGCCGCCCTCGGGAACCTCCGCGCCGGATACCTTGATGGGGAAGGTGCCCACTGTGGACAGATCGCTGTCACAGGTTACGGCCGGCTTGGTTTTCAGCGTATCGCCGGCAACCAGGCCGGAAACGGTGGCGGTCAGCGTGGGCATGGTTCCGCCCACGGTGACAATCCGGTCATTCGCCGTAATATCAATTTTCGCCTTCTCCACAGTAAAGGTCAGGGTTTTGCTGCCCACGCAGTCCGGGTCGTCCGCGGGTACGGCAAAGGTCACCGTATAGGTTCCGGCGTTTTTCGGCGCGCCGCCGCCGCTGTATGTGATGGTAAACTCCCCGTCATACCCCGCCGCCGCGGGAGTCCCGGTGTAGCCGGCGTGGGCCGTGCCGTTATAAGTCCCGTCCTGCGCCTCAACGCCCGTAATCGTCACCGGCTTTTTTGCGGTGGTGCGGACAGTCAGCGCAATCGTGATATCCTCATAGTTCTCTGTCTGAACGGTGACGGTCACGGCCTCGCTCTTTTCCTCGTTATCCAGGCCCGGCTTGAGCGCCCAAGTAACCGTTTTCGCGTCCTTGTCGCCGGTGGCGGAGGCCAGCACCGCGGACGCGCTGACGGAACCCACCGTCACGCCAGTGACCGCGCCGCAGTCCGACGGAAGCAGGCTCCCGAAATGGAAGGTTTGCGCCGCCGTGTCGCTGTAGCTGGCCTCGTCCGAAGCCGTCAGGGCGGCGGCGGGTTTTTTGTTCACAGTCAGGCCGCTGAGGGTACAGGTTCTGGTCACGCCTCCCTCGGTATAGGACAGCGCCAGCGTCGTCTGGCCCACCGCCAGCACGCTGTCAAAAGCGGGCGTGACGGCCTTCTGCGTGCCGTCCGCATAGGTTGCTGTGACCGTCATGCCGGCGGGGTCAAAGGGCTCCCCAAAGGTATAGGACGCCTTGGCGGGCTGTGACGTCACGGCGATGCCGCTCAAAGCCGGCTGGCCGACGGTCAGCCGGATGGTCCCGGTGACGCTCTCGTAGTTTGCCGCGTCGGCGGGGATGAACACCCATTCATAGTCTTTGGCGCCCGGGGTGAAGGTGGTGCCCCCGGCAAATTTGACTGTTCCAGCCGCGGCGCCGGAATGGCTCAGGGAAACCGTTGCCGGGTCAGTGCTGGGGTAGATCACCGTGCCGCAGGTCACGCTGCCCACGCTTGGGGTTGCTTTGGAAATGGTGAAATCCTTGGTTGCCGCCTGTCCCCCGGCGGTCACGCGCACGGTGTACTCGCCCGCGTTTATGGGGGCGGAAGAGGAGAACTCCGCGCCCTGCCTTTCCGCGTATTCCACGGCCGCGGTCACATTCGCGGGGGTCACGGTATAATCGTTTTCCCCCAAAACGGCCGGCTGCCCGTCATAGGTTTTGGAGGGGTCGCCGGAAATGGTAATGGTCACGTCCTCCGGCGGCACTACCTCCCCCAGCGGGACCAGCGTATTGTTCTCAATGCGGTAGTCTTTCCCGTCCATCCGCACCATGCCGGTGCCTGTGATCGTTCCGTTATTGTGGAAATTGGCCTGAGAGATGATTAAGGCCGGGGTTGGGTTCTCGCCCTCCGTCGAGCCGGGGACGGTAAGCGTCTCCCCGGCGGCAATGGTAAAATCTTTCCCGGTCAGGTCCACCGAGCCGCAGACCTTGCCCGCCGCGCCTTCCCAAACGACGCCGTTCCAGGTATTGCTGTTCCAGAATGTCAGCTTATTCTGCCCGGATACATATATAATAGAGTTTCCCGGCGCGCTTGATTTCAAAAAGCCATTCGCTAAACGATTATAAGCTCCGATTTCCTGCGCGTCCTTGACTGCGTCATCGGGGTTTCGCCTTGTATGTATGGTACCGCCGGATATCGTGATCCAGGAAGAAGTATTTGTGCCGATGCAGGGGGCTTTCGCAACGCCCACCGCCGTGATGTCGCCGCCGGAAATATTGATGGTGGTATTTCCGCCGAAATAACCGCCGCCGATGCCGGCCGCGCCATACGAGGTCACAGGATTTGTCTCATTGGGATTTTCTTTTCCTTCCGCGTAAATTGTGCCGCCAGAAATATTGATGGTAAGAGGCCCGCCGTTCGCGCCTGACGAAAGCTTGGCCGCAATGACATCGCCGCCGCCGATGCCGGCCGCGCCCTTGCCGCCATAGGCTCTGATCGTTCCGCCCTCGATTTGTATTGTGCCGCACGAATCCGACAGCGCGGCGCCGATACCGGCGCCATAGTCTCCGCCCCAGGCTTCCAGCGAGCCCTCGCCGCGAATGGTTAGCTTGCTGTTGCTGTTATAATATGAATCGCTGATTTGCAGTCCCGCTCTTTTTCCCCATGATTTTACACAATTGTTTCCCTCAAGGGTAATGGTCACCTGTGCGCCGCTGGATATATTGATAGCGGTGCCATACTGCTTTTGGCTCACGTCAATATTGACATTTCTCAAGATAATGTCAAACACATCTGAAGAGCCGGGAGTTCCAATGGTGATGAAATTTGTGGTGGGCGTGTTCGGATCGTTCTGGGTAATGATATACGATCCGCCGGTCTGCAGGTAAACGCTATTGTTGTCTACATAGTATGTTGTTGGATTTGCCGCCCCTGCCGGGGCCGGCAGCAGGGCCAGACACATTACCATCGCGACAGCGATACTCAAAATCCTTTTTTTCATAAGCGCGTCCCTCCCGAATTAATATGCCTGATTCCATTGACTCCTTCAGCAGATAGCATCAGTATAGCACACCAAAAGCGGCAAGTCCAGACCAGATGTATGGAGAAAGCGCTTTCGGCCCCCACCGCGGCGGCATCAAGGCGTCGGTAACCAGGGCGGCGGCGCCGGGGGCACGACAAACGCCCCCGCCCAGTCTGAACAGGCTGCCGCCGTTCGGATGAGGCAGGGGCGTTTTCCGCTAAAGGACCGGACCGTATCCAGCCTGTGCTCCGCGCTACTTCCGGCGGACCCGCCGGACAATGGCCCGTACAGCCAGCGCCGCCAGCGCGGCCAGCGCCAGCACCGCCGCCAAAGCAATGACGGTGAATTTGTTGGGGTTCATCAGCAGGGAGACCGGCGACCAGCTGGCCTCTACGATCTTCCGCCCGTCCGGCTGGGCGTATTTGCCGTCCACCTCGCCCCCCATGGACTGGAGGTAGCGGGCGATGGCGTTCCACTCCTTCACCTCGTTCCCCTGGGCGTCGTGGACGATATAGTCCTCCAGCCGGTCCATGTCGATGGGGTTTCCGGCGGCGTCCCTGGGGGTGATGGTGAGCAGGCCAAAGGAGGAGCTTTCCGCCGCCCCCAGCATCTGGCCGCAGTACAGCCCGGTGACCACCCGGTACAGCTTCTCATCGCCGATGGCCTCCCCCACCCCGTCCCGGAGCATGGACGCCGCCGCCGTCTTGTTAAAGAACATTCGGTTGGTGTTGTAGCAGGCCGCCGCGCCGGACCAGTAGAGCCGCGCGGCGGGCATGAGCTGGGACACGGACGCGTCCACCTCAATGGCGTTTTTCACGTCCGCCCCGGTGAGCCACACCGCCACCAGGGGATAGCCCGGCACGCCGTCCGCCCCGATGCCCAGGGAGGCGGCGTTGAACACGTCGGACACGGTGATATCCCCCACGGCGAAGGACTCCCGGACCACCCCTGACGCGGTGAGGGCCAGGTCCACCGGCTCCCCGGTGGCCTCCTCCACCGCCCATTTGTAGGCGTCGGACAGCAGGTTGCCCAGGGTGGACTCGTGGCGCGTGGCGTACAGCTCGCCCACGCTCTCAAAGGGATACGGGTTATAGGCCAGCACCTGGTCAAAGGTCATGCCAAACCGGCTGAGATAGCCCTCGTCCACCTCTTTTTTGTATCGCTCTACCAGGCCGGCGATACCGGGATCGTCCGCCAGGGTATCGTCGATGGGGATGAGCTCGTACCCGGTCAGCGCCGTCTCTCCGTTGGGCCTGTAGTCCATGGTCACCACACCCAGGTATTTGGAATACTCCCCCGCGGACACGATCCAGGTATCGTCCACCTGGATGGGCTGATCCAGCGTGCTGTGGGTATGCCCGGACACAATGAGGTCGATGCCGTCCACCTTCCGGGCCAGCTCGTAGTCCTCCCCCCCGCCCTGTCCGTCGGTGCCCGAGTGGGACAGGCACACCACCAGGGGCTGGAATCCGTTCTCCTCCCAGCACCGGGCCCGGGCCTCGTCCACCACCCGCTGGGCGGCCTCAAAGCGGTCATGGAGCACCATTCCGGACATGGGGGCGCAGGCGTCGGAATCGACGCCCATGATGCCCAGAATCGCATACCATACGCCGCCCCGCTCCAGCAGGATATAATCGGACACGCCGTATCGGTCAAAGGCGTCCCCCACCGCCGCGAACTCCCCCTCCCGGCTCGGGAGCAGGTAGTTGGCCTCCACAATGGCGGGCAGCGGGTCCCCGCTGTCCACGGCCGCGTTGAGCATGGACGCCAGGCCGGCGGCGCGGTAGTCGTACTCGTGGTTGCCGAAGGTGGCCGCGTCGTAGCCCATGGTCCCCATCACCCGCAGCTCCAGGGCGGAGCCGGCGTAGGCGGTCTGGAACAGGGAGCCCATGGAGAAGTCGCCGCCGTCCACCAGGATGGCGTCCGGGTAGCGCTCTTTCTGGGCGTCAATGGCGGTTTTGAGCCGGGCATAGCCGCCGTACTGGGTCCCCGTCTCATCCGAGGCGGGGAGAAAGTGGGAGTGCATATCGTGGGTAAACAGGATGGCGGCTTGGATCGTGGGCGCGCCGGCCAGGGCGGGCAGGGCCAGCCCCGCCGCCAGCAGCAGCGCCAGCAGCAGCGCGGTAACGCGGCGTAATGGTCTCATCGGGAACTCCTCCTTGACGGGCTTTTCCTTCCCCTATTCTGCCACAATCCGGCAAAAATAGCAAGGCCCTCCCTTCGGAGGGCCTTCGGCCGCGAATATTGCCGGGGCGGGGACGCCCCTCAATCCTGGCGAAAATGGATGTGGGCGCTCTTGGAACGGCCTCCCCCGCCCCCGGCGGGGAGGGATCCGCCTCAGTTCTGGCGAATATGGATGTGGTTGTTGATGTGGTTGGCGCAGTAGCAGTAATACCCGTCGCATTTGGAGCAATAGCGGAACTCCATATTGGGGTCGTCCTGGTCGGTGAGGCCGCACACGGCGCACTTGTGGAGGTATCCGCCGGTCTCCCGGGCCTTCTTCTCCGCCTGCCGCCTGGCCCGCTTGAAGTTGATGACCTGGGGGTCCGCCCGGCGGCGGACAAAGCCCAGCTTCATGGACCAGAAAGGCCAGGTGAAGATGAAGTAGTTGACGAAGCTGGCCACCGGGAACAGCGCGAAGGCCCACCACCCCATCATGCCGTACTGGATCACCTCCCACAGGATCAGCAGCACGTCGATCAGGGCCAGCCACTTCATCTTGATGGGCAGGACAAACATAAACAGCACCTGCACCTCGCCGAACAGGGTGGCGATGACCAGGAAGATGGACAGGTTCAGGTAATACGCCAGGTTGATGGCGGACAGGCCGGCCCGCTCCAGCGCGGTCATGAGCCCGGGCTGGACCAGCGTGAGCACCAGCGCGAACACCGCGGACAGCACCGTCCCGCTGAGGTAAAACAGGTTGAACTTGGCGGTGCCCCACTCCCGCTCCAGCATCTGGCCCGTCCAGTAGTAGACATAGCAGCCCAGCAGTAAGTAGAAGGGGTTGGAGCTGTTGGGCGCGAGGACGAAGGTGACCAGCCGCCACACCTGGCCCCGGAGGATGTCCGGCCCCCAGAAGCACAGCAGCCCGCTGAAGCGCCCTCTGGCAAACAGGTCTAGGAAAAAGACCGCCACCTGGGCGATGCCGATGTACAGCATCAGATTGGGGATGCCGAAGCGGGGGTGCTTGGCACAGAAGCGGTCGATGGGACCATAGTGGTCGTTGCGGTATAGCATAGGATCGTCTCCTTTACTGGCATAGGGCCGCGTTACCTGCATTATAGCCCGAAATTCTGGAAAAGTAATCAATAAACTGTGAATCATTTTCACAGAGAAGCCCGGGCCGCCGCCAGGGGGGCGGCCTGGGGCGGAACGCAAAAAGGAGGTCCGAAGCGCTGCCGCTTCGGACCAAAGGATGGAGGATAGAATGAAAAAGAAAAGCATCTCTTGCAAGTCTTAGAATAAAGGGCAGTCGTTACAAAAGTTCGGGGGTATTTGTTACAAAAGGATTAAATGTTTTCCGGCAGCCCGGCCAGCGCCAGGGTGAAGTCGAACCGCTCCACCCCGTCCTCCCCCTGGCCCCGGGCGTACAGCTCGTCCCCACGGGCGGCGGTGTCGATCCACAAAGCCTCGCCCGCCCGGCACTCGCTGACGTAGCCGATCTGGAAGGACCGAATGAACCTGTCCCGGGCCAGCCGCTCCAGATGGAGGCTGTCGCAGGCGAAATCGGCGTAGCGGGCGTTGTTCACGTGGCCGTTGATATCGGTGTCGGAGTAGCCCAGCTCCCGCCGGGAGCGGCCGTCAAAGCCCTCCGGCAAGGCGGGCCGCCGGAGCTTGATGGTTTTTTTCAATTCCCCGCCGTCGGTGCCTTCAAATTCCGCCAGATCCTTCATGCGGAACAGCTTGTGCTGCTCCGCGTCCACCATCACCCATACGGAGGTGGCCTGGCCGATGGGCCTTCCGTCCCGGAACAGGTCGAAGTCCCGGTAGGTGGACGCGCCCGACGCGCCCCGGTGCCAGGTTTTGACCTGGATCAGGTCGTTCCAGCGCAGGGGGGCGTCCAGCTCCGCCCAGTTCCGCGTGACCATCCACAGGCAGTTGTACTTTTTCAAAATCTCCGGCCCGGACACGCCCAGGGCCAGGGCGGCCTGGGTGGCCGCCTCCTGAAGATAGCCCAGCACCGCCGACGGCCGGCACTGGTTGAACAGGTCCACGTCCCGGGAGTCCACCCGGAAGCTCATCTCGTAGGTTGTGCTCATGCTGTGTTAGTCCTTTCTTCCGGGGATAGTCAGCGAATCCCGGGCGCACAGGGCGGCCAAGTCGTCCTGGGTGGCGGCGGGCAGGCGCAGGGCCGCGCCGCACCGGGCGCACACCAGGTCCACCGACGAGTACCTCACCTTCACGCGGTAGTCCATAGAACCGCAGCCGCACTTCACCCCGCCCCGGGCGGCAATGTCCTTCAGCTCCGCCAGGACCTCCTCCATGACCACATCGTCCAAAAAGGTACCCCGGCGCTCGGTCTGGCCGTCCATCCGCAGCTTGTCCACCGCCTGTTCCAGCTGCTCCATGGCCCGGAACACATGGCCCTCCGTCCCGATATAGCAGCACCCCAGCGCCGACACGGGGCAGCACAGCGCCAACAGCTCCCGCTCAAGCAGGATGTTGGTGTCGAACACAGCCCGGTGCTTCTTGACCCGGTGCTCCCGGCCGCAGGACGGGCAGGGCGCCTTGACCTCGCAGACGTCCCCCCGCTGATTGATGCGCAGCTCCGACTTGCCGCAGGGGCAGGGCAGCACAGTGTCCCCGGCGCACAGCTGGAAGGCGGTGCGCTGGGCGATCACCGCGTTGCCGCACGCGGGGCAGATATATCCGATGGTACGGGTCTCCTCTGACATGGCGCTCTCCCCAGTCTTTCGCGATTCTGCTCCCGCCACAGGGGCGGGAGCAGTAGTTGACGAGTGGTATTATACCACGGGCTTCCCCTTATTTCCAGTGACAAAGCCATTTTTGCTGTCAACTTTTTCCGTGCGTATGAATTTCCTCCGATGGCGCAAACTAATGGCAAATCCTGTGCGCCAACGAAAGGAAGTCGGTTCCATGGACAATCAAAAGCTGGGGCGGCAGACCTTCCAGCCCGGGTCGCCCCCCGTCATCATCGGCCACGGCTCCGCCGCCGGCAAAAAGGAGAGCCAGGGCCCCCTGGGGCGGCACTTCGACCACACCTGCCAGGACGACGCCTTCGGGGCCAAGACCTGGGAGCAGTCCGAGTCCGCCATGCAGCAGCTGGCCCTGGACGCGGCACTGAAGCGGGCGGGCCTGCACACCCAGGACCTGGACCTGCTGCTGGCGGGGGACCTGCTGAACCAGTGCATCGGCTCGGGCTACGCCGCCCGGCAGGCGGCGGTGCCCTTTTTCGGGCTGTACGGGGCGTGCTCCACCATGGGGGAGAGCCTGGCCCTGGCCACCCTGCTCCTCAGCGGCGGGTATGGGAAATACGCCGCCGCCGTCACCTCCTCCCACTTCTGCTCGGCGGAGCGGCAGTACCGCACTCCCCTGGAGTACGGCTCCCAGCGCACCCCTACCGCCCAGTGGACCGCCACCGCCGCGGGGGCGGTGGTCGTCACCAACGAGGTGCGCCCCGGCCCGCGGGTGGTCCGGGTGACGGTGGGCAGGGTGGTGGACAAGGGCATCAAGGACGCCAACAACATGGGCGCGGCCATGGCCCCCGCCGCCTACGAGACGCTGAAGGCCCACTTTGAGGACACCGGCCTCGCCCCGGACCATTACGACCTCATTGTCACCGGGGACCTGGGCCAGCTGGGCCACGAAATCGTGTCCGACTTTTTCGCCAAGGACGGGGTGCAGCTGGCCAACTACAACGACTGCGGCCTGCTCCTCTTCGACCGGGAGGAGCAGGACGTCCACGCGGGGGCGTCCGGATGCGGGTGCTCGGCGTCGGTGCTGTGCGGCTACCTGCTGCCGGGGCTGCTGGCGGGGCGGTGGAAACGCATTTTATTCTGCCCCACCGGGGCGCTCCACTCCCCCACGGCCACCATGCAGGGGGAGTCCATCCCCGGCATCTGCCACGCCATCGCGCTGGAAGGAGGCAAATGATGGACTATTTGAAAGCCTTTGTGGTGGGCGGCCTGTTCTGCGTCGTCGGGCAGCTGCTCATTGACAAGACCAAGCTCACCCCTGCCCGCATCCTGGTGGCCTACGTGGTGTCCGGGGTGGTTTTGGGGGCGGTGGGGGTGTACAAGCCCCTGGCGGAGTGGGCTGGGGCGGGGGCAACGGTGCCCCTCACCGGCTTCGGCTACAGCCTGGCCAAGGGGGTGAAGGAGGCGGTGGCGGAGAAGGGCCTGCTGGGGGCCCTCACCGGCGGCGTCACCTCCACCGCCGGGGGCATCGCCGCCGCCATCTTCCTGGGCGTGGTGGTGGCCATGATCTTTAAGCCCAAACCAAAGAGCTGAAAAATACAAGGGCCCCCGCCGGCGGCGGGGGCCCTTGCGATGCTGCGTCACAGGTTTTCTTGAAAGAACTGCTCCATGGCGGCGAAATTGGCTTCCTCGCTGCCGCCCTCCACGGTGACGGTGACGGTGTCGCCCTGCTTGATGCCCAGGCCCATCAGGGCCATCAGCTTGGTGCCCACGGCGGACTTGCCGTCGGCCTTGGCGATGGTGACGGTGCTGTCCAAAGCCTTCACGGCCTTGACCAGCAGGCCGGCGGGGCGGGCGTGGATGCCCACGGGGTCGGTGATGGTGTAGGTGAACTGTTTCATAGCGATCTGTCCTTTCTGTTGATAGTCCGGCAGCCGCCTTCGGAATGAGCTCATGCGTCCGCAGGCTCCGCCTCGATGCTTGTCCGGCTCTGTTCCTGTTCCATATAATAACACCCATAGGCCGGGATATGCAAGCCCTCCAAGATATATTTTTCCCCGGACAGCAGATCGGTAAACTCTCCGGGGTCCCAGGGGAAGGAGGCGGTTTTGTCCTCCCCGGTGAAGTTGAACACGCCGATGAGCTTTTGCCCGTCCCAGTACCGCCCGATGGCCAGCACGCCGTTGTCCCCGGTATCCAGGGTCCACACGTCCGCCTGGGCGCCGAAAGCCCGGTGAGCGCGGCGCAGCTCTCCCAGAACCTTGAGGCCGGCAAACACCCGGCCCCCGGGCGTGGCCGGATCGCCGGCGCGGTCCGCCAGGTCCCACCTCATGGGGCCCCGGTGGAGATAACGGCTGTCCTCCGCCTTGTTGGGGTCGTTTTTATAGCTGTAGTCGTTCACCTGGGCGATCTCGTCCCCACTGTACAGCAGCGGCAGGCCGGTCAGCATGAACACCATGGCGTGGAGGGTCAGGTCAAGGCGGACGGCCCGCTCCATGGCCTCCGCGTCCCGCTCCAAGCCCGCCTTCTCAATGCCGCACAGGGAGGCGGTGGTGCCGCACTGCCGGGCGTCGCCGCTGGCGGGGTCTGCGTTGTACAGCTCGCCCCGGCTGACACTGCCCGGCGCAAGGCCCTGGAACCAATCGCTGAGGAATTTTTTGTGCGGGACCTCCGAGACGCCCCACAGTTTCAGGGCGCCGTAGTCCAGCCCCCAGCCGATGTCGTCATGGCACCGCAGATAGTTGAGGAACACGTATTGCTTGGGCAGGCCGTTGACAATATCCAGCTGCTTTCGCAAAAGCCGGACGTCCCTGGTGGCCACGGTGTGCCAGGTGGTGCACATGGTGGTCACGTTGTAGAGCAGGTGGCACTCCGGCTTCTCCACCGTGCCGAAGTAGGGGACCACCTTGACGGGCTCCATCACCACCTCGCCCAGCAGGATGACAGAGGGGCAGACGATCTCCCCGATCATCCGCATCATGCGCACAATGGTGTGGACCTGGGGCAGGTTGCGGCAGTCGGTGCCCAGTTCCTTCCAGATATAGGGCACCGCGTCGATACGGATCATATCCATGCCCTTGTTGGCAAGAAAGAGGAAATTGTACATCATCTCATTGAACACCCGGGGGTTGCGGTAGTTCAAATCCCACTGGTAGGGATAGAAGGAGGTCATGACATAGTGCTTGCAGTCGTCCAGCCAGGTGAAATTCCCCGGCGCGGTGGTGGGGAACACCTGGGGGACGGTCCTTTCGTACGCCATGGGAATGGCTGGGTCGGAAAAAAAGAAATACCGGCTCATATACTCCCCGTCCCCGGCCCGGGCGTTCTTGGCCCACTCATGGTCTTGGCTGGTGTGGTTCATCACGAAGTCCATGCACACGTTGATGCCCCTCTGATGGCAGTCGGCGGTGAGCGCCTCCAAATCCTCCATGGAGCCCAGGTCGGGGCGCACGGTCCGAAAGTCGGCCACGGCGTAGCCGCCGTCGCTCCGTCCCGGCACGGTGTCCAGGAAGGGCATGAGGTGAATGAGATTCACCCCGGTTTTTTCGATATAGGGCAGCTTTTGGCGCACCCCATTCAAATTTCCGGCAAAGTTGTCAATGTACAGCATCATCCCCGTCAGGCCGCTGGATTTGTACCATCCGGGATTGGCCTCCCGTTCCAGGTCCCGCTGTTTCAGGGGGGCGGGACGGCCGGCGGCAAACTGGCGCAGGCGGCCGCACAGCTCGGCGAACATGGAATCATTGTCATACAGTTCCATGTACAGCCAGCGCAGCTCGTCCAAGTGCCGCGCCAGGCGGGTTTGAAATAAGGATTCCTCTTTTGCTGTCATGGGTGGTCCCTCCCAATTCCTGTTTCTCGTTTGAACATTGCGGGTCAGCCCGGATGATCCGGCGGACGGCGGCGCCTCCGCCTGCGCCGCCCGCCGCCCCCCCGGCACACGTGAACGCCGCCGTCCAAGGCCTGGGCGTACTCCCGGATCAGCTCCGGCGCGGCGCCGGGCACGGTCCGCCGCCCCATCCACTGGCCGTCCGGCCGCTGGGTCAAAATCATCCGGCACAGGAACCGGCCGTGCTCCGGGCAGGTGAACACCGCGTAAAACCGCTGGGGCATCCCCGCCTCCGGCACGGAGAAGTGCCAGCGGGCAATGCCCTCCCGCTGCCCGCACAGGGGGCAGGACGGGGTCCGCCCCTCCTTCCCGTCCAAAACGTCCTCCGGAGTCCGGCAGGGCCCCACCTTCTGCCGGGGCTGCCGGGGAAAGGGCAGGGGGGACAGCTTCAGCGCGGCCCGCCTTCCCCGGGGCGGGGAGGGCTCGGGACGCCAGGCCAGGTCCTCCGGGGTGAGCCACGCCCCCAGCACGGCGGTGTACATGGCGTCGTTGACGGCGCTGTGGTAGTCAAACACGTCGGGGACATTGCAGTACTCCACCGCCCGCCACAGGGCGACCTGCTGGTCCGCCCCCACGGCGTGGGCGAAGGCCCGCTGAAAGTCGAAAAATTCCTCCGCCTCAAAGGGAGGCAGGCCCCAGTATTTGCAGTTTTCGTTCAGCGCCTCCACGTCGCCGGCGCCCCAACCCGCGAAAGCCCGGTCCCCGGCGCACCAGGTTCGAAACGCCTCCGCCGCCGCGGGAAAGCGGGTGTGAGACGACTTGAACGCCCCCAGGTCGGGCAGTTTTTTTGCCCCCAGGTCAAATTTTTTGTGGACAGTGGGCCGGATGCAGGCGTTGAACACGCCCACGATGGGGCCGCCCAGCCGCTCTACGCGGACGGCTCCGATCTGCAGGATCTCATTCAGCGGCTTTTTGTCATAGCCCCGGTTCCACTCCAGATCTAATACGACCATAGGATCTCTACCACTCTCTCCCCGGCTGAAAAGCGCAAAAAACGCGCTTCCTCGCGTGTGTTGACTATATCATATCAGGAGGAGGACGGAAACGCAAGGGCGCGAACGCATAATTTGGCGCGGCGCGGCCGGGAATTTGCCGGAAAGGCCACAAGAGGCCGCCCCGCTTCCTCAAAATCTGTTGGGATTTGCAATTGCCGCCCCCCTATAAATGTGGTAGAATAGGGCGAATTCAGGGAGGAGGGGACAACGTGCGCCATCTCATTGACTTTGGGGACCTGTCCCGGCGGGAATGGGACCAGCTGTACGCCCGGGCGGAGCGCATCATGGACGCGCCGGAGGACCATTTGAATGTGTGCCGCGGCAAGGTAATGGCGTCGCTGTTCTACGAGCCGTCCACCCGCACCAATTTTTCCTTCCAGACCGCCATGCTCCGCCTGGGCGGGACGGTGTTCGGCTTCGCGGACCCCAATTCCTCCTCCGTGGCCAAGGGGGAAACGCTGAAGGATACCATTAAAATGGTGTCGGGCTACGCCGACGTGATCGTCATGCGCACTCCCTGGGAGGGGGCGGCCAAGGCCGCCTCGCTGTATTCCGACGTGCCGGTGGTCAACGCGGGGGACGGCGGCCATATGCACCCCACACAGACCACGGCGGACCTGACCACCATCACCCGGCTGCGGGGATCGGTGGACGGCCTGAGCGTGGGGCTGTGCGGCGACCTGAAAAATGGCCGGACAGTTCATTCCCTCATCAAGGCGCTGGCCAAGTTCGAAAATATCCGCTTTTTCCTCATCGCCCCCCGGGACCTGGCCATCCCGGAGTACCTGCGCCAGTTCATGCGGGAGCGGAAGATGCCCTTTATTGAGGTGACGGGCCTGGAGCCGGTGATTCCCCAGCTGGATGTGCTGTATATGACCCGTATCCAGCGGGAGCGGTTCATTGATCCCCTGGAGTACGAGCGGAACAAGGGGGTGTACATCCTCACCCGGTCCAAGCTGAACCGGGCCAAAGAGAACCTGCTGGTGATGCACCCCCTGCCCCGGGTGGATGAAATCGCCGTGGATGTGGACGACGATCCCCGGGCCGTTTACTTCCAGCAGGCCCGGTACGGAATGTTTGCCCGGATGTCCCTGCTGGCCGACCTGGCCAACCAGCCCCGGATGTCGCCCGCCCCGGTGGAAATCGGCAGCGCCCCCGTGTGCCGCAATCCCCGGTGCATTACCCAGACGGAGCACTATCTGCCGCCGCTGGTGAAGCGGTCGGGGGGAGTGGACTGCTGCGCCTTCTGCGACGCGCCGCTGTAAAAAGTTTGCCGGCCGGGGGATTCTCCTATTGACAAGGGCGGGATTTTATGCTATTCTATCCAAGCTGACATTTGCGGATGCGCCCATCTATGCGGGTGTAGTTCAATGGTAGAATCCCAGCCTTCCAAGCTGGTCGCGTGGGTTCGATTCCCATCACCCGCTCCACGCCGGCGCAAGCTGCGTATCGTTCGCTCCTCCGCAAGCGGAGAGCTCCTCACCACGTTGCGCCTCTCCCCCATAAAGCCAAGGTAGGGTTTTGCCGGGGCCCGTTCGGGGCGCACAATACGCGCCTGTAGCTCAGGTGGATAGAGCAACTGCCTTCTAAGCAGTGGGCCAGGGGTTCGAGTCCCTTCAGGCGTGCCACAGCGTCGAAGCAAACTTTACTTCCCTTTTTGTTTCCGGCTCCGCCGAAAGTTTGCGCACTTCGATCTTTCCTGCTCCCCACGAAGCCAGGGACGGCTTCGCGGGGCCTCCCGCGTGTTTTGCCGGTACAATTGCATATGGTGGGTATAGCTCAGCTGGCAGAGCACCGGATTGTGGTTCCGGGTGTCGTGGGTTCGAGCCCCATTACCCACCCCATACCATGGCTGAGGGCCGGAGCGTCCGCTCCGGCCCTCGCCTCACTTCCCATTGGGGTGTAGCCAAGTGGTAAGGCACGGGACTTTGACTCCCGCATTCGCTGGTTCGAGTCCAGCCATCCCAGCCATCCCGCGTCGGGCAAGCTCTATATCACTTGTCTCCGGCGTTGCCGAAAGTTCGCGCATTCCACTCTCCCTCCCCACAAAGCTCAAAGGACGACGGCTTTGCGGGGGCCCCTCTGGGGTATTCCGGCTCAACTTTTTTCCGCAGGGCGGTTTTGCGGGACCCGTTGAGAGCAAATGGCGTCCCTCATCTCCCCGCGCAGCTCGGTTAGCGTGGGAAGGTAAACTGAATTTGACCCAGTAGCTCAGTTGGTAGAGCAACGCCCTTTTAAGGCGAAGGTCCGGGGTTCGAGTCCCCGCTGGGTCACCAAACCGGGAAACCTTTGTTTTCAAGGCTTCCCGGTTTTCTCTTACAGCCGCAACGGTTTTGGGGCTTTATTGCGTTCAACGCGGCGCACATCAAGTTCGCCGTATCGAACAAAAAAATAGAAAAATTGCACACGAATTTACACACAAAGGAGGGGGCTTACGCCTCCTCCTTTTTCTTGATTTTGTCATGCAGCTCCTTGTCTGCCGGGAGAATATACGCCATGTCCCACTCGGACAGGCCATACTCCACAAGCATCCGCCGCACCTTCTCCAGCTCCTTCCGGGGTAGGCCTTCCCTCACAAGCTCCGCCTCGCAGGGGAAGCCCATGACAATCAGTTGCTTGCTGATATCGGCCAGCCGGGTGTAAACGCTGTTTTCCCATGCGATGTAGGCTTCCAGATATCCCTTGATATCCTCCGGCGCGGTGACAGCGTAGTCCCAGGACGGCTGGATTACCTCGCCAAACATATCCAGGGCATAGTTCTGGAGCTTGATGTACTGTGCCCGGTCCTTGCCGCTCTCATAGCGGTTCAGACGCTTGTGGCCCCGGAGGCCCATGGACTGCGCCCACAGCATATGGGCGTGATGCCACACCTCGCCGTTGGCTCCAATGTCGATGGCCTCGCGCAACAGTTCCAGCATTTCGGAGGTTCCATAGTTTTTCATTTAGATTTCTCCTTTCAATTTTTGGTTGACATACGGGCTATTCCGTAGTATTGTATATGCGGAGGTGGACGTATGACGTTTGGGGAATACATAAGAGCAAACGGATTTACAGCGAAAAGCCTTGCAATGAAAGCCGGGGTGAGCGTCCGCACGTTGGAATGCTACACTACCGGGCGGCTCCCGTTGAAAAATTCCCGCGCATGGCTGATTGTGTCCGTTGCGGAGGCTCTTGGAACAACGCCCAAATACCTATTAACCCTTGATGATTGACCGCCAGAAATGGCGGTCAAAATTTTGCGATTTTTTTAAAATGCTCTTGACATACGGGGATATCCGTAGTATTATAATGGCAGATACGTAGAACAACGTATATCAATAGGCCGTAGGCTGGGAGGAAAAGAAAATGAAGGAAATGCAATTCACGACCGATGAACTTCAAACTCTGGTTTGGGCGCTCAATAGTCAACTCTCCCAAGTCAGAATAAGAAATGTCGAGAGCGGAAGACCGATGATGAACGAAACGGCCACAAGGCTTAGTGATATGTGTGGCCGGGCCTATATGTTCTTACAGATGCTCTTTATGGGGAATGTGAAAGCCCCACTTGGTGATGGCTGACTGATTACCAGCCGAAGCGCCTCCGGGCGTCGTGGGAAGTCCACAAAATAGAATGGAGGCACGCAAAATGAAATCCCTTGTAAAAATCAACGCCCCTGGTGTAAATAGCCACTTTGGCTATATCTTAGATATGATTGGCGGCGCAGCAGTAATAAAGGTCCCATGTAAAGAAGATTGGATGGAATGCCTAGAAACCCAACATTGTATCCTCTTTGGAAGTGCATTTTTGGAAAAGTTATAAAAGGCACCCGCAAGGCCGACGGCAACCGCCGCCGCTGGTGCAAGCCCGGATGCCTGCCCCGGAGGTCACGATGGCAGAAAGGAAATGACATGGATTATTTAGATTTAATCAACCGGCTTAGGAATTACGCACAGAGCGGTGCAAATAAAATCAATCCAAAAATTTTTGATGAAGCCGCTAACTGCATTGCAGAATTATTGAGGCAGAAAGAAATCAGGGAGATTGAAGATCAAAATAGAAGGTATATTCAGGGAATAAACTGGGACGATTTGCCACCAATCGGAGGGTTTCACGGAGATTAATAGATATGGATACCGCCCCCTAACCGGGGCGGTTTTCTTATGCAAAAGGGCAGGGCAATTACCCCGCCCTTTTGTTTACGATTTCGCCAGCTCCTTCAACTGCTCCATAACCGTGTTTGTAAGGCTTTGCGTTGACGGCCCGCAGCGCGGTAAGGTGCCGGTCGAAGATGTGGGTCAGCTTCACCATGTGCTCCCGGTCGGCGGGGATCTTCATAATTACCCGCTCAAACTCGGTGTCGCCGTCCAGCTCTGGAGTGGATTCGTTTTTATCGCGGGCGGCATACACAGGGCCTTGTAAGCGCCGCGGTATACGTTCAAATGTTCGGCCACAGAATCGGAAAACGGCTTTTCGCTGTATTCCTCGATTTTGTCCATTGCGGCCTCTTTGTTTTTCTCAATCTGACTTCTCACGTTTTAACACCTCCAATATCTCGCGGAGCATGGCGTTTTGCTCCTCAAATTTTTGGCCAAGCTCATCCAGCAGGAGCCGGGCCTGTTTGTCGTTTGCCGCGCTGACATCATTGTGGGCGCTCTGCTGTCTGTTTTCCTGGAGATTTTGATACCCCAGCATAAAGGACAGCACCGAAATGATATCAATTGCGTCAAACTGTCGTTGCTCATTCATGGGCGGCGGACGCCTGCGCGGCTGTGACCGGCGCGGTGCCGTTGATGCTCCGCAGGTTGTTGTTTTGGCAGCAGCAGACATTGCCAAGAAGCCGGAACAGCCCGCCCGAGGGAGTGGTTTCCACGCAAGTGCAGTATTTTGTGCGGGTGCGGATGTTGCAGGCAGTGGCCTGGCGGCGGTTGCGCTTAATCAGCGGGTCAAGCTGAGTGCCTGTGCCGATTGTCACATAGACCGGGACATTGATGGTGGTGGCGGCAGGAAGTGTGCGGGACACAACGATACAAAATTTGCAGTTGTTCCCATAGCTTCCGGCGGGAAGGTTGATAATCAGGTTCCCGCCAGTAAAGGTCACCTTCTCGGCAATTACAAAGTTGTCGCAAAGGCGGCAAACGGGCTTGCAGTTAGCCATAATTTTACTCCTTTCAAAAATCAAGGGGCGGGAATATTCCCGCTCCGAAAATGGAATCACCCGTTATCGGGGAATTGCACGCGTGCTATTCAAAACACACGTGAAAACGCACGCGTGCGTTTTTCGTGCAATTAGCCGCAGCAGTTGCCGCAGTTGTTGCCGTACCCGCCGTTGTAACCGCCGAAGAAGGGGTTGCAGTTGGTGGCGTAGGTGGTCTGGAGCGGATAGCGGACCACGCCGCAGAACTGGGACTGGATGTCGTTCCGCATGTTCTCGTCCCGCAGCCTCATGTTTTCCTGGCCGGTCAGGTAATCCAGAACCTTCTGGGTTCCGCGCTCCTGTGCCTGGATATCGCCATGAATCTGGCGTTCGCCTGTTCCCTACGCATGGGTGAGATCCTGGGCCTGACCTGGAACAATGTACATATCTCGGACGGTGAGATTGCGGCGGACAACGCCTATATCTACATCGACAAGGAATTGACAAGGTCTGGCTGCCCAAGACCCTGACCTATATCCTCCGGGACTGGAAGGAGCATCAAGATAACTGGAAGGATATGCTTGGCGAGGAATACGAGGATCATGATCTGGTGGTCGCTTTGGATAACGGCAGGCCCTGCGAGAATCGGATCATCGAGAAGCGGTTCTCGCAGCTCAAGGAGAAGGCCGGGTTGCCCAATGTGGTATTCCACTCTCTGCGCCACAGCAGCACAACTTACAAGCTGAAGCTGAACCACGGTGATCTGAAGGCGACCCATGGATAGCCCCAAAAAAGGACACCCCCGGACACTGTGCCGGGGGTGTCCTTTCAACCTTATATGCAGCGGAGGCACAAATGCCAAATTAGCAAAACGCCGCTCTTTATTAGGGCCTGTTTGAAAAAACAGAAAAGATGTGCTAAATCAACAAGATAGCAATAGAGGCCAAGTAAACAAAGGCAAGAAAAGAAGCATCTAACTTGTCATATCTTGTGGCGATCCTGCGAAACCATTTGAGTTTTTGGAAGAAGCACTCAACCAAATGGCGCTCTTTATACAGCCACCAATCTACCGGCCATGGATCAGAAACATTGCTCTGTGGCGGGATCACATAGCTGGCGCCTTGTTCTGAGATATAAGCTCGGACCGCCTTTGCCCCATAAGCACGGTCTGCTAATATGTTGCTGCCGCTGATTTCTACCTTCTCCAGCAATTCAACAGCATGGACTGAATCATGGTCATTCCCCGCAGACAGCATGAATTCAATCGGATTTCCCAGTCCATCTACAATAGTATGCAGCTTTGTATTCAACCCGCCCCTGGTTCGCCCAATTGCCTTATCCGCCGTTTTTTCCCCCTCCATTGGCGCTTTGGTGAACCTTGATGCAAGTAGAGTCCAAACTCAGGTTTTCCATATCCGCATCTGCAGACAATGCGCGAAACACGGCTTCCAATGTGCCGTCGTCCCGCCATTTGGCAAATCGGGCGTACACAGACTGCCAGGGGCCATACGCCTCCGGCAGTTCCCGCCACTGTGCTCCGCTGTGGGCGATCCAAAGCATCCCATTGAGCATTTTTCTATCATCTTTCCGTGGACGGCCCCGCTGCCCTGTCCTTTCCGGCGGAAGTTTCGCTCTCACACGTTCCCATTGTTCTTTTGTCAATTCATATCGTTTCATGTACCTATTTTCGCACCTACACACGACTTGTGCAATATTTATTTTTCAAACAACCCCTAGCGAATGAGAAAAAACAGTTCGAGTCCAATTAGCAAATATGCGGTATTCTGTGCATAAGGCCAAAAGATACAGGCAAGCCAGAAAAAGATAAAAAACGGACAAAAAGCATTGCTTTTTGTCCGTTTTTTGGCACCCCCCAGCTGGGCTCGAACCAGTGGCCTGTCGCTTAGGAGGCGACCGCTCTATCCAACTGAGCTACGGGGGCATGAAACAATATTCAATTTTGGCGGGCGAACGGCCTACCGCTTAGGAGTACGACGTACTAGGTTTTGACCATTTTGTTCCTTATCAGAACCCGACAAGCCCGCTTGTTTCAAGGGCTTGCCGGGTTTCGCTTGCTGATTGGCTGGTTTTTTGTGTTAGCTGATTTTAGCCGCTGTTGGACGTTCTGTAGGCAGATTTGTAGGCAAACTTTGTCTTGCCTACTTACCCATCCATCTCCATTTATTCAAGTCGGTGCCGCTGATTACGCCTGCCATAGACTACAGCAGTAACCCACACGCGCCGATGATCGGTATCAATCCAGAAGTACACAAGAAAATTTTTCACAACCATTTTATGTATGCCCTGGCTGTGCTAAGGTTCTTCCTCAGTCAGAGGAGTCCTGGCGGGCATAGAGGACAAGGATGCTAATTCCGCCTTAATCGTGTCAAGCCAGCGTGCCGCATTTTCCGGCGATTGGAGTGTAGCTGAAATATAGCGTACAATCTCCTGCATCTGCCGTAATGCATATGGAGTTATCTTAAATTTTTACACACCCTTATGCAACAGATCAAACGCTTCATCTAAAGAATATCCGTGTCCGGCTTTGGCCTGTGACAATCCTTCTTCCATCATAGCGTTAAAGGTTGCCGTATCCATTTCATCACGGGCTATGGGGGAGCTGGGGACGGATAAAGTAAACGGGATGCTTCTTGTCATAATAATCTGCTTATAGAGCATATTGATGACCGTTGAGGCAGGGACACCCAGCTTCGCCATAATCGCCTCGGCTTGTTCTTTCACGTCAGGCTCCATACGGGCCAAGACATTTGCTTTTTTCGCTGCCATCTGACACACCGCCTTTCGTTCCTATTATACCACTACGTATATCAAATAGCAATACAATTCTTCTGCTGTCCATTCCCTGCTTTCTTTGAGCAATATCCACATTTAACTCTGACCTGTGACAATCCTTTCTCAATATGCCGCTAAACATCGCATACGCCCGCCCCCAAACGATATATCATATACAAGAAGCCCAGGGCGTGGGTACGCCCTGGGCTTCAACTACTTTGGGGGAGGCTATGAATATGACCACGAAGAAAAAGATCGCTAGAGAAACCCTGCTATTGGCTGCTCGTCCGCCCACAGACACAAAGTGCATACAGAAAATATTGTATAAAATGTTTCTCAAAAATACGACGATTTTCGATGGGTAAAAGACAGCGTTTCTTCACTGGAAATATACCAAAATGGTCTGTTATACTACGGCATGGGAGGCGATATAATGACGAAAATTGACTTTGACAACATAAACGATGCCATTGTTTATGACATCTTCCAAGTCGAGGGCAACGAGGGCGAGGCCCTAAACGACATCTATTTGGAGCTGTTCGAGCTATTGGGTCGGGATGCCATGCTCAAAATATATACCCATTTCTACGGTGACAAAATCGACTGCCCCATGCGGCTGTACCGCCCGGAGTTTATCGCTGATCTCGCCAAAACAGAAACAGACAGGCGGGAACGGGCTAAGATCGCTAGAGCCGGAGGCTATTCTGCACGGGTTATAGAGAATTTGTTAAATAAGCGGCGTAAAGAGAACGAAGGCGTGGGTGAAACAGAATAGTGCGGCACAAGGCCGCACTATTCTGTGTGGTTGCCCTAAGATCGGATTGACCATATCTACCAACTAGGAGTAAATATTTGTGGTCAGTCATCCTCAAGCAGCTTTGAAGCTGGAATTTGGAGCACAGCCGCCATTTTGAACAGCGTTTCCAATGATACACCCCTGGTCGTGCCAGTCTCCTCCACTTGAGCAAGGAAATTGACGCTTTTGTTGATTTTCTCGGCAAATACTTCCTGCGTGTAACCGGCCTTCTTCCGATAGTAAGCAATCTTTAGGCCAAGTATCCTGTACTTTTCTGGAAATTCGGTTTGCATACGGCACCACTCCTTGATAGTATGCTACCAATTCTCCAATGCAATTAAAATTTCTCAAAAGGAAATATTTATTTAAGTGGTTATCCCTTTAGCTCAGCCAGACGGAAGTGCTAACGGCCAGGACCAGA
>CAMNQF010000031.1 GCA_946548895.1 uncultured bacterium | reverse complement strand
GCGGCTGAACTTTAAGAAGCTGTCCGGGGAAGAAAAGAAGTGGCTGAAAAAGATTTCGGAAAAGTCGGACTTGCTCAAAAATCCAAATCCCCAGCGGGGGAGAAAGTAGAGAACGAGAAATTGGAGGGAGTAAAGGTGCAGGAGGCAATTATAAAATTGAGACTTCTCGGTCAAATGCCAGACGCAGTGAAAGATGACCCTACAGTAGAAACCATCAATATGTATGATGAATTGCTCTCCAATGTAAAAACGCCACTGACAAGAGAAGAGGTAGGCGTATTGATTGACATTTTCCCCGAAGGTGGAATGTATGGAGTAGAGTGGGATTTGCTGAAATTGGTAGAGTCTTATTTGATAGAAGCGCCATCAAGTGAGGAGTATCGAAAATTGATTACTGCTTGTCCAAGTGAAGAATGGCGAGAAACTATGCAAGCCCGTTTAGATAATTGGGAAAACAACAAACAATAACTTGTTGGGGAGATAGCAAAGCCAGCCGAGCCAGTCAACGGTCAAGATGAACGGCGCTTTCAGCGCCGCCGTTGACAGCCTCGCCTGTCTTTGCTTATGGGTAATCAAGGCGGGAAAGCCCTAAAATGGCTTTCCCGCCCATTTCAATTTTGAGAAAAAACGGCTTCCAAAAATGAATGCGTGCGGCCAAGCACTTTTAGGGATTGGCCGCCTTGTCCACCCACCCAGCGGGACGGCGGGGAACGGTCAAGGCCGGGCGTCAGCCCGTTCATTTCAGCCTTTACGGTTTCCCGCTGTCCTGCTACTTTTCCCGGAGTGTGGCCACACATCTGGTCACGGTGTCCATAAGGACGAGGGACGGGGGCTTTCATATACGCCCTGTCTGCTGATGAAACCAGGGCTTTGTTTCTGGCTTTCCAGCCCCAAACAAAGCCCTGGTTCCTGCCGCTTCAAATGCCATTGCCCTCTCATGCGGCAACGGCATTTTCACGGCAACGCCGACAGAGCGTATAACACACTACACTTTGCTTCGCAAAGTCGTGTGCCAAATGGGGCGTTGCCCCCTTTGGATACCCCCACAACAAACAGGCGCTATGCCCCTTACCGGGAGCATAGCGCCGTTTGTTGTCAGCAGCCCGTTTCACGGTCTGCGTGTAGTTCCTTGTAAACTGACCTAAGCTATTGTGGAAATATTCTATAAAAGCAACCTCAGCACATCCCGCCACGACTGGGGATAAGAAGCCATAAGAAGCGCCGGGGCGCTTTGTGCTTGACAAAGCGCCCCGGGGGTGTATAATATAAGTACACCCGCGCTGACGGAAGGCGGTTGGCTCGGGACAAGTATTATTAAACTAGGTTAAGAAACCGTCACTTGGCCGAGTGGCGGTTTCTGCATCTCACCTGGATCGTTACCGTCCAATCACGGACATAAAACGTCATGGTAATCAGCATTTCTACACCCCCCTTCCGGGGTCATGTAGCCAACCGCCTGCCCGTTTTCTCATCAGCGCCGCAACCATCATAGCACCAACCAAATATTTTGTCAATCAATGGCGGGAGCGTTTGGAAAGCGGTTGTTTTTCCATTGCGCTCCCACGCTTTTTGTGGTAAAATACCGTATTCTATAAAACCGCAAAGGAGTTTTGCGCTATGCGTTCCGACCATGTGAAAAAAGGCATCCCCACCGCCCCCAACCGCTCCCTGTTCTACGCCCTGGGCTACACCCGGGAGGAGCTGGAACGGCCCCTCATCGGCGTGGTGTGCTCCTATAACGAGATCGTCCCCGGCCACATGAACCTGGACAAAATCGCCGAAGCCGTCAAGGCGGGCGTCCGGGCCGCCGGGGGCACCCCCATTGAGTTCCCCGCCATCGCCGTGTGCGACGGCATCGCCATGGGCCACGTGGGCATGAAGTACTCCCTGGTCACCCGGGACCTCATCGCCGACTCCACCGAGGCCATGGCCATGGCCCACCAGTTCGACGGCCTGGTGATGATCCCCAACTGCGACAAGAACGTTCCCGGCCTGCTGATGGCCGCCGCCCGGGTGAACATCCCCACCATTTTCTGCTCCGGCGGCCCCATGCTGGCCGGCAGGCTCAACGACGGCCGGCGCACCTGCCTGTCCCATATGTTTGAGGCCGTGGGCGGCTACTACGCCGGCAAGCTGGACGAGGCGGGGGTGGAGGAGTATGAAAACGCCGCCTGCCCCACCTGCGGCTCCTGCTCCGGTATGTACACCGCCAACTCCATGAACTGTCTCACCGAGGCCATCGGCATGGGCTTGAAGGGCAACGGCACCATCCCCGCCGTGTGGTCCGCCCGGCTGCGGCTGGCCAAGCACGCCGGGATGCAGATCATGGAACTGGTCAAGCGGGACATCAAGCCCCGGGACATCATGACCGCCGCCGCCTTCCACAACGCCGAGACGGTGGATATGGCCCTGGGCTGCTCCACCAACACCATGCTCCACCTGCCCGCCATCGCCCACGAGTGCGGCATTGAGCTGGACCTGGACATGAGCAACGAGATCTCCGCCAAGACCCCCAACCTGTGCCACCTGGCCCCCGCCGGGGACACCTACATGGAGGACCTGGAGGGGGCGGGGGGCGTCCACGCCGTCATGATGGAGTTGACCAAAAAGGGCCTGCTGGACACATCCGTCATGACCTGCACCGGCAGGACCCTGGGCGAAAACCTGGAGGGCGTGGTCAACCGGGACCCCAGCCTGATCCGGCCCATCGACAGCCCCTACTCTCCCGACGGCGGAATCGCCGTCCTCAAGGGCAACCTGGCCCCTGAGGGCTGCGTGGTGAAGCGGTCCGCCGTGTCAGCCGAGATGATGCGCCACCAGGGCCCCGCCCGGGTGTTTGAGTCCGAGGAGGAGGCCATCGAGGCCATCTACGCCGGGAAAATCGCGGCGGGCGACGTGGTGGTCATCCGCTACGAGGGCCCCAAGGGCGGGCCCGGGATGCGCGAGATGCTCAACCCCACCTCCGCCATCTGCGGCATGGGGCTGGGGGAGTCCGTGGCCCTCATCACCGACGGGCGGTTCTCCGGGGCCACCCGGGGGGCGTCCATCGGCCACGTCTGCCCCGAAGCCGCCCAGGGCGGGCCCATCGCCCTGGTGGAGGAGGGCGACCAGATCGCCATCGACATCCCCGCCTGCAAGATCGAACTGCTGGTGGACGAGGCCGTCCTGGCCGCCCGCCGCGCCGCCTGGACGTGCCCGGAGCCCAAGATCAAGGCCGGATATCTGGCCCGGTACGCCAAACTGGTGACTTCCGCCGCGCGGGGGGCCGTACTGGAGTAATTTACAGGAGTTTTTGCTATGGAACAGATGGATCGGGCATATGTGGAGGAGCTGGAACGGGCCAACGCCGAGCTTCAGGCCGCCCTGCGTGAGGCGGAGAAGGCCAACCAGGCTAAGAGCCGCTTCCTGTCCAGTATGTCCCACGACATCCGCACCCCTATGAACGCCATTGTGGGCATGACCGCCATCGCCCTGTCCCACATCGACGAAAAGGCCAGGGTGCAGGACTGCCTGGGCAAAATTCAGACCGCCTCCGCCCACCTGATGAGCCTAGTAAACGACGTGCTGGATATGTCCCGCATTGACAGCGGGCGCATGACCCTCAGCCAGGAGGATTTCTCCCTGGCCGACCTGCTCCACGACGCGGCGGTTCTCCTACGGCCCCAGGCCGCCCAAAAGGAACAGTCCCTCACCTTCCGCCTTGACGGCATTCAGGAGGAAAACCTCATCGGAGACCCCCTCCGCCTGCGGCAGATCCTGGTGAACATCATCGGAAACGCCGTGAAATACACCCCGGCCGGGGGCGCCATCCAGGTGGAGCTGTCCCAGCGGCCCGCCGGGGAGGGATCGGTGTGGCTGGATTTCTCCTGCCGGGACAACGGCATCGGCATGAGCCAGGACTTTCTGGACCGCATCTTCATCCCCTTTGAGCGTATGCGCAGCAGCTCCGTAAACAAGATCGAGGGTACCGGCCTGGGTATGTCCATTGTCAAAAAGCTGGTGGACAGCATGGGCGGGCAGATCTCCGTGGAGAGCCGGGAGGGCGAGGGGAGCTGCTTCACCGTGGCCCTCCCCCTCCCCATCTCCCCGAAAGGCCGCAGGGGCCCCGCCCTCCCGGCGGGCCAGTCCATTCTGGTGGCGGAGTCCCGGGACGACCGGGCCGCGCAGATGGAAGCCTACCTCCGGGACGGCGGGCTGGAGCCCCTCCGGCTGGCCTCCGGCCTGGAGGCCGTCACCCGTCTGACGGAGGCCCAGTACGAGGGCCAGATGCCCTGCGCCCTGCTGCTGGGGCAGGAGCTCACCGATATGTCCCCCCTGGACCTGGCCGCCCACGTGCGGCAGCTGGCCGGGCCCGCCTTCCCCATTCTGCTGGTGTCGGAGGACGACTGGGCCCGCGTTGAGTACCGGGCCACCCGTGCCGGGGTCAGCGCTTTTGTGCCCTGCCCCCTCTTCCGCAGCCGTCTGCTGGACACTCTTTCCGCCCTCACCGCCGGGAGTTCGGAGCGCGGTTCCGCCCCGGGCGGTTCGGAGGAGGACTACAGCGGCAGGCGCGTACTGCTGGTGGAGGACAATGAGCTCAATCAGGAGATTGCCATGGAACTGCTGTCCATGACCGGGGTCCAGGTAGAGGTGGCCGGAGACGGCGCCCAGGCCCTGGAAAAGTTCAAGCAGTCGCCGGAGGGATATTACGACATCATTTTTATGGACGTGCAGATGCCGGTGATGGACGGCTATGAGGCCACCCGGCGGATCCGAACCCTGCCCCGGACGGACGCCGGCCGCGTCTGGATCGTGGCCATGACCGCCAATGCCTTCATGGAAGACGTCCGGCAGGCCCGCCAGGCCGGGATGAACGAACACATCTCCAAGCCGGTGGATGTGAACCACCTGCTGGAAATCCTGCGGACCCGGCTCAACCCCAGAGCGGCGGAGCGCTGAACACGACACAGGGGAGGCGGAACACGCCATGCAGCCATATCAGGAAGAATACCTTTCCAACCTGAGGCAGTTTGCCTCCCTCTCCCAGCGGGAGCTCCCGGGAGCGCTTTCCTTTGACGGATACGCCGCCCTTCTTCAGGACCGCAGCGTGCAAATTGCCCGCTTGGGCAAACGCAACATCGAACTGCTCCGGGAGGGGCTGTTTCCCACCCTGGACGACCTGTTCAACGCGGGCCAGGACCAGCTCTCGGCGCTGTGGGAGTTCTCTTTCCAGCTGTTCGACGGCCGGACGGAGCTGGACGTGGGCCTGTTCTGCCAGATACACCAGGCGCTGCTCAGTCTGGCCCGCCAGAAGCGGGACCGGGCCGCCATGATCCGGGAGCTGTACTGGCTGGGCATGGGACGCAACAACCTGTGCGGCAAGCTGGTGGGGCTGGAGCTGTGGGATATTGAGAAATATATGAACCGAATGCGGTTGTGCTTCACCGAGGCGGCGGCCTACCTGAAGTATTACGACGAAATTGAGGACGATGAAACCAGGGGTTATATTCTGCGCTCCCGGGCCAATATAGCCCTGGGCCAGTTCAACACTCCCAGCGAAAAAATCCACCTGGTGAAGGACACGCTCCAAATCCTCCAGGACAAGCATTATCAGGAGCTGGCCCCCAGCCTGCCCTGGGACCGCTTTATCTACCTCACCCATCAGAATATGGCCTCCAGCATCTCCTACGAGAAGAGCCGGGTGATGTCCCCGCAGGACATGGAGGCCATCATGGAGTCGGTGTATATCGTATACCACCGGCAGATTCAGGAGGCGTGGGAGCAGCATAAGCACCCGCCTGTCCGGTCGGCCTTCAACTACAGCGTCATTGAGTACTACTGCGGCATCACCAGCCTGGACCAGCTGCTGCGGCGGACGGAGGACCTGCTGGACGCCGCGGATCCCGCCGACTTCTCCCAGGAGGGGATGTATGCCATCGCCTCCCTGCCCGCTTTCTACAGTCAATACCTTCAGCAGTTCCCCGACCGGGTGCCCCCCCGCAAGGAGTACCTGGACGCGCTGTACCGCCGGGTGCTGGACTACATGGACGCCTGCCCCTGGGAACTGGGGGAGGGCCGGCTGTTCCTCTACCTGCGCCAGCTCTCCTTCACCTATGTGGAGACGAGCAGCGGCATACCCTACGGCGAATTCCTGCAAAAGCTGCTGCTGCGCTACGCCACAGAGGTCTACCTCCACTCCCTGGTGGTTGCGGAGGGCGCCCGGGCCCTCTGCGGCATCATTTTGGAGGACGACCCCGGATTCTTTGACGACATCGAATTCATTCACGCCATCGGCGGCCCCGGCGAGAAGCGCCGGGCGGTGCTGGACTTCGCGGGGGGCTGCGGCCTGTTCCACGACGTGGGCAAGATCAGCGTCATTGAGCTGTTTTCCCGCACCGCCCGCCAGTGGTTTGAGGAGGAGTACGAAATGGCCCGCCTCCACACCCTGGCGGGGGAGACGCTGCTGTCCTCCCGTCCGTCCACCAGCCGCTATGCCGCCGCCGCCCTGGGCCACCACGCCTGGTACGACGGCTCCCGGGGCTACCCCAGCTCCTACCGGCGGCTGGAGTGCCCTGACCGGCAGATGGTGGACGTGATCGCCCTGGTGGACTGGCTCGAGGCCTCCACCAGCGCCACCCAGATATACAACGGGCCGGAACAGACCCTGGAGGAGGCGGTCCAGGCCGCCATCCAGCTGGAGGGCAGGCGGTTCTCCCCCCTGCTCACCGCCCGGCTTCGGGACAGCGGCGTGGTGGAGCGGATCCGCTGTGCCTTTGAGGCGGGCCGCCAGGCCGCCTATCGCCAAATCTACGAGGACGGCCGCCAGACCGCCCCAGACCGCGGCTGACCAGGACAAGTACAGCCCCGGAACCCTTGCGGGGTTCCGGGGCTGTTCTGCGCGGTCAGCGGGCCGCGCCGTCCGCGATAAACATGGCGTCGCCAAAGGAGAAGAAGCGGTATTTTTCCCGCACCGCCTCCTCGTAGGCCGCCAGCACGTGCTCCCGCCCCGCCAGGGCGGACACCAGCATGATGAGGGTGGATTCCGGCAGGTGGAAGTTGGTGATGAGGGCGTCCAGCACCTTGAAGCGGTAGCCAGGGTAGATGAAAATGCTCGTCCATCCCGCCGAGGCGGACAGCGTGCCGTCCGGCCCCGCCCAGCTCTCAATGGTGCGGCAGGAGGTGGTGCCCACGCAGATCACCCTCCCCCCCGCCCGTTTCGTCTCGTTGACCACATCGGCGGTCTCCTGGGGGATGACGCAGTACTCCGAGTGCATCTCGTGCTCGTCCAAATTCTCCGCCTTCACCGGGCGGAAGGTGCCCAGGCCCACGTGGAGGGTCACATAGCACACCTTCACCCCCATGGCCTGAATCTGTTTCAGCAGCTCCGGGGTGAAGTGGAGCCCCGCCGTGGGGGCGGCGGCGGACCCCACCACCCTGGAATACACCGTCTGGTAGCGCTCGCCATCGGCCAGCTCCTCCTTGATGTAGGGGGGCAGGGGCATTTTGCCCAGCCGCTCCAGAATCTCCAGAAAGATTCCGTCATAGTCAAAGCGGACCAGCCGGTTTCCGCCCTCCACCTCGCCCACGACCTCGGCGGATAGCTCCCCGTCCCCAAAAGTGACCGCCGCCCCGGGACGGAGCTTTTTCCCCGGTCGGACCAGGCACTCCCACACCTTGTTCCCCCGGTCGATGAGCAGCAGCACCTCGCAGGCGCCGCCCCCCGCCCGCTTTCCGATGAGCCGGGCGGGCAGCACCCGGCTGTCGTTGACCACCAGGCAGTCCCCGGGCCGCAGCAGGGAGGGCAGGTCGTAAAAGTGCATATGCCGGGTCTCCCCCGTGGTCCTGTCCAGGGCCAGCAGCCGGGAGCCGTCCCGCCGCTCCAGGGGCGTCTGGGCGATGAGCTCCGGGGGCAGTTCGAAATAAAAATCGGATGTTTTCACATATATCCCACCGTAACGCCAGTATAGTAGAATTGCAGGATCTGGTCATAAGTGAACCCCTGCTCGGCCATGGCCTTGGCGCCGAACTGGCTCATGCCGATGTTGTGGCCCCAGCCCCGGCCCGCGAAGGTGATGGAGCCGTTTACCGCCTGGGCGGAACCGCTCCACTCCACGGAGGGGGCGGCGGTCTGCCCGCCCCCCTGGCCCAGCAGGGAGGTGCCGCTGTCCGTGACCACGTACACGCCGCCGTCTGCCATGGGGGTCAGGCTGCCGCTGCCGTCGATGGCGTACAGGCCGTTGAGGCTGCCCACCGCCGCCCCGCCGTTGATGGACACGGCCCCCCCGGAACCGGGCGGGGTGGGCTCAGGCGCGGGTTGGGAGGAGCCGCTTCCGGCAAAACCAAAGCGAAAGGAGGGCAGACCCAGGCCGGAAAACACTTTGGCGCTGCTCACCGTATAATTCTTCCCCGCGCTGTCCGTGAAGGTAATGGTCTTGGGATTGCCCACATCGGTGTAAGCGGTCACCGCCGCCGATACAATGGAGCCGCTGACGCTGTACCCTGACAAAACCCGTGAGGCAAGCTGGGAACTGGTAAAAGACCGCTCCCAACCGTTGTTCACGTTCGCTCCGGCCTCATAGGGGTCCGTTACCCCCGTCAGGTAGGGGTACAGGGACTGGTTGCTCCCCCACACGTTTGACACGCTCTCGCTGGCCCCGCCGTTGCTGGAATAGTAAAAGCTCTGGGCCGGTTTTCCGTTGTAGACGCAGCCCAGCCCGGCGGTCTGCTCCACGGCGGCTCTGGTATTGGCCCCCGCGCTGGTCTGGCCGGTGTATGCCTGACAATCGGTGCTGTCACAGATATCGAAATGATGGGCGGAGTGCTTGGACCCCAGCGTCACGGCGTAGCTGCGCGCCGCCACCGCCTGGGCCTTCAGCGCCTCCACGGGCCAGCTGTCGCTCATCTCGGTGGCCACCACCCCCTCGATATAGTCCTCGAAGCCCAGGAGATTCACCACCGTCAGCTTGCCGCCGTTGATGCGCTCGAAGCGGAAACCGCCGTGATATTTGTAGCCCTTGCTCAAGGTGACGCACTTCTCCATCCCGGTCTGGATGGGCTCCACCCCCAGGCCGGTGCCGTTCCCCAGGTCGTCATACTGGAACAGGATGGTGTTGGTCCCCGTAATCACCACGCTGATCCCATAGGCGGAGGTACCCCGCAGCTCGGTGTACACCCCCTGGGCCGAAAGGGCAGACTGGGCCGCCACCGCCCCGTCCCGGGTGGTGTAATTGCCGATCCGGGCGTAGTATGCCCCGCCGATACAGGCGGCAAACCCGCCGGGATACCGGGACGCCGCCCCCTGGGCCTCGGCGAAAGAGCCGAAAGCCCCCGGCAGCTCCAGGTGGTACTCCCCCACCGCCACACTGGAGGAAATGCCCGTGTGGTAGCATCGGTAGTCGTTGTACACCCCATAGTAGACATTCATGGTCTCCACCACGGAGATGGCCGTCTGTCCGGTGGACCCCAGCTCCACAAACTGGTTCGCCCCGTCGTAGTAGCCGAAGCGGTAGCCGCTCCCCTCCTCGTTGAGCAGGTTCAGCCCCTCCATGGCCCCGGTGCCGTAGTGGAGCCCCACCCGGATGATGCGGCCGCTGTACGCGGATGCGGCGGAGGCCCGCCCTCCGCCCAGGGCCAGCAGAAGGACCGCCGACAGGCAAAACGCTGCAATTTGCACGAAATTTCGCTTCATGGGGTGCTCCATTTCTCCACCTTCGATGGAAACGCCAAATTGACACTTTAGCGCGTTGATGTTATAGTGGTAGTAGTCGCATCTTTGTCTGACCACGCAAATTTCGACATTATTTTTATATTATAGCGTATCCGCCAACCGGCCGCAACCCCTAAATTTCCCGGCGGGCGCACAGGAGGCAGATAAACATGGAAAAGTACAAAGTGGGCGTCATCGGCGCCACCGGCATGGTGGGCCAGCGCTTCGTCACCCTGCTGGAGAACCACCCCTGGTTCCAGCTCACCGTGGTGGCCGCCAGCCCCCGGTCCGCAGGCAAGCGGTATGAGGACGCGGTGGGCCCCCGCTGGGCCATGGACACCCCCATCCCCCGGGAGGCAAAGGACCTGGTGCTGCTCTCCGCCCAGGACGACGTGGACCGGATCGCGTCCCAGGTGGACTTCGTGTTTTCCGCCGTGGACATGAAGAAGGAGGAGATCAAGGCGCTGGAGGAGGACTACGCCCGCCACGAGTGCCCGGTGGTGTCCAACAACTCCGCCCACCGCTGGACCCCCGACGTGCCCATGGTCATCCCCGAGGTGAACCCGGAGCACATTGAGGTTATCAAAGCCCAGCGGGCCCGCCTGGGCACCAAGCGGGGCTTTATCGCCGTCAAGTCCAACTGCTCCATCCAGAGCTACGTCCCCGCCCTGTCCCCCCTGCGCTCCTTCGGCGTGGAGAAGGTGCTGGTGTGCACCTATCAGGCCATCTCCGGCGCGGGCAAGACCTTCCAGACCTGGCCCGAGATGGTGGATAACCTGATCCCCTACATCGGCGGCGAGGAGGAGAAGAGCGAGCAGGAGCCCCTGAAGGTGTGGGGCCGGGTGGAGAACGGCGTCATCGTCAACGCCCAGGGCACCTCCATCACCGCCCAGTGTTTGCGGGTGCCCGTGTCCAACGGCCACACCGCCGCCGCCTTTGTCACCTTCCAAAACAAGCCCACCATGGAACAGATGAAGGAGGCGTGGGCCGGCTTCAAGGGCCGCGCCCAGGAGCTGAACCTGCCCACCGCCCCCAAGCAGTTCCTCCACTACTTCGAGGAGCCCGACCGGCCCCAGGCCCGCCTGGACCGGGACCTGGAGGGGGGCATGGCGGTGTCCATCGGCCGCCTGCGCCCGGACACCCAGTACGACTACAAGTTCGTCTCCCTGTCCCACAACACCCTGCGGGGCGCGGCGGGCGGCGGCGTGGAGCTGGCCGAGCTGCTGTGCGCGGAGGGGTATATCGAGCGCGGGTAAAGGGCCCACTTCTTTTTCTTGAAAGGAAAAGAGCTTGAAACAGTTTTTAACGAAATAGTGCGTCAAAACAGCAAATATATAAATTATTTGTACTCTTTACAGGAGACACAGTTTAAAATTTCTTTTTTCGCTTCCTTTTTTCTTTTCAAAGAAAAAAGGAAGGCCCTTATCATTTGGAAAGGATGCTGACATCATGAGAACTCCCGTCTTTACCGGCTCCTGCCCCGCCCTGGTCACCCCCTTCGACCAGAACAACATCATCAACTATGACGCCTTCGGCAAGCTCATCGACGCCCAGATCGAGGCAGGGGTGGACGCGGTGTGTGTGTGCGGCACCACCGGCGAGTCCGCCACCATGTCCATCCGGGAGCACATCGCCGCCGTGGAGTTCTGCGTCAAGCGGGTCAACCACCGGGTGAAGGTCATCGCGGGGGCCGGGTCCAACGACACTTCCGCCGCCGTCTACCTGTCCCAGCACGCCCAGGACTCCGGCGCCGACGCCCTGCTCCACGTCACCCCCTACTACAACAAGGCCAGCCAGACCGGCCTCATCAAGCACTACGAGTACATCGCCGACCGGGTGGAGCTGCCCATCATCCTGTACAACGTGCCCAGCCGCACCGGGGTGTCCTTCACCGCCGAGACCTACAAAATTCTGTCCGAAAACCCCAAGATCAACGGCGTGAAGGAGGCCAGCGGCAACTTCTCCCTGCTGGCCCACACCCGGTTCCTGTGCGGCGACGACTTTTACATCTGGTCGGGCAACGACGACCAGGTGGTACCCATGATGGCCCTGGGGGCCAAGGGCGTCATCTCGGTGGCCTCCAACATCGTTCCCCAGGTGATGGTAAAGATGACCCGCCTGTGCCTGGAGAACGATTTCGCCGCCGCCTCAAAGCTCCAGATCCAGTACATGGACCTGATCGACGCGCTGTTCACCGAGGTAAACCCCATCCCCATCAAGGCGGCCATGAACCTGCTGGGCCAGGAGGCGGGCCCCCTGCGCCTGCCCCTGTGCGACATCTCGGAGAAAAACCTGGAGGTCCTGCGCCAGGCCATGAAACGAGCCAATCTGTTGTAAGGTGATACCATGCGAAAGATCATCATTTCCGGCTGCTGCGGCCACATGGGCCGGGTGGTGGCCGACATCTGCGCCGGCGACCCGGAAGCGGAGGCCGTCGCGGGCATCGACCTGCTGGCCCAGCCCATGGAGGGTTTTCCCGTGTTTGCCACCCCCGCCGCCTGCCAGGTGGAGGCGGACGCGGTCATCGACTTCTCCCACCCCGCCGCCCTGGGCCCCCTGCTGGATTTCTGTTCCACGCACAAGCTGCCCGTGGTGCTGGCCACCACCGGCTATTCGGAGGAACAGCTGGCCCAGATCGGCGAGGCCGCGAAATCCATCCCCGTGTTCCGCTCCGCCAATATGTCCCTGGGAGTCAACGTGCTGACGGACCTGGTCCGCCGGGCCGCCGCCCTGCTGGGGGAGGGCTTCGACGTGGAGATCACCGAGCGCCACCACCGCCGGAAGCTGGACGCCCCCAGCGGCACCGCCCTGATGCTGGCGGACGCCGCCGCCGGGGCCCTGCCCTATGAGACGGAATACGTCTACGACCGGCACAGCGTCCGCAAGCCCCGGGACCCGCGGGAGATCGGCATCTCCTCCCTCCGGGGGGGCACCATCGTGGGGGACCACACCGTGGTGTTCGCCGGGCGGGACGAGGTGATCGAGCTGTCCCACCACGCCGCCAGCCGGGAGGTGTTCGCCGCGGGCGCGGTCAGGGCGGCCAAGTTCCTGGCCGGCGTGAAGGCGCCGGGGCTGTACGATATGTCCCATCTCATGGGCTGAACCGCCAAAAGGGCCGTCCCCGCGGGAGGCCGCGCCAATCCGCGGAATAGTATTTACAGTCGGGCAAAATCGTGGTATGATATAAAATTATTGGGGTTTTCCCGCAGAAACGATATGAAAATGAGGAGTGTTCCTTTATGAGCCGTATGGTCGGTACCGTATCCCGGGGCATCCGCACCCCCATCATCCGCAGCGGGGACAATTTGGTGGAAATCGTAACCGGCTCCCTGCTGGAGGCCGCCGCCGAGGATGGCTTTGCCCTCCGTGACCGGGACATCGTGGCCATGACCGAGGCCATCGTGGCCCGGGCCCAGGGCAACTACGCCACCGTGGACGAAATCGCCGGTGACGTCCGGGCCAAACTGGGCGGGGAGACAGTGGGCGTGATTTTCCCCATCCTCAGCCGCAACCGCTTTGCCATCTGCCTGCGGGGCATCGCCAAGGGGGCAAAAAAGATTGTCCTCATGCTCAGTTACCCCGCCGACGAGGTGGGCAACCACCTCATCAGCCTGGACAGCCTGGACGAGAAGGGGGTTGACCCCTACAAGGATGTGCTCACCCTGGAGCGGTACCGGGAGCTGTTCGGCTATGAGAAGCATCCCTTCACCGGCGTGGACTATGTGGCCTACTATCAGGAGCTCGTTGAGGGCTGCGGCGCCGAGGTGGAAATCATCTTCGCCAACGATCCCCGGGCCATTCTGCCCTACGCCAAAAACGTGCTGTGCTGCGATATTCACACCCGCCGGCGCACCAAGCGCCTGCTGAAAACCGCCGGCGCTGAAAAGGTGTTCGGCCTGGACGAGATTCTGAACGCCCCCGTCAACGGCAGCGGCTACAACGAGAGCTACGGGCTGCTGGGCTCCAACAAGTCCACCGAGGAGCAGGTGAAGCTGTTCCCCCGGGACTGCCAGGGGCTGGTGGAGGCCATTCAGAAGCGGCTGCTGGAAAAAACGGGGAAACACGTGGAGGTCATGGTATACGGCGACGGCGCGTTCAAAGACCCCGTGGGCAAGATCTGGGAGCTGGCCGACCCGGTGGTCTCCCCCGCCTACACCGCCGGCCTGGAGGGCACGCCCAACGAGCTGAAGCTGAAATACCTGGCCGACAACGACTTTGCCCACCTGTCCGGCGAGGAGCTGAAGGAGGCCATTAAGGACCGCATCCACAAGAAGGACAGGGACCTGGTGGGACAGATGGTGTCGGAGGGCACCACCCCCCGCCGCCTCACCGACCTGATCGGTTCCCTGTGCGACCTGACCTCCGGCTCCGGCGACAAGGGCACCCCGGTGGTCTTGATCCAGGGGTACTTTGACAACTATACCACTGAGTAAGCCTTACTGCGCGACAAAGCCCTTGCCGGTATTTTCCCGGCAAGGGCTTTTAAAATAATCCATATCAGGCCGCCGCGGGCAAGCCTCCTTCTGCTGCGCCGGGAATAGAATGGGATATCCAGGCACGCATAACAGGAGGATGAATCCCTTGGAACTATATGTTGTAAGAAACGGCGACACCATCCATCAAATTGCCCGCCGGTATTCCACGCCGGCGGAGGACATCATCTCCGCCAATCAGCTGCAAAACCCCGATGTGCTGCCGGTGGGCCAGGCGCTCATCATCCCAAGCCATGAAACCCGCCGCACCGTGCGCCGCGGCGACACCCTGTACTCCATCGCGCGCAGCTATGGCGTAAGCCTTCCGTGTCTCCTGGCGGCGAATCCCCAGATTGCCGATCCCAACCGCGTTTACCCAGGGCAGGCGGTGGTCATTCCGGCCGATTGCCGGCAAATGCGGGAGATCGTGGTCAACGGCTATGTCACCGACGCCGCGGACAGCACGCTGAACGCCGCGCTGCCCTACTTAACCTTCCTGTCTCCTTTTTCGTACCGTTCCGACCTGTCTGGAAACCTGACGCCCACCTTTCACCTGAATCTGACCCTCTCCGGCGGGCACCGCACGGCAAACCTCCTGACGCTCACCAACCTGCTGGAAGCGGGAGGGTTCTCCAGCCAGATCGCCCATGCCATTCTGACCGACCAGGCCGTGCAGGACAACTTTTTGAAAAATGTGGAGGCGCTGCTGGGGCAGGGCGGCTGGTACGGGGTGAACGTGGACTTTGAATACGTCTACCAGTTCGACCGGGAGAGCTACAACCAATTCCTGCGCCGCCTGACGGAGCGGATGCACCGGCTGGGTTACATTGTGGTGACCGCGCTGGCGCCCAAGCTCTCAGAGAATCAGCAGGGGCTGCTTTACGCGGCCCACGACTATGCCTTCCACGGCCAGACGGCGGACTACGTCGTCCTCATGACCTATGAATGGGGTTACACATACGGGCCGGCGATGGCGGTGGCCCCCCTCAGCCAGGTGCGCCAGGTGCTGGACTATGCCACGCAGGTCATGCCGGCGGAGCGCATCCTCATGGGCGTGCCCAACTACGGCTATGATTGGACGCTGCCCTTCGCGCAGGGCACGGCGGCGCGCTCCCTGTCCAACGTTGACGCCGCCGCGCTGGCCGGGCGGATGGGGGCGGGCATCCAGTACGACCAAGCGGCGCAGTCCCCCTTCTTCCGCTATTACGGCGCGGATGGCAGGCAGCACGAGGTCTGGTTTGAGGATGCCCGCAGCCTCCGGGCCAAATACGCCCTGGTGAACGAATACGGCCTTGCGGGCGTCAGTTTCTGGAACCTGAACAACTTGTTCCTCACGAATTTTATGGTGCTGGAGTCCATGTTCAGCGTGGAAAAAGCGCTGTAACCGCCAGCGGCGTCATACCGCCGCCGGAGCCCGCGCCAAGGCCTATGGCCGGTCAAAAAGGAGGGCGCCCCCCTCCGCTCACTTCGCGGGGTCGTAGTCCAGCAGCGCGGACAGGTCCAGGCTGTCCAGAATATCGTGGAGCTCCTCCAGCTCCACCTGGGTGCCGTGCATACTAAACGAGCAGTGCCCGCCCTCCAGGCTCACCCAGAACACGCTTTTCCCCGTGTCAGAGGTGTCCATTTCAATGTCCACCTCCATGCCGTCGGCGGTGGTGTACAGCTCGGCGAGCTGTTTGTTCCCGGCAACCCGGTATTCGTCCCCATAGCTGGAGGACCTGTCCCAGGACCAGCTGATATTGAACCGGGCCCCTTCCTCCCCCAGATACTCTCCGCCCACCGCGATAAAGCGCAGCTCATCCCTGTATACGATGGTGCGGGCAAAGGCGCCGTAGGGGTTGGCGGTGTAGCGCTCCTCCAGCCAGGACAGGTCCCAGCCGTCGAACAGGCCGCTGTAATCGGAGGCCCGTTCCGCCTGATACCGGGTTTCCACATACCGCTGGCCCTGCCGCAGGCCATAACTGGCCGCGCTTACGCTGCTTTGGAACACCCGCCTGGCCGTCCAGCCGTCCTCCGCCGTCCCGGCGGTCTCCTCCACCAGCCCGCCCGGACCCCGCCACCAGCTCTCCTGCCACTCCGCGTCACATCCCGCAAAATCTCTGCCGGTATAGGTGGCGTTGTTGTAGTTGTCCGGGCTCTGGCCGTTCTCCTCCAGGTACTCGCCGTACTCCTTTTGGAACCGCTCCCGGTCCAGATAGATGACGCGGGCCTGCCGCGCCGCCAGGTTCACCGCCCCCGCGGTGCCCGCCAGCGCCGCGCACACCGCCGCCGCGAGGAGCACCGCCCGCAGGGGCCGGACCCGGGGCCTGGGCCGGGCTTGCCCCTCCACCGCTTCCGAGATCCGCCCCCGGAGGCCGGGGTCCGGCTGAAAATTCTCCATGGCCTTTCGATAGGTTTCCTGATTCATCGCCGGCCCTCCATTTCCTGGCGGAGAAGCTCCCGGCCCCGCTTGAGCCGCATCTTCACCGCCGACTGCCCCAGCTTCAAAATCCCGCTGATCTCCGCCACCGAATAGCCCTCGCAGTAGTGCAAGTGGATGGGCCCCTTGTACCGCTCCGGCAGGGCCACGATGGCCTCCGCCAGCCCCAGCCCCTCCGGGTCCCGGACGGGCAGGCCGGGGTCCAGCGCCACCGCCCGCTTCCGCCAGAACCCCTTCAACTGGTCCCGGCATAAATTCACCGCCACCCGCAGCAGCCACCGCTTCTCGTGCTCACCGTCGGCAAAAGCCGGGGCCCGGTACAGCAGGCGGACAAAGGCCTCCTGAACCACGTCCTCCGCATCCGCCCCGTTGCCCAGGTACACCATGGCCAGCCGGTATACCATGAGGCCGTAGGCGTCATAAGCCGCCTCGAACCCCAGCGCCGCCCTGGGCCCGTCCACAGGCCGCCCCTCCTCCGCCGGGGCGGCCGCCAGCGCCAGTTCCGTCATGTCATCAGCTCCTTTCACCCATATAACGAATCTCCGCGGCCCCAGGTCACACAGGGGCTAAATTTTCCCGCCCCGTTAACAAAAACGCAGCATCCGCCGATATATTCCATAGAATAATTCGCGGAAAGGGGCGGTGTATATGGAACTGCGCGCCACGAGGGAGACGCGCCGGAACGAACAGCTGAGGAAGGCCGGAGGCCGGAAATCGGAGGCGCCCGCCGCCCCCGCCAACGGCGGGGCCCCGGCCCCAAAGCAAGCCCCCGCCGATAAGCTGGCCCTGTCCCGGCAGGCGCTGGACTGGCTGGAGCGGCAAAACCGGCAAAACCAGGAGGCCATGGAGCGGCAAAGCGCCCGGAGCGGCTCCAAGAGTGAGCTGGACATCATGGAAAAGCAGCTGAAGGCCCAGGAGAAGTGCCAAAAGATCGCAGCCCGGATCATGCGGGGGGACCGGGTACCCCCGGAGGACCTGGAATACCTGATGAACAACGACCCGGAGGGCTACAAGCTGGCCATGGCCATGCGCCGGATCAAAAAGGACCCGGAGGATTGCGAGAGCGTACTGGACGAGGAGGACCGAAACGGCGGGGCGGAATCGGAAGCCGCCCCGGATACCGCCGCCCCAGAGGCGTCCGGCGGCAGCGGCGGGCCGGATGCCGCGCCGTCTGAATAGAACAGCAGCCCGGCCCCGCGCAAGCGGGGCCGGGCTGTTTCGCGTCTGCCTTACAGCTTCAGGGAGGGGGCGGAATAGGTCCGGCCCGCCAGCTCGCTGTTGAGCATATACAGGGCCTTGGCGTCACCGCCGAACAGCTCCATCTTGCGAATCATGCCAGCGGAATTCATCTCCTCCTCGCCCTGCTCCTTGACAAACCAGTCCAGGAACTGCACCGTGCGGTGGTCCTTGGCCTCCTGGGCGGCGTCGTAGATGGCGTTGATGAGGCCGGTAACGTACTGCTCGTGGGCGTGGGCGGCCTTCAGGGGGTCCATCAGGGTCTCATATACCTTGTCCGGCTTGGCGATGGCCTCCAGGGTCACGTCCTGGTCGTTGTTGTGCAGGTACTTGTACATGAGCATGGCGTGGTCCTGCTCCTCCTTGGCCTGGATCTCATACCAGTTGGCGAAGCCGTCCAACCCCTTGCCGCTGTAAAAATTGGCCATGTCCAGGTATAAGTAGGCGGAATACAGCTCCTTGTTGATCTGGTCGTTCAACAGCCCGGCGACCTTTTTATCCATGATCGAAACACTCCTTATTTCTATGTTGGCGTCCTGCGGCGCTTTCATTGGAAAGTATATCACGTTTTCTCCCGGTGTCAACCATTTCCCACCGCTTTTTCCAACGCCTGTTTGACCTCGAACGCCAAATCCCGCATAAATTCCGGGCGTATCTTGCGCACCTGGCGGTCGTAGGTATACAGGCCGTTGGTCTCCCCCTCCACGTCGCTGAGTTGGGTGTAAATGCACCCGCACAGCCCGTTGGGGATGGAGGGCATCACCATATCGCGGTGCAGGCTTGAAATGCGGGCCTCCAGGTCCAGCTCAGACCGGCACTGCTCCCCGTAGCCGTAGTTCTTCCGCTCCCGGCTGACATGGCCCTCAATCCGGCGGGAAAAGCCGCCGCACTCGCTCAAAAACAGGAATTTTCCCGGCTGGTTTCCCTCCAATACCCGGTTGCTGAAATAGACGTGCTCGCTCTGCACGTCGCTCTCCCGCTGGGCGAACCAGCCGGAGGTGGTCATGAAAAACCGGGTGGGGTCGGCGGGCTTCAGCAGGCGGTAAATGCGGTCGGAGTCGTACTGGCCCCAGCCCTCGTTGAAAATGGTCCAGCCCACAACGCAGGGGTGGTTTCTCAGGTGGGCCACGGTGTCCAGGCAGTGCCGCTCAAAGAAAGCCCGGCGCTTCTCGCCGCCCCCCGCGCCCAGATCATTCCGCTTTTTGCTCAAAAACGTGGGGATCACCGTGTCCCGGAGGTAGCGGTACTCCCCCGAGTTCACCATGTCCTGGACCACCAGCATCCCCAGCCGGTCGCAGGCGTAGTAAAACGCCTCCGGCTCCACCTTCACGTGCTTGCGCAGGGTGTTGAAGCCCATCTCCTTCATGCGCATCACATCCGCGCCGTACTCGTCCGGGCTCCGGGGCAGGAACAGGCCGTCCTCGAAATAGCCCTGGTCCAGCACCCCCTGAAGGAAGATGGGCTTCCCGTTGAGGCACAGGCGGGTGTGGCCGTTGATCTCCCTGGCGTCCACGGTGCGCAGGGCGAAATAGCTCTCCACGTGGTCGGCGGCGGTGGCAATGGTCATCGTATACAAATAGGGGTCGTCCGGCTCCCACAGGCGGGGCTCCGGCACCTCCAGGCGGAGGGGACGGCCGCTTTTCCCGGCGGCGGTGAGCAGCTTCCCGTTCCCCAGGGGAACCGCCAGGTTGTAGTCCGCGCCCCCCGCGTCCACCTCCACGGTGACTCCGGCGAGGTCCGGGGTGACGCGCACAGACTTCACCGCCCCCCGGTCCGGCACCGCCTCCAGCCACACCGGCTGCCATATGCCGGACACGGGGGTATACCGCATCCCGTGGGGGCGCCTGTGCTGCTTGCCGTAGGGGTAGTCGTGGGACAGGGCGTCCACCGCCTTCACCTCCAGGCGGTTTTCCCCGGGGACTAGGGCATCGGTAATGTCCGCCGAGAAGGGCAGATAGCCCCCCTCGTGGCGGGCCACGCTCACGCCGTTGACAACGGCCTCCGCCACCTGGTCCACCGCCCCGAAGTGGAGCACCGCCCGGCAGTCCCGGGGCAGGAAGCCCTCCGGGAGGTTGAATGCCGTCTCATACCGCAGCACATCCCCCACCGCCCCGCGGTAGCCGGACAGGGCCGCCTGGGGCGGCCAGGGCGCCCGGATTGGCCGGCCGTTCAAGGTCCAATTTCGGTCCAATGGGAAAAAACTGTCCCGCCTGAGCTGGGGGCGGGGATAGGTCTCGTTCCAGCCGCTGTGTTCCATCGTCCAACCCTTCCTCTCCTGCCTCCGTCATATCGGTTCTATCATATCATCTCCCGGAAAAAAAGACAACAGAAAACTCCCGCGCCCGTCTACGGCGCGAGAGTCTCCCATTAAAAGGTCCGAATCAGTTCAGCTCTCCATATGGCGGCCCAGAAACCCGGCCACCGCCTGGGCCAGCTTCAGCTCCACGTCCCCCAGGGCGGGGGCGTCGCCGTCGCTGACGAAGGCCACACAGCCCAGCACGTCCCCCTCGGACAGGATGGGCACGGCGATGAGCACCCGGTACTTCTCGCCCCCGTCGCACAGGGGCATGGGCTGGTCTGTCTGGACGCTGCGGCGCTCCTCCATCACCTGCTCCACCTGGGAGGACACACGCTTGTCCACCACCTCCCGGCGGGGTACGCCGCCGGCGGCGATGACGCTGTCCCGGTCGGTGATGACGGCAGGCAGGCCCGCCACCCGGCTGATGGTGTCGCACAGCTGGGCGGCAAAGTCGGACACATCGCCCAATTGAGAGTATTTTTTGAAAATTACGCCGCCCTCGCGGTCCGTGTAGATCTCCAAGGGGTCGCCCTCCCGGATGCGCATGGTGCGCCGGATCTCCTTGGGGATTACCACCCGGCCCAGGTCGTCGATGCGGCGTACGATCCCTGTCGCTTTCATGGTTTTCCTCCTGCGTCTGCCGCGGCTCCCGCGGCTTTTTAATATCGTTCCATCCGTATTATCCGCAGGATTTGGAAGCGTATTCAATTTCAGCCGCTGGTTTTCTCTGGAAGCGTCCGGCAGGCCTCCGCCCGCCATTGTCAAAGCGGCCCGCCGGTGCTATAATATTACCATGATCCATCGAAACGGGAGGATATTCAGATGAAACGGGCAAAAATTCAGCTCTCCCCGCAAGATTTTCCGGCAGAACTGCGTCCGCTTTTGTCGAAGGCCGAGCTCTATGACAGCAGTTGCCATTCCAACGCCCGCACGCTCTTTATCGCGCCGGACTTTTATCTGAAAATCGACGAGCGCGGCGAATTGAAGCGGGAAGCGCAAATGGCGGCCTGGTTCCACCGCCGGGGGCTTGGCGCGGAAGTCGTTCAATATATTTCCCGCGGCCGGGACTACCTGCTCACCCGGAGCTTGCCCGGCCAAGACGGGTGTTCCTGGCTGGACGACCCGGAGCGGCTGTGCCGGGCCCTGGCCCAAACTCTGCGTGAGCTCCACGCGCTGTCCCCCGCCGGACTTCCCCGCTCCACCCGGCTGGAGCGGTATCTCGCCTCCGCTGAAGACCCGGATGGAGGTTACTGGGACCAGTCCGTCCTGATGCCGGAGTTCACGGTCCGCTCCAGAGAAGAGGCTTGGGGCGTCATGCAGGCCAACAAACACCGCCTCAAAAGCGACACACTGATCCACGGCGACTTCTGCCTGCCCAACGTGATCCTGAACGGCGGCCAGCCGGGCTCACTGATTGATCTGGCCATGGCGGGGGCCGGGGACCGCCACATTGATCTGTATTGGGCCGTCTGGTCCCTCTGGCATAATTTGAAAACGGATCAATATACGGGCCTCTTTTTGGACCTGTACGGCAGGGACCGTTTCGACGCCGCCATGCTTCCCGTAATCGCCGCGTTTGAAGCCTTTGGCTAAGGCGGCCGCCACCGCAATGGAGGCCCGGAAACCGGGATATTTAAGGTTTTCTCCGGGGACAGGAATGATACGTGCCCCCGGCTTACGCCGCCGGAGCCGCCGCGGACACGCCGCCCTGTCCCATCTCGCCGGCCAGCCGGAAGCCCTGGCGGGCCACAAACACGGCGATGATCTCGTTGATCACCGCGGCGGCGGCAATGGTGCCCCGCACGATGTCCCCGTATTGGCTGTAGCCGCCGCTCAGGGCGGAGATGGCGATTCCCGTCAGCACCAGGGACACGCCGGAATGGGGCAGTATGACCATGCCCAGGTATTTTTGCACGGTGGGGGCGGCGTGGGAGAGCCGGGCGCCCAGCGCGGCCCCGCCCATCTTTCCGGCGGCCCGCGAGATGATGTAAAGGGCGGTGAAGGCCCCCGCCCCCAAAATGAGGTGGTAGTCCAGGGGCGCCCCCAGGTTCAGGATAATCAGGGTGAAGCAGGCGTTGACGGCGGGGGTGTAGCATTTCATCACAGACTCCAGCTTCGCCTCGTCCAAAATATTGGCAAAGACCGCTGAGAACACCATACCGCTGAGCATAAAGTTCAAAATGGGAAGCGGCATCAGGTATTGGTTGGCCAAGGCGGTAAGCACCGCGGTGAGGAGCACCCCGGCCCACACCACGGCGGCGTTCCCCTTGGGGGAGGACACCTTTTTCATCACGGCGGCGGCGAGGCCGCCTGTGACCGCCCCAATCAAAACGGGGAACAGGACCACCAGGGGGATCAGGTACCAGGGAAGGGATCCCCCCGCCGTTTGCCGCAGGACAACCCCCAGCACGGACAGGAACACACAGATGGCGATCACATCGTCAATGACCGCCAAGGGAATCAGGGTTTGGGTCACAGGGCCGTCCGTCTTGTATTCCGTGACAATGGACAGCGCGGGGGCGGGGGCCGTGGCCAGGGCGATGCCGCCAAAAACCAGCCCGAGGAACACAGGAATGCCCATCCAATAGAAGATGGCGGAAAAGGCGGCGCTTACCACGATGAAGGTCATGAGGGACTGGGCAAGAGTAATGACCACAATCTGCTTTCCGTAGGAGCGGATTTTCCGCCAGACCATCTCGCTGCCCAGCATCAGTCCCATGCCGCACTCCAAAAGGGAGACCAGCGTGTGGTACGCCGGATGATCCAGAATTTCCTGGGTCATAAAATTCAGCGCGTGGGGTCCGAAGGCCATGCCCGCAATCAAAAATCCTAAACCGCCGGCATTTTCAGCTTGGACGCCAGCTTCCCCGCCAGCGCCGCCAGAATAATCACGGCCAACAGCCTAACAATCAGTTCCATCCTGTATCCGACCTACCTTTCCAAAATACCGTTCAGGAAGATGTCCAGAATCTGGCGGTTCTTTTCCTCCATCTGCTGGATGCCCGTTAAATCCAGTTCCGTCCCGTGATCCTGCAAATTGATAAAATTGATAAATTGAATGAGGAGTTTGGCCGCGTTTTCCCGGTTCAAATGGCCGCGCAGAGACACATGGGAGAACAGCTCCTCCAAAATCTCCACGTTCACCTGCTCCATGGGCCGCCGCCGCTCCATAATACCGGCTTGCAAATGCTCCGGCGGCATAAAAACGGACTCCATAAAGATCCGCTGATACAGGGGATATTCACGGAAAAATTGCATCCTCACCCCGAAATACTCTGTCAGGCATTCTCCCGTGCCCACCGCGTCCCCATCCGGGTGAAAATGGTCCTGTATATAGGCTTTCAGCGATTGAAAGCACTCCTCCACGCAGGCCAGAAACAGTTCGTCCTTTGAGGCAAAGTAGTGGTAGATGATCCCCTTTGAAACGCCCTGCCCGGGATCAAATACGTTATTGATTGAAGCGGCCCGGTAGCCCCGGGCGGAAAACTCCGCCAGGGCGCGGTCCATGATCCGCCGCCTTGTCTGCCGCGCTTTCTCTTCCCGTTTCATCAAATCCCCCCGGCAAATAGCAATTCATTCTGTGTCCACGCCCCGGGAGGGGCGCGGACAGTGCCGCAATTTTGACCGCCAATATAATTGACTTCCTGGTCAACTATACGCTTCGTTGACCAGGAAGTCAATGAATTATTTGTAAACAAATCTGCCCCGCCGCATTTCATTCTTGCGCTGCCCCATCTTGAGGAGGAGTGCGCACATCAGAAACGCGCTTGCCGCGGCTGGGCGGTTGCCTTTCACCTGCCGCTATGCTATGATTTTACTGGCATTTTCACTGCCGCGCTCCGCCGCCCCACCCCAGAGGATGGGGCGGCGATACGCGGCAGCCGCCCTGATTCGCGAGGGCATCACGCCGGGGGATCCCCGCGGCCGTTTGGCGAGGTTCACAGGTTGCGCGCGCGCTGGATCCGCTTCCTTACAAACTGGACGAGACGGAGGAAAAAAGCCCATGAAATCTATTTTTATTTCCAGCACCTTCAAGGATATGCAGGCGGAGCGGGATATCCTGCATCAGCGCGTTTTCCCGGCGCTGCGCCGGCGGCTTGCCGCCTATGGCGAGGATGTGCAGGAGCTCGACCTGCGCTGGGGTGTGGACACCAGCCAGCTGTCCGAGGAGGAGAGCGGCCAGTTCGTCATTGAGGCGTGCATTGACAGCATCGACCGATGCAAGCCCTACATGATTGTTTTGCTTGGAAACCGCTACGGCTGGATCCCCGACCGCAAAGTGGTGGAGGATACGGGCGACAGCCGCATCCTGTCCTGGTGCGGCGGGGAGGCCAGCATTACCCAGATGGAGATCCTCTATGGCGCGCTGAGCCGGGACAAGCTGGACAAATGCGTTTTCTGCTTCCGCGATGAGGCGTTCCCCCAGGAGGTCCCGGACGACCAGCGCCCAATCTATGCGGCCGAGAGTTCCCGCCACGCCGGAAAGCTGTCCAAGCTCAAGGAAGAAATCCGGGCCAGGGAGGACGCGGTGATTCTGGAGTACACCGCCGTCTGGGACGACAAGCGCCGGAGCGCCGCCGGGCTGGGCCGCTTTGAGGAGCGGCTGACCGAAGCCCTCTGGGCCATGATCGCCCATGACCTCGGCGGCCGGACCGCCCCGCAAAGCCCGGCCGGCCTCGTGCTGCAAAATGCCGGGCTGACAAAGGAACGCTACCTCGCCACCTATGTCAGCCGCGTGCCCGACCGGGAGGCGGGCCCCTCCGCGCTCACCGGCCGGAAGGCGTTCTGGTTTGTGGGCGAGGGCGGATCCGGAAAGAGCGCGGTCATGTCCAAAATCGCGGCGGAGGGACAGGCGGCCGGCGCCCATATCTTTTTGTACTTCGGCGGCAACGAAGGCTGCTCAGGGGTGTCCACATTCCTCCTCGCGCTGCTGACGTGGCTGCGGACGTTTATGCCGGAGCCATCCCCCGGGGCGTGCGGTCTTGGCGGGCGGGGCGGCGAGTCTGTGCGCGTTCAGCTGCACGATATGCTCGCGAGGAAGCAGCCCTGCGACTGGGCGGTGCTGATCGACGGCGTTGACCAGATGGACGGGGATATCGTGCCCGTGCTGCGCTGGCTGGCCAGCCGCATGATCCGTGGCGGAAAGGAATACTACTGGCACGGCCTTGCCATCTCCTCCTCCGCGGAGTTCGCGGACCGGTACGGGGACGCGCTTGGCGAGGCGTTTAACCGGCAAAACCTCCCGCCCCTGACAAATATGGAATTGAACACGATGATCCAGAACCATGCCGCCCGCCGGGGCAAGAAACTGGACGCAAAGGTTATGCGGTGCCTGCGCGCGCAGCCCCGGGCGAGGAACCCGTTCCACCTGTCCCTGCTTTTACAGCGGCTGTTCATGATGGACCAGCACGAGTTTGAGCGGGCGGAGGCGCTGTCCCCCGGCATGGAGGGGCTGTCCCTGTATATGTGCCGGGAGATTCAGTCCATGCCGGAGGATACCGGCGAGATGACGGTGCTCTTTCTGCGCTCGGCGGCGGAAAAGCTGGCGGCCCGGATGGAGCGTATGCCCCCGCGGCAGGAGGCGCTGGCATCCCCGATGGAGGTGCTGGAGCTGCTGGCGGCCTCCCGGGACGGCCTGTCCCTGGAAGAATTGGGGCAGGTGCTGGCCGAACAGGGCAAAACGTTCCCCCCTGTATTTATGGAGCACCTTTTTTGCTATTTATACGATTCCTTCGGCGAATCGGGCCAGGGCGTGTGGAACTTCAAGCACCGCCTGCTCCGGGAAAACCTGATTTCCCATATGGGCCCGACGGCGTTCCGGCACAACTGCGCCCTGCTGCTGCGGCACTGCGAGTCGGCCGGCGGCGCGCCGGAGCGGCGCCTCTACTATGCCTGGCAGGCGGATGATGTGCCCGCCGGGCTGCGCTGCCTCACGCCGGAGGAGGGGCGGGCGCGGGAAACGCCCCCGGCGCCGCTCTGGGAGACGTTTCGGACTATGCTGGCGCAGGACAGCGGGGGCTACCTGACGGCGCTCGCCCGGGGGGCGGACGACGGGCAGGCCGGCACACTGCTGTCGCTGCTGGAATTGGCGGCCACGGCCGACCTGCCCCAGTTTGAAAAGATCCGTCCGCTGCTCGCCATCCTCTCCCCGGACAGGGACGCGCCCGCCGCGCGGCGCGCGCCGGCCGGCAGGATTGAGCTCGCGGCGCTTTACTGGGAGCTGGACCCCCGGCCCTACTGCGCGGCCTGGCGCAAAACGGTGGAGGCCCACCGGCAGCTCCGGCCCATGGACCGCGGCGCGTGGCGGAAAGTGTTCGGGCTGTGCGTACAGGCGCTGAGGCAGGAGCGTTTTTCTCCCCTGTGGCAAGAGGCGCTGGAGTTGACGAAAACCATCCGGGACGTCTGCGGGCAGGAGGGCTGGGGCGGCGCGTTCTCCGAGTTCGGCGAGCCGGACGCCGCCTGCGGCTGGGCTGAACTGCTTGTGCGGCTCGACAGTACGCCCGGCGGCGAACGGGGGGCCCACCTGCTGCGTATGCGGGAGTACCTGGAACCACTGAAGGAAAGTTCCCCGGAGGCGGCAAAATGGCAGTCGTATCTGGCGCACTGCCTGATCCGGCTGGGCAGGTATACCGACGGCGTCAACCTGATGAACGAGGCGCTGAAACGCCTGAAATTCCCGCAGGAATACTCCGGCAGCCTGGAGGCCGCCCGGGCGTATGTGGAGGCCCTGGCCGCCAAAACGCCGGGGCTGAAAAATCAATACGCCGTTGCGTACCTGCGCGAGGCGCGGGAAATCTGCCGGCAGAAGGTGAGGTATTTCCCCGCAACCTATTGGCGGCATCTGCTGGGTCAGGTGTGCGTGTCCCTCTATGACGCGATGGAGAAGTCCGGGGATCAGGATCTCCTCTGCGACGCGCCGAAGGTATTGGATGAAGCGATACAGGTTTTCGACGCGCTTGTGGAAGACGTGGGCGCCGGCCAGCTCCCCGAGAAGACGATGCTCGGGATCCTGAGCGCACGGTATAAGCGTATCATGCGCCGCAAAAGCGCCCAAAACCCCCGGAAGTACACCGGCTGCTGGGAATACCCCTGGCGGCACCTGGACGAGCAGCGGGCTGATTTTCAATATCTTGAGCGCGAGTACACCGCGCTGGACGCGCGTTCCGATTATTACAGCGCCTTTTCGGAGCTGTGCTGGACGCTGCTGGAAAAAGTGCGGTACATCGACCAGTGCCATCTTCCCCAGGAGGAGTTCCGCGAGGCGGGAGACAAGCTTTTGGAGTGCGCCTCCGCGCAGACGGCGGTCAACTTGTTCTCTATGCGGTGGAACGGCACGGCGGCGCTGCTTGATCTGGCGGAAATCCTGTACCGCCGGCAGTCCTTCGGGGCGGCCGAAACGCTGACCCCAAAAATTCGCGGCCTCCTTGACGGTATGGACAGGGAGCAGATCATCCAGCGGAAGCGGACGCTGGAATTCCGCCGCCTGGCCGTGCGCTGCTATCTGATGGAGGCCCGGGTCATTCTGCACAACAAGGGCGGCGCCGGCGGCGGGACAGGCTATATCAGGCTGGCGGTCGGCCTGCTGGACGGAACAGGGGACGGGCAGGAGCCTCTGCCCGCCCGGGACGACAAGCTGCGCAGCGAGATGCGGATTCTCTCCGCGGAATTGCTCCTCATGGCGGGAAATGAGGACGGCGTGCCCGAAATCCTCGACGGCACCGACCGTTTCTGGCCGGAAGAGACCTGCAATGCGGTTCTGCTCGGCGGCGCCCGGGAGGAGAAAACCGCCCTGCTCCGATATTGCCATGGCCTGTCAATCCGCGCGTGGATGCGGAAGGATCCGACGTATATGGACCGGGCCCTTCCCCATCTGCAGGCGCTGACGGATACCGCCCTCATGGATTGGGACGCCGGCTTCTGGCCCGAGCTGTACCGCGAATTGCTCTCGGCGCTTCGCTTTTACTGGGAACAGGCCGCCGGCCAGCACCTGCCGCAGAACCTGGTGCGCTCCATTCTGGGCGCGTTTGTAAAGCTGGAGGAAAAGGGCGCGCTTGATGAGTGTGAGCAGCGCCTCTTTGCCGCGGCTAGCCTGGAGGCCACCGACAGCCACCGCTGCCCGGAACTGGGATTTGAGCTTTTGCTGGAACCGGGCTGGCTGCGGCAGGTGCTGGCACGGGTGAAAGCCCAAAACTGGCCGGCTGGCCAAAACTACGCCGCGGCGCGTCTGGCGCTGGCCCTCGCCCTGCGCGGGGACCTGTCCGGTGCGCTGGCCGCCGCCGGGGAGCGGAACCCAGACGGGAACCCTGACAGCCTGTGCCTGCTCGACCTGACGGCTGAACTGATTGCCGCGCTCCGGGATGAGAAGGCGCCGCCAGCCGCGCTTCTGCCCCGGGCGCTGGCCTGGCGCGAAACGCCGCAGTCCAAAAAAGAACCCTTCCTCCGATTTTACTTGGGCGGACTGTGCGCCCTTGCCGACAGCTTTGGCGGCGGGCAGGCGGCGGAGGCGGGCGCCCGGCACGCGGTCAAACGCTTGCAGGCGCTCACTAAATCGCTGGGCAGCGGCGCGGACAAAACCGTGCTGCGGATCTGGCTGTTCCGCCTGCTGGAGCGGCTGCTCGCCGCGCAGCCAAGGGACAGCGCACTGGAACGCCGTATTGAACTTCTCCGCGCCGGGGAAGAGACGGCCAGAGGCATCTGCGGCACGCTGGAGGATCCCGCCGAGAGGGAGGCGCTCACGCGGCGGATCAACGACCTGGGTGCTGCCTTGGCGGAGGCCTACCGTGAGGCGGGCGACGGGGCAAAGTGCAGCGTCTGGCTGCTCGGGACGATACAAAGTATCCTTTATATGGAAAAAGAGCTCACACAAGAGCGGCTGGAGTTTGCGCTCCGCCTGTACGAACAGGCGGTGGCCGACCGCGACCGGGAGGGAGGCGCGAACGGTCCGCGCCAGCTGGACTGGATTTGGCTGATGGAATGGGGCGGCCGGCTTTTCCAGCACTACTACGAATATACCAAAGACCCCGCATGGATGGAACGGCAGGCGGCGGAAGCGGCCCTTTACCGCAAGCGCCTTCTGGAGACGGCGCAGGAATCCCTCTCCTGGCGGGAGGAAAAGGCGGCGAACGCTTGGCGGTTCGACCGTCAAGCATGGCTGGCACTGCTCCATGACCGCCCCGCGGAGCGCAAGTGGTTTTCCCGCTATCTGGATGCCGTGCGGGAACAGGTTGCCGCGCTGACGGAGGGCGGCGAGAGGACGATGGAGGAGCTGGCCGGGGAGCTGTATGCGCTGGAACCCGTTTCGGAGGAGGAGCAGGCCGCCATAGACCGGGTCATTGACCAGATCACTGTCAGGCGAAAGCGCGCGCAGAGCGATTTAATGTACCTGACGTTCCAGGCGATGCGGGAGCTGGGTGAGGGCGCGACGGGCGCCCAGGCGGCAGCCTACGTGGAAAAGCGGCGCGCCGCCCGCGAGACTCCATCCGCACGGTGAGCGGGGCTGGAAAAAGCCGCCGCGAAGAACAGCGTTTTGATTGGCATTCAGGCAATTTCAGCCAGCGGCACTTGGGCCAAAAAGAGGCCGTGCCCCGTTCCGCTTGCTTCCGGCCCGGAAAAGTGGTATACTATATCATTCTTATGACGACGCGAGGTGTTCCCCATGAAGCTTATGGTCATCGACGGCAATTCCATCGTCAACCGGGCCTTTTACGGCGTCAGCCAGAACCTGACCACCCGGGAGGGGCTGCCCACCAACGCCATCTTCGGCTTTCTGAACATCCTGTTCAAGCTGCTGGACGAGGAGCGGCCGGAGGGGCTGGCGGTGGCCTTCGATATGCGGGCCCCCACCTTCCGGCACAAGGCCTTCGCCGCGTACAAGGCCCAGCGGAAGGGGATGCCGGAGGAGCTGGCCGTCCAGATGCCGGTGCTGAAGGAGGTGCTGGACGCCATGAACATCCGCCGGTACGAGCTGGAGGGCTGGGAGGCGGACGACCTGCTGGGCACCATGGCCCGGGTGAACGGGGCGCAGGGGGGGGACACCGTCATCGTCACCGGGGATAAGGACGCCCTGCAGCTGGTCGACGGGCGCACCACCGTCAAGCTAGTGTCCACCCGCATGGGCCAGACCACCACCCGGAACGTGACCCCGGAGGAGTTCCGGGAGTCCTACGGCTTCGACCCCATCCACATGATCGACCTGAAGGCGCTGATGGGAGATTCCTCCGACAACTACCCCGGCGTGAAGGGGGTGGGGGAAAAGACCGCCATGGCCCTGATCCAGCAATACCGGACGGTGGACGCCATCTATGAAAAGCTGCCCGATATTGACGCCAAACCCGGCGTCATCAAAAAACTGGCCGAGGGGGAGGGGGACGCCCGCCTGAGCTATGAGCTGGCCGTCATCCGCACCGACGCGCCCATGGGCTTCGACCCGGCGGACGCGGCCCGCAAGCCCTTCAACCAGCCGGCATTGTACCAAAAGCTGCTGGAGCTGGAGTTCAGCAAGCTCATCGACAAGCTGAAGCTCACCCCCGGCCCCGCGCCCGCCGCCCCCGGGCCGGAGCCGGCGGAGGTCCGGGTGGACGTGGTGGAGGTGGCCGCGGAGCGGGACTTTCAGGAGGCCCGCTCCAGGTGGGAGGCGGCGGACTGCGTCGTGGTGCTGCCCCTGCCCGAGCTGGCGGGGGTGGCGGTGTCCCTCAGCGGGGACGGCGGCCAGGCGTATCTCTACGACATCCGGGCCGGACGCTACGAGGGGGACTACCGCGCCCTGCTGGCGGCGCTGTTCGGCCCCGGGGTGAAAAAGGCGGCCCATGGGGTCAAGGAGCTGTGCCGCGCCCTGCTGGACGAGGGCATTGAGCCGGCGGGCTTTGTGTTCGACACCGAGCTGGCCGCCTACCTGCTGGACCCCACGGCGGGGAGCTACGAGATTCGAAAGCTGGCGGCGTCCTATTTCAAACAGGAAGTGGAACAGGGCGCCGCGTATCAGGAAGAGGAGGCCTTCTCCCTGCTGGATGACGGGCTGAAGGCCCAGGCCGCCTGGTATGAGGACGCGGCGTGGATCGAGGCGCTCCTCGGCCTGTTCAGGCCCAAGCTGGAGGAATTCGGCCTGCTGCCCGTCCTCACGGACATTGAGCTGCCCCTGTGCCCGGTGCTGGCCCGGATGGAGAAGGCCGGGGTGCTGGTGGACGGCCAGGCCCTGGCCGGCTTCGGCAGGCAGCTCCAGCTGGGCATCGACGCCCTGAAGGAGGAGATCTACGCCCTGGCCGGGGAGGAGTTCAACATCCTGTCCCCCAAGCAGCTGGGCCATATCCTCTTCGACAAGCTAGGCCTGCCCCCGGTGAAAAAGACCAAAACCGGCTGGTCCACCAACGTGGACGTGCTGGAAAAGCTGCGGCCGCGCCACGACATCGTGGGCCGTGTGCTGGACTACCGCCAGCTCACCAAGCTCAACTCCACCTATGTGGAGGGGCTGGGCAAGGTCATCGCCGCCGACGGCCGCGTTCACACCAGCTTCCAGAACACCGTCACCGCCACCGGGCGGCTGTCCTCCACCGAGCCCAATTTGCAGAATATCCCCGTGCGCACCTCCCTGGGGGCGGAGATGCGCAAGATGTTCGTGGCCCCCAGGGGGCGGGTGCTGGTGGACGCGGACTACTCCCAGATCGAGCTGCGGCTGCTGGCCCATATGTCCGGGGATCAGGCCATGATCGGCGGCTTCAACTCCGGGGTGGACATCCACACCGTCACCGCCTCCCAGGTGTTCGGGCTCCCCCAGGACCAGGTGCCCCCCGAGCTGCGCCGGGCGGCGAAGGCCGTCAACTTCGGCATCGTGTACGGCATCTCTGCCTTCTCCCTGTCGGAGGACATCCACGTGTCCGTCCCCCAGGCCAAGGAGTATATGGAGAAGTATTTCGAGCACTATTCCGGCGTCCGGGCCTATATGGACCGGGTGGTGGAGCAGGGCCGGGAGGACGGCTATGTGTCCACGATGTATGGACGCCGCCGCTGGCTGCCGGAGCTGAAGAGCTCCAACTTCAACACCCGGTCCTTCGGCGAGCGGGTGGCGCTGAATATGCCCATTCAGGGCACGGCGGCGGACATCATCAAGCTGGCCATGATCAAGGTGGACGCCCGCCTGCGGGCCGAGGGGCTGGAGGCGCGGCTTGTCCTGCAAGTCCACGACGAGCTGATCGTGGAGTGCCCCGAACACGAGGCGGAACGGGTGAAGGCCCTGCTCCAGGAGGAGATGGAGGGGGTGGCGGCGCTGTCGGTGCCGCTGATTGCCGACGCCAAGGCAGGGCGCACCTGGGCAGACGCCCATTAGCTCGTCTCAAAGTCCGCTTCATTCGGAACACCCTGCCGGGTATTCCTCATGCCGCTCCCTTGCTCCTCGCTTCCAACCGCGACCCGCTCGCGCTGGGCTCGCGGTTGGGGCGGCCTGCGGCCGCTATTATTTGGGCGCAAAATGTGCGCCCCGACATAAGGAGATATTAATACGAGCCTATTTGATACTTTCGACCCCGATTCGGAGGAAATCGTCAAATTTGAATACCAGCGTTCTTTCTACCCCACGGCGGAGTTCCCCGAGACGATCATCATGACTTTCCAGGATAAAACCTTCCAGGCGCTGGATCACGTCTGCCCCGCCGAGGTCATCGCCACCCTGCGGGAGGGCCGGGACGTGCCCATCTATAAACTGGACTGGAACGGCCGGAGCATCGGCATCTTCCAAACCCTGATCGGCGGCGCGGGGACAGCGGGGCTGCTGGAGGAGGCGCTGGCCATGGGGGCGAAGAAAGTGCTGCTCTACGGCGCCTGCGGCGTGCTGGACTCCGCCCTTGTGGCGGGGCACTTCATCCTCCCCACCCAGGCCTACCGGGACGAGGGCACCAGCTACCACTATCTGCCGGTGGGCGACTACGTGGACATCCCCACGGCGGAACGCTTGGGGGAGATCTTCGGCGAGCTGCGCCTGCCCTATGTGAAGGGCCGGGTGTGGACAACGGACGCCTTCTACCGGGAAACCCGGAACAACATGGAGAAACGCAAGGCGGACGGCTGCATCGCCGTGGACATGGAGTGCGCTTCCGCCATGGCGGTGGCCCAGTTCCGGGGCGTTCCAGTGTACCAATTCCTCTACGCCGAGGACAGCCTGGACGGGGACGCCTGGGACCGCCGCACCATGGGGACGGTGCCCGCGTCGGATTATGAAAAGTACCTGCGGGTGGCGCTGGAAGTGGCGGCGCGGCTTTAAGGTCAAGGGCATTCCTTTTTCTTGAAAGAAAAAGGAATCGAAAAAGAACTTTAGTTCGCTGACAGCCGCTTTGCAAAACCTGTCCGTTTCCGCACGGCAGCCAACCTGGGAGGGTACTGTGAGAATTCAAATCATACCCATGACGATAGAGCGCCTGCCCCAGGTGGCGGCGCTGGAACAGGCCTGCTTCCCCGCCGACCCCTGGAGCGAGGGCGTGTTTCGGGAGGCGCTGGCCAATCCCCGGGTGTCCGTTCTGCTGGCTCTGGGGGAGGACGGTGGGCTTCTGGGCTATGCCGTGCTGTCCGTCATGCTGGACGAGGGCAACCTGGACAACATCGCCGTGGCCCCCCAGGCCCGCCGGCAGGGGGTGGCGGACGCCCTGCTGTCCGCGCTCACCGGCTTTGGGCGGGGGCATCTGGCCGCGCTCACGCTGGAGGTCCGGGCGTCCAACGCCCCCGCCATCGCCCTGTACGGGAAGCACGGCTTCGCGGCCGTAGGGCGGCGGAAAAACTACTACAGCGCCCCCAGGGAGGACGCAATTCTGATGACTTTGGAGTTTGAACATGGAATTACAACTGCTGGATAGGGAGGGCCTGACCGCCCTGTACCAAAACGAGATGACGGTGGATTTTCCCCACGCGGAGCTGAAGCCGCTGGCGGCCATGCTGCGTCTGATGGACCTGGGCCGGTACGACCCCCTGCTGGCGGCGGATGGCGGGGAGGCGGTGGGCTATGCCCTGCTGTGGCTCCCGGAGAGCCGGGAAGGTGCCCTGCTGGAGTACCTGGGCGTCCTGCGGGGCAGGCGGAACGGCGGGCTGGGCACGAAAATTTTGGAGCTGCTGTTCCAACGTTATGGGCAGCTCTTTGGGGAGGCGGAGGCACCCGGCCCCGAGGCTTCCCCCGAGGAAAACGGCCTGCGGCGGCGGAGAATCGCCTTCTATGAGCGCAACGGCTTCCGGGTGCTGGATTACGAGTGCGCCCTCTTCGGCGTGCATTTTAACTGCCTCTACCGGGGCCCTGAGACGGACGACAGGAAGGTGGAAGCCCTCCACCGGGAGGTATACGCGGAGTATTTTTCCCCGGCGCATATGCGCCGGTATATTCAGTTGCCCCTGGCCCCCGGCGAGGCGGTGAAGCCCGCGCCGGAGTGGGTGGAGGAGGCCTTCCCCGCCCTGGTGGAGTACGAGGAGGGCCGGGAGGCTGAGGCCGTCCGGCTCATCCAGGGCTTCTGGCTGGCCCACAACCGTTACCACCAGGCAGAGGAGGAGGCAAAAGCCGACCTGCGCGCTTGGACCGGGGACGGCCACAAGCTCTATTTGATTGCGCTGGGAGACGAGACCGTGGGCCTGCTCCACTTAGGAAGCCGGGGCGGGGAGACCGACTGGCTGGAGGACCTGTTCGTCCTGCCGGAGTACCAGGGCCGGGGAATCGGAAGTCAGGCCGTCCGGCTGGCGGAGTCCATGGTCCAGCGGTATTCCCAGTCCATGTATATCGAGGCTGCCGCCCGAAACCAGCGGGCCATCCGCCTGTACCGCCGCCTGGGCTATGATTGCCTGAATACCATAACCATTCGGAAGGATTTCCCCGGCTATGGCTACGACGTAGTCAGGGAGGAGCGGGTCTATGGAGAGCGGTTTGAGATTCGAAAGGATAAGGACTGACATGGATGTCGCTTTAGGGAGCCGGACCGCTGAAACCGCGGCCATCTACTTTGAGAAAACCAGCAACGCGGCCATCCGCGGGGTCCTGCCCCAGAAGGCCCAAACGGTGGAGGAGGCGGTGGCGGACTTCCACATCTCCCAGCGCCCCGGCGCGTCCAGCTTTGGCCGGACCATTCTGGTGGACGGCCAATACGTGGGCGACGTGTGGTGCTATTGCATCGACCCGGACGGTATGCCCAACGCCATGGTGAGCTATTGCGTGTTCGAGCCCGCGCTGTGGGGCCGGGGCGCCGCCACCCGGGCATTGAAGCTGTTCCTGGCCGAAATAACTCCAAAATACGCCGTCAAGACCGTGGGCGCGTTTACCTATTCCCGCAACCTCCCCTCCATCCGGGTGCTGGAGAAAAACGGCTTCCAGCTGATGGAGGAATTTCTGGAGGGCGGCGCGGCCTCCCGGTATTATCAGCTTGACATATGCCAAAAGAAAGAGTGATCGCATGAATATTCTCGCCTTTGAATCCTCCTGCGACGAAACCGCCGCCGCCGTGGTGAGGGACGGCCGGACAGTGCTGTCCTCGGTGATCGCGTCGTCGGCGGATATGCACGCCGTCTACGGCGGCGTGGTGCCGGAGATCGCCTCCCGGAAGCACGTGGAGGCCATCTCGGGCCTGGCGGACGAAGCCCTGCGGCAGGCGGAGCTGTCCAAGCGGGACATCGACGCGGTGGCGGTAACTTATGCCCCGGGGCTCATCGGGGCCCTGCTGGTGGGGGTGTCCTTCGCCAAATCCGTTGCCTTTGGGCTGGGAGTGCCGCTGATTCCCGTTCACCACGTCCGGGGGCACATCGCGGCCAACTACATCGCCCACCCCGACCTGGAGCCCCCCTTTCTGTGCCTGTGCGTGTCCGGCGGCACCACCGCCGTTGTGTATGTGAGGGACTACACCCATTTTGAGGTGCTGGGCTCCACCCGGGACGACGCGGCGGGGGAGTGCTTCGACAAGACCGCCCGGGTGCTGGGGCTGGGCTATCCCGGCGGCGGGCCCATGGACAAAATGGCCCGGGGCGGCGATGACCGGGCGTATGTATTCCCCCGGGCCCACGTGGCCGACCACCCGCTGGATATGTCCTTTTCGGGGTTGAAAACGGCGGTGCTCAACACCATCCACAACGCCCAGCAGAAGGGGGAAACGCTGAACCTCCCCGACCTGGCGGCGTCCTTTGCCGCCGCCGTGTCCGACTCCCTGGTCCCCCGGGTGATGGAGGCGGGCCGGATGACGGGCTGCCGCAGAATCGCCGTGGCCGGAGGGGTGGCCGCCAACAGCCGCGTCCGGGCCGACCTGGAGGCCGCCTGCGCCCAGGCGGGGGCAAAGCTGTGGCTTCCCCCCCTGTCCCTGTGCGGCGACAACGCCGCCATGATCGGCAGCCAGGGATATTACGAGTATCTGGCGGGCCGCACCGCCGGGTGGGAGCTGAACGCCAAGGCCAGCCTGGACATCTCCAAAGGATAGTATTATGTAAACCATTTTGGCACTTTAACCTATGAGAAAACTAGGGTTTCCCGCTGTGAATAAATATGTAAGTTTCCCGGAACCGGTTGGAGCTCTAGGTGTTGAAGCTGTTGAAAACCTTGTGGAAGTTGTGGATAACTCTCCGTATCAGGAGTTATGACCGCTGTTATGAAAACCAAAACGAAGGAGGACACGCCATGAAAACCGACATTGAGATTGCCCAGAGCGCCCAAATGCTGCCCATCAGCCAGGTGGCGGCCCGCGCCGGCATCGACGAAGCCCTGCTGGAGCACTATGGCCGGGTAAAGGCCAAGATCAACATCGGGCCCCTGCGGGACAGGCCGCGGAAGGGGAAGCTGATCCTGGTCACCGCCATCAACCCCACCCCCGCCGGGGAGGGCAAGACCACCACCAGCGTGGGGCTGGCGGACGCCCTGAAAAAGCTGGGCAAAAACGTGCTTTTGTGCCTGCGGGAGCCGTCCCTTGGCCCGGTGTTCGGCGTCAAGGGCGGCGCGGCGGGCGGAGGCTACGCCCAGGTGGTGCCCATGGAGGACATCAACCTCCATTTCACGGGGGACTTCCACGCCATTGGCGCGGCCAACAACCTGCTGGCCGCCATGCTGGACAACCACATCCAGCAGGGCAACGCCCTGGGCATCGACGTGAAGAAGATCACCTGGCGGCGGTGCGTGGACATGAACGACCGCCAGCTGCGAAACATCGTGGACGGCCTGGGCGGCCGGATGCAGGGGGTGCCCCGGGAGGACGGCTTCGACATCACCGTGGCCTCCGAGATCATGGCGGTGCTGTGCCTGGCCGACGGGCTCAAGGACCTGAAAGAGCGGCTGGCTCGGATCATCGTGGGCTATACCTATGACGACAGGCCCGTCACCGCCGCCGATTTGAAGGCCCAGGGGGCCATGGCCGCGCTGCTCAAGGACGCCATCAAGCCCAACCTGGTGCAGACCCTGGAAAACACCCCCGCCCTGGTCCACGGCGGGCCCTTCGCCAACATCGCCCACGGATGCAACTCCGTGTCCGCCACCGATACCGCCCTCAAGCTGGCGGACTACGTGGTCACGGAAGCGGGCTTCGGCGCGGACCTGGGGGCGGAGAAGTTCCTGGACATCAAGTGCCGGGCCGCTGGGATGGACCCCAGCGCGGTGGTGGTCGTGGCCACGGTGAAGGCGCTGAAGTACAACGGCGGCGCGGCCAAGGCCGATTTGGGCGCGGAGAACCTGGAGGCCCTGGAGCGGGGCCTGCCCAACCTGCTCAAGCACGTGGAGAACATCACCCAGGTGTACGGGCTGCCCTGCGTGGTGGCCATCAACCGCTTTGTAAACGACACCGGCGCCGAACTGGCCCTGATCCGGGACAAGTGCAGGGAGCTGGGGGTCAACGTGGCCCTGTCCGAGGTGTGGGGCAGGGGCGGCGACGGCGGCGTCGAGCTGGCGGAGGAGGTGCTGCGGCTGTGCGGGCAGCCCCATGAATTCCGCTTCGCCTACGAGCTGGACCGGCCCCTGCGGGAGAAGATTGAGACCATCGTCAAGCGCGTTTACGGCGGGGCCGGGGTGAGCTGGTCCGCCGCCGCGTCCAAGGAGCTGGACCGGCTGGAAGCCATGGGCTTCGGAGGCCTGCCGGTGTGCATGGCAAAAACACAGTACTCCCTGTCCGACGACCCGTCCAAGCTGGGCCGCCCGGAGGGCTTTACCGTCTCCGTGTCCAAGGTGAGGGTGTCCGCCGGGGCGGGGTTCGTGGTGGTGCAGACCGGGGATATCATGACCATGCCGGGCCTGCCCAAGGTCCCGGCCGCCGAGAAGATCGACGTGGACGAAAACGGGGTCATCAGTGGGCTGTTCTGAACCAAGCCGTTGCTTTCCCGCGCCCGCTGTGATATAATGCGCTCAATTGCGTTCCAAATCATCTAGGAAACGAGTTGATTTGCCTTGACCATTATCATCGCGGGCGGCGGAAAGGTGGGCGCCACCCTGGCCGAGCACCTGGCGGACGAGGGCCACAGCGTCACCATTGTGGACATATCGGGCCCCACCCTGGACCGCCTGTCCAACCAGCTGGACGTGATGTGCCTGAAGGGCAACTGCGTGTCCCGGGAGGTACTGCTGGAGGCGGGGGCCAGGGACACCGACGTGCTCATCGCCGCCACCGCCTCCGACGAGATCAACCTGCTGTGCTGCCACTGCGCCCACAACATCGGCGTGGCCTACACCGTGGCCCGGGTCCGGGGGAAGGAGTACGTCAGCGAGCTGGACACCTTGAAAAACGACCTGGGCATCACCATGCTCATCAATCCCGAGCTCACCGCCGCCACCGAGATCTCCCGGCTGCTGCGCTTCCCCAGCGCCGCCAACATCGACTCCTTTGCCCGGGGCCGGGTGGAGCTGGTGTCCTTTACCGTCCAGGAGGGGGACTTCCTGGCGGGCCGCACCCTGGCCGCCCTGTCCTCCAAGATTCGGGATTTACCCATGCTGCTGTGCGCCGTGGAGCGGAAGGACGAGGTATTTATCCCCAACGGCGCCTCCGTGCTGAACGTGGGGGACCGGGTCTCCGTGGCGGGCACGCCCAACGGCATTCATCAGTTTTTCAAGCTGCTGGGCCGCCAGACCCACCGCATCCGCTCCGTGTTCATCATCGGCGGCGGGCGCATCGCCTTCTACCTGCTGCTCCAGCTGGAGCGGCTGGGCATGAGCTGCAAGGTGGTGGAGAAGGGGGAGGAGCGGTGCCGGGCGCTGGCGGAGGAGTTTCCCCGCAGCCTCGTCATCCATGGCGACGGCACCGACCCGGAGCTGCTCACCGAGGAGCGCATGGCGTCCAGCGACGCCTTTGTGGCCCTCACCGACCGGGACGAGGACAACCTCATCATCTCCCTCTACGCCCACCAGGCGGGGGTGCCCAAGGTGGTGGCCAAGTCCAGCCGCCAGAATTACACCGCCATCGCCCGGTCCGCCGGGGTGGAGTCGGTGGTGTCCCCCAAGCTGGCCACGGCGGGGCTGATCCTGCGGTTCATCCGGGGGCTGCAAAATTCCAAGGGCACTGTGATGAACGCCCTGTACCGCATCGCCGGCGGCAAGGCCGAGGCCATGGAGTTCCAGGTCTCCCCGGCCACCCGAAACCTGCGCGTGCCCTTGAAGGACCTGAAGCTGCGGCGGGGGGTGCTGGTGGCGGTGATCGTCCGGGCGGGCCGGGTCATCATCCCGGAGGGCTCCACCTGCCTGGAGCAGGGGGACGATGTCATTATTGTGGCCCGGGACAGCGGCATTCTGGACCTGAACGACATCTATGCCGACGGCGGCCTGAGCGCGGGAGGCTGACGGCATGAATTTTAAACTGGTGCTGCGCATTACGGGCCTGTCCCTATTCATCGAGGCGGCTGCCATGCTGATCCCCATGGCGGTGGCCCTGGCCTACGGGGAGAGTCCCATCCCCTTTCTGTGCGCCATCCTGCTGATCCTGGCGGCGGCGTCCGTGCCGGTATTCCTGTTCAAGCCCAAGCCGGACTTTTTTGCCCGGGAGGGCTTTTTCACCGTGGGCCTCATCTGGGTGCTGTTCGGGATATTCGGGGCGCTGCCCTTCTGGTTTTCCGGGCGGTTTGGGCCCTTTATCGACTGCTTTTTTGAGACCATCTCCGGATTCACCACCACCGGGGCCACCATCCTCACCGCCATTGAGGGGCTTCCCATGGGATTGCTGTTCTGGCGGTCCTTTACCCACTGGCTGGGCGGCATGGGGGTGCTGATTCTCACCGCGGCCCTGCTGCCCTTTCTGGGCATCAGCTCCAACTTCCTCATTCGGGCGGAGAGCCCCGGCCCGGTGAAGAGCAAGCTGGTGCCCCGGGCGTCCCAGTCCTCCAAGATTCTATACGCCATCTATCTGGCCCTCACTGTGCTGGAGACCCTTCTGCTGCGGATAGCGGGGATGAATTGGTACGACGCGGTCACCCACGCCATGTCCACCGCGGGTACCGGCGGCTTTTCCGACCGAAACGCCTCGGTGGGCGCCTTTGGCAGCCCCGCCATTGAAATCATCATCACGGTGTTCATGCTGCTGTTCTCCATCAACTTCTCCGTGTACTTCCTCATTCTCACAGGCAAGGCCCGGCAGGCCTTGAAAAGCGATGAGCTTCGGTTCTTCCTGATTATGGTGGCGGTGTCCATAGGGGCTATCGCGTGGAACCTGCGGGACGTTTTCTATAGCGTGGGGGAGTGCGTGCGGTATGCCGCTTTCCAGGTGGCGTCCATCGTGTCCACCACGGGCTTTTCCTCCGATAACTATGACCTGTGGCCGGAGTTCTCCAAGATGCTGCTGGTGGTACTGACGTTTATCGGGGCCTGCGCCGGTTCCACCGGCGGCGGAATCAAATGCGGGCGCATTTTGATCCTGATCCGCTCCGCCCGCCGGGAGGTGCGCTCTATTATCCATCCCCGGGCGGTGTCGGTAGTCCGCCTGGACGGAGCCACCGTAACCGAAAGCGCCATCCGCACGGCACAATGCTACTTCATCATCAACCTGTTTCTCGTATTTGGCATGGCCATCGTGGTGGGGCTGGACAACTTCTCTTTCGGCACCACTCTTACCGCGGTCATTACCTGCATCAGCAATGTGGGCCCCGGACTGGAACTAGTGGGGCCGGCGGGAAACTTTTCGGCTTTCTCCGTGTTGAGCAAGCTGGTGCTGTCCTTCGCCATGATTCTGGGGAGGCTGGAGATGTACCCCATTCTGGTGCTGTTCAGCAGCAGCGCCTGGAAGCGTTCTTGAAGATCAATGCGGTCCCTCTCCTGCGCGGGAGGGGCCGCAAAAAATTTTCGGAGAAATGAGAAAAAGGTGTTGACAAATCCCGCGGCGTTTGGTATCATCTATCTTGCGCTGAGGCGGGCGCGAGGGCGTAGGGATAATTACTTCGCTGGAAACAGAAATCAGCACTTGACATCTTGTACGCTTTCGATTATAATAAATTCTGCTCGTGACAGATTTAGCGCAGATAGGATTTAAAAATTTCATATGGGGGTATAGCTCAGCTGGGAGAGCGCTTGAATGGCATTCAAGAGGTCAGCGGT
>CAMNQF010000030.1 GCA_946548895.1 uncultured bacterium | reverse complement strand
ATCGCCCAGCGCATGGGCAACTTCGACGCCTACGGCCCCATCCTGCTGGGCCTGAACGCCCCCATCAACGACCTGTCCCGGGGCTGCAACGCCCTGGAGGTCTACTCCATGTCCATCATCACCGCCGCGCTGGCGGACTGATTCGGGACAAGCTTCATATCTCCACGAAACCCGCCCGCTGCGCGGGCTGGGCTTTCGCGGGGGCCCCAACAAGCTTCATATCCCCGCAGTAAAAGTGCCCTCTGCCGCCGGCAGGGGGCGCTTTTTATTTCAGCTTTTCCGAAACCATTTTGAGGATACTCATTAGGGTGTTCAAATCCCTTTTTCCCGGGTCCATGGCGGGGTTGTACTCCACGCACTCAAAGGAGACTGTCAGCCCCGTATCCAGCACGGCAGACAGGACCCGCTCCACCTGGGCCAGGGTCAGCCCTTTCGGAATGTTGTAGCCGGTGGCGGTGAACTCCGCCGGGTCCAGCACGTCCACATCGAAACTGATGTGGACGCGCTTCCCCTCCAGAGCGGGCAGGACCTCTCCTAACGCCGCCTCCAGGCCCCGTTCCCGCACCTCTCCGGCGGTGTGCAGGTGGGCCCCCACCCGCTCCACGATGCCGTATTCCGGCGGGTCGATGCTCCGGGCCCCGATGATATGGAGGTTCTCCCCCAGCAGGTTCACCCGGTTCCGGCCCACCGTCAGCGCGCCGCAGCACAGCCCGCAGGCCGCCGCCAGGTCCATGCCGTGGATGCAGCCGCTCTCCGAGGTCCGCTCCGTATTGATGTCGGTGTGGGCGTCTACATACACCACGGCCAGGTTTTCCGCTCCATAGAACTCCCCCAGCGCCGCCAGGGAGCCCATGGCGCAGGAGTGGTCCCCGCCGATGACGACGGGGTATTCCCCGCTCTCCAGGGCGTCCAGCACGTTGGCCCGCAGGCGGCGGCATACCGCCATCACCGTGTCCAGATGCCGCAGGCCCGCCGGCCATTGGGGACAGGGGGCCAGCTTCTCCATGGGCAGCAGGCGGGCGCCGCCAAAGGCGGCGGCCAGCCCCGCGTCCACCAGGGCGTCGAAAGCCCCCTCGCTCCCCCGGGTGGGGGAGCCGCAGGAAACAGCCGCCTCCACCAGCGCGAACCGGCGCTCCATCGCGTTCTCCTCCTCGACGAAAAAACCGCCTGCCAAACGGCAGACGGCTCTTTTTTGTTTGGCTCAGGCCAGCTTGTTCAGCTTCAGGGTCATGGCGCTCTTCTTGTTGGCAGCGTTGTTGCTGTGCAGCAGGCCCTTGGCGGCGGCCTGATCCACAGCCTTGACGGCCACCTTATATGCGGCATCGGCCTCGCTGCGGTTGCCGCCGGCCACCGCGGCCTCAAACTTCTTCAGGTCGGTCTTGAGCGCGGACTTCTGCGCCTTGTTCTGAGCGGCCTTCGTCGCATTGACCAGCACGCGCTTCTTGGCAGACTTAATGTTGGGCAAACCAAACACCTCCTCCGATATGTTCAAGTATTTTTGGGCGGTCTCCCGCCGCAGGTATGTATTTTACCATCAAAGCAAAAAAATTGCAACACCTTTTTTCTTTTTTTGTATAGAAACTTTCCGGCCGCAGAAAATAGGGTCAAACGGCCCGCCGGGCCGCAACATCTGGTATTGAAAAAAGGAGGGGTTGCAATGGCCCAGCGCCGCACCGACCTGGCCGTGGAGGCCCATCAGCTCTGGCGGGAGGGGGCGGAGGACGCGGCCTCCCTCCCCGGCGTCCGCGCCGAGGAGGAGGACCGGGAGGGCTTCCCCGTCACCACCGTCACCATCTCCAGCGCGGAAGGGGCCGAGGCCCTGGGCAAGCCCCAGGGCACCTATATCACCATTGAGCTGGACGGCCTGCTCCGCCGGGAGGAGGGGGCCTTCCGGCGGGCGGCGGAGGCGGTGGCGGGCTGCCTGCGGCCCCTGCTTCCGGAGGAAGGGCCCGCCCTGGTGGTGGGCCTGGGCAGCCGGACGGTGACGCCCGACCTGATCGGCCCCCTGGCGGTGGACCACCTGCTGGTCACCCGCCACCTGGTGGAGCAGGTGCCGGAGCACTTCGGGGACCTGCGCCCGGTGGCCGCCGCCGCCCCGGGGGTGCTGGCCTCCACCGGCATGGAGAGCAGCCTGGTGGCCCAGGCGCTGGCGGAGCGGCTCAAGCCCGCCTGCGTCATCGCGGTGGACGCCCTGGCCTCCCGGTCCCTGGACCGGCTGTGCCGGACGGTCCAGCTGTCCGACGCGGGGGTGGTGCCCGGCTCGGGGGTGGGCAACCACCGGGCCGCCCTGGACCGAAACAGCCTGGGGGTGCCGGTGTTCACCGTGGGGGCCCCCACGGTGGTGGACGGGGCCACCCTGGTCCTGGACCTGCTGGAGCGGGCGGGCAGGGCGGTCCCGGAACGGGAGGAGCTGCCGGTGGGCGGGGACTTTTTCGTCACCCCCCGGGAGGTGGACCAGCGGGCCGCCGACCTGGGCAAGGTGCTGGGCTACGCGGTGAGCATGGCGCTGAACCCGTCGCTGACGGTGGACGACCTGACGATGCTGCTGGAATAGAAGCGCGAGGATAGCCGCGCCCTCCCTTCGACATTATTTCGGTTGTCATCTCCCCGCACTTCTGGTATAATTGGCCAAACGACCGGCAGGAGGGGAACGCTGTGAAACAGAAGCTGGACAAGCTGCTCCGCGCCCACCCGCCCCTCCGCTTTGCGGCGGACGTGGTGGACGTGTATTTTTCCAAGTGCATCAGCCGGGCCGCCGCAGAGCTGGCCTACTTTCTCATTCTCACCTTTTTCCCCATTATGATCTGCATCTCCGCCTTCGTCAACGAGCTCCACCTGAACCTGACCTCCCTGGTGGACCACGCCGACCCCTTCCTGCCGGAGGGCGTGCTCATCCTCTTCCGGGACTACCTCACCTATATTGACACCAACCAATCCTCCGCCATGCTCTTTTCCGGCGCCTTCCTCACGGTGCTGTTCGCCTCGGCGGCCGTCCGGGGGCTGATGAACATCATGGGGGAGCTCTATGGACGGGCCACCTTCCGGGGGCTGGGGCAGCTGGCCGCCAGCGTCCTGTTTTCCGTCCTCCTGCTGGCCACCATCTACCTGTCCCTGGCGGTGGTGGTCACCGGCAACTGGTTCTTCCACCTGCTGGGCCAGGTGCTCCGGCTGGAGGACCTGGTGGAGCGGTTCGGCACCTGGCAGTGGGTGAAGTACCTGCTGCTGTTGGGCATGGTGTTCCTGTTCATCCTGCTGCTCTACCGCTTCGCCGCCCCCCTGGACAGGCCCCGGCCCCCGGTGGTGCCCGGGGCGATGGCGGCGTCGGCGGCGCTGGCCGTGGCCTCCATGATATTCTCCCTGCTCATGGGCAACTCCGCCCGGTACTCCCTCATCTACGGCTCCCTGGCGTCGGTGATCCTGCTGCTGGTGTGGCTGTACCTGTGCGGCAATATCCTCATCATGGGCAATGTGCTCAACTACGTGCTGTTCACCCACCGAAAGGAAGCGCGGGGATAGCCGCGCATAAAATTCTCCTTTCCATACACACTATTCCCCGGCGGTACATAAGAGGGAGGCGCGGTGTATGTGGCAGATTGGGGTCTGGGAACGGGACGAAGGGCTGGCGGAAGGGGTGAGCCGGCTGGCACAGGGCACGTCCGCCCTGGTGCGGGCCTGCCGCCACCCGGCCCTGCTGGCCGGGCTGAACCTGGACCTGCTCATCGTGTCCCCGGGCGCTTCCGGATGGGCGGGGGCTGGGGCCCTCCACTGCCGGACCGCCCTGCTGCCCGGGGGGCGGTCCGCCCTCACCCGGCTGCTCCCCGCCGGCACGGTCCTCAGTTACGGCGCGTCCAGCCGGAACACCCTCACCCTGTCCAGCCTGGACGGGGACCGGGCCTCGGTGGCGGTACAGCGGGAGTTCATCACCCTGGACGGCCGGGCGGTGGAGCGGCAGGAACTGGTGCTGCCCTGCGGCGGCTGCTCCCCGGACCTGCTGCTGGCCCAGGCGGGGGCGGCGCTGCTGCTGGGGCGGCTGCCGGAAGAAACGTAATAGCAACAGCAAGATCCCGCACAGGGCTTTGCATAGGTCCTGCGCGGGATCTTATTCACTCCTTGAAACGCTCCAGCTCCCGCTGAAGACGCGCAATGGCTCGTTCCCGTGCCTTGCGCTCCAATCTGCGCACGTCTCCCGGGGAGAGCGGCCAACGCTCTCCCATATGCTCACATTCATCGCAATATTGTTCAACACAGCACTGACAGGCCTTGGGCAAGGGATTGGCTTCAATAAAGTTCACAGTAAGGCCCCTTCCGTCTGTTGATAGCTATATCCTATCACAATTCCGTTTATTAGTCAATATAGAATAACGTGTATTACTCCATTTCGCCATGCGGTACTCATACTTAAACTTGATGTATCACACGTAGGAGGGCACTGCTGTGAGGGCGAAGGAGAAAAAGGAGATCAATATTGAGGTAGGCGAAAATATCAGGCTGTATCGGGAGCGGGCGGGATATTCCCGTGAGCGGTTCAGTGAATTGATGGGCGTAAGCCCCCGGTTTATCGCAGACGTTGAAGCAGGATTTGCCGGGGTGTCCCTGACAACATTCAGAAAGCTGTGCGAGGTGCTGGGCGTTTCTGCTGACCGCCTGTTGTGGCGTCAGGAGCCTGCGGCGCTGGGCATGGATGAGCAGATAAGCCATTTGAACCCGGAGTATGTGCGGGTGATCCGGGAGTTGGTCCTCAAGCAGCTTGAAGTTATCGCAGTCGCCAGCAAGGAAAACAGGCAGGAAAAGACCCGGAGGTGAATATCCCGGATCTTTGAAACCCGCCTGTTGGCCTGACCGTCAGCTGAACCAAAAGCGGGCCGGATCTCCGGCCCGCTTTTTTTACGTTTTTCTCTTTACGTCCGTAAAATGATGTGATATAATTTTACGCACCAGATTTAGATGGGAGGGACCGTTCATGGAGGAGCTGGCCGAATTGAAACAGCAGCTGGCCGAACAGCGCCCCGACGGCTGGGACAAGCTGCCCGACATCCCGCTGTACATGGACCAGGTGGTGGGCTATTTGGCCCGGCAGCTGGTGAGCGTAGGGGACGGCGACGCTCTCACCTCCGCCATGATCAACAACTACATCAAAGACGGTCTGGTGGAGCGGGCCAACGGCAAAAAATACGGCCAGGAGCATCTGGCCTACCTCACCGCCATCACCGCGCTGAAGCAGGTGATGAGCGTGCGGGAGATGAAGGTGCTCACCACCGTGGGCCGGGAGATGCGGGCCCCCCAGCGGCAGTACGAGTATTTCTGCCAATACCTGGATCAGGCCATGTCGGACGCCGCCGCGGGCATCGACGAAAACACCGGCGACGAGGAACTGCCCAAGCTGGTGCTGGACCTGGCCCTGCGGGGCTACGCCTACAGTCTGGCCTGCCATCGGACCCTGGCCGTGCTGGCCCAGCGCACCGGGCACGAGGATTTGCTGAAAAAAAAGCGCTGAACCGCCTGGACCTTATATTTATCATGTTGGAGGTACTGACCATGAGCGATTACATCATCATCACCGATTCGTCCTGCGACCTGCCCGACAGCATCGTCAAAGAGCTGGAGCTGGAGGTGCTCCCCCTGGCCTTTATCATGGACGGCAAGACCTATCGGAATTGGCCGGATAACCGGGAGATGTCCCCCGGGGAGTTCTACGGCAAGCAGCGGGAGGGCCTCATGGCCACCACCAACGCCGTCAACGTGGGCGAGGCCTCCGACGCCCTGGAAGCGGTGCTCAAGCAGGGAAAGGACGCGCTGGTGCTGGCCTTCTCCTCCGGGCTGTCCACCACCTGCAACTCCTTCCAGATTGCCGCCGGCGACCTGGCCGGCCAGTACCCCGGCCGCAAAATCTACGTGGTGGACACCCTGTGCGCCTCCCTGGGCCAGGGGATGTTCGTCTACCAGGCCGGCAGGCTCCGCCAGGAGGGCAAGTCTATCGAGGAGGTCCGGGACTGGGCGGAGCAGACCAAGCTGCGCCAGTGCCACTGGTTCACCGTCAACGACCTGTTCTTCCTGAAAAAGGGCGGGCGCGTGTCCGCCGCCACCGCCGTGGTGGGCACCATGCTCCAGATCAAGCCCGTCCTCCACGTGGACGACGAGGGCCACCTCATCAACGTGGCTAAGGCCCGGGGCCGCAAGGCGTCCCTCGCCGCCCTGGTGGACAAGGTGGGCGAGCTGGCCGACGACCCCGCCTCCCAGACCATGTTCATCAGCAACAGCGACTGCGCGGAGGACGCCCAGTTTGTGGCCGACGAGATCAAAAAGCGTTACGGGACCAAGGAGATCATCCTCAACTCCATCGGCCCGGTGATCGGGGCCCACACCGGCCCGGGCTGCGTGGCGCTGTTCTTCATGGGTAAGCACCGCTAAGTTCCTTTTTCTTGAAAGAAAAAGGAACCGAAAAAGAACTTTAATTCGCTGACGGATCTCTGTGCTTTTCTATGAGTTTCGCCCGACCACTGTCCATGTGCTATATGCCGCCTCCCATTTGGGGGGCGGCTGGTTTTATTTGGCGCAAATTTTTTTGCCCGCCCCCTTGACAAGCGTGTATATACCGTCTATACTGTGCATATCGTATATATACAAAATATCGGGAGCCGCTGACGAGCGCGCTCCCCGCGAGGCGTCTCAGCCCCGCCCCGCGTCCGGCGGGACAAAAAACAAACCAATGAGGTGTACCATGGACATCATCATCAGCAACTCCTCCGGCGCGCCGATCTATGAGCAGATCGTCCGCCAGCTGAAAGGGCTCATCCTTTCAGGCGAACTTGCCCCCGGCGAGGCGCTGCCCTCCATGCGGCTGCTGGCCCGGGACCTGCGCATCTCCGTCATCACCACCAAACGGGCCTATGAGGAGCTGGAACGGGAGGGCTTCCTCACCACCGTCCCCGGCAAGGGCTGCTTCGTGGCCGCCCAGAACCGGGAGACCCGGCGGGAGGCCGTGCTGTGCCAGATCGAGGAGCACCTGTCCCAGGCGGTGGATGCCGCCAAAGCGGGGGCCGTGGGGCTGGATGAACTCACCGAAATGCTCAACACACTGTATAGTGAGGAATCATTATGACTAATTGTATTGAAATCAAGGGCCTTGTCAAGGAGTACAAGACCTTCACCCTGGGGCCTATCGACCTCCAGGTGCCCGGCGGGTCCATTCTGGGCCTCATCGGGGAGAACGGGGCGGGCAAAACCACCCTCATCAAGTCCATGCTGGGCATCGTCCGGCCCACCGCCGGGGAGGTATCCCTGCTGGGCGCCGACCCCGACCGCGCCAAAGCGGACATCGGCATCGTGCTGGACGACTGCTTCTTCTCCGAGTACCTGCGGGTCAAGGACGTGGACAGCGTGCTCCGCCGGGTGTTTAAGACCTGGGACCGGGAGCTGTACCGGGATTATTTGGACAAATTCGGGCTGGCCGGAACCAAAAACATCAAGGAGCTGTCCCGGGGGATGCGGATGAAGCTGTCCCTGGCGGCGGCGCTGGCCCACCGGCCCCGCCTCCTGCTGCTGGACGAGGCCACGGCGGGGCTGGACCCGGTGGTGCGGGACGAGATTCTGGACGAGTTCCTGGCCTTCGTGTCCGACGACGACCACGCCATCCTCATCTCCAGCCACATCACGTCGGACCTGGAGAAGGTGGCGGACTATATCGCCTACCTCCACCAGGGCAAGCTGCTGCTGTGCGACGAGAAGGACCGGCTGCTGGAGAGCTACGGGCGGCTGGTGTGCACCAAGGCGGACCTGGACCAGGTGGACCGGGGCTACATCGTGGCCACCCGGAAGAGCCAGTACTCCACCGAGGCGCTGATCCGGCACAGGGGCGATTTCAAGCGCACCTATCCCCGGCTGACGGTGGAGCCGGTGACGCTGGACGAGCTGATGGTATTTATCGTAAAGGGGGAACAGTCATGACCGGGCTGATTTTGAAGGACGTTCTCATTCTGCGCAAGACCCTGCGCTCCTATCTGTTTATGATGATCGTATATGCCGCGATTGCCTTCACCGGGGTGTGGACGGCGGACATTGTGGGCGTTCTCATGGTGGTTATGGTGATGATGCTTCCCATGAACGTGTTCGCCTACGACAAGCAGTGCCAGTGGGACACCTACGGCCTGGCCCTGCCGGTGGGCCGCACCAGGACCGTGGCCGCCCGGTACCTGTGCGTACTGCTGCTGTGCGTGTGCAGCGTGGCGCTGACCGCCCTTCTGGGCGCGGCGCTGTACGCCGCCGGGCGGGTGGAAGAACCCGTAGAGTTCATGGTGACCTGCTCGGTGATGGGGCTGATGTCCGTGCTGGTAAACGCCATCATGCTGCCCTTCCTGTACAAATTCGGCCCGGAACGGGCGCGGATGATGTTCTTCGGCATTATGGGCGGGATCGTTCTGCTGATTGCCGCGGTTCTGTTCCCCCTGGGCGGGCTGGAATGGCTCAAGTCCCTGGAGCTCGCCGAGCCCACCTTGGGACAGGCGGCCATCGTTCCCGCCGCCGCGGCCCTGGCGGGTCTGGCCCTGCTGGCGGCATCCTTCCTGCTGTCCCGGCACTTTTACGGGACTAAAGACGTTTGAGGTGAGCATGATGAAGCGTGACGAACCCTTTGGCTCCTCGGAAACGGGGAGCGGCGGACAGCGCGGAAGCATGAGCCCGGATGAGGCCGCCGCCCTTCTGCTCCTGCTGGGCCTGCTGCTGCTGGTTGTGTTTCTCAATTAGCCCCCGTTTTCCCTTGCATTTTCCTTTCGAACCATATATAATGAAATGGCTTCCTTGTGGAAGCCATTTCACAATACGCAAGATATGGTAGGAGGTATCCCCTTGAAACGAACCCTCAGCCTCTTTCTGGCGCTGGCCTGCGCCGCGCTGCTGCTCTGCTCCGGCATCCATACGGCCTGGGCCGCTAGCCCCATGGCGGGCAACGGCAAACCCTATTACATCATGGTCAACCGGGCCCAGAGCACCGTCACCGTCTACGAGCTGGACGAGGAGGGCTATTACACCGTCCCCGTGAAGGCCATGATCTGCTCCACCGGCCGGAAGGGCCACGCCACCCCCACCGGCACCTTCACCATCGGCGGACGGTGGACCTGGCTGCACATGATCGACGACTCCTACGGCCAGTACGCCACCCAGATCAAGGGAAATATCCTGTTCCACTCGGTGTGCTACACCAAAAAGGACCCCTCCGCCCTCATGACGGAGGAGTACAACGGCCTGGGCGCCCCGGCCTCCCTGGGCTGCGTCCGGCTCCAGACCGCCGACGCCAAGTGGATTTACGACAACTGCGCCCGGGGCACCAAGGTCACCGTCTATGACGACGCCGACGACCCCGGCCCCCTGGGCAAGCCGGACCGGCTGGTGGACCACATCTCGGAGGAGGAGGCCAACGGCTGGGACCCCACCGATCCCCGGGAGGAGAACCCCTGGCATGAAATCCTGTCCGGCCCGGCGGAGCCGGAGGAATCTCCCGATCCACAGCCCACCCCCGGCCCGGAGGATTCTAAGGCGGAAGAACCGGCCCCCCTGCCGGCGGATCAGGCGGTGTCCTACGCCGCCATGGCCCAGGCCCTGTACAGCCTGTCCGGCGAGGGCGGGCCCACCAATGACAGCGGCGCGGTGCGCTGGGCGGTGAACCGCCGCCTGCTGGACGGCGCGGCCAAGGACTTCGACCCCTCCGCCCCCATGACCCGACAGGCGCTGGTGTCCATGCTGTACCGCTACGAGACGGAATACCGGGGCCGCGACGTCCGGGAGCTGGGCTCCCTGGCCCGCTTTTCCGACGGGGCCAGCGTACATACCTCCGCCCGGGACGCCATGCGCTGGGCGGTGGGGGCGGGCCTCATCCAGGGGACCTCGGAGAGCACCCTCCAGCCCGCCGGCTACGCCAGCCGCGCCCAGTTGAGCATTATCCTGGACCGCTACAGCCAACTTTGACGGACCCAAGCAGAGAGCGCCCCCGCGAAAGCGGGGGCGCTTGCGTTTATGCCGGAGCGTGTTCCCTTCGGACTTTCCAGTGTTTCCAGGCCAGCCGGATGGTGGCAGCGGGCAGCAGAACGGCGAGCACGCTCAACACCCCATAGGCCAGCAGGAACAGCAGGCCCATCAGCAGGATGCTTCCCCCCAGCGCCCCGTCCGCCATCAGCCAGCGCCAGGCCCACGCTAGCCCCGTAAAGGGCTGCCACACGCCCAGGTCGGGCCCCATAATGGCCGGCGTACATAGGAACAGGTAGCCCATCGCCCATGCCAGCCAGCCGAACAGGAGGAAGGGATGCTTTTTTGCCAGCAGCAGGGGCAGGCCCGCGATGAGCACCACCATTCCGATGAGAAACAGCTCGTCATCGCCCATGATGCACAGCCCCGCGCCGCCCGCCGTACAGACCACGCCCAGGATCTGGACCGCGGTCAGCCCCCGGCTGGGCCGCTCCACATAGACGATCTGAGGCTGGGCCGCGGAAGGCGTCTCCACAGGGGGTTTCGGCGGGTCCCCCTCCCGCACCAGCTGGTCCACACTCACGCCGAACACGTCCGCCAGCCTGATGAGCTTGTCCAGTTCGGGCACCGACTGGCCTGTCTCCCACTTGCTCACCGACTGCCGGGACACGTCCAGCTTCTCCGCCAGGTCCCCCTGGGACAGGTTCCGCTCCGTCCGCAGGGCCAGAATTTTTTCCGCCAAGGTCATGGGCATCCGCTCCTTTCTGGCCCCATCCTACCCGCGCCGGATGAAAAAATCAACCAACCGCGCTTGGAACCCTTGTCAACCGGCGGTTGCACCGGCCTTTCTTCACCGCTGGAGCCGCAGATCGTCCCCGTAAAAGGTGAGCTCCTGGTACAGCCCGCCGACGCGGGAGACCAGCTGGGGGGTATACCGGGCGGCGATGTCCTCCTGGGACAGGTTGGTGGAAATGATGGTATGCCGCTCCCCCTGGAGGCGGCTGTTCACCACCTCGTACAGGGTGGACTGGGACAGAGGGGTGGTGAGCTCGCTGCCCAGGTCGTCCAGGATCAGCAGGTCGCAGCCCAGATACCGCCGGGTGACATCCCGGGCCTGGCGCTCCTCCCCGGCGTCCCGGGTGAAGCGGCGGGTCTCAAAGGCGGCAAACAGGTTAATGGCGGTGTCGTACACCACGGAATACCCCCGGCTGGCCACCTCCCGGGCGATGCAGCCGGACAGGAAGGTCTTGCCTAAGCCGGTGCCCCCGGACAGCAGCAGGTTTTTCAGCGGATACCGGGGAAACTGCCTGGCGTAGCCCTCGCACACCTGGACCACCCGGCTCATGTTCTCCCGGGGGGACCGGTTCCGGCCCTGCCAGGGCCGGTCGCTGTACACGTCCAGCCGCAGGCGGTCAAAGTCCTGCTCCTCGGTGAGGTTCAGCAGGGCGGTGAGGGCATTCATCTGCTCCTGGGCGCACAGCTCCTTCAAGCAGGCGCACATCCCCCCGTCCACCCAGCCCCTGTCGCCGCACCGGGGGCAGGCGGGGACCTCGTCCAGGGCATCCGGGCCGTAACCCAGCCCCGCCAGCAGGGCGGTACGCTCCCGCTGCAGGTCCTCATTCCGGGCGCGGATGGCGTCGATCTCCGGGCCGTCCGGGGCTACGGGCTTCTTCCCTGTGGCCAGCAGCGCCAGGTCCGCCATGGTCCCCCGCAGGGCGGCGTCCACCTCCCGCAGGCGGGGCTCCTTGGCGTACAGCTCCCGCTCCAGCTGATACCGCCGGCGCTCCAGGCTGTCCCGGCGGCGCTCCAGGCTGGCCAGCGCGCGCCGCATCACAGTAGGTTCATAGGCCAATTCAGCTTCCTCCCTTCTTCTGCTCCTCTAAGAATTGATCCAGCCAGTCGTTGTTTTTCTGAATGCGCTCCTGGCTGGGCTGGAAGTCCCGGGGCTGTCCCGGAGCGGGCCTGCTCTGCCGCTGGGGGGGGCGGTCCCCCGCCTCCACCTGGGCGGCGGTCTGGTATCCCGCCTTGTGCCAGGACTGCAAAATTTTGTTCATATAGGGCCAGCTCATCTCTTTTTTCTGGTAGACGGTGCGCTCGTAGGCCAGCCGGATGAGCTCCCCGCTCAGGCCCATCTCCACCCAGGCGGAGATAAACTCCCGCTCCTTTTCCACGGCGGGGCGGCGCTCCGGCACACCCACCGCCTGGAGGATCTCCCACTCCCGCTGGTCCACCGCCTCCTGGCGGCGGAGGTAGCCCTCCGCCCGGTCCAGGGTGTCCACCCCCAGCCGCTTCCATTTGAACGCCTCTCTCTGGATCTGGGGCATCCGGGGACAGGCGGCGGGGTTGTTTTTCCGCCGCCGCTCCCGGCGGACCGTCCAGCCGGTGAGCAGCAGGATCACCTCAACGCTCAGGCCCAGATGGTCGTACATGGTGTACAGGCAGCGCAGGTCGCTGTCGGTGAACACCCGGCCCAGCATCCCCTCCATCTCCCGGCACAGCCCCCGGAACTCCGGCTCCTTTTCCAGGGCGGCGGCCACGTCCCCCCGGGTGTACTCGGGCGGGCGGGCATCCGGCTGGGGGGACGGAGGGGGGGCGTCCTGGGGGGGCTGGGCCAGCCCCAGGGCGGCCAGCCGCTGCCACGCGGGATACAGCCGCCCGTCCTCCCAGCGCAGGCGGGCGGAGGCCCTGCCCTGGTCCCCGCCGCACTCCAGCAGGGCCAGGTACAGCAGCGCCCCGTCCCCGTCGCCGGACTCCACCAGCAGCCGGGCCGCCTGGGCGGACATGGACAGTATTTCGTTGGGCAGCAGCAGCGCGGACACCGCCCGCACCCCCTTTCCGTTTTTGCCTCCGGCGGCCCGCTTTTTCTTTTGTAAAGAAAAAGCGGGGCAAAAAGAAACTTTCAGGCAATCTCCGCCGGAAGGAGCGCAAATCATTTCGTTTTTACGCCTATATACGGCAGAACCTTATATAGAAACAGTTTAAAGTCTTTCTTTTCGCTTCCTTTTCTTTCTTCAGAAAAAAAGGAAGGACCTTACCCCGTTTCCGCTGGACCTCCATTCTACCTGATTTCGACCAAAAAATCAACCGCCCCGCCGTACTTGGCGGAGCGGTCTTTTTTCTTCAGCGGTTCAGCCTGTCCACGTCGTCCAGATAGAGGGACACCTCGCCGCATTGGGGACAGATGGCCACCCTGGGCTTCCCGATGCGCCCGCTGAAAAGCTTGTTCTCCTCCGTGGACAGCACCACGCCGTAGCCCGCGCCCTCCACCTTCACCGTGCAGCCCTCCTGCATCTCGGACCCGCACCTGAGACATTTTCGCATTTTTTTGACCTCCTTGTGGATGTTCTCCTCCATGCTCCCGTTTCACCCTACATCTTGCCGCCGGGCTTGCCCAGCTTGAGGCACCAGTAGGAATACACCGTTTGGCCCACTCCCCAGATGATACAGACGGTCATGGCGGGCATAAAGCCCCAGCTGAAAAACATCCCGCCCAGCCCCAGCACGGCCCACAGAATCAGGCAGCTCATGCTCATAGCCTGATACGCCTTAAACGCGCACTGGCCGATGACGGCCCGCTCTGCCTCGTCGCAGCTCTCCATCCACTTTTTATGGAACTTGGTGTCATACACGGAGCCGTGCTTTTCCGGGTTCATCCGTTTCGTCGCATCCACCAGCTTCTGCTGAAGCACCGCGCTGACATACAGCGTCACCAGGAATCCTCCCAGCCCGCCGAAAAAATTGATCGGAGACCCCCTCATGGGGTTCCCCTCCATCTCAATGAAGCCGGAAAACTGTGCCGCGGCCAGGAAAAAATCCAGGATGGTGGCCATGCTGGTGATCCAAAGGCACACAGACAGCTTCGTCTCCATCTCATTGCTGGCGTTCTCATCTTCGCCGTCCCAACGCGCAAACTGCTTTTTGGCGCTGAAATAGATGGGCAGACACAGGGCCAGCTCCACAAGGGGCAGGGCCATCAGCAGCCACGGGGCCCCATGGACGGCAAAAAGCCGCCCCGCGGAGTCAAGCGTGTCCGCAAAGTTTTCTACGTTCAGAAACACCAGGGCAACGCCCAAAACGGCCCCCAGAATCATCCCGCCCACCGAAATCAGGACAAATTTGGGCAGGGCCCTTTTGTTTTCCTGCCGGATGGGGTCATTGTTGTTTTTCATCGTTCTCCTCCTCCAGAATGAAGATGTCCTCCACCGTCACCCCGCAGATCTTCGCCAGGGTGAGGGCCAGCGTCACCGACGGGGAGTAGTCCCCCCGCTCAATCAGGCTGATGGTCTGCCGGGACACCCCGGCCATCCGCCCCAGCTCCTGCTGGTTGACCCCCAGCGCCGCCCGGCGCTCCTTCAAGCGGTTTCTCAGCATCACCGCGCCCCCTTCTCACTCGGATGTGGTCTCCTCTGATATGACGGCGTTCCAGAGCCCCCGGAGCCCGCCCGGCTTCTCCCCGGCCATCCGCCCGTGGGCCTCCTGAATTCCGTTGCGCACCGCCCACTTGACCACAAAGTACAGCGCGCACAGCACGATCAGCGCCGTCCCGCCGCTGATTCCCAGTTCACTCCAAATCATTGCCGTTTCCTCCTGACAGGTTCCCTTGTCGTTTTGACAAGTCTCTTTGCCTATTTGACAACTTTATTTGTCATTCAGAGAATACCACAGCTTCCACCCCCTGTCAAGGGGTGTTTCAGAAATTTTTCTAAGTTGTTAAATTTTCCCCGGGGGTTGTCAGAACGTGTCGAATTATGTAAAATGGAAGGCACAACACAATCCGCCCCCGTGAGAAAAGGAGTACCCTATGAAAAAACGCGCCGCCGTCCTGCTGCTGGCCCTTCTGATGGCCGTCAGTTCCAGCACCACCGCCATGGCCGACCCCGGCCAGCTCTCCCCCTTTGCCGACCTGCCCGCGGACCACTGGTCCTTTTCCTATGTCTACGACCTGTACACCCAGGGCGTGGTGGGGGGCTACCCCGACGGCACCTTCCAGCGCCAGGGAAACGTCACCTGGGGAGAGGCCTTTAAGCTGATCCTGCTGGCCGTGGGGGTGGAGGACCCGGAGCGGGACCCGGAACAGCACTGGGCATACCCGTATATCCAGCCGGCCCTGGACAACCAGCTAGTGTGGTCCTTCGACGAGGCCAGCCTGGACGAGGCCCCCACCCGGCTGAACGTGGCCCGGATGGCCGCCCGGGCGCTGGACCTCACCGACATCTCCGGCGAGAGCCCCTACATCGACTGCGGCGACGGCTATGTGGTGGAGCTGTTCGAGAAGGGCATCATGGAGGGCACCGTGGAGCCGGACGGAAACCGCTGGTTCTACCCCGACCAGCCCATCACCCGGGAGGAAATGGCCACTGTGGTGTGGCGCATGATGAACGTGGACGCCACCCAGGGCATGATGCGGTTCAGCAACTACTGGCTGGACGTGCTGGAGGATGTGCCCCCCGCCGCCTTCACCCCGGAGCAGTTCTCCATAGACGAACAGGGCCGGGCGTCCTATTCCGGCGGCTATTTTGTCCGGGGCGTGGATGTGTCCGGCCACAAGCAGGACATCGACTGGAACGCCGTGGCCCGGGACGGTATCGATTTTGCCATTATCCGGGCGGGCAACCGCACCTACGGCTCCGGCCTGCTGTTTGAGGATTCCTATTTCCACCGCAATATGCAGGGGGCCATCGCCGCCGGCCTGGACGTGGGGGCCTACTTCTTCTCCAATGCCATCACCGTGGAGGAGGCCATTGAAGAGGCCGATATGTTCCTGGCCATGGTGGAGCCCTACCGGCAGTACATCACCTACCCCGTGGTGTGCGACTGGGAATACCTGGGGGGCAAAAACTCCCGGGCCTACGGAGTGGACGCCAGCGTCATCACCGAGTGCGTCGCCGCCTTCTGCCAGCGGGTGGCCGACGCGGGCTACCAGCCCATGGTGTATTTCAACGACTACTGCGGCTATGTAAAAATGGACTTGTCCAAGCTGACCCAGTTTGACTTCTGGTACGCCGAGTACGCCGACGCCCCCGCCTGCATTTACGATTTCCAGATGTGGCAGTACTCCTCCAAGGGGAACGTGGCCGGCATCACCTCCAGCGTGGACATGAACCTGTGCTTTGTGCCCTACCCCAAGCCGTCGGAGCCCGATCCCCTCCCCACCGGCGGCGTGCCCGGCCCCTCCGGCGCCCTGCCGGCGGACCCCTCCCAGCCGGGCCAAACCTCCCCCGCCCTCCCTTGAACGCAGAAGGGCGCGTCCCCGAATATCCGGGGACGCGCCCTGTTTTTTGCGCAAAACCGCGCGCCGATTAAAGTTTTGCCCCCAAAATATCCTCCAGCAGCTCCATCAGCCTGGGGACGTCGATGGGCTTGGCGATGTGCCCGTTCATCCCCGCCTCCAGCGCCGCCTTGCGGTCCTCGTCAAAGGCGTTGGCCGTCATGGCGATAATGGGAATCCCCGCGACCTGGGGGTCGTCCAGCTCCCTGATCCGCCGGGTGGCCTCATAGCCGTCCATAATGGGCATCTGGATATCCATGAGGATCAGGTCGTACTGGCCCGGCGCCGCCGCCCGCATCCGCTCCACGGCGGTTCCGCCGTCGTCCGCCACCTCCACCACGAAGCCGGCGTTCTGGAGGATTTCCACGGCAATCTCTTGGTTCAGCTCGTTATCCTCCACCAGCAGGATCTTCTTCCCCTGGAAAGAGGCGGGCTCCTCCGCCTTATCCTCCGCCTCCTCCCGGGGGGCAAAGGGCGATTCCAGCAGCTCCCGCAGCTCCGACAAAAAGATGGGCTTGGAACAGAACGCGGTGACGCCCGCGTCCCGGGCCTCCTCCTCAATGTCCGACCAGTCGTAGGCCGTGAGGATGATGATGGGCTTCTCCTCGCCGATGATGGCCCGTATCCGCCGGACCACCTCGATGCCGTTCATGTCCGGCATGAGCCAGTCGATGATAAAAGCGGCGTACTCGTCCCCCTGCTCCCAGGCCAGCTTGGCGCGCAGCACCGCCTCCTTGCCGGAGGTGGTCCAGTCGGGCCGCAGCCCCACGGTGGACAGCATTTTGGTCACGCTGGAACAGGTATTGAAATCGTCGTCAGCCACCAGGGCCCGCAGGCCTTTCAGCTGGGGGATCTCCTCCTGCCGCACCGGGCCGGAGCAGACCCGGAATCGGAGGGACACCGTGAAGGTGGCCCCCTTGCCCTCCTCGCTGGCCACGGAGATGGTGCCGCCCATCATGTCCACAATGTTTTTGGTGATGGCCATGCCCAGCCCCGTACCCTGGATGCCGCTGACCGTGCTGGACCGCTCCCGCTCAAAGGGGTCAAACACGTGGGCCAGGAACTCCCGGCTCATGCCGATGCCGGTGTCCTTCACCTGGAAGTCGTAGGAGGCCCATCCCTCCGGGGCCCCGCCCCTCTGAATGACCCGGACGCTGACAATGCCCCCGGGCATGGTGAATTTCATGGCGTTGCTCAACAGGTTGAGCAGCACCTGGTTCAGCCGCAGCTTGTCGCACAGCACGTGCTCGTTCACCACGTCCGCCGTGTCGATGTAGAATTCCAGCTGCTTGGAGGCAATGTCCGACTGGACGATGGTTTTCAGGTCGTGCATGATCTCGGGCAGGGAAGTCTCCTTTTCCTCAATCTTCATCTTCCCGCTCTCAATGCGGCTCATGTCCAGCACATCGTTGATAAGACTGAGCAGGTGGTTGCTGGAGGTGGTGATTTTGGCCAAGTAGTCCTGGACCTGCTCGGTGTTGTCGATGTGGGCGGCGGCCAGGGAGGTGAAGCCAATGATGGCGTTCATGGGGGTGCGGATGTCGTGGGACATATTGTTGAGGAAGGTGGTCTTGGCGCGGTTGGCGTGCTGGGCCGCCGCCAGGGCGTCCTGGAGGTCGATCTTTTGCTCCTCCAGCTGGGCCGCCATCCGCTTATTGTCGTCTATGTCCACAAACAGGCCCACAAAGGTGATAGGGGAGCCGTCCTCCCGCCGGGACAGCCGCCCGGCGGCGTGGAACCAGCGCCAGCCGGCGTGCCTGGTGAACAGGCGGTACTCCACGTCATAGATGGTGCCGCCGGTGTAATCCCGCACGGCGGCCCAATAGGCGTCCAGCACCCGGTCCCGGTCCTCCTCGTGGAGCAGCTCCGACCAGGACTCCAGCAGGTTGGGAAAGTCCTCCTCGCTCTCGTAGCCCAGCATATTCCGAAACACGTCCGACCAGGTGCATGACACCATGTTGGCGTTTTCGTCAAACTCCATGCCCCACTGTCCGGAGCCCATGGCGGCGTGGATCATCCCCATGGCGGTCTGCTCCCGCTCGATCTGGGCGTAGGCGGCCCGGATGCGGTCCCCGTCCGCCCTCTCCCGCTCCAGCAAGAGCTTGTCGCTCCGCCGGGACTGCCAGATCAGGCCCAGGAACACCCCCAGCATGGACAGCACCGTCACGGTAATCTGGATGACGCTGCGCCGCATCATGCCCGTGCTGATGGAGCCGATCTGCTCGCTGATGACGTTGTCCCGGATGAGGATGGTGAGCATCCAATCGGTGCCCTCCACCGGGCGGTAGCACAGGTCCTCCCGGATTCCCTCATAGCGGAAGGAGATCTGCCCCGGGGCGCCGCTGGAAAAATCGTTGATGAGCTGCTCCAGGCTGGAGCCGGGCTCCATCACGGCACTCCCCAGGGCGGTCAGGATGTTGTCCCTCGAAGTGAGGTAGCCGAAGCCGCTGTTGGTCAGGCTCTCTCCGTTGCGGTAGTAAATGTTGCAGTAGGTCTCATTGTCGCCGCTCTCCAGGGCGAGGGCCTCCAGCATCTCGGTGATATTGACCTGGATGAAGCACGCCCGCATCTCCACCCCCCGGAAGTAGACCCCCTCCACGGGGATGGCCTGAATGACCTGCTTCTTCGCCCCGTAGAGGTTGGACATCACCAGCACCGGCTCTGTCAGCTCCTGGGCCAGGAAGGGATACCGGCTCAGGCCGGAGGTGGTGCTGTGCTCGGTGTAGACGATGCCGTTGGCGTCCACCATGGCGAACTTATCCACCCCATACAGCCGTTCAATCTTCCCCAGGTACTGCCGCAGGGCATCCTGAGACGCCAGGTCGGAGGCCTCCAATATGTCAATGGCCTTCCCCATGTAGCTGAAGCCGCTTTTCAGCCGCTCGGACACCACCCGGGCCCTGCGCCCGGCCAGCTCCTCCAGGTAGAACTCGCTCACCTTGGAGACCGCCTGGCTGGTACCCGCCCTGGCGCTGCCCAGCACCCATACCGTTGTCACCAGCAAAATCGCCGCGATGATTACCCCGCCCCACAGGCCGAAGGCCACCGTCAGCCTTTTCTGCTTTTCATTGATCCCGTCTTGCCGCGAAGCGCCCATGTCCGCTGTCCCGCCATTCTCAATCGATTTCGCCATACAGCGTCTGGAGCATTGCCGCCGCCCCGTCCTGATAGACGATGGTGGTGCTCTCCTCCGTCATTTCCGAATACTCCTCCCCGGGCAGCAGTCCGTCCGCGATCTTCACCGCCACCTGGACGGTGTTGAAACCGATGGAGTAGCAGTCCTGCACCCCCAGGGCGTAAATAACCCCGTCCCGGAGATAGCCCAGGGCCTCCTGGTCGTGGTCCATGCCCACAATGACAATTTCATCCTCCCGGCCGGCCGCCAGCACCGCCCGTGCCGCCCCCACGGAGTTGCTCATGTTGCAGCACACGATGCCCGCCAGGTCGGAGTGCCGGGCCAGAAATTCCCGGGTGAGGTCATAGGCCTTGTCCGCCCTGTCCTCGTCGTACGCAATCTCCACCACCTCCATGTCCGGGTACTGGGCGATGACGTCCTGGGTGCCCCGGGCCCGGTCCTCATGGCAGGGGGCGCCCCGGGTCCCCACCAGAACAGCCACCTTGCCCCGCCCGCCCAGCTTCTCGCACAGGGCCCGGGTCAGGTCCGCCCCGTCCTCATAGTTGTGGGTGTTGCCCACATAGGCGATGCGGCGGCAGCCGTCCTCCCGGGAGGCGTCGGAGCTGGAAAAGGTCATCACCCGCTGCCCCTGGTCGATGAGGGCGTTGATGGCCGGCGTGACCGCCTCCACGTCCGCCACGTCCACCCCGATGACGTCGAAATTCCGGGCGGCGGCCTCCTCCAGCCGCCGGATCTGGTCCTGGGCGGAGGCGGAGGCGGGGGCCAGATACTCGTAGTCAACGGTCACGCCCAGCTCCTCGAACTGCCTGGCCGCGTCCTCGATGCCCAGCGCCACAGCGTCCCACCAGGGATGGACCGTCTTATAGGTAAAGTAGAAGTTGTATTTCTTTTTTCTGGGCCGGTAGCCGTCCAGCTGGTGGTCAAAGTTCACCGCCTCCACCTGGACGCCGCCCGGTTCGCTCCACGCCGCGGACGGATCCGGCGGGGAGGACGCCCCGTCCCCCTCGCACCCAGCCAGCCCCAGCAGGCACACCGCGGCCAGCGCCGCCAAGGCCAGCGACCCCTGTCCGCTCCTGCCTGCCCGCGCCCTGTGCACCATGGCCACGATCTCCTTTCGTTTCGGCGTCCGCCCTCCGGCGCGCCAACCTATCCCAGAATAAGCTTACCACAGAAAGTTCGGAAAAACAAGGGGGAGTTATCCTGCCGGGACGGGAACGGAAAACACCCGCCGGCCGGGAGGCGCTGAAGGAGGCGAAACCGGCGTCCGCCCTGAATCACGCGAAAAAGCGGTATGCCCCTTCCGAACATACCGCCTTTCCTTCACTCTCCGTCCTCAACCAGTCTCTTCGCCTGGTCCAGGCCGATTCCCCGCTCCCTGGCGATCCGGGCCAGATCCTCGTACTCGTACTTGGCCCGGGACACGCCGAAGCCGCTGGCTGTTTTCCTGCGGACGGGCCCCCAGGGGGTATCCAGGGCCTCCAGCTTCCGCTCCAGCACATACCGGCGGCAGACGCTCTCCCGGATGCCCAGGGTGGTGGTGTGGCGGAATATGGTTCCCGCCAGGGCCTCCCGGTCCTGGGGGCGGCAGACCGCCCGAAGAAGCACGCCGGGGCGGGACTTCTTCATGCCGATGGGGACGGTGTACACGTCCAGCGCCCCGGCCTCAAAGAGCCGCTCCATGGCGAAGCCCACCCCCTCGGCGGTCATGTCGTCCAGGTTACAGGACAGGACGCACACCTGGTCCTCCCCGTCCCCGTCCTCGCCCAGCATGGCCCGGACGCAATTGGCCGCCTCAAAGTCCTTTTTCCCGCAGCCGTAGCCCAGGGCCCGCGGCCGCATGGGGGGCATGGGGCCGAACCGGGAGACAAAGTGCTTCAGCAGGGCGGCCCCGGTGGGGGTGCACAGCTCCCCCTGGATCTGCCCGCCGTAGATGGGCACGTCCCGGAGGATGTGGGCGGTGGCGGGGGCGGGCACCGGCAGGATTCCGTGGGCGCAGCGCACCTGCCCGCTGCCCACGTGGACGGGGGACGCGGCCACCTGATCCGGCGCCAGCCGGTCCATCAGCAGGCACACCGCCGTGATGTCCGCCACGGCGTCCATGGCCCCCACCTCGTGGAAGTGGATCTCCTCCACCGGCACGCCGTGGGCGTGGCTCTCCGCCTGGGCGATCAGGCCGTACACCGCCATGATGTGGTCCTTCACCCCCTCCGGCAGGGCCAGGTGGTCCCGGACGATATGCTCAATGTCCCCCATCCCGCTGTGAGAATGGTGGTGCCCGTGCCCGTGTTCGTGCGTGTGATCGTGGCCGTGCTCATGCCCATGCTCGTGCCCGTGGACGTCATGGCTCTCCTCCTCCACGCCGTCCACCTCCACCGCCAGATGGATGCCGGCGATGCCGCACTTCACGGCCCGCTCCCGGCGGAAGCGGACGCCGGGAATGCCCAGGCCGTTCAGCTCCGCCACAAAGGCGTCCGGGTCGGGCAAAAGCTCCAGCAGCGCCGCGGCCAGCATATCCCCGGCGGCCCCCATGGCGCAGTCTAAATACAAAATCCTCACGGTTTCGCCTCCATATGGTTCATCATATTGGCCAGATAGCCCGCGCCAAAGCCGTTGTCGATGTTGACCACCGACACGCCGCTGGCGCAGGAGTTCAGCATGGACAGCAAGGCGGACAGCCCGCCGAAGGACGCGCCGTAGCCCACGCTGGTGGGCACGGCGATCACCGGGCAGTCGGCCAGCCCGCCGATGACGCTGGCCAGGGCCCCCTCCATCCCGGCGATGGCGATGATGACGCTGGCCGTCATGATCTCGTCCAGGTGGGCCAGGGTGCGGTGGAGCCCCGCCACTCCCACGTCGTACAGCCGGGTCACCCGGCTGCCCAGCACCTGGGCGGTGAGCGCCGCCTCCTCCGCCACGGGGATGTCGCTGGTGCCGCCGGTGGCCACCACCACCGTCCCCAGCCCGTCCGGCGGGGGGAGCTCTCCCACGATGCCCACCCGGGCGTCCGGGTGGTAGTCCAGGGGGTGGGCCCGGGCCACCGCCCCGGCGGACTCCGGGGACAGCCGGGTGATGAGCACCGTGTCCTGTCCGGCCCGCTTCATGGCGGACAGAATGCCCGCAATCTGCTCCGGCGTCTTGCCCGCGCCGTAGATCACCTCCGCCGCCCCCTGGCGGACCTTGCGGTGCAGGTCCACCTTGGCGTAGCCGATGTCCTCAAAGGGGGCCTCCTTCAGCTTCAGCAGGGCGTCGTCCACCGTGGTCTCCCCCGCCCGGACCGCCTCTAAAATTCGTTTTACCTCATGATTCATCCCGCGCCTCCAAATCCAGCAGCACGCCGCCGTAGTACCGCTTCAACTCTGAAATGATTTCTTTCCGCCGCTCCAGGGCCAGGGGGAGCTGCCCCGCCGCCACCTGGACGCGGGCGCAGCCGCCCAGCAGCCGCACCCGGAAATCCGTAAAGCCCAGGGAGGACAGAAAGCTCTCCGCCCGCTCGGTCCGGGCCAGCGCCTCCGCCGTGATGGGCTCCCCGGCGGGGACGCGGGTGGCCAGGCAGGCGTAGGCGGGCTTGTTCCAGGTGAACAGCCCCGCCTCCCGGGACCTGCGCCGGACCTCCCCCTTGGCCAGGCCGCACTCCCGCAGGGGGGAGCGCACCGCCAGCTCCCGCAGGGCCCGCATACCAGGGCGGTCCCCCTCCGGGTCGGAGGCGTTGGTGCCGTCCAGCAGGAGCGGGTACCCGTCCCGGGCCGCGGCGGCGGCCACGGCGGAAAAGATGGCCCGCTTGCAGTGGTAGCAGCGGTCCGGCGGATTGGCGGCCACCCGGGGCTCCGCCAGGATGTCCACCGGCAGCACCCGGAGCTCCGCGCCCAGCTCCCCGCACAGGCGGCGGGCGTCGGCCAGCTCGAACCGGGGCTGGAACGCCGAGTCCACAAAATAGGGCCGCACGTCCGCCCCGCACGCCAGGGCGGCGTACAGCAGATAGGCGGAGTCCACCCCGCCGGAAAAGGCCAGCGCCGCCCGGGGGTGTTCCGCGAAAAAATCCCTCAATTCCATATATGGCCTCCCAATTCCCCGCCGGGAGGGCGGGGCTTATCCGGCGGCTCAAGGGACCGGCCGCGGGGTTCCGCGGCTTCCCTTTGAACCCGCTCCATGATAGCAAACGGCGGCGGGCGGCGCAAGGAGGGGGACGGATTTTTTACAGATTGCCCTCCCCCTGGCCGGCGCGCCCCCGCAGGCGCTCGCCCAGGCTGGTCATGGACAGCAGGACGGCCGCCAGAAAGATCCCGGGGGCCAGGACGGCCCACCACGCGCCGCCGAGCGCCGCCTTCTCCGCCAGGGACAGCATGGCCCCCCAGGTGACGGTCTCCGGCGGCAGGCCCAGCCCCATAAAGCTGAGGGTGGCCTCCGCCGCGATGGCGTTGCGCACGTTCATCACAATCATGAACAGGATGGAGGGGAAAAAATTGGGGGCCATATGCCGCCGGAGAAGGTAGAAGAAGCCGCCGCCCATGGATTTTGCCGCCTGGATGTACCCGCACCGGCGCATCTGGCGCACCTCCGTGCGCACCACCTTGGCGATGCCCGTCCAGCCCACCGCCCCCAGGGCCAGGGCCAGGCTCAACGGGCCGGGCCGGCCAAGCGCCGCCTGGAGCAGCACCACCAGCAGCAGGCTGGGCACGCTGAGCAGAATCTCCGTCAGCCGCATCAGAAGGCCGTCCACCCAGCCGGGGGCCCAGCCGGCCGCCGCCCCCACCGCCACGCCGATGGCGGTGGAGGCCGCCGCGGACGCCGCCCCGATGAACAGGGACACCCGTCCCCCGGCCCAGATCATGGCGAACACGTCCCGCCCCATGGCGTCCGTGCCGAACCAGAACCGGGCGCTGGGGGGGACGCCGCAATTTTGCAGGTCCATATAGGCCGGGTCCCCGCCGGGGAGCAGGCCGCTCCCCAGGCATACCAGGACCACCGCCGCCAGAATCACGGCGGAGCACACCGGCCAGCCCCGCCTTTGGCGGGGCTGCGGGGGCGCCGGCGGCAGGGGCCGGACGCCCACCCGTTCAAAGGGCCCGCTCATGGCTCCGCCCCCTCCCCATCCCGGGCCCTGACCCGCGGGTCAAGCCGCCCGCTGATCCACTGCGCCGCCATGCCGCTGCACATCACCACCCCGCCGGACAGGATGCACAGCAGCATCAGCAGGTTGTAGTCCTGGTAGCGGGCGCTCTCGTAGGCCAGGGTGCCCAGGCCGGGGTAGGAGAACACCATCTCCACCACATAGGTTCCCCCCAGTATGTGGGGCACGGAGACGGCCATGAGGCTGAGGTAGGAGGGGAGGGCACACCGCAGGCAGTGGCGGAGCAGCACCCTTCCCCGGCCCAGCCCCTTGGCCTTGGCCAGCAGGACATAGTCCGCCCGGGCCTCCTCCAGCACCCGGCTGCGGACCATGTAGGCGTAGTACCACAGGTGCCCGGCCACCACCACCCCCAGGGGGAGGATCAGGTGGGCGATCCGGTCCCCCAGGCCGCCGCCCCCCACGGAGTACGCCCCGGAGCTGGGCAGCCAGCCCAGGGCGGCGGAGAACACCAGGATGGCCACCAGGGACAGCCAGAACTCCGGGATGCAGCTGACCGCGGCGCCCAGCCTGCACAGAACCCGGTCCAGCGGGCCGCCCTCCCGCCAGGCGCACAGCGCCCCCAGCAGGGGGGCCAGGACGAAGATCAGCGCGAACCCGGCCCCGCCCAGCACCAGCGTATTGCCCGCCCGGCTGGCGATAACCTCCGCCGCGTCCATTTTGTACTTGTAGGAGATGCCGAAATCCCCCTGGAGGGCGTTCTCCCACCAGCGGGCGTACTGCACCCAGATGGGGTCGTTGAGCCCCAGCCGCTCCTCCGCCTGGGCCCGCTGGTCCGGGGTCAGCCGCTCCGCCCGCTGGCCGTAATAAGCTACCAGCGGGTCCCCGGGGGCCAGCCGGGAGATATAAAACACGGCGGTGGCCAGCGCAAGCAAGCTGAACAGCAGCGCCAGCAGCTTTTTCCCGGTCCGAACGGCCCAGCTTCCCAGCTTCACGGCGCGTCCCCCCTCTCTTCCAGCACGAAATGGCCGGGGGACGCCTCCGTCCACAGCCCCCCCGGCGGCAGCTCCCCCCCGCGGAATTCCACCGGCTTCCGGGCCCGCTCCCGGCGGGGGTCCGGGATGGGGATGGCCGACACCAGCGCCCTGGTGTACGGGTGGAGGGGGCGGGCGAACAGCTCCCTGGCGGGGGCCTCCTCCACCAGCCGCCCCCGGTACATCACCCCCACCCGGCTGCACAGAAACTCCACCATGGCCAGGTCGTGGGCGATAAACAGAAAGGAAAAGCCGTGCTCCGCCTGCAAGTGCTTGAACAGGTTGACGATCTGGGCCTGGATGGACACGTCCAGGGAAGCGATGGGCTCGTCCGCCACCAGCAGCTCCGGCTCCATGGCCAGCGCCCGGGCGATGGCCACCCGCTGCCGCTGCCCGCCGGACAGCTCCCCCGGGTACTTGTCCAGATACCCGGGGTCCAGGCCCACGTATTTCATCTGGAACGCCGCCTCGTCCCGGCAGGTCCCCCGGGGCGGCGTAACGCGCTGGAGCCGCAGGGGCTCGGCAATGATGTCCCCCACCCTCATGCGGGGGTCCAGGCTGGCGGCGGAGTCCTGAAAAATCAGCTGCCGGTTCCGCTGCAGCATCCGCCGGTTGGCCCGGAAGGCTTTGGGGTCGCAGGTGTCGATCCCCCGGTACAGAACCCGGCCCGCCTGGGGGCGGAGCAGGTTCATGACGCACCGGGCGGCGGTGGACTTGCCGCAGCCCGACTCCCCCACCAGGCCGTAGACCTCCCCCCGGCGGATCTGGAAGGACAGGCCGTCCAGCGCCTTGACGGACATGGTCCGGGTCAGGGGGAAGGCGTGGGCCAGCCCCTGCGCGTCCAGCAGGACTTCACCGGCCAACGGCCCCACCTCCCGCGGGCGGCGCGATTTTGGGCGCGCGGGGGTCCAGCAGCCAGGTGGCGGCGCTGTGGGTGTCGGTGACCGGGAACATGGGCGGCTCCTCCTCGTAGTCGATGGCCAGGGCGTACTCATTGCGGCAGGCGAAGGCGTCCCCCTTGGGGGGATTCACCAGGGTGGGGGGCATACCGGGGATGGCGTACAGGCTGTCCCGCCCCCCGGCCAGCGCCGGAAGGGCCCGCAGCAGCCCCCAGGTGTAGGGGTGCCGGGGGTCGTAAAAGACCTCCTCCACCGTGCCCGTCTCCACGATCTTCCCGGCGTACATCACCGCCACCCGGTCGGCCACCCGGGCCACCACCCCCAGGTCGTGGGTGACGAACACCGCCGCCGTCCCCAGCCGCCGCTGGAGGTCCCGGAACAGGTCCAGGATCTGGGCCTGGACGGTCACGTCCAGGGCGGTGGTGGGCTCGTCGGCAAAAAGGATGGCCGGGTCCCCCGCCAGGGCGGCGGCCAGCACCGCCCGCTGGCGCATCCCGCCGGAAAACTGGTGGGGGTAACGCTCCATCCGCTCCCGGGGGCGGTCGATGCCCACCAGCTCCATCAGCTCCGCCGTCCTGTCCCGGAGGGCCGCCCGGGAGATACGGGGCCGGTGGACCCGCACCGCCTCGGCGATCTGCGCGCCCACGGTCATGGTGGGGTTGAGGGCGGTCATGGGGTCCTGGAGCACCATGGCGAACAGCCGGCCCCGCAGCTTTTTCATGTCCCTCTCCCCGTAATGGGTGATGTCCGCGCCGTTGGCCAGGATGGAGCCGGACTTGATCCGCGCCGTCCCGGGGAGGAGCTTCATAATGCTCCGGCACAGGGCGCTCTTGCCGCAGCCCGACTCCCCCACCAGGGCCAGCACCTCCCCGGCTTTCAGGGAAAAGCTCACGTTCCGCACCGCCTGAACCTCTCCGGCGGGGGTAAAGAAGCTGACGGACAGGTTTTTCACTTCCAGCAGTTCCGGCATGGCTCCTCCTCTCAGGCTCAGGGCTCCTCCACCGTCCACTGGTGGACGTTCCAGAAAATGCCCACCCCGTGGTGCCCCAGGACGGCGTCCGGGTCGATGCCCCGCACCGCCGCGTCCGCCACGTAGTTGGCGTCGATGTAGCAGATGAAGGCGTAGGGCGGGTCGGCGGCCAGCTCCTCCTGGAACCGGGCGTAGTACTCCCGGCGCAGGTCCGGGTCGGCGGTCTGGCGGGCCAGGGCCAGGTATTCGTCCACCTTCCCATTGGAGTAGCCGCTGTAGTTGGCCCCCTTGTCCGTGCCGAACACCTTGTAGGTGTGGTCGTCGGCGTCGAAGGGGCTGCCCCAGCCGATGAGCCCCGCCATCTGGCCGGCCCAGTCGATTTTGGCGGGCAGGTCCACGGTGCAGCGGATGCCCGCCTCCCGGAGCTGCTGGGCGGCGGCCTGGGCGATGTCGATGCGGTCCTGCTCCCCGGGCATCACGCTGATGGTGAAGCCCACCTCCACGCCGTCCCGCTGGTAATAGCCCTCCGGGCCCATCACACAGCCCGCCCCCTCCAGAATCGACCGGGCCCGGTCCGGGTCGTACTCGTACCGTTCCACATCCCCGTTGTTGTAGATGTTGCGCTGGAGGGGGCCGTAGGCGGGCATACCCTGGCCCAGGAGGACGGAGTCGATGATGGCCTGCCGGTCGATGGCGCAGCAGACGGCGGGGATCAGGTCCCGGTTTTCCGTCCAGTAGCTGTTGCGGAAGTTGAACAGAATGCCCCGGTAGTCGGCGGTCATCATGTCGTAGCAGGCAAAGCCCTCCCGGCCCGCGAAATTCCGGGCGTTCCGGGGGTCCAGCAGGGCCAGGTCCAGCTCGCCGGACTCCAGCTGGACGGCCTGGGCGTTGTCGTCCCCCACGATTTTGAACACAACGCGGTCGATTTTGGGGCAGCCCAGGTAGTAGTCCTCATTCTTCACCAGCACGATGGCCTGGCCCGGGTCCCAGCTCTCCAGCTTGTAAGGGCCGGTGCCCACGGGGGCGCGGAAGAAACCGGAGGTCTGCATATCCTCCCCCTCCAGCAGGTGGCGGGGCAGGACCGCCATGGTCATGTACTCCAGGAAGGCGGCGTTGGGCTCCGCCAGCCGGAAGGCCACCGTCCGTTCGTCCAGCACGGTGATCTCCTCCACGTCCTCGTAATTGGGGGCGTTTTCCGCGCCGTTCGCCGGGTCCATGATGGCCTCGATGGTGAACTTCACGTCGCCGGCGGTGACGGACTGGCCGTCGTGCCACTTCACCCCCTCCCGGAGGTGGAAGGTATAGGTGCGGCTGTCCTCGTCGTACTCCCAGCGCTCCGCCAGGCCGGGGACGATCTGATTTTTGCCGTCGTGGGCGGTGAGGCCGTTGAACAGCAGGGCGTTGATCTCGCCGTGCTCGTCCATGGCCGGGTTGATGCGGGTGTAGTCGGCGCTGCCGTAGACCAGGGTAGAGGGCGCGCCGCCGGCGCTGCCGGCGGGCGGGCCGCCGCAGGCCGCCAGGGCCAGGGCCAGCGCCAGGGCGGCCAGCAGGGCAGAGCGTTGTCTTCTCATCCGTTCCTCCTTTAAAACGCAAAAAAAGCACACGGCCCCTCTTCGGAGAGGGCCGTATGCCTTCTTGGCATACCTTTCCAATTTCGTGCGCGTACCGCCCATGACGGGCCCGGATGCTTCGGCATCCCCGCCCGCTTCCTGCGGGCCGCTGTGGGGATAGTATACCCGAAAGGGGCGGGACTGTCAAGGGGGATCCCGCCGCTCCCCCCCAATCACGCCCGCCGGTCCCGCTCCCAGGGCGCGGAATTCACATTTTGTTTACGGTTGCCCCATTGACGCGGACATTTTAGAGCGTTATCATAATGACAATCAAATTTTTTGAACTTTGGTCCCCGGTTCCCCAGGAGGTGAGCGCCGATGATCCGCCGGTGTATGGCCCGCTTTATGACGGGGCGCTATGGCGGCGACCAGCTGAATCTGCTGCTGATCGCGCTGTATCTGATCTGCTATGTGGTGTTCCTGTTCAGCCGCCTGCTGGCCTTTGAGGTGATCGGCACGGTGCTGCTGCTGTTCAGCCTGTTCCGCTCCCTGTCCCGGGACCTGGAGCGCCGCCGCAAGGAAAATACCCGCTTCCTCCAGGCCGTCCGCCCCGCCGTCCGCCGCTGGAACGCCTTCCGCACCCGGGCCCAGGACCGGGAGCACCGCTATTTCAAATGCCCCAACTGCGGCCAGCAGATGCGGGTCCCCCGGGGCAAGGGCCGCATTACCGTCCGCTGCCGCTCCTGCGGCGCGGTGTTCGAGGAGAAGAGCTGACACCCCAACCGAACACATATGAGGCTCCCGGACGGCATCCGCCCGGGAGCTTTTGATATTCCGCGGAGGGCATCGGCCCGCCGCTTTTTTTCGCGGGCGGCTTGACAATCTCGATATTCGAGAATATAATAGGCCCAGGATACTCGAATATCGAGAATAGGAGGCGGCGCCATGCCCAGGGCAAAATTTCAGACCTTGACGGAGCAGATGTTCTACATTCTGCTGTGCCTGCGGGAGGAGTGCTATGGCATGGACATCCTGGACAAGGTGCCCACCATCACCGGGGGCCGGGTGAGCGTGGGCTCGGGCACGCTGTACAACCTGCTGGAGCAGTTTGTGGCGGCGGGGATGATCCGGGAGACCCGGGTGGAGGGCCGCAGGCGGAGCTATATCCTGACGGACAAGGGCCGGGAGGCCCTGCGCCGGGAGTACGAACGCCTCCGCGCCCAGGCGGAGGACTACTGTCTGGCCTTTGGAGAGGAGGAACCGAGATGAGCGATGTCAAACGCAGGGTGGAGCTGTACTCCTTTTACGACCGCACCGGCCTGGAGGCCCATCTGGCCCGGATGGCGGAGCGGGGCTGGCTGCTGGAGAAAATCGGCCAATTTTTCTGGACCTACCGGCGGATCGGGCCCCGAAAGCTCACCTTCTCCGTGTGCTATTTCCCCACGGCGTCCCAGTTCGACCCAGGGCCCTCGGAGGGGCAGCAGACCTTTTACGACTTCTGCGCCCACACCGGCTGGACGCTGGCGGCCGCACAGGCCCAGATGCAGGTTTTTTACAACGAGCGCCCCCACCCGGTACCCATTGAGACGGACCCGGCGGAGGAGGTGGACACCATCCACCGCACCATGAAGCGGAGCTTTCTCCCCTCCCAGCTGATGCTGCTGGCGGTGGCGGTAATCAACGCCGTCCAGCAGGCCTGGCGGCTGAGGCACAACCCCATTCAGGAGCTGGCCGAACCCGCCTGCCTGTTGTCCGCCCTGTGCTGGATGATCCTGTTTGTGCTGATCGGGGCGGAGCTGGCCGGCTATTTCCGCTGGCACGCCAGGGCGGTGAAGGCGGCGGAGCGGGGAGAGCGCTATGAGACCCGCAGCCGCCGGAAACTCCAGACCGCCGCCCTGGTCCTCATAAACGCGGGCCTGGTCTATTTCCTGGCGTCCATGTTCCTCTCCGGAAACCGGATGGGCATCACCATCACGCTGCTTATGTTCCTGCTGTACCTGCCGGGGGCCTTCCTGGCCTTCCACGGCATCAAGCGCTTCATGAAGGGGCTGAACGCCACCGCCGGGGTCAGCCGCGCCGCTACCCTCACCGGCAGCTTTGTGCTGCTGTGCGTCCTGTTGGGGATCATCGCCGCCGGGACGGTGTTCGCCCTCAACCGCGGCTGGCTGGACGGAAACCAGGAGACCTACGAGTACCAGGGCCGCGCCTACACCCTCACCCGGGACCCCCTCCCCCTGGCGCTGGACGACCTGCTGGAGGGGGATTTCAGCCGCTACACCCGGACCTGGCGGGGGCGGCAGTCCTTCCTGCTGGGGCTGTATCAGGCCCACCAGTGGCCCATCGGGCCCATGGAGATCTTCCCGGAGCGGGTCTACCTGGATTACGAGGTGGTCCTGGTGAAGGTCCCCGCCCTCTACGGCCTGTGCCGGGAAACCAAGCTCCACGAGCGGGACGATTGGGGCGCCGGAGGCCCGGAGGACACTTGGTACGGATATGCCTACGCTCCCGTGGACCCCGCCCCCTGGGGGGCGGAGGAGGCCTACCGCTGGACGGATGGGAGCGGCGCACGGGGCGAACGGGAAAATCAGTTCCTGCTGTTCTACCCGGACCGGGTGGTGGAGATCAGCTTGCAGTGGGCCCAGCCCCCCACCCAGGCGCAGATGGCCCTGGTGGGGGAGCGGCTGGGCCGGGGCGGACTGCCTTGATTCCAGGGGCGCGCCATGCTATAATACGCTATAAACAGACAGGGGGTATTTCCATGGCCCGCATTGATAAAACAAACTACTACCTTGATATTGCCGGCACCGTGCTGGAGCGGTCCACCTGTATGCGGAAGCACTACGGGGCCATCATCGTCCAGGACGACGAGATCGTGTCCTCCGGCTACAACGGCGCGCCCCGGGGCCGGAAGAACTGCGGCGACCTGGGGTACTGCACCCGCCAGGCCATGGACATCCCCTCCGGGGAGCGGTACGAGCTGTGCCGCTCCGTCCACGCCGAGGCCAACGCCATCATCTCCGCCCCCCGGCGGCAGGTGCTGGGGGCCACCCTTTACATGGTGTGCCGGGACCCCGCCACCGGGGCGCTGATCCCCGGCTCCACCTCCTGCTCCATGTGCCGGCGGCTCATCATCAACGCGGGCATCTCCCAGGTGGTCATCCGGGACACTCCCGAGGCGTACCGGGTGGTGGACGTGCAGAGGGAGTGGATCGACGAGGACGACTCCATCCCGGAGCGGCTGCGGTGACCGCAGGGAAGCGGCTTTTGGCGCTGGCGCTGGCCCTGCTTCCGCTGTCCGGCTGCGCCCCCGCCCAGCCCCTGGAGCGCACCTTTTTCGCCATGGATACGGTGATGACCCTGCGGCTGTACCAGGGCGGCGGCGAGGCCCTGCTGGACGCCGCCCAGGACCGGGTGGCGGAGCTGGAGGGCCTGCTGTCCGTCACCGATGAAAACAGCGAGGTCTACGCCCTGAACCGGGACGGCGCGGCGGCCGGGCTGTCCCCGGATACGGCGGACCTGCTGCGCGCGGCGCTGGAAATGTGCGGGCGCACCGGCGGCGCGCTGGACATTTCCACCTACCCCGTCCTGCGGGCCTGGGGCTTCACCACGGGGGAGTACGCCGTCCCGAGCGGGGAGGATATCTCCGCGCTGCTGCCCCTGGTGGACTACACGCGGGTCGAGCTGGACGGGGACGCGGCCTTCCTGCCTCCCGGCATGGAGATCGACCTGGGCAGCGTGGCCAAGGGGTACGCCGGGGACCAGCTGTCCCGGCTGCTGAGGGAGAACGGCGCCGCCTCCGCCCTGCTGGACCTGGGGGGCAATATTCAGGCCGTCGGCGCCAAGCCGGACGGCTCCCCCTGGCGGGTGGCCATCCGGGACCCGGAGGGGGGCGGGACCGTCGGCGTGGTGTCCGTCACGGATCAAGCCGTCATCACCTCCGGCGGCTATGAGCGGTATTTTGAACAGGACGGTATGCGCTACTGGCACATCCTGGACCCCAAGACCGGGAAGCCCGCCCGGAGCGGCCTGGCGTCCGTCACCGTGGTGGGGGACAGCGGCGTGCTGTGCGACGGGCTGTCCACCGCCCTGTTTGTCATGGGCTTGGACCGAGCGCTGGACCACTGGCGGCAGTACCAGGACTTTGAGGCGGTATTTGTCTCGGAGGACGGCTCCGTCACCATCACCGCCGGCCTGGAGGGGCGGTTCACCCCGGCGGACGGGGGCCGCCCCCCGGCCGTGGCCCGGCCTTGAGGTTGTCCGTGCCGCGGTTCAGGACGGCTCCGCGCTTTTGCTTTCGCTGCGCTCCATCCGCGCTGCTCACGACGGCTCCGCGCTTCTTGGAAAGTTCACGAAAGTTTCACATTTCCACTTGACAGGGGCGCTCCCGCCCTTTACAATAAGTGAGGATAATTTTGAAAAGCCGCCGCGCTTTTTCGCCGTTTTGAGCGTTATGACGCCCTCTTCGGGCGCGTTTATTATATCTATACGACCTGTCATAGATTGATCGACACTCAAATAGTGCGCCCAAATGGGTGGGCGGATTTTCGGTTATCGCGGTGCGTTTTACCACGCATCGCGCCTTATTTTGCTTTTTTATGAACAAAAACGGAAGAAACAGGAGGTGTGGAACCCAGATGCAAGTGCCAGTCTTTGTGACCGTGATCATCGCCGTGGTGACGGCGCTGGTCTGCCTGATCGCGGGCGCCGTCCTCGGCTATCAGCGGCGGAAGGATGCCGCCGAGCGGGAGATCGGCTCCGCCGAGGAGGAGGCCCGCCGCATCATCAACGACGCCATTAAAAGCGCCGAAAGCAAAAAGCGGGAGGCCACCGTGGAGGCCAAGGAGGAGATTCTCAAGGCCCGCAGCGAGTTCGACAAAGAGGTCAAGGACCGCCGCAACGAGATTCAGCGCCAGGAGAACCGGCTGAACTCCAAAGAGGAGAACCTGGACCGCAAGCTGGAAAACCTGGAGCGCAAGGAGGAGAACGTCAGCGCCCGCATCGCCCAGCTGGAGGCGGAAAAGCAGGAGCTGGACCACATGAAGGACAGCCAGCTGGAGCTGCTGGAGCGCATCTCCGGGCTGACGGTGGAGGAGGCCCGGCGCTACCTCATCGACCAGCTGGCCGACGACGTCACCCACGAGCAGGCCCTGAAGCTAAAAGAGATCCAGGCCCGGTTCAAGGAGGAGGCGGAGACCTACGCCCGGGAGCAGATCGCCCTGGCCATCCAGCGCTGCGCCGCCGACCACGTGGCGGAGGCCACCGTGTCGGTGGTGTCCCTGCCCAACGACGAGATGAAGGGCCGCATCATCGGCCGGGAGGGCCGCAACATCCGCACGCTGGAGACCATGACCGGCGTGGACCTCATCATCGACGACACCCCGGAGGCCATCACCGTGTCCTGCTTCGACCCGGTGCGCCGGGAGATCGCCCGGCTGGCCCTGGAAAAGCTGATCCTGGACGGCCGCATCCACCCCACCCGCATTGAGGAGATGGTGGAGAAGGCCAAGCGGGAGGTGGACGCCACCATCCGCGCCGAGGGCGAGCGGGCCGTGTTTGAGACCAACGTCCACGGGCTGAACCCGGAGCTGGTGAAGCTGCTGGGCCGCCAGCACTACCGCACCAGCTACGGCCAGAACGTGCTGAACCACTCCATTGAGGTGTCCCAGCTGGCGGGCCTGCTGGCCGCCGAGATCGGCGTCAACGTGGCCGAGGCCAAGCGGGCGGGCCTGCTCCACGACCTGGGCAAGTCCATTGACCACGAGGTGGAGGGCTCCCACGTGCAGATCGGCGTGGAGCTGGCCCGGAAGTACCGGGAGAGCGAGAACGTGATCCACGCCATTGAGGCCCACCACGGCGACGTGGAGGCCAAAACCATCGTGGCCTGCCTGGTCCAGGCCGCCGACGCCATCTCCGCCGCCCGGCCCGGGGCCCGGAAGGAAAACGTGGAGTACTACATCAAACGGCTGGAGAAGCTGGAAGAGCTCACCTCCTCCTTCCCCGGGGTGGACAAGGCCTACGCCATCCAGGCGGGCCGGGAGGTGCGCATCATGGTCAACCCGGAGGCCATTTCCGAGGACCGCATGGTGCTGCTGGCCCGGGAGATCGCCCAGAAAATTCAGGACGAGCTGGAATACCCGGGGCAGATCAAAGTGAACCTCATCCGGGAGACAAAGGCCATCGAATACGCGAAATGAATCGCGCGGGGATGGCCGCGCAGGGGAGCTTGGACTGGAGCGAGGGGCGGTGCTTGCCAGCGGCAAGCACCGCCGACCGGGCCGGAGGGAAAGCGGCCCGGCAGCGCGGCCAATCCGGGCGTGAATACAAGACGCGCCGCCGGGAGCCCCCGGCGGCGCGTTTTCCCCGTTGCGCTTTCCCTACTTCTATGATATGATATACAGACACCAAGAAAAGGAATGGATTTCATGCTTACCTTTGAGAGCCCCCAGTTTGAGGACCGCCAATGGGTCCAGCCCTTGCTGGACGCCGAGGGCAGCTTCGGCTGCGAGTACAATTTCGCCAACATCTACCTGTGGAGCCGGGCCTGGCCCCAGAAAATCGCCCGAGCGGAGGGCCGCCTGCTGACCCGCATCCAGGGGACCCTGGGCCTGAGCTACCTGTATCCCGCCGGAACGGGCCCTCTGGCCCCGGCGGTGGACGCCCTGGCCCAGGACGCGGCGGCGCAGGGACGGCCCCTCACTCTGGTGTGCGTGACGGAGGATCAGCGCGCCGCCCTGGAGGCGGCCTGCCCCGGCCGGTTCGCCTTTGAGGAGGACCGGGACGGCTTCGACTACCTCTATAGCGTCGGCCGCCTGGCCGACCTGCCGGGGAAAAAGCTCCACGCCAAGCGCAACCATATCCGCCGCTTTGACGACCAGTTCCCCGACTGGCTGCTGGAGGACATCACCCCCGCCAACGTCCCCGAGTGCGTGGAGCTGGAGCGCCAGTGGGCCGCCATCCGCCAGGAGGCGGCGGGGGAGGATATCAACACCGTGTCCGAGGAGACGGTGGCCGTCATCGAGGCCCTCTACCACATGGACAAGCTGGGGCTGGAGGGGGCCCTCATCCGGGCCGACGGCAGCCCCATCGCCTTCTCCCTGGGGGGGCTCATCACGCCGGAGGTCTTTGACGTGAATTTTGAGAAGTCCTTCGGCGACATCCAGGGGGCCTACCCCGCCATCAACCGGGAGCTGGCCCGGCTGGTCCGGGCCCGGCACCCCCAGGTGAAGTGGCTCAACCGGGAGGACGACATGGGGCTGGAGGGCCTGCGCCGGGCCAAGCTGTCCTATTACCCGGATATCCTCCTCGCCAAGTACACCGCCCGGGAGGGTTGACGGCTCATCCCCGCGCCTTGAATAAACATCCGAAAAATCGCATAAAAATGAATATCCATTCCATCACAGTCCGTCAAAACGATGAAAACGGCAGAATGCAAGGGGATTCCACCAATTTCCCCTTGCATTTTGTTTGCATAACGTTTATAATCGGCTTCACACAAAGGGGATGTCCCCTTTGTGGCCCGCGGGAGAGCCTCCGCGGGGATACATATGCCCCGGCTCCCCATTCGCAAACTGTTATGGAGATGAATGAAAAATGAAAACAATGAAGAAATTTGCCGCCCTGCTGCTGGCGCTGTCCATGGCGTTCGCCCTGGCCGCCTGCTCCAACCAGGGCAGCACCCCCACCCCCAGCGCCACGCCCGACCAGGCCGCCGAGCCCTCCGCCGCCCCCAGCCAGGGCGCCGAGCCCGCCGCCTTCACCACCGCGGAGGAGGGCAAGCTCCATATGGCTACCAACGCCGCTTTCCCTCCCTATGAGATGCTCACCGACGACGGCGGCTTCGAGGGCATCGACGTGGAGGTGGCCGAGGCCATCGCCAAGAAGCTGGGCCTGGAGCTGGTGGTGGACGACATGGGGTTTGACGCCGCCCTGCTGGCCGTGCAGAACGGCCAGAGCGACATCGCCATGGCGGGCATCACCGTCAAGCCCGACCGCCAGGAGGTCATGGATTTCACCGACCCCTACACCAATGCCGTGCAGGTCATCATCGTCAATGAGGACTCGCCCATTCAGAGCATCGACGACCTGGCCAACGCTCAGATGATCGGCTGCCAGCGGGCCACCACCGGCTATGAGTACTGCGCCGCCGCCCCCGAGGACGACGGCTACGGCGCGGACCACGTCACCGCCTACGAGACCGGCGCCCTGGCCGTTATGGACTTGGTGCAGGGCAAGGTGGACGCGGTGGTCATCGACAACGAGCCCGCTAAAGCCTACGTGGCCCAGAACCCCGGCCTGAAGATTTTGGACACTGAGTTCGCCAACGAGGAATACGCCATCGCCGTGAAAAAGGGCAATACCGCCCTGCTTGACGCGGTGAACGCCGCCATGGCCGAGCTGAAGGCGGACGGCACCTTCCAGGGTATCGTGGATAAATACATCAAGGCTGACTGAGCCGAGTGAGATCCGATCAGGGGCGGTCCGTTGACCGCCCCTGTCTCATAAAAAGAGGAGAGGGGAAACGCTATGATCCGATCACTCATCGACTGGCTGGACAGCCTTGGTCCCCGGCTGTACACCGCCTTTATTGAGGCCGACCGCTGGAAGCTCTACCTCCAGGGCCTGGGCACCACCCTGGAACTGACGGTCGTCGCCCTGGTTTTCGGAGTGCTTTTAGGGCTGATTGTGGCCATGGTCCGCACCGCCCACGACCAGCAGCGGCCTGGGCGGCGGAAAAATCCTCTGTTGGGGCTGGTCAACGCCCTGTGCCAGGTGTACACCACCGTCATCCGGGGCACCCCTATGCTGGTGCAGCTGTACATCTGGACTTTCGTCATCCTCCGGGCCGAGCGCAATAAGGTGCTGGTGGGCTTCATCGGCCTGGGCGTCAACTCCGGGGCCTACGTGGCGGAGATCATCCGGGGTGGCCTCATGAGCGTGGACATCGGCCAGACCGAGGCGGGACGCTCCCTGGGGCTGAACTACCTGGACACCATGCGGTTCATCGTCATCCCTCAGGCGTTCAAGGCCATCCTGCCCTCCCTGGGCAACGAGTTCATCACCCTGTTCAAAGATACCTCCCTGGTCCAGGCCATCGGCGGCATGGAGATGCTGTACTACGCCTTTACCCTGGGCGGCAGGACCTACGACTTCATGCCCCCTCTCATCGGCATCGCCCTGCTGTACTTAGCCGTGGTCATCATCTTCACCTGGCTCCAGGGGAAACTGGAAAGGAGGCTGCGTCAAAGTGACCGACGCTGAACGGCGGTTCATCCGCCCCTTGTCCGCTTTGCGGCACGGCCTCCCGGGAAGGAGGAACTGACATGATAGACGTACAAAACCTGTCCAAATCCTTCGGCAGCCACCTAGTGCTGGACAACATCTCCGAGCACATCCACCCCGGGGAGAAGGTGGTGGTCATCGGTCCCTCCGGGTCGGGCAAGTCCACCTTCCTGCGCTGCCTCAACCTGCTGGAGACCCCCACCTCCGGCTCCATCACCTTCGAGGGGCGGGAGATCACCGACCCCAAGGCGGACATCAACGCCATCCGCCGCCAGATGGGCATGGTGTTCCAGCACTTCAACCTGTTTCCCAACATGACCATCCGAAAAAACATCACTCTGGCCCCGGTGCGCACCAAGCTGATGACCCAGGCGGAGGCGGACGACGCCGCCACCGCCCTGCTCAGGCGGGTCAACCTGGAGGAGAAGGCGGACGCCTACCCCGCCCAACTGTCCGGCGGGCAGAAGCAGCGCATCGCCATCGTCCGGGCGCTGGCCATGAAGCCCAAGCTGATGCTGTTTGACGAGCCCACCTCCGCCCTGGACCCCGAGATGGTGGGGGAGGTGCTGGCGGTCATGAAGGAGCTGGCCGAAGAGGGTATGACCATGGTGGTGGTCACCCACGAGATGGGCTTCGCCCGGGAGGTGGGCACCCGGGTGCTGTTCATGGACGAGGGGCACATCCTGGAGCAGGACGAGCCCCACGCTTTCTTCGCCCACCCCAAGCAGCCCCGCACCATTGATTTCCTGTCTAAGGTATTGTGAATAGCATCCCCACCCCCGCGGGGGTGGGGATGCCTGCGTGTCACAAGCGGCCCCCGCGCCGTTGATCTTCTCTCCAAGGTATCAACGGAGTGCCCCCGCCCCGCCGGCTGGGGGCACTCCGCGTCCCGCCGGACGCCGTCAAGTTTTTGTGCAATATTCCGGGTTGCGCTTTCCGCCGCCTTCTGGTATTATAATACGAACGCGAAAGGAGGGGAACGGTATGCTGAAACCACAGGCTTCCGCTGTGCTTGTCTTTCAGCCCCGCCATTTCTATTCCCCTCTGTGACGACAATCGCCGCTTTTGGTGGTTGTCTCTTTTTTTGCGCCTGGGAGCCGTCCGCCCCAATACCAATGAAAAGGGAGAGAGACTATGAACAATCAAGGACCCATCCGCGACGCCCGTACCCTGGGCGTGCCCAAGATGCTCATCTTGGGCCTCCAGCATATGTTCGCCATGTTCGGCGCCACCGTGCTGGTGCCCATCCTGGTCCAGGGGTACGGCCTGCCCCTGTCCATCCAAACCACCCTATTTTTCGCCGGAATCGGCACCCTGTTCTTCCACGTGTGCACCAAGCTGAAAGTACCAGCGTTCCTGGGCTCCTCCTTCGCCTACCTGGGCGGCTTCTCCGCCGTGGCCGAGCTGGACTCTGGCATCTACGCCGGCATGACCGGCGAGGAAAAGCTGCCCTACGCCCTGGGCGGCATCGTGGTGGCCGGGCTGCTGTACCTGGCGCTGGCCGGCCTCATTAAGCTGGTGGGCGTCCACAAGGTGATGCGCTTCCTGCCCCCGGTGGTCACCGGGCCCATCATCATCCTCATCGGCCTGTCCCTGGCCCCCAGCGCCATCAACAACGCCTCCACCAACTGGTGGCTGGCCATCCTGTCCATCGCCGTCATCGTGGCCGCCAATATCTGGGGCAGGGGCATGGTGAAGATCATCCCCATCCTGCTGGGGGTGCTCATCCCCTACGCCGTGGCCCTGGTGACCCGTCAGGTGGACTTCTCCGGGGTGGCCGCCGCCGACTTTGTGGGCCTGCAGCCCTTCGTGCTGGCCAAGTTTGACGTGACCTCCATCCTGGTAATGGCCCCCATCGCCATTGCCGCCATGATGGAGCACATCGGCGATATGTCCGCCATCTCCGCCACCGTGGAGGAGAACTTCATTGAGGACCCGGGCCTCCACCGCACCCTCATCGGCGACGGCATCGCCACCTCCCTGGCCGGTATGTTCGGCGGCCCCGCCAACACCACCTACGGCGAGAACACCGGCGTGCTGGAGCTTTCCCAGGTCTTTGACCCCAAGGTGGTCCGGCTGGCCGCCGTCTACGCGGTGGTGCTGTCCTTCTCCCCCAAATTCGCCGCCGTCATCAACTCTATCCCCACCGCCATCATCGGCGGGGTGTCCTTCATCCTCTACGGCATGATCTCCGCCATCGGCGTGCGCAACGTGGTGGAGAACCGGGTGGACTTCACCAACTCCCGGAACCTCATCATCGCCGCCGTCATCATGGTGTGCGGCCTTGGCTTCAAGATCTGGGGCTTCAGCAACGAGTTCTCCGGCCTCACCTTCCATATCGGCGGCACCGACATCACCCTGACCTCTCTGGCCATCGCCGCCATCGCGGGCATCGCGCTGAACGCCATCCTGCCCGGCAAGGACTACGAGTTTGGCTCCGATGTGACCCAGGGCCGCTCCGGCGACTTTGGCCGGTATTAAATCGAAACGTGACACATCAAAAAGGACCGCCCCGTATATGCACGGAGCGGTCCTTGCTTGATTTATTCGCACAGGTCGATGATGATGTGGGCGAACAGCTTGGCGGACAGCAGCAGGTCGCTGACCCGAACCCGCTCGTCGGGGCCGTGGAGGTGGGTGTCAAAGCCGGGCAGGGTACACCCGAAGGCCACGCCGCCGGGGATGTCGTGGACGTAGGTGCCGCCGCCGGTGGACAGGCACTCCCCCTTCAGGCCGGTGTATTCCTCGTACCGCTTCAGCAGGGTCTTGATAAAGGGGCTGTCGGCGGGGACGTGGTGGGGCGCGCCCTGGGTCCCCGAGAAGGTGAAGCCCTTGCCCTCAAACGCGGCCCGCGCCACGTTGAGGCAGTTGTCCTCAGTGGCGCACAGGGGCACCCGGCTGTCAAAGTAGCCCTTGAGGCCGGTCTCCGTCACCTCCAGCAGGGAGAAAGCCACCGTCAGCGGCCCGGCCACCGGCTCCTCCTGGGCGATGCCCAGGGCGCGGCCCTTACAGTCCCCGTGGGGAAGCAGGGCGTTCAGGCCGTTCAGCGCGTCCCGGCACCCGCCCTCCGCCAGCGGCAGGGCGCACAGCAGGGCAACCAGCCCGGTAATGGCGTTGTTGCCCCCCTCGGGCCAGGCGGCGTGGGACGCCTCCCCCTTGGCCTTCACCACGGTGAGGCCGTCCTCGTGGGCAAACGTGAACTTGACGCCGGTCCGGGCGGTGATGTTCCGGGCCACGGGCTGGATGTCGTGCATGGTGAGCCCCTCCACCCCGGCGGAGGCGTTCCCGGGCAGGATGTTCCCCCGGATGCCGCCGTGGAGCCACTTCACCCGGGGCAGCGCCTCCTGGGCGGGCCAGCTTTTGGTGAAGGTGGGGCGGAAGCCCCCCTTTTCCGTGTTGATGACGGGGAAGCCGGAGTCCGGGGAGAAAGTGGCGGGGGCGAAGGGATGCCGGGCAAAGTACCAGGCGATGTCCCCCGAGCCGCTCTCCTCGTTGGTGCCCATAATCACCTTGCAGTTCTTTTTCAGCGGCACGCCCAGGTCCTTCACCGCCTTCATGGCCAGCAGGGAGGCGGCCACAGGCCCCTTGTCGTCGTCGGTCCCCCGGCCGTACAGCAGGCCGTCCACCAGCTTGGGGACGTAGGGCTGGGTAACGGTCCAGCCCTCCCCCGGAGCCACTACGTCCAGGTGCCCCAGGATGTGCAGGGCGTCCTCTTTCCCGTTCAGGCTGGCGGTGCCCACGTATCCCTCGTGGTTTTCCGCCGCCAGCCCCCACTCCCGGGCGATGGCCAGGGCCTCGTCCAGGGCGGCGGCGGGTCCGGGGCCGAAGGGCGCGCCGGGGGCCGGGGCCCCCTCCACGCTGTCAATGGACACCAGGCGGCTCACCGCCTCCACCAGCGGCTTTTCCTGATCCGCGAAATAGGCTTCGATCTGTTCTCTTATCATATGTAACACTCCTCGTCATCGCCGGCACAGCCGCGCTTATCCGCCGCGCCATCTCCCCCGCGGAAGCGGGGTCCCCCTTGGGGCGGAGCGGCGGGCCGCCCCGTTACGCTGCCTCATATTCTATCCCTTTCCGCTGTCGTTTACAAGGGAAACAAGCCGCTCACTCCGGCGCGTCCGCCCCCACCTCTTCCAGATACTTGTACACGGTGTACCGGGACACCCCCAGCCGCCCGGCCACATAGGGCACCGATTTGCGGTAGGAGAAGGCGCTGCGCTCCCGCAGCAGTGCGATCACCTTCAGCCGGTCCGCCTTGGTGAACACTTCCAGCGGCTTGCCCAGCTCCGCCGCGCACTGCTCAAACAGGTCCGCCAGCTGCCGGGAATCCCCCGGCTGCCACAGGGCGGAGCGCAGGTCGGACCGGGCGCTCATCAGGTCCTCTAAAATGCGGTTGGCGTACACCAGGGAGGTATAGTCAAAGTTAATGCCCAGGGCCAGGTTGTACCCGTCCCCAATCATGTGGAAGGTGGAAGACTTGGTCTGCCGCCCGTCGGGGGTGACGGCGGCCAGGTTCACCTGGTCGGTGGTGGCCGCCTGCTCGTCCAGCTCCAGGCCAATGCCCATGATGTCCATGGTGGAGCCCACCTCCCGGCCGGACACATGGCCGTTGTAGATGGATAAAATGGGGTGCGTGGGCACCCCCATGTCGTGAACCAGGGTTTCGCAGGTGGAGCCGAACATCTCGGCAATCCCCCGCGCGGTGCGGTCCAGGAATTCAAAGGCTTCCTCTCGGGTCATATGCGCCGCCTCCTCCTGTCGTAGGTGTTCGGGAGGCCGCCCCGGGAGCGGCGTCTGCCCGTCCGTCTATTGTACCTCTTTTCCCTGAAAAAGACAACCCCGGAGCCGGCCGAAACAACCGCGCAGACGGGAGAAAATTGTTGTTTACTTTATCCCTTTCGTGTGCTAAAATATGAGAAGCATTGAGGACCGGGAGGGACAGTTATGCCAAAAACCACCAACAAAGCGCGGAGTATGGCGCTGTATGAGAGCATTTTGCAGCTGCGCAGCATCGAGGAGTGCATCGCGTTCTTCGACGACCTGTGCACCGTGGGTGAGCTGCGGGCCATGGAGCAGCGGTACGACGTGGCCCTGCTGCTGGACGACGGGCTGGTGTATACCGAGATTCTGGACAAAACCGGGGCCAGCTCCGCCACCATCAGCCGGGTGAACCGCATCTTTTCCTTTGGGGCGGGGGGCTTCCGGCGGATGATCCAGCGGCGGAAAAACAAAGCGGAGACATAGGCGGCGCGCCAGCGGGGCGGCGGATGCCGCTGCTGGTACTGCACCGCCACGGGCCGTTCCGGGAAAAACGGTAGAAAAAACGCCGGGAGGGTTTATGCCCTCCCGGCGTTTTTGCGCCGGCGCGCCCTCACAGGCGGCTCTTCAGCTGATAGAGCAGGTTCATGGCCTCAATGGGGGTGAGGGTCTCCACCGAGACGGCGCGCAGCTCCTCCAGCACCGCCGCCCCGGCCATGTCGCCCAGGGAGACCTGGGGGTCCGGCTCCGCGCCGGCGGGCTGGGGGCGGGCCGCCCCGGCCTGGCCCTCCAGCTCTTCCAGAATCTCCCGGGCCCGGTCCACCACCCGGCCCGGCACCCCCGCCAGCCTGGCCACCTCCACGCCGTAGCTCTGGTCCGCCCCGCCTGGGACGATCTTCCGCAGGAACACAATGCCGTCCCCCCGCTTTTTGGCGGCGATGTGGTAGTTGCGCACCCCCTCGATGGCGCGCTCCACCTCGGTGAGCTCGTGGTAGTGGGTGGCGAACAGGGTCTTGGCGCCCAGGCGGCGCTTGTCCGCGCAGTGCTCCAGCACCGCCCGGGCGATGGACATCCCATCATAGGTGGAGGTGCCCCGGCCGATCTCGTCCAGGACCAGCAGGGACTTGGGGGTGGCGTTTTTCAGCATGGCCGCCACCTCCGTCATCTCCACCATGAAAGTGGACTGGCCCGCCGCCAGGTCGTCGGACGCCCCGATGCGGGTAAACACCCGGTCCACCACCCCGATCCGGGCGGACCTGGCCGGGACGAAGGAGCCCATCTGGGCCATGAGCACAATGAGGGCCACCTGCCG
>CAMNQF010000029.1 GCA_946548895.1 uncultured bacterium | reverse complement strand
CCTGCAATCCACCGGGGATACAGAATGATACGGCCTATGGGGAGCGTTATCAAATCGTTATCAAAAGAGGGGCGAAAAACCGTCTATCCGTTGTGCCGCAACGAGTTCGGAGTTTCAAAAACTCATTCCCACTCAATGGTCCCGACGGGCTTCGGCGTCAGATCGTACAGCACCCGGCACACTCCCGGCACCTCGGCCAAAATCCGTTGGGTGATCTTCTTCAGAACGGGCCAGTCAACCTCCGGGACCGTGGCGGTCATGGCGTCCACGGTATTCACCGCCCGGATGATCACCGGCCAGTCAAAGGCCCGCTTACCGTCCCGCACGCCGGTGGAGCGGAAATCGGGGACCACGGTGAAGAACTGCCATACCTGACCGGCCAGGCCGGCGGCGGCAAACTCCTCCCGCAGGATGGCATCCGACTCCCGCAGGGCGGCCAGCCTGTCCCGGGTGATGGCCCCCAGGCACCGCACGCCCAGGCCGGGGCCCGGGAAGGGCTGCCGCTCCACCATGGACGCGGGCAGGCCCAGCGCGTGGCCCACGCAGCGCACCTCATCCTTGAACAGCAGGCGCACCGGCTCCACCAGCTCAAAGTCAAAATCGTCAGGCAGGCCGCCCACATTATGGTGGGCCTTTACGCCGTCGCTCTCCAGGATATCGGGGTAAATGGTGCCCTGGGCCAGGAAGTCGATGCCCTCCAGCTTCCGGGCCTCCTCCTCAAACACCTTGATGAACTCCCCTCCGATGATCTTCCGCTTGCGCTCCGGCTCATCCACCCCGGCCAGCAGGTCCAGGAAACGGTCGGTGGCGTCCACGTAGATCAGGTTGGCGTCCATCTGGTGCCGGAACACCTCAATGACCTGCTCGCTCTCCCCCTTGCGCATCAGGCCGTGGTTCACGTGCACGCACACCAACTGCCTGCCGATGGCGCGGATGAGCAGCGCCGCCACCACCGAGGAATCCACGCCGCCTGACAGGGCCAGCAGCACCTTTTTGTTCCCCACCTGGGCGCGGATCTCCGCCACCTGCTCGTTGATAAAAGCCTCCGCCAGTTCGGGGGTGTTGATCCGCTTCATGTCCGCGGGACGTACATTGTTCGCCATAGGTCATCCTCCGTATTCTATATGAAGTGTGGTGGTATTATACACCATGAAACTCACCAGCGCAAGTGTGCCAATGGGTGGAAGGAAAAAGTTCATAAAGGAGAGGCCGGCCGATGAGCGGACGGGGCAATCCGTCTCCGCCGGGCGGGCGTCAAAACGTGAAAAAGTTGCCTGTATCAAACGCGCCCCGCCTTCCCATCCTATCCAGTACGGAACGGAAAGGCGGGTGGCTTTATGCGCTGGCTCTGGTATTTCATCATTTACAGCTTCATCGGTTTTCTATTGGAAGTGGCCTTTGCCCGGGCCATCCGCCACCCCAAGCGGGACCGCAAATGCCTGCTTCTGCTTCCCCTGTGCCCGGTGTACGGCCTGGGGGCCTGCCTGATCCTGCTGCTGGCCCCCGCTGTGGACAGCCCGCTGTGGGTGGCGCTGGCGGGAGGGCTTGCCGCCACCGGGGCGGAGCTTGCCATGGGAGCGTTTTACCGCTTTGCCCTGGGTGTGGAGTTCTGGGATTATACGGGGATACCCGGAAGCCTGGGCGGGCTGGTGTGCCCGGCCTTCTCCGCCTGCTGGACGGCGCTGTCCCTGGCGCTGGTGTACGCCGTCCACCCGGCGGTGGCGGCCCTCACCGCCGCCATTCCAGCCTGGCTGGGGCCGCCCGCCCTCATCGTGCTGGGATCGGACGCGCTGGTGTCCTGCATAGCCCTGCGCCGGACGGGCACCACCGACATACTGCGCTGGTACGCCTGAACTTTGCCCTTGCAATCGCGAGGAAAAGAGCATATAATAACATACAGCCGTATGAGCGGACTTGAACTATAAAGGAAGTGAGTTGCGTCGTGTCAGGCGATCCATTCAGTCGAAGTTGCATCAAAACCACACGGCGCACCCGCTGAGTCAGCCTGTTCTGTCTCCCTGTGCGCCCGCGCCCGACGGCCATTGGCCGCCGGAGGAACATCATATGCGGAGCGGCGGGGGATTTTTTTGCCCTTTTGGGGGTTCCGCCGGTCCGGGAAAGGCGCGTGAGAGCAATGCTGACCATCCATAAAACCGTGGACGGAAAGATGACCCAGTTGGACTCCGTGGCGGACGGCTGCTGGGTCAATCTGGTCTACCCCAGCGAGGACGAGCTGAGGACCGTGGCCGCCACCCTGGCGGTGGAGCCCTCCTTCCTCCGGGCGGCCCTGGACGAGGAGGAGGCCTCCCGCATTGACAGCGAGGACGGCTGCACCCTGATTATCGTGGACACCCCCGCCATGGAAAAGGACGACACCGGCGTGGTGTACTCCACCCTGCCCATGGGCATCATCGTCACGGATAAACACATCATCACCGTGTGCCTGAAGGAGACCTCCGTGGTGCGGGATCTCCAGGCGGGGCTGGTGAAGGACGTGCGCACGGAGCAAAGGACCCGCTTTATCCTCAACATCCTGCTGCTGGTGGCCAAGCGGTACTTAAACTACCTGAAGCAGATCGACAAAACCTATAATTACATGGAGCGCCAGCTGTACAAGTCCCAGCGGAACAAGGAGCTGATCCAGCTGCTGGACCTGGAGAAGTCGCTGGTCTACTTCAACACCTCCCTGAAGGCCAACGAGGTGACCCTGGAGAAAATTCTCCGGGGGCGGATCGTCACCCTCTACGAGGAGGACCACGACCTGCTGGAGGACGTGCTGATCGAGGTGCGCCAGGCCATTGAGATGGCCCAGATCTACTCCGACATCATCTCGGGGATGATGGACGCCTTCGCCTCCGTCATCTCCAACAACTTGAATGTCATCATGAAGCTGCTGGCTTCCGTCACCATCCTCATGACGGTGCCCAACATCGTGTTCAGCTTCTATGGCATGAACGTGGGAGTGCTGCCCTTCGCCGGCAGCTTCTGGCCGCCACTGCTCATCTCCATCGCCATCATCGTGGTGGCGGGCATCATTCTGAAAAAGAAGGACCTTCTGTGAGGGACGCGCAGGGCCCGGAGCCGGGAAAAAGGCTCTGGGCCCTGTTTTGCGCGGGGCTACGCCATGATCCGCGCCAGCAGGAAGGCCAGGCCCCCGCAGACGGGAAAGGTGAGAATCCACGCCCCCGCCATCTGGCCCATCACCCGGCGGTCCGCCCCCCGGCCCGCGCCGCACACGGCGGACACCTTGGCATGGGTGGTGGAGGCGGGCAGGCCCAGGGCGGAGCACGCCAGCAGCACCAGGCCCGCCCCCAGGTCCGCCGCCAGCCCCTCGGCGGGGGAGAGGGCCGCCAGCTCGGTGCCCACCTTCTCCACGATGGGCTTGCCGCCCAGGGCGGTGCCCAGGGCCATCACGGCCGCGGTGAGCAGGGCCAGCGGCAGCCGGGACTGGGACGCGCGCCCGTCCAGGCCGCCAGCCAGCAGCAGCAGGGCCAGAAACTTCTGCCCGTCCTGCACCCCGTGGAGCAGGGCGGTGAGGGCGGCGGCGCCCCTCTGCCACGCGGCGGGGCGCCGGACCCGCCCCGCCAGCCCCCGCCGGAACATCCGTCCGGCCAGCACCCCGGCTGGCAGGGACAGGGCCAGCCCCGCCAGCGCCCGCAGCCACGCCCCCGGATTGAGCTGGGCCGCGGCCGGGCCCAGGGCCAGCGCCCCGCCGGACAGCCCCGCCAGCAGGGCGTGGCTCTCGCTGGTGGGCAGGCCGAACCGCCACGCCGCCACCGCCCACAGCACGATGGACAGCAGGGCGGCGTTCAGCGCGGCCCCGGCGGCGCGTGGATCGCTGAACGAGGCCAGTTCCCCCACGGTGTCCGCCACGGCGGGGAAGCACAGGCAGGCCAGCGCCGCCCCGATGAAATTGCACGCCGCCGCCATCCAGACGCCCCGGCGGAAGCTCAGGGCCCCGGATCCCACGGCGGTGGCAATGGCGTTGGGCGCGTCGGTCCAGCCATTCACCAGGATTACCGCCAGCACCAGCAGGCGGGCCAGTTGGACGGTCGTGATCATGGCGCTCCCTCCCGGGCAAGCCTATGGGGACCTGGAGAAAAATATGCAAAAAATTTTTGCAAAATAAAAAGGGTTTTGAAAAGGAAAGGGGTATAAGTAATAGACAGCGATTTTCGCCGCAGGCGGGACACAGGAGGGAAACGGTATGGAGCACACCATCCGGGAGCGCACCGAGGCGCTGGAACGCCAGATCCTGTCGCCCCAGGCGTGCCTGTCCGTCAACTCGCGGGGGCGGGCGGTGGACATCCCCCCCTGTCCCATGCGCACCTGCTTCCAGCGGGACGTGGACCGGGTGGTGCACTGCAAGTCCTTCCGGCGGCTGAAGCACAAGACCCAGGTGTTCCTCCAGCCCGAAGGGGACCACTACCGCACCCGGATGACCCACACCCTGGAGGTGTCCCGCATCGCGCGGACCATGGCCCGGGGGCTGGGGCTCAACGAGGACCTCACCGAGGCCGCCGCCCTGGCCCACGACCTGGGGCACACCCCCTTTGGCCACGCCGGGGAGCGGGCCCTGTCCCGGATGGTGGAGGGGGGGTTCCGGCACTACGAGCAGTCCCTGCGGGTGGTGGACCGGCTGGAGAACGGCGGCGCGGGGCTGAACCTGTGCCATGAGGTGCGGTCCGGCATCCTGTGCCACACCGCCGGGCCGGTGGCGGACACCCTGGAGGGCCAGCTGGTGCGGTTCGCCGACAAGATCGCTTACATCAACCACGACATTGACGACGCCATGCGGGGCGGCATCATTTTTCCCACCGATATCCCCATCCGCATTTCCCAGGCGTTGGGTTTTACCCACGGGGAGCGGATTGAGACGCTGACCATGGATGTCATCCGGGCCAGCGCCGGAGGGGACGCGATCCATCAGTCGGAGCCGGTGGCGGCGGCCATGGCGGAGCTGAGGGAATTCATGTTCCAGTCGGTATACTTCAACCCCCTGGCCAAGGGGGAGGAGGGCAAGGCGGAGGACATGATTTGCCTGCTGTACGAATACTATGACAAACACGCGGACAAGCTGCCCCCGGAGTACCAGGACATTCTGGTGCGGGAGGGGCGGGCCCGGGCGGTGCTGGACTACATCGCCGGCATGACGGACACCTACGCCGTGGAACAGTTCAGCAGCCTGTTCATCCCCATGCGCTGGGTGGTGAAATAGAAGCGCGGATAAACGGCCAGCGGGGAAGCTTGGACTGGAGCGGGGCCGGACGCAGGGCGCCATGGCCGCCCTGGACCAGGCCGGGCCGGAGGGAAAGCGGCCGAGCGCTCTGACCGTTTCGCGGCGCGACAATAAGCGGGGGAAGATATGACAGAGTATTTGGTTCCATCACACGCCTCGCAGGCGGAGTTCACCGAGAAGCGTTCCACCTTCATCGGCCACGTCTGGCCGGTGGAGACGGAAGAAGAGGCCCGCGAACACATCGGAGAGATGAAAAAGAAATACCACGACGCCCGGCACAACTGCTGGTGCTACCTCCTCAAGGACGGCCCGGTGCGCTATTCCGACGACGGCGAACCCCAGGGCACCGCGGGCCAGCCCATGCTGTCGGTGTTTCAGAAGGAGGGCGTCACCAACGTGTGCTGCGTGGTGACGCGCTATTTTGGCGGGGTTCTGCTGGGGGCGGGAGGACTGGTACGGGCCTACACTCAGGGCGCCAAGGACGCTCTGGACGCGGCGGGGGTTTCCGCCGTGCGGCGCTGGGTGGAGCTGGCGGTGGAGTGCCCCTACGCCTTCCTGGAGCGGGTGAAGCTGGCCTGCGCCGCGCTGGGGGGCGCGGTGGGGGAGATTGAGTACGCCGCCGCCGTCACCGTCCGCGCCCTGCTGCCCGAGGGGGAGGCGGAGGCGTTTCAGGCACGGGTGACGGAGCTGTCCGCGGGGGAGTTTTCCGCCGTGGAGCTGGGCGAAGTGTTCCGCGCGGCCCCGGTGGAGGGCTAAATTCCCGAAACAGTGATAAAATTGGGCAAATATGGCTATGATCTGGAGGTGGGACCGTGGCGATACCAGAATCCTTTCTGGACGACCTGAACGGGCGCTTGAACATCGTGGACGTGGTCTCCGCCTACGTTCCCCTGACGAAAAAGGGGGGCAATTACTGGGGCCTGTGCCCCTTCCACCACGAGAAGACCCCGTCCTTTTCCGTCAACGAGTCCAAGCAGATCTTTCACTGCTTCGGCTGCGGGAAGGGAGGCGGGGCCATCCGCTTTGTCATGGAGATGGACGGCCTGCCCTTCCCGGAGGCAGTACGCAAGCTGGCGGAGCGGGAGGGGATGCAGGTGCCCGACGACGGCCCCGGCAGCGGGGCCTGGCGGGAGAAACGGCGGCGCATCCTGGAACTGAATAAGGAGGCCGCCCGGTTCTACCGCTCTATGCTGTCCGACCCCCGGGGGGCGGCGGTGGCCTCCTACATTCGGGACAAACGGCGGATCAGCCCGAAATTTTCCGCCCGGTTCGGCCTGGGGGCCGCGCCGGACGCCTGGGACAGCCTCATCGCCGCCATGCGGGACAAGGGGTACGGCAAGTCCGACCTCATCGACGCGGGGCTGGCGGTGGCGGGGAAGAACGGCGGCGTGTACGACAAATACCGCAACCGGCTGATGCTGCCCGTCATTGACGTGCGGGGGGACGTGATCGGCTTCACCAGCCGGGTGATGGACGATTCCACCCCCAAGTACCTCAACACCCCGGAGACCGCCATTTTCAAAAAGCGGTCCATCCTGTACGGCCTCAACTACGCGAAAAACACCAAACGGCCCAACTTCATCCTGGTGGAGGGCAACATCGACGTCATCACCCTGCACCAGGCGGGCTTCGACAACACGGTGGCCACCATGGGCACCGCCCTCACCGAGGAGCACATCCGCCTGCTGGGGAGGTACACCCGCGAGCTGGTGCTGTGCTACGACAACGACGCCGCCGGGGAGGACGCCACACAGCGGGCCATCGCCCTGCTGAAGAACTCGGAGGTTGCCGTGAAGGTGCTCCGCCTGCCCAAGAAGCAGCTGCCTGACGGTACGCTGGGCAAGCAGGACGCGGACGACTACATCAAAAACTTCGGCCCCGGGGCTTTTGAGGGTTTGATGGACCAGAGCGCCAACTCGGCGGAGTACCGCCTGGGCCTGGTGCGCGCCCGGTTTGACCTGGACCGGGACGACCAGCGGGCGGCGTATCTCCAGGCGGCGGCGGAGGTGATCGCCGGCCTGCCCAGCCCGGTGGAGCGGGACGTGTACGCCGGCCGGTGCGCGGAGACGGCGCGGGCCTCCAAAGAGGCGGTGCTCCAGGAGGTGAACCGCCTGCGCAAGCGGGACCGCCGCCAGGCCCGGCGCCAGGAGGAGCGGGAAAACCTGGCCCCCGCCCGCCAGCGGCAGCCCCAGAGCCGGGACCTGCGGTACCAAAACGTGCCCTCCGCCCTGGCGGAGGAGGGGGTGCTGCGGGTGGTGCTGCTGGACGGGGAATATTTCCGGCAGCTGGAGGACCTGCCGCCGGAGCGCTTTTCCTCGCCGCTGATCGGCGGGGCCTACGCCCAGCTGCGGCAGCGGTGGAGCGAGGGCAGGAGCGTGTCGCTGGCGGCGCTGGAGGGCCGGTTTACCCCGGAGGAGATGGACCAGCTCACCGCCATCGTCCAGCAGCCCCAGGCCAGGAATACGGCCCAGGAGGCGCTGGAGGACTGTAAACGAATCATCCTTGCAGAGCATCGCAAGGGGGACATAAAAAGCCCGGAGGAACTGATGGAGCTCCGGCAGGCGCTGAAAAAGAAAAAAGGCTTTGGAGGATGAACGACCATGAGCGACAAGAAAAAGACCGTGAAAAAGGCGGAGGCAACTCCCCACACCCAGGTGAGCCCGGAGAAGCTGGAGGCGGCCAAAGCGGAGCTGTCCAAGATGATCGAGGGGGTCCAGAACGGGGAAAAGCTGCTGGAACTCGTCGATACCGGCTATAAAAAGGGCAAGCTGTCCTCCGGGGAGATGATGGAGACGCTGGACTCCATCAGCCTGGAGAGCGACCAACTGGACAAGGTGTACGACGTGCTGGAAAACCTGGGCATCGACACCGCCGGGGAAGATTTTCCCCTGGAGCTGGACGACGACGCGCTCCCCCCGGTGGCCGAGCTGGAAGAAATCCCCGAGGAGGAGATCGTGGACCCCAACACCCTGGTGGACTCCTTCGCCATCGACGACCCGGTGCGGATGTATCTGAAGGAGATCGGCAAGGTGGACCTGCTCACCCCGGAGCGGGAGATTGAGCTGGCCCAGGCCATGGGGGCGGGGGCGGCGGCCCAGGAGCAGCTGGACGAGCTGGCCAAGTCCGGCGAGGAGATCCCCGCGGATGTCTTAAAGGAGCTGAAAAAGGCGGTCAAGGGGGGCGAACGGGCCAAACAGCAGCTGGCGGAGGCCAACCTGCGGCTGGTAGTGTCCATTGCCAAGCGGTACGTGGGCCGGGGTATGTTGTTCCTGGACCTGATCCAGGAGGGCAACCTGGGCCTCATCAAGGCGGTGGAGAAATTCGACTATACCAAGGGCTATAAGTTCTCCACCTACGCCACCTGGTGGATCAGGCAGGCCATCACCCGGGCCATCGCCGACCAGGCCCGGACCATCCGCATTCCGGTACACATGGTAGAGACCATCAACAAGGTGATCCGGGTGAACCGCCAGCTCTTGCAGGAGCTGGGCCACGACCCCAGCCCGGAGGAGACCGCCGAGGAGATGGGGATGCCGGTGGAAAAGGTGCGGGAGATCCTCAAAATCGCCCAGGAGCCGGTGTCGCTGGAGACCCCCATCGGCGAGGAGGAGGACAGCCACCTGGGGGATTTCATCCCGGACAACGACGCCTCCGAGCCGTCGGAGGCCGCGTCTTTCACCCTGCTGAAGGAGCAGCTGGTGGACGTGCTGTCCACCCTCACCCCCCGGGAGGAGAAGGTGCTGCGGCTGCGCTTTGGCATTGAGGACGGCCGCACCCGGACCCTGGAAGAGGTGGGCAAGGAGTTCAATGTCACCCGTGAGCGCATCCGGCAGATCGAGGCCAAGGCGCTGCGGAAACTGCGCCATCCCAGCCGGTCCAAAAAGCTGAAGGACTTTTTGAGCTGAATGTCCGGCCCGCAAAAACGCGGATACTCGAAAAGAGTATCCGCGTGAATTGGGGAGAAATGTGCGGACCGCGTATGAGTACGGGCTGATGATCGGAAAATCAGCCGGCCGATTTGCCCCGGAGGGCAGCTTGACGGCGGCGGAGGCCATTGTGGAGCCGCTCACGGGCCTGAGCCGCGAGGCGCAGCCGTGCGCCATTGCGGTGGCGCTGCGGGTGATGACAGAAAACCATGTGGCCTATTCCCACCAGTGGACGAGGGTGAACGTGAATGGAACCTATTGGATTTGCGACGCTTACGGCCTCTACTGCGGGCCGGAGCAGATTCCCTACCAGCATCCGAATATATCTTGACCGATACTGAATATGATATTCGGCTGCCGCGGCGGCGGGAGGAGTATGTTCTCCTTCCGCCGCCGTTTGTGTTTCCGCGCTCGCGGAATAGCCGCTTCTCATCACAGCCGGGAAAGCGGCCAGAGGGAAACACGCAGGCGTTTACGCCGTTTTTGCCAGCCATACCAGGGAGGTTTGCGGGCGCTGCCGCCTCAGGCGCCGGGCGGCCTGCATATTTTGAATCTTCTGCGCTCCGCCTCAATCGCCCCCTGCCTGCGCAGCTTTCCGATCTCCGCCGACAGGCCGCTCCGCTCCACCTCCAGATAGTCGGCCAGCTCCTGCCGGTTGTAAGGAATCTCAAACTCCAAACTGCCCAGCCGTTTGGCTTGGAGCATCAGATAGGCCATTAGCTTCTCCCGCGTCGTGCGCTTGGATGTGACCTCAATTTTCTGGTGGAACAGCAGGTTCTTCGCCGCGACGATTTGGAGGAGGTTGAAAATCATCCGTTGGTGAATATGACAGGCATTGCCGCATGAACGGGTGATGCTCAGGCAGTCGACCAGCATAACCTCCGCGGCCTCTATGGCCGCCACCGTGACCGGCACCGCCTTCACGCCCGCGCAGGCAAAGGATTCCCCAAACAGCTCTCCCGGGGCAAGCTGCGCCAGAATGCTTCGGTTTCCAAAAAAGTCCGTCCGCTCGATTTGGAGCCTGCCCGCCAGGACAATCCCCACATAGTTTGCCGGATCTCCTTCCCTGAGGGCCGCCTCGCCTTTGGCCAGGAAAGATACTTTCGCGCTGAGGCATTCCAAAGCTTTTTTGAGCTCCTGCGGCTCCATATCCCGAAACAGGGGACAGGCGCGCAATATGTCAAAATATTCTTTCATAAACCGAATCCCCTTGTTGAAATTTCAACATACAAACAGAGTGAATCATACTATACTGACGCCAGAAAGTCAACGAGGAGAACAAAAACGAGGTTGACCAAAGAAAGGAAGCGCTTTTATGATTCGCAAAATCATTCACATTGATGAAGAAAAGTGCAACGGCTGCGGCGCCTGCGCCGCAGCCTGCCACGAGGGCGCCATTGAGATGGCGTACGGCAAAGCGAGGGTTACCCGGGAGGACTACTGTGACGGGCTGGGCGACTGCCTGCCCGCCTGCCCCACAGGGGCCATCACCTTTGAGGAGCGGGAGGCGCCGGCCTACAATGAGGCGGCGGTGCTGGCCGCAAAGAAGGAAAAGGCCTCTCTCCCTTGCGGCTGTCCGGGAACTCAGGCCAAGGCCCTCCATCGAGAGCCCTGCGCCGCCCCCGTTTCCCAGGCGCCCGCCGACAGCCAGCTGTCCCAGTGGCCGGTGCAGATCAAGCTGGCGCCGGTGCGCGCCCCCTATCTGGACGGGGCCAGGCTGCTCATCGCCGCCGACTGCGCCGCCTACGCCTATGGCAATTTCCATAACGAGTTCATCCGCAACCATGTGACGCTAATCGGCTGTCCTAAGCTGGACGAAGGAGATTACGCCGAAAAACTGACGCAGATTATCGCCGGGAATGGCATCAAGAGCGTGACTGTGGCGCGCATGGAGGTCCCTTGCTGCGGCGGGATTGAGAGCGCGGTGAAGCGCGCCCTGCAGGCGAGTGGAAGGTATATTCCGTGGAATGTAGTTACCATTTCAACGGATGGCAGGATTTTGGACAGATAAGGATGCTTTGGAAGCGATGCTGGGATAAGGCGGAATATGTGGCTACGGACCCTATCACCGCCGGATAGGGCGGCGATAGGGTCTCCTTTTGTTGATACGCTTTTCGTTATGAAACTGCTCCGCGGCCATAGAAACATTGTCTGGAGCGGGTGCAGGTTTCCGCTCCTCGGATTTTACAAATGATATGAGAACTGAAATTGCCCGTTGACAAATGCGTGGGAATATGCTATCATAACCCTTGCATTTAGGCGGTTTCCGATTGGGAGAGATGTCCGAGTGGTTTAAGGAGCCGGTCTTGAAAACCGGTGACCCGCAAGGGCCGTGGGTTCGAATCCCACTCTCTCCGCCAGATCAAAATTTCATCATTTTGATGTTTTCGGCACGCGGAAGTACCCAAGTGGCCGAAGGGGCTCCCCTGCTAAGGGAGTAGACGGGTTAAACCGTGCGAGGGTTCAAATCCCTCCTTCCGCGCCAAACCGGGAAGCCTTTGTTTTCAAGGCTTCTCGGTTTTCTCTTACAGCCGCAACGGTTCCGGGGCTTTATTGCGTTCAACGCGGCGCACATCAAGTTCGCCGTACCGAACAAAAAAATAGAAAAATTGCACACGTGATTACACACGAAAAGGAGAGAGCTCACGCCCTCTCCTTTTTCTTGATGCAGTCATGCAGCTCTTTGTCCGCCGGGAGGATATACGCCATGTCCCACCCGGACAGGCCGTACTCCACAAGCATCCGCCGCACCTTAGAGCAGCAGCCCGGAACTGCCGTTTCCCGACAGGGAGAAGACCCCCCACAGCTTCGGGTGCTTCAGCCCCCGGGTTTCCGCGTCCACCCCCACCAGCCGGTAGAGCTGGTACGCCGTAAAAACACTGCCCACGATCACCGCTGCCGCAGCCATGGCGGCCATGACAATATATTGCGGTTTCATATCCCCACCTCATATCCTTTTTATGATCTGGTACATCAAATACGTCATGCCTACCACCGCCAGACAAAACACGCATACGATAAACAACACGCTCTCCGGCAGGAAAAACGCCGCGATCAGACAGCACAGAAAAATTACCACGTTGGCCGCCGCCGCCAGGATCAGCTTCTGGTTGCTTTTCACAAGATCCGTATTCTCCTCAAGATGCTTCAGCATTCTGACATCCCCTTTCAATAGTTCGTCCAGGCTGATGGAATACAGGTCGGACAGCCGGACGACGCTGGTGATGTCGGGGTAGGTCTTTTCATTTTCCCAGTTGGAGATGGTCTGGCGGGACACAAACAGGCGCTCCGCCGCCTGCTCCTGGGTGAGCCCGGCCTCCTGACGCGCCGCTTTCAGCTTCTTTCCTATTTCCATGGGTTGTCCTCCTTTCGAAGGCATTATCCCAAATGCCTCCCTCCGTGTCTATCAAAACGGCTTGACACGGCCCCGTTTCGGCTTGTCAAAAGGGTTTGACGCCGGCTCTTTTCCCACTATAATATACAGTTCCCCCGGTGTCAATCGTCCCGGTGCGCCTTAGGAGATGCGGTCGCGGCCGTTTTACCGTCTGATGGGATTTGTGATTGACAGAGGGTGCCGGGGCCGGGGCGTTGGCGCGTATGTGCTGGAGGAAACGGTCCGGCGTGTCTATGAGATGTTCGGCGTCCGGTCTATCGCCCTGGGGTGCACCGGGACAACGTGGGCGGAGAACGGTTTTGGCTGAACCATGGTTTCCAAAGGACGGACGCCATGACGGCAAAAGCCGCCGGGAATTTCCCGGCGGCTTTTGTACGCTGCGCCGCAGTTTGGCGCTCAATCTCTACGATCAGCATGGGGACAACGGTTTTCCCACACAGCGAGGGGAATGTGGGGACCCGGGCGGGGCGGTTTTCGCGTCCTGCAACGCCATGAACGGGGTGAGGAAAAGCCCTGCCCGCCGAAGGATGGACCGCCTGCCTCAAAGCTCCCCAGGGCCGCCCAGCGTACAGGTCCCGTTTATGAAAATTTTATCGTTATCCGCCCCAATGGGAGCGGCGGCCTGTGCGCTGGGCACGGCCAGGCTCCCGAAGTGCAGCGGAGGCTGCGCCAGAGTGATTTGATCCCCGTTGGGATAGGTTATGGGGCTCATATACCCGTTGACCAGGGCCTGTTCATTCTGATGATTGTCCTTGAAATGAGCCAGCTTGCTGGCAATGATGTCGGCCCGCTCCAGCCTGGCGATCAGCTCGGCGCACTCCAGCTTTGCGATGCACGCCTCAAAATACCGGATACAGTCCTCCCGGTTTTTCGGGTCGAAGGTGGCTTTTTTGGTACAGAAGCGGGGATCGTCCACAATGCCGTCCGCGCCGACCGCGTGGCAGAAATCCGCCCAGTAGCGCTCGTACTCGTTCACCACGGGCAGTATCCACTGACCGTCTCTTGTCTTGTACGGCACGCCCATGGGTCCGCCCTGATACCGGCTTCTGGGCCACTGGTAGCCGAATTGAGTGCCTGTGGACATAATGCTGAACATCCACATGGCCGCGCCGTGCAGGGAGATGGACACATAGTCCCCAGCCCCGGTCCGCTCCCGGTTGAACAGGGCCGTCCCAATCCCTCCCGCCAGAATGGTGCCGCAGACCATGTCGCCGACCCCCATCGGCAGATAGGTGGGATAGGCCCCGGGCGCGTCCACCATCATATCCTGGATGAATCCTCCGGTGGCAAACATGGCAATGGCGTCAAAACCTGGGAAATCGGCCTTTGGGCCGCGCTCCCCATAGCCCAGCAGCACGGCGTACACCATGCGGGGATAGCGCGTTTTCAGCGATTCGTAGTCCAGCCCCATACGCCGGAGCGCCTTGGGGCGCTGGTTGGTGACAAAGACATCCGCGTGGCTCAACAGCTGGTGGAAGCGCTCCATCATCTTCGGATCCTTTAAATTCAGGCAGACGGCCTCTTTTCCGCCATTCAGAGTGTCATAAATTGGATTTTCCTCATCGGTGGCGGGATTCCACAGCGTAGGGCCAAACCGGCGTTCCTCATCTCCGGCGGGCGACTCCACCTTGATGACGCGGGCGCCCTGGGTGGCCAGCACCCGCCCGCAGGAGGGCGCCGCAATGTATGTAGACAGCTCAATGACAGTGATTCCGGTTAAGGGCTTCATAATAGCGACCTCGTTTTATCAGAATAGGGGCGGACAGTGGTTCAGGCCCGTGCACACTCGTGCCGGCCCATCAGGCCGGTGTCCAGAATCACTGTACTGTCTCCGGGCGGGCCATGCGGAAGCGGGCGCTGTTTCCTCTGTTTTTCCAACCCTGGAGGGCATAGGATCCGCCGGGAAAGGCCGGATGGCGGAACTGAGCAGACAATATGGCCATCCGCTCCGGCTCGCCGGAAATGATTCTGCCGGTCAAAGGGGAAACCCGTCACTCCTTGACCTTGTATTTTGCGACGACGCCGTTGCCAATAATCATGCGCTGCACCTCGTTGGTGCCCTCAAAGATCTGGAATATCTTCGCGTCCCGCATCAGTTTTTCCACCGGGTAGTCCCGCATATAGCCGTAGCCGCCCAAAATCTGTACCGCCTCGGTCACAACGCGGTTCAGCGCGTCGGTGCAATAGCACTTCGCAATGGGCCCCAGCTCGGCGGCTTCACGGGAACCGGCGTCCACCAGGGCGGCTACCTTCATGCCGATGGCGCGGCTGGTCTCGATGTCGATCTGCATATTGGCCAGCTTGAAGCTGATACCTTGATTTTTCCAGATGGGTTTTCCCATGGTTTTGCGCACCTGGGCGTATCGGGCGGCCTCCTCCAGGGCGGCGCGCATGATGCCTACGCAGCCCGCCCCGATGCTGGCCCTGCCGTGCTCCAGCGTTTTCATGGCGATTTTGAAGCCTTCGCCCTCCTTGCCCACCAGGGCGGAGGCGGGAATGTGCACATCCTCAAAGATCACGTCGCAGGTGGCGGACTGGCGTATGCCCATTTTGTCCTCATGCTTGCCGATGGAAACTCCGGGGAGGTGGGCGTCCACCAGGAACATGGTCAGCCCTTTATAGCCCAGGCTGCGGTCTATGGAGGCCACCACGCACATAAAATCGGCGTAGCAGGCGTTGGTGATGAAGCACTTGCGGCCGTTCAGGATGTACTCGCTGCCGTCGGCGGTCTTTACCGCCGTGGTGCGGCAGGCCCCGGCGTCAGAGCCCGCGTCCGGCTCCGTCAGGGCAAAGGCGGCGAAGCCGCTGCGCTTCTGGGGCCATCTGGGATCCCGGCCGGGTTTGTCACTGGTGAGCACCTCCACGCACCAGCGCTTCTGCTCCTCCGTACCGGCCAGCATCACCGGCTTGATCCCCAGATTGTTGGTGCCGCACGTGAGGCCGAAGCCGGCGTCGCCATACATCAATTCCTCCCGGATCCAGGCGCTGGTGACGGCGCTCATGCCCTGGCCGCCGTATTCGGCGGGCAGGTCCGCGCAGATAAGCCCCATCTCAAAGGCTTTGTTATAGGACTCCCAGTCCAGCTCGCCGGACCGGTCGTGCTCCGCCGCCCGGGGGCGGACCTCCTTCAGCACAAAGTCGTGGACCATGGAGATGAGTTCTTTGTCCTCTTCCAGCATGACCAGGCCGGTTCCATTTAAATCCAGCATAGTTGAGATTCCTCCTTGAAATGTGTTATTTCCCCTGATAGCTGGGGTTGCGTTTTTCCAAAAACGACATCACGCCCTCCCGCTTGTCCTGGGTGCCGCACAGCGCGCCAAAGGCCATGTTTTCCATCAGCAGCCCCACGTCCTCGCTGGAGGACAGCGAAGCCTGCAGCAGATGCTTTGCCATTTGAAGGGCCAGCGGCCCGCGCTTTAGCATCTGCGCCGCCATCTGCCTGGCCTCTTCCAGCAGCTTTTCCTGGGGCACGCAGGCGGTGGCCAGGCCGATCCGCACCGCTTCCGGCCCGGAGACGCTGCGGCCCAGCAGAACCATGTCTTTTGCCCTGCCCAGGCCGATCAGCCGGCTCAGACGCTGGGTTCCACCCGCCCCGGGGATGATGCCCAGCCCCGTCTCCGGCAAGGCAAAGACCGCGTTTTCCGACGCCACGCGAAAGTCACAGGCGATAGCCGTTTCACAGCCGCCGCCGAAAGCATAGCTGTTGACTGCGGCGATGACGGGCTTGGCGCACCGCTCGATCCGGCGCAGGGCGCTTTGAGCCGCGTTTTTCAAGCAGTCCGCGGGCCGGCGCCCGGCCAGGCTGTTCAGGTCGGCGCCGGCGATAAACGCCTTATTCCCAGCGCCGGTGAGGATGACCATGCCCACCTCCGGCGCCTGGTCGGCCCAGGCGAAAAAGTGTTCCAGCTCCCGCCACGCCTCGGCACTCATGGCGTTGCGCTTTTCAGGCCGGTTGACCGTGAGCAGAGCGATTTTGTCCGGGCCCACGTCCACAAGATAATTTTGATACGTCATCAATGACCGCGCCTCCTCCATCAAGCCAAAGCTTGCCTGTACCTGGCGGCGGGCTTTCCCGCCGCGCCGCCTGTGTTCAGACGAGTTCTAATATGTAATTCCCGCCTGGATAAGGACCACGGCCACGACGGACAGGATTGCCGTGTTCACGATCCCGATCACGAAATAGTGCCGGTAGCTCACCCTGTGGTTCAGCTTGGCCACCAGCAGGGAGTTGCACAGCGCGCTGGAGTGGGGGGAGGCCCCGAACAAGCTTGCCATCGACACCGCGCGGTGCAGCGCCTCGGGGGAGACGCCGGACAGCAGCAAGGCATCCGGCCCCATGGCCTCCAGGCTGGTGGTGATGCCGGCGTTCGCGTTTCCCAGCAGGAAGGAGGTCACAGACACCATGACGATGGCCTTGAGCACCATGGGACCCGGCACGCCGTATACCAGGCGCAGTATGGGGCGGAACCCGGACGAGCTGGTCAACATACTCCCAAACCCCATCATGACACCCAGGGAGATGGCCGGGGAAATTCCCGCCGTCAGCCCGGAAACCAGCCCATTTTTTACGCGCTCCAAGCTCAGGTGCTTTCGATACAGGATCAGGATCAGGAGATTACTTAACAGCAAAGACAGCTCCACCGAAAGCCCGGCCGCATTGATGAATATCACGGGGGAGAGCATCGGCAGAAACGCCAGCGGCACACAAATTTTCCGCTCGCCCGCCTGTGTGCGGAACTCCACCTGGGAAATCCCCTCGCCGGTGGGCAAAAAGCCCTCGCCCGCCCGCTCGGTCCGCCACAGAGCGAACGCCATATAGCCCGCGCCAAGCGCAAGGCTGACTGCGGACAGGATCAGGGAAAGCACCGGGGCGGCCAGAGAGGTCGTCCCGAGATACTCCATGGGCACCAAATTGGACAGGGAAGGGGAGCCCGGCAGCAGCCCGGAAGTAAAGGTCGCCGAACCGATCATGCTCATCGAATACAGGTGCCAGGGGACGTCCATCCGGCGGAACAGATCCCGGGCAATGGCCACCACGGCGAATACCACCACGAAGAGGCTCACCCCAGAGTAGGTCAGGATCGCGTTAATCAGGGGAACCACGGCCACCGCCAGCAGCTTTTGCCAGCGTTTAGGGGCTCTCATAATCAGGCCGCTGAAAAAGGCCCCTATGGCGGACGCGATGCCCACCTCGCACAGCAGGCCGCCGAACGACGCGCTGAACATAAACAGCAGCAGGTAGCGCTCAATGGCTGAAGCCGCCCCGGACGAAAATATCCTCACCGCGCCGTCAAAGGAGAGGCCGTCCCCGGCGGCGGCGCTGAACAGCCACAGCATGATGCTCAACGCCGGAGCGCTGACCGTGACGGGAATCCCTTTGAAACAGAGCGCGGCAAACAGCGCGATGGCGGCTATGATGCCCAACAGGCTGATCCATTCCATCGCTCACCACTCACCCGCCCCGTCCGGCGTTCTCCCCCGGCGGCTTGCTTCGTTCAGGGGCGCAGCGCATAGCTGCCGCACATGATGCGCTGGATGTCGCCCACGCCCTCTACGCAGGGATATTGCAGCGACTCCCTGACACAGCGCTCAATCTCGTACTCGCCGCACACGCCGTAAGCGCCCAGCACGCTCATGGCCTTCTGGCAGCAGATAAAGCCAGTGTCCGCCACGTGGCCTTTCACCATGCCGGATTCGGCGATGACGGCCCCCATATCTTCCGGCTTGGCGTCGTTGAGGTGCTCCGCCAAGCGGTACACCAGCAGCTGGCAGCTCTGATGCATGGCGGCGATTTCCGCGATCTTGGTCTGGATGGTGGGGAATTTGCTGATGGGCTTGCCGCGGTGCAGCTTTTCCTTGGCGTACTTGACCGCCAGCTCATAGGCATGGCCCATATTGCCCACACACTGGGCCATCACGCCCATCTTGCTGAAAGCGATGACTCCCTTCAGAATTTTGAAACCGCCCCCGATGCCGCCCAAAACGCTGTCCTTGGGGATGCGCACCTCGTCCAGGAAGATGTCGTACACGGGGCTGGCATGGCAGGTCATGGTGTCCCAGGCCGTAGACAGGCTGTAGCCCGGGCCAAATTTGTCAAATACGAAAGCGGTGGTATTTTCCCCGTTGGAGTCATTGGCAAAGAGAATAATAGGCCCCTCGTAGCCCGCGTTGCTGATGAACCGCTTCACGCCGTTGATGACGAAGCAGTCCTCCTCCTCCTTATAGGTGGTGGTCAGCTGCTTGGGGTCGGAGCCGGTGCCCGCCTCGGTAAAGGCGAACGACCCGCGGAATTTGCCCTCGATCCCGCCGGGCAGATATTTGGCTTTCTGTTCCTCCGTTCCGTACAGATTGATGGCATACAAAAACATCACGCTGATGACCAGCACGGCGGACATCGAGGGGTCCTTGCCGGCCAGCTGCTCCAGGGTCAGCACATAGCTGTCCATGCCAAGCCCGACGCCGCCGTACTTCGGGTCGAAGATCAGCCCCGCGAATCCGGCGTCGCACATCCCCTGGAAGATATCGTCAGGTACCCGGCGCTCCCGGTCCGCCTGCTCCATGCGCTCCTTGGTGATGAACCGCTGGGCGAATTCCCGCGCGCTGTTCTGGCACATCAATTGGTCTTCCGTCAGTTTAAATTCCATGAAAAATCCACCTTTCTAAAGTTGAAACCGCTGTACATAACCCCTTTGCCCGCTCACGGCTGGTTAAACACGGGCTTTTTCTTCTCCAGGAAGGCGTACACCGCCGCCTTGAAGTCCGGCTTGCGGGACAGCGCGGCCATTGCCGCGGCCTCATCCTGAAAATAGGCGTCCAGATCCTGGAAGAAGTATCGGTTGGAAATGGCCTTCTGCTCCGCGATGGCCGCGGTGGATTTGTTGGCCAGCTTGTCGGCAAACGCCATGGCAGCCTCCGCCAGGCCGCCCTCCTGCGCCAGGATGGAGACCAGGCCAATTCGGTACGCCTCTTCGCCGGAGACGGGCTCGCCGGTCATCATCATGCGCTGCGCCTCGGGAATGCCCGCCAGCTTGGGCAGGAAATAGAGGCTCCCCGTGTCTCCGCACAGGCCCATGTTGACGAAGGCCATAATCAGCTTGGAGGAGGGCGCGGCCACCCGGAAGTCGCAGGCCAGCGCACAGCTTAACCCGGCCCCGGTCGCCACGCCGTTGACCATAGCGATCACCGGCTTGGGGCAGCGGCGGATAGCCGCGGACATCTCGCCGGCGTAGAGGATATTCTCCGCCGCCAGAAATTCACCGCTCTCAATGAGCTGGCGGAAGCGCACAATATCACCGCCTGCGGAGAAATGCTTTCCAGCGCCGGTGATGACGATGGCGCCCACGTCCGGGTCGCCGCCCAGCGTCCGCATGGCGTCCCGGATCGCCCCATAGGATTCATAGGAGAAGGCGTTGCTGGCCTCGGGCCTGTTGTGCGTCACCAGCGCTACGCGCCCCTGCCGCTGAATCTGAATGATCTCGCTCATGATGGTTCCTCCCCACTCTTACGAAAAGCTCTGCTTCAGCGACTGAATGATGGCATAGGCGTCGTCCACCATCTCGTCCATGACCTGCGCCACCGGCTTAATGTCCTCCATGCTGTTGATGAGGCCGATCACCGGGCCCACCGCGTAGATGGAGCCGTCCACGTTGCCGTCCGCGTAGCCCTCTTTGCTCCGCTTGCCGGAGATCACGGACATCAGCTCCTGAAGGGTGGTCCCCCGCTTCTCCATCTCCTGGGTCAGCTTTGCCGCCGTATTATCGGCCACGCGCATCATATTATTGATGCTCTGCTGAATCAGCACAGTGTCCCGCTCGGAGTGGTCCACGATCCATTTCTTGTGGTTGTAGGAGATGGGGCACTCGGTGGTGGCGACAAAACGGGTGCCCACCACCACGCCGCTGGCACCCAGGGCCAGTGCCGCGGCCAGGCCCCTGCCGTCCGCCACGCCGCCGGCGGCCATCACCGGGCAGCTGCAGATAGAGGCCACCTTATTGGCGATGACGAAGGTGCCGATCCCGTCCCTGCTGGGGTGGCCAGCCACCTCGTAGCCGGCGATGGTGACCACATCGGCGCCTTTTTCCTCCATGCGCTTTGCCACGTGGGCGTTCGGGCTCTTGTGGATGATCTTGATGCCCGCCTCCTTGCAGGCCGGCATGAACATCTCCGGGCTGGCGGCGGCAAATTCGATGGCCGCCACTTTTCCCCGGGCGCACACGTCGATATACTTGAATATCTCATCCCCCTTGGTCAGGTCGGGCGCCAGCGAGATGTTCACAATCCAGGGCTTGTCCGTCAGCTCGTTCATCTCCGCCACGGCGTCCGCGAACTCCTCGGGGCTCTTATAGCAGGTGATGTTGATGGTACCCATGCCGCCGGCGTTGGAGAAGAGGGACGCGAACGCGGGTACGCCGATGTGCTGCATACCGCCCTGGATGATGGGCTTTTCAATGCCAAACATTTTTGTAAATTTTGTCTCGATTTTCATGGAAATTATTCCTCCTCTATGGAAATTTTTTGTTCATTACTTCAGGAATCCAGCACATCCCGGAAGGTCTGGATTTTTGTGCGAAGCTGCTCCAGGTTGTCGCTGTTCTGGTCTATGTCCAGCGTCAGGGTGGGGCAGGACTTCTTCAATTCCGCCAGCATCAGGGGAGCCTCGTACTCCTCCGGGTCGCAGAATTTCATCAGGCACAGCACCACCGCGCCGGCCTCCCGCTCCTTGGCGAGCTTTAAGACGGCGGCGGAACGGCTGCGCCGGCGCTCGTGGGCCACACAGCTCCCGCCCACCTGAATCCAGTGCTCCGCCAGGGCCATGACCGGGTCCTCCAAGTCCTCGCGAATGGGATGGAGATAGGTCCAGCTGTCCTGATAGACGTGGTCGCCCACCACGTCGAACCCTTCCTCCTCCAGCAGCTCCATGAGCGCCGCCGAGCCGGCGCTTACGCCCGTCAGGACCACCCGCGCGGGGTTTTTCCGGCAGGCCGGGCGCTCCTCAAGCGCCCGCGTGATCTGCCGCACCAGCCCGGTGTGCTCCTCCTTTTCCATGAACCAGGCGCTTTTGAATACGGCCTGGCGGGCCCGGGCCCCGATCACGTCGGTGTGCTCGGCGGCGGCCCGGTCAAAGTCCCGCATAGCCCGGCTGTGCTCGTTGTAGATTCGGATGGACCGCCGCATGGCCTGCCCGGAGATCCCGGCGCCGGTGAGCTTCTGGATTTTTTCTCCCAACGCCCGGTACTCCTGCGCGGTAAACGCGGCCGCGCTGGGCAGGGTTCGGTTTTGCGGCAGGGAAAACGGCAGGACCGGCGGGTCCTTGACCGCCACACGGAAGGTCTGCACGCAGCCCTTCAGCGCGTCGCACAATATGGGCGCGATGATGAAGGACAGCCCCCGATACGTCCCATTCAGCCCGTACTCCGCGCAGGAGCGCACCAGGGAGCAGGCAAAGGTGGGAATGTAGCTGTCGGCAAGCATGATCGTGGTCTCGCCCCCCCACAATCCGAAGGGGATAAAGCCAGCGGCGTGAACCATAACCTCCGGCGTATACTCCGGGATGCACCCGGCCACCGGCCTGCCCGCCTGCCGGTACGCCTCCATGGCCCGCTTGGGGGAGCGGGCGGTTTCCTCCAATTTTTGCAGCGCGTCATTCAACATGGCCGGACTCCTCCTTTCCCTCCAAGATCTCCTCCAAGCCCTGAATGCGGGTTTCAAACTGCGCCTCGCTGTAGACCCGGTAATCCGACTGGTCCCCGTCAAAGCTGACGCAGGGGACGCCTGTCTGCTCCAAAATCAGATGCCGCCCGCAGTCCAGGTTGTAGGCGCTGATCTTACAGCTTCTGTTGTTGTGGCAGATCATGTTGTCACAGCCGTACTCCCGGATCATATCCGCGCTGCGCTGGGCGTACTCCGGCACGGAGATATTTGCCGCCACGGATACGGCATAGGCCCGGGCCATGCTGGCCAAATCGCCCGGCTCATACTCCAGCATCCAGCTTCGGACATATCCGGAGGCCACAATATTCATTCCGCTGCGCTTCATGGTCCGCATATTATGGGACAGATAGGGCCAGCAGGCAATCCCGCTCCAGTAGGTGCGGTGCCGCTCCTCGCCGCGGAAACTGGATGTGCCCGCCTGGTGCCGGGCCTCCATCTCATCCCGCAGCTGGGTCATGATCTGCGTCGTGGAGCTCTTGCCCCGGCAGGTAATCATGACGCTGATGTAGTTGTACAGGTCGAACCCTGTGGCCGGGGAGGGCTTGTACAGCGATTTCTCCACCACCTGCTGGAACAGCTCCCGGTTGATCTGGGAACGCTTTTGCACATCCAGGAAGCGCTCCTGATCCAGCTTTTTCCCCGTAAACGCCTCCAGATCTATCATCAGCTGCTTGAGCTGATCGGTCAGATAGCGCATTCGGTAATCCGGGATGCCGTCCTCGTCGTAGTTATACACCGCGTCGAAAAAGAAGATGGGGATGTCCAGCTGCTCGGAAAGATTTTCAAACCATTTCATCACCTGGCCGCAGCTGTTGTTGCACAGCAGCAGGCAGTCGGGCATGGGGAATTCAAATTCCTCAAACCCCTCCTTGTCGTGCAGCGCGCCAAAGGCAAAATTGATGCGGATATAGGAGCAGATATCCTGGGAGTAGCCCAGCGTTCCCTCCGCCTCCTCCAGGAATGGACCCGCCTTTTTCCTGGCCGCCACGCCGGCGGAGAAGCTCTCCGGATAAAGCACGACCATGCCCAGGGCCTCTGGAATCTCCTGGGGGAAAACAGCGGAGGCCCACGCGATTTTCTCTCCCCGGGCCTTGGCCTGCTTGGCCGCGCGGATCAGGTCCGCGGACTGCTGATTGGCCATCTGCTTGGAGAGGGGGATTTCAGGCGCGGGCCGGGGCGCTTTTTGTTCTGAAGTTGCATTCATATAGATCCCTCAGCTTTCGTTCCAAATATCTTGTCCAAGCGCTCCCGGCGGAAGCGCCATCAAAACGGTGATGCCCGGGGCTTTGGAACCCTACGGCTCTTTCCTGCCCGAGGCTCGCGTTTTTTCCCATGCCAGCAGGGCGGCGCCCAGCGCGCCGCAGAACTGGCACTCCTTGGCTACGAGGATGTCCGCCCCCAATTCACGGCCCAGCATATCCACGAGGGAGGCGTTTTGGGCCACGCCGCCGCTCATCATAACCGCCGGGACGACGCCCATCCGCATGGCCAGCCCGCCTACCCGTTTGGCAATCGATAGGTTTATGCCCGCGGCGATGCTGCCCCGGGGCGTGCCCGCAGCCAGGCGCGAGATGACCTCCGTCTCGGCAAAGACCGCGCAGGTACTGCTGATGGGGGCGGCCTCCTGGCCCTCGGCCAGGCCGCTGAATTCCTGAATGCCGCAGCCCAGCACCTGGGCCATGACCTCCAAAAACCGGCCGGTGCCGGCCGCGCATTTGTCGTTCATCATAAACTCCATAATCCGCCCCCTGCCGTCCAGGCGGATCACTTTGGCGTCCTGCCCGCCCACATCAATCAGGGTCCGGGTCTCCGGGGCCAGAAAATGGGCCCCCCTTCCGTGGCAGCTCAGTTCGCTGATGCGGTAGTCGGCCTCTTCCATCATGTTTCTTCCGTATCCCGTGGCCGCCACGGCCGCGATATCCTCCATTTGGCAGCCCGCCAGCCGCAGGGCGTCCCGCAGCACGGCGCCGGGGCCGTCGGAGCCGATCCCAGCCCTGCGCAGCGCGGTGGCCAGCACAACCGTTCCCCCGCGCATCACCGCGACCTTGCTGGTGGCGGAACCAATATCGATTCCAAGCGTAAGCATTGCGTCCTCCAAACCGCGTAAAAGTGAGAAGCCGCGCCAATTGCCGGAGCGGGCGGCAATCTGGCCGTAAAGAGGCGTGCCGGGGCTATTGGCGCGGCTTCTAAGTGTTGAGGGGGGAAGGGCCCCGCGCAGCAAGCGTCATGCGGGACCTTTCCCGTTTGGCCGGCGGTGTCTAAACGCCGATGCCCAGAGAGATGAGCAGGCAGACAAACAGGGAGCAGATCATCGTAATGACCACGGTGATCATGAAGAAGTAGTAATAGATCTCCTTGTGGGTCAGCTTGGCCGCGCCGGCGGCGTTGATGACGCCCACGCTGTGGGGCAGGGTGTCCAGGCCGATGGCGGAGCAGCTGCACAGGCGGTGCAGAGCGCCGGCCGGGATGCCCAGGCTTAGGAAGTGCTCGCCCAGGTTGGACAGGCACACCGCCAGGCCGCCCTGCGCGGAGCCGGTGATGCCCGCGGCGATGTTGACGGAGACAAAGACCTGCAGCGCGGCGGGGCCGGGGATGTTCATCAGGCCGTCGAGCACAAAGGCGTAGCCGGGGACAGCGGCGACCACGGAGCCGAATCCGTTGGCGCCGCAGACCAGGGCCAGGGTCATGATGCCGCTGCTGAGGCCGGCGGCGACGGACCCTTTTATCTTAGGCCGCAGCTCGTTAAAGAACAGCGCGATGCAGGAAAAGCAGCCCAGCGCCAGGGAGGTGGTGGTGCTCCACTTCAGCACGTTCAGGCTGACCAGCAGGATGATGCAAGGGGCAAGGCAGCGCAGAATGTTGTAGTCCGGAATTTCGGGCATGGGAAGAATCTCTTTGACAATGGACTGACCAGTGGGCAGGAAGCCCTCGCCCTTCTTCTCCGCTTTAGTGACCTCCCAGATAATGAACAGCACGCCCAGAGTGACACACAGCAGGGTGGCCAGAATGCCCAGCGTGGCGCCCGCGGTGGGGGTCGTGCCCAGATACCTGGTGGGAATCAGGTTGGTGGTGCCGGGGGAGCCGGGCAGCATACCCGCAGTGAACGTGGCGGAGCCCAGGCAGGCGCAGCCGTACATTTTCCAGGGGATATCCAGCTCCTCAAACAGCTGCCGGGCAATGGCCACCATCAGAAACACCACCAGAAACGAGGTGATGCCGCCATAGGTCAAAACGCCGTTGATAATGGGCAGGGTAAGAACCGCCAGCACTTTCTGCGCACGTTTGCTCTTGGCTTTGCGGCACACGCCCGACAGGGCGCTGGCAATGCGGAACGCCGCGCCGGAGTCCGTCATCAGCCGGGCGAACAGGGCGCCGCCCAGGAACAGCAGCATATAATTTTGCCAAAAGCTCACAAAGCCGGCGGAATACTGCGTGGTCAGCGCGTCAACAATGTTCAGTCCGCCGAATATGGCGGTAATCACCGACGCTCCGATGCCCAGGATGATGATGTTCCAGCCGTAGCAGGCACACACCATGAAGAAAACCAGTCCTAATAAAATGCCGATCAAGCTTATAATCTCGGGGGACATTTCCTCACCCTCCTATTTTGTCGAACTTGTATCATGTCTATCAGGTCCGCTGAGAGCCCCGGCTCCGGCCGTCTCTCCAGTGCCGCACCTCCTTCCAGCCCTGCTGAACGGGAGCCCAGCGGATTCCAGCTTTGGCCGCCGCCCGAGCGCTTCGCCGAAGCGTTCAGGACTTGCGTACGCCGATCGCGCTGCTCTTGGCCAGCTCCTCAATCCGCTCGTCGGAGTAGCCCAGCTCACGCAGCACGTCCACGGTGTCCGCCGCCAGCAGCGGACCCACCGTGGTATGCGGATCTCCGGCGCTGCGGGACCGGACGGAAGGGAGCGTCATCATGCACTTCTCCCCGTCGGGGAAGGTGTGCTCCTGGATGAATCCGTTGACGATGGCCTGCTCGTCCTGATTGATCCCGTGGTAGGTGTTCAGGATGGTGTTGGGCACATCCTGCTCCCGCAGCCTGGCGGACAGCTCGTCCGCCGTCATCTGGGCCGCGAGCTCCTCAAACCGCTTTACATAGGTTTCCTTGTTCCGGTTGGCGTCCCAGACCTTGATGAAGCGGGGATCATCCAAAAATTCCAGCGCGCCGAACGCCTTGATCACGCCGGGGAAGTAGCGCTCGTGCTGGGGAATTACGTAGGCGACCCAGCGTCCGTCCTTGCACTGATAGGGCGTCGTGCCCGGGTCGTAGCGGCCCTTGGGCCAGGTGTACTGATGGTGCTCCTCGTCGGAGAGAATCATCACGCCCAGGCCCCAAATCGCCGCGCCATAGATGGACGAGGTGATATAGTCCCCTTTCCCGGTCCTCTCCCGGGCCAGCAGGGCGCTGAGGATGCCGTTGGCCAGCAGGGAACCGGCAAATACGTCTCCCATGCCCTGCGGGGAGGACACCGGATAGTTGGGAGTGCCGGGGACCATCATCCGCTGGTCCAGAAGGAAGCCGGAAGCGGCCCAGAAAGCGGCGGCGTCATAGCCCGGCTCCGCGGCGCGGGGCCCCTTATCGCCATAGGCGGTGATCCGGGCCATAACCAGCCTGGGGAAGCGGTCCTTCAGGGAATCGTAATCGCACCCCAGGCGCTTGAGCGCGCCTTCGCGCACGTTGGTGACAAAGGCGTCCGCGCTGTCCAGAAGGTCAAAAAACGCTTTCATTCCCTCTTCGCTCTTCATGTTGATGATGATGGAGCGCTTCCCGCCGTTCATCAGGTCAAAGGCCGGGTTATGGTCCTCCTGCGCGGGCATTTTGAATGTGGGGCCAAAGTGCCGGAAGGTGTCGCCCGACTCCTTTTCCACCTTGATAACGTCCGCGCCAAGATCGGAGAGAAGCTTTGTACAGGACGGGGCCGCCAGAAATGTGGCCAGCTCCAAAATTTTGAACCCGGTCAGTGGTTTGTAATGCTCCATAGTGTTCCTCCTCTGTTGTGTTTCTTTTCTCCTGCTGTAATTTCCATCCGGGCCCGCGCTCACTCGGAGAACGCGCCGCCCAGCGTATGGATGATTTGTTTGCCCTCCTCCATGCGGTCCATCAGCTCCCCTGCGGCGGGCAGCCGGCGATGGCAATCACGTCCGCCCCCTTCTCCTCCATGCGCTTGGCTAAACCTTGTTTGAATCATCGCCGTTTTCATCCTTTCTTGAGGTGAAGGAACTTCATTGTTCCGACATACGCTGGGCATACCGATCCACCAGTACCTTGATGAGCACCTTCCCAACCTGATTGCGGGGCAGATCGGATTCAATGAAGATGCGCTTGGGAATCTGGTATCCGGCCAGGCGGCTGCGGCAGCGCCGGCGCAGCTCCTCCTCGTCCACATCCGCGCCCGGACTCAACACCACGCTGGCAACCACCGCCTCCCCCCAGCGGTCGTCGGGCACGCCGTATACCGCGATCTCGCTGATCTCGTCGCACACGGCTTGAAGCGCGTTCTGGACCTCGCAGGGGTATACATTTTCGCCTCCGGTGATAATCATATGGTTTCTCCTGCCCCGAAGGCAGAGATATCCATCCCCGCTCAGGCAGCCCAGGTCCCCGGTGTAGAACCACCCATCCCGGATTGCGGCCCTGGTCTCCCGCTCCATGTCCAGATAGCCCCGCATCATTCCGAAGCCGCGCACGGCGATCTCCCCCGTGGTTCCGGGGGGACAGATGGAGCCGTCCTTCGCCACAATTTTTACGTCGCAGCCGATAATGGGCTTTCCCACATAGTTGAGCAGTTCCTCCCGCCGGTGCTCCGCCGCCCCCATGGCGGTGACGATCGGCCCCATCTCCGTCATGCCGTAGGTGGTGTAATACCTGCATGGAAGAACCTTCATGGCCGCCTGTATCAGCTTTGGCGGCATGGGGGCCGTGGAGTAGGCCACCTCCTTCACACAGCTCAGGTCATAATCGCTCAGGCGGGGATAGGCGATGATCTGGCGCAGGATCGACGGAATCAGCGCCAGCCGGGTTGAGCGCTCGCGCTCGATGGTGGAAAGGTATTCCTCCATATGGAAGCGGTCCAGCGCGATGACGGTGGCACCCGCCGCCAGGCACCCGAACATGGCCACGCAGGCAGAATGGAACATCTGGGTCATCTGCTGGCAGACCGCGGAGGCGGTCACCTCCATGTGGTACAGGTAGGCCAGCACCTGCTTGGAGAAACTCCCGTGGCTGTACAGAACGGGCTTGGGAGAGCCCGTGGTCCCGCTGGTGTGCAGGTGCATCAGGATGTGGTCCTCCGTCAGGCAGGCCGCGGGCCCGCTGGAGGGCTCCCCGGCCAAAAGCTCCTCATATGGACGGCCCCCGGACGTCCCGTCCAGATGAAATACGGGTATGCGTCCGCCAAGCTCGTCGCGGAGGCCGCGCTCCCGCTCCGGGTCCGCCAGCTTCAAAATCACCCCTTGCGCCCTGTTGTGCTCCAAAAGCCTCACGAGCTCCCTGGACGGCAGCCGCCAGTTGAGCAGCACGGCGGCGACGCCCAGGCGGGCGCAGGCAAAGACGATCTCGGGATATTCCAGGCAGTTGCAGGCCGCCAGGGCGATTCGGTCCCCCGGCCGGTACCCCATCGCGGACAGCGCGCCAGACAGCCGCCGGACGCGGTCCTCCAGCTCCCGGTAGGTCAGCCTTCGTTCCTTCATGGCCATCGCCGTCTTGTCCGGGTAGCGCAGGGCGCTGGTCTCAAGAAACTGCGCAAAATTCACGTCAAAACCACTCCTTTCCACAGGTGGATTCCTTCCCGCGCCGCGGCGGAAACATCTGGTTGGCATAAAAATTTTAAAAGGGATGAAATTTAGCAAAAAATATGTTATATTATTGTCGGCGCGCATGAATCCTTGGACAAAGCCCGCGCTGAAAACCGTTTACCGAGTTTCCAGTGCGCCTGCTATATCATTTGCGAAACGGGGGATATTATGACATTTACAATTCCAATGGTGCTGGATGCCCTGGCGCCTTTTTCCCCTGCCGCAGCTGGCCCAGAGGGCGCGGCGCTCCGATTCGACAGCGTCAAGCTGCTCCCCGCCCCGGGCTGTTCCTGCCAGCCCTCCGCCCTCTATGTCGCCGAACGGCGGGATATAGAGCGATTCCTGAGCGCCGGGCCGGCGGAGGAGTTCCGCCCCCAGTGTGTGGTTGTCACCGGCGGCTCCGCCTGGTCCGAGGCCGCGGAGTGCGGCCTGCCGCTGATTCTGATTCCGAACAGCTATCCCCTCACCCAGGTGTTCAACAGCGTTCAGGAGATGTTCACCCGCACCTTCCAATGGGCGATCAACCTGGAGCAGGCCGCGTGCGCGGGCAGCCTTCAGGAAGTTATCGACGTTGGGGGACCCGCGTTCTCGGGTCTGCTGATCTTTTGGGACGCGGCCTTTAACATCAAGGCGTATTCCAAAGGCCGGCCGATTCAAAACCCGTTTCTGAAAAATCTGATCGACCGGCGGTACTTCACTCAGGACGTGGTGCGCAACCTGCTCAGGCACAATCTGCTTGGTTCGCCGGAGCTCCATCCCCGGCTGCGCATTTTGGAGGACAACACCCTGTCCGGATGCGCTTTCTATATCCGCCACTTTTTCCATAACGGGCATCGGAACTGCTCCGCGGCCATGGTGGCCACCGGCGAGGCCCCCACGCAGGGCGAACAGGATTTGCTGCAATATTTCTTTGAGCGGCTGGAGGCGTATGTGGCTCTGCACATGGATCAGAGCGACAATTGCAACAATTTGGACGAGATATTCCTCCGGGGGCTGCTGGATGGGACGATCACCGAACCCGAGGAGATTGCCGACCGCGCCACCGCCCTCAACATCCCCTACCAGCAGGACTATCTGGTCTATGTCATCGACTTCAAGCGCTTTTCCAGGCCCCAGGCAGAATTTCTAATCTCTCACCTGCGCCAGAAGCTGCCGAAGGAACATATTTTCATCAATGGCGAAGAGCTCTATATGCTCAAATCCACCGACGCCTTTTGCTGCGACAGCCCGCAGACCCGCTCCAGCTTCAGCGCGACCCTGCGCACCTACAACGCCAACTGCGGCCTGAGCCAGGAGTTTCGCACCCTGGCGGGATGCCAGGCGGCCTATACCCAGGCCTGCGCCGCCCTCCGGCTGGGGAAGCGCCTGTCGGGCCCGAACTGTGGAAGCGGGAACGTCTTTTTCTATAAGGACTACACCATGTATCATATGCTGGAAATCTGTGACCGGCAGATCGACTTGTTTTCCCTGCTGCCCGGAAGGATCATCAGCTTTTATAAGGCAAACCGCGCCAACGGCAGAAACGACCTTGAACTGCTCACCACCTACATAGACAGCGGTATGTCCATGGCGGCCACCGCGCAGGCCCTGTTCCTCCACCGCAACAGCGTCGCGTATCGGATTAAGCGCATTGAGGAAAAGCTCCATCTTGATCTCTCCGATATGGACTCCGTTTTGAATATTCAGCTTCTGCTCAAGATCATTCGGTACTTGAACTGCAAATGACCCGCGCCTGATGCTGAAATGTTCTCTGAGCTGCGGAACGTCTTGGGAAATATGCTGAATTCCACGCGCCTCGCAGCCCACTTTGTTGTTTGTTTGATATATTTAGTTTAACAGAAGTTGGCAGCAGTTCCTATGTATTCTGTCACAAATTAATTTCCAACTTATGGAATTTGCGTTGTGCATCCACACAAATGACTGTTGTAATACTTTCCAATATAACCACTCTTTGGAATGTGCGCCGCGGTCAATCTGCACAATTCTTTTGCGCCCGCACTGCTATGCCTTGCGCCGCCGGGACAGATCAGCACCGCGCCTTTCATGGCCGTCCCCTCCGGCACGGGGTAAATGGTATGGATTCCAAACATAAAAAAGGGCCCAGGAACGTGAATTCCTGAGCCCTTTTGTGGGTCATTATTGGGGGGTTAACATATTTGGGTTGGAGTGCCGGGGACGTATGGTGTTGCTCTGACTTTTCGTTTGGCCCTTTTGTGCGGCTTATTTTGTCCCCGGCTCCCCTTCCCCGCTCTCCCTCCCAACCCTTCCCCCAAGAGGGCTTGTCCAAGGAATTCGGCACCGGCCTGCTCTCAATTTTTTCTCTCAAAAACCTCTCAAATTACCTCGGCCCGCCGCTAAAAGGTCAACAAAAAAAGAGCCCAGAGTGACTCAAATGAATCACTCTGGACTCTTCGTTTGTGCTCAAAAACCTATCTCAACGCCGCTCCGCAAGAGACAAAATTGGGAGCGCGTTTGGGACGACTTTGGATGGGCGGGACACATGGGAAAAGCTTTACTTCAGCTCCACCTTGCCGCCGGCCTCCTCAATCTTCTTCTTCAGCTCCTCGGCCTCGTCCTTGGACACGGCCTCCTTCAGCGTCTTGGGAGCGCCCTCGACAGCGGCCTTCGCCTCGGCCAGGCCCAGACCGGTGATTTCGCGGACCACCTTGATGACCTTGATCTTGGCGGCGGCGTCGAAACCGGCCAGCACCACGTCGAACTCAGTCTTCTCCTCCACAGCGGCGGCGGCGGGGCCGGCGGCGGGAGCGGCCATGGCGGCGGCGGAAACGCCGAACTCCTCCTCCAGAGCCTTAACCAGGTCGTTCAGCTCCAGGACGGTAAGGGCCTTAACTTCTTCAATCAGAGCAGTGATCTTCTCGCTAGCCATGATGATATTCCTCCTAATGTTCAAGATTTAAAGTATGTGCGCCGCTCACTCGGCGGCGGGAGCCTCCTCGGCGGGAGCCTCGCCATTCTTCTCGGCAATCGCCTTGATGACGATGGCCAGGCTGGTAATGGGGGCCAGCATCATGCCCAGGACCTGACCCAGCAGAACGTCCTTGGAGGGCAGCTCGGCCAGGGCGTACACGTCGTCCAAGGGCAGAACCTTGCCGTCCATGAAGCCGGCCTTGATGTTGAAACGGTCGCCCATCTGCTTGGCGTACTTGTTGACGATACGCATGGGGGCGATGGGATCTTCCTTGGAGATGGCCATAGAAGTGGTGCCGTTGAGCACCCCGTCCAGCTCGCCCAGATCGACGTCGTCCAGGGCGCGGCGGAGCAGGGTGTTTTTCACCACGGCGTACTCCACGCCATTCTCGCGCAGCTCATGGCGCAGGGCGGTATCCTCGGCCACGGTGATGCCCTTGTAGTCCACCAGAACGCCGGAGTTGGCGGCCTTCAAGTCGTCCACCAGAGCGGCCACGACGGCCTGCTTCTCACTGAGAACTTTTGCGTTAGGCATTGTTTGAATTCACCTCCGGGTATTTTTTCGCGGCAGGTGATTTTTCTGTCCGCACAAAAAAACCGCCGCCTTCGTGTTCACACGAAAACAGCGCAAAACAATCGTATCGGCTGCATTCTCGGCGGGATTTACGCGTCGCTTGCGCTCCACACCCGCTGTCTTTGAACACTTTGAGTATTATACCGCCCATACCGCGCTCTGTCAAGGGGAAATCCAAAAATTTTCCCGTTTTTTCCCGAGGCCACAGACGCCCGGCAAACCTGGGAACGCCCCCAGGTCCGCCCTCTTCCCCGCGCCGGCTCAACCGCAGGTTTCATTTTTGGGAAGAGGACAGTTCGGCTATGCGTGGCAACCATGTCAGGCGGGGCCCGCTCCGTTTCGGGCGCCGTTTCCTCGCCCGCACACCATGTAGATGTCTGGGATTCCAAAAAGGTTCCCGGCCCGGCAAAATTTTTTGTGAATTTCATTTTTGCAATTTTTTATTCTCAGACTTGCAAAATTCACTTTAGCGGTGTAAAATACAATATTGTAATCGAGCCCCACTTTCAAGGAAGAAAGGATGCTGACAACGATGTCAATCAAAAACGCTTACCTTCTGTCCGTTCTGGACGACCTGAAGAAAAAGAGCGCCCACGAGCCCGAATTCCTCCAGGCCGTGGAGGAGGTGTTGGAATCCCTGGAGCCCGTGGTAGAGGCCGACCCCCGCTATGAGCAGCAGAATATCATTGGCCGCATTGTGGAGCCGGAGCGCATCGTCATGTTCCGGGTGCCCTGGGTGGACGACAGCGGCAAGGTCCAGGTGAACCGGGGCTACCGGGTGCAGTTCAACTCCGCCATCGGCCCTTACAAGGGCGGTCTGCGGTTCCACCCCACCGTCAACCTGTCCGTCATCAAGTTCCTGGGCTTTGAGCAGATTTTCAAGAACTCCCTCACCACCCTGCCCATGGGCGGCGGCAAGGGCGGCTCCGACTTCGACCCCAAGGGCAAGAGCGACGGCGAGGTCATGCGCTTCTGCCAGTCCTTCATGACGGAATTGCAGCGCCACATCGGCCCGGACACCGACGTGCCCGCCGGGGACATCGGCGTGGGCGCCCGGGAGATCGGCTTCCTGTTCGGCCAGTACAAGAAGATCCGGGATGAGTTCACCGGCGTCCTCACCGGCAAGGGCCTGAGCTACGGCGGCTCCCTGGCCCGCACCGAGGCCACCGGCTTCGGCCTGTGCTACTTTGCCGACGCCCAGCTCCGGGACAACGGACAGTCCTTCCAGGGCAAAAAGGTGGTCATCTCCGGCTCCGGCAACGTGGCCATCTACGCCAACCAGAAGTGCACCCAGCTGGGGGGCAAGGTCATCGCCATGTCCGACTCCAACGGCTACATTGTGGACGAGAACGGCATCGACTACAAGGTCATCAAGGAGATCAAGGAGGTCAAGCGGGCCCGCATCAAGACCTATCTGGACTACGTCCCCTCCGCCAAATATGTGGAGGGCTGTTCCGGGATCTGGACCATCCCCTGCGACATCGCCCTGCCCTGCGCCACCCAGAACGAGATCGACGAGGCCAGCGCCAAGGCCCTCATTGCCAACGGCTGCATGGGCGTGTTCGAGGGGGCCAATATGCCCTCCACCCCCGGCGCCATCGCCGCCTATCAGGCGGCCGGCATCCTGTTCGCCCCCGCCAAGGCGTCCAACGCCGGCGGCGTGGCCACCTCCGGCCTGGAGATGAGCCAGAACAGCGAGCGGTTGAGCTGGACGTTCGAGGAGGTAGACGCCAAGCTGAAGGGCATTATGGAGGGCATCTACGCCGCCTGCGCCGCCGCCGCCGAGAAGTACGGCATGAAGGGCAACATCCAGGCGGGCGCCAACATCGCGGGCTTCCTGAAGGTAGCTGACGCCATGCTGTGGCAGGGTATTTGAGAAGCGCGCGGATGACCCATAGGGACGGATGGGCGTAAACCCGCAGCACCGCACACAAGGCCCCGCCGGAGCTCCGGCGGGGCCTTTCCTCTTGCCCGCGGGCACGCCGTGTGCTATACTCTGTTTGACAAAACCAGAAAAGAGGCGTTTTTATGGACTACGCGGCAGAATCGTTGCGGCTCCACTACCAGTGGCGGGGCAAGCTGGACACCGTGCCCAAAATGGAGGTCAAGAACCGGCAGTCCCTCTCCCTGGCCTACACCCCGGGGGTGGCCCAGCCCTGCCTGGAAATCAAGAAGGATGTCGCCAAAAGCTATGAGCTCACCGGCCGCTGGAACACCGTGGCCGTGGTGACGGACGGCACCGCCGTGCTGGGCCTGGGGGACATCGGCCCCGAGGCGGGTATGCCCGTGATGGAGGGCAAATGCGTGCTGTTCAAGGCCTTCGGCGGGGTGAACGCCGTGCCGCTGTGCGTACGCTCCAAGGACGTGGACCAGATCGTCAACACCGTGGCCCTGCTGGCCGGGTCCTTCGGCGGGGTGAACCTGGAGGACATCTCCGCCCCCCGCTGCTTCGAGATCGAGCGGAAGCTGAAGGAGCGGTGCGACATCCCCATTTTCCACGACGACCAGCACGGCACCGCCATCATCGTGGCGGCGGCGCTGACCAACGCCTTGAAAATAGTGGGAAAACGGCTGGATGAAATCAAGCTGGCCATGTCCGGGGCGGGGGCCGCCGGAACGGCCATCTTCAAGCTGCTGTGGTCCATGGGCCTGCGCCGCGCCGTGATGTGCGACATCAACGGCATTGTCTTCCCCGGCCGGCCCGGCCTGGAAACCGACCCCGCCCTGGCGGAGCTGGCGGACATGACCCGCCCCGCCCTCACCCAGGGGGGGCTGGAAACAGCCATGAAGGGGGCCGACGTGTTCATCGGCGTGTCCGCGCCGGGCATCGTCACCCAGGACATGGTGCGCTCCATGGCCCCGGACCCCATCCTGTTTCCCATGGCCAACCCCACCCCGGAGATCATGCCCGGCCTGGCCAGGGAGGCCGGGGCGGCGGTGGTGGGCACCGGCCGCAGCGACTTCCCCAACCAGATCAACAACGTGCTGGCCTTCCCCGGGGTGTTCCGGGGGGCCTTCGACGTGCGGGCCTCCGACATCAACGAGGAGATGAAGCGGGCCGCCGTCCGGGCCCTGGCGGAGCTGGTGGGCCCGGAGGAGCTGTCCCCCGACTACATCATCCCCGCCGCCTTTGACCAGCGGGTGTGCCCCGCTGTGGCCAAGGCGGTGGCGGACGCCGCCCGGGCCAGCGGCGCCGCGCGGGCGTAAAGAAGGTGGTCCGTATGCTGGCCACGCTGCTGGACTACGCGCTCTCCTTCGCCCGGAACCAGCTGCCCGCCCTGCTGGCCGGAACCGCCCTGTTCCTCTTGGCGCGATACCTTCTGTGCCGCGCCGGCGCGCTCTCCCGCCGGTCCCCCGCTCATGAGGCCGGCCTGGCCCTGTTCGCCCTGTACCTCTGCGCGGTGCTGTCCCTGACCCTTCTCCCCTTCCGGCTGAACCCCGCCGCCGGGAGCTACGCTTTGGACTCTACCCTGCTGGCTATTGCCCGGGGGGAGTACACCGCCGGGATCTGGGTGTGGGCCATGATGCTGGGCAACGTGCTCATGCTGGTCCCCTTTGGCTTTCTGGCCCCGCTGCTCTGGGAACGGCTTCGGGGGCTGCGGGCGCTGCCCCCGGGGCTGGCCCTCATCCTGGCCGTAGAGCTGCTCCAGCCCCTCACCGGGCGGAGCTTTGACGTGGACGATATCCTGCTCAACTTCCTGGGGGTGCTGGCCGGGGCGCTGCTCTCCCTGGCCGTTCAGGCCCTCCTGCCCCGGCAGGCCGCCCTGCTGCGCGGGTAAACAACAGCTCCCAGCCGGTTCCGGCTGGGAGCTTTCCTCATGATTTTACGCCCTGGTGCAGTTTCGCCGCCGTCAGGGTGTTTTTCATCAGCATGGCCCGGGTCATGGGCCCCACCCCGCCGGGAACCGGGGTGATGTAAGCGGCCTTTTCCGCGGCCTCCGCAAAGCATACGTCGCCGCACAGCTTTCCCGCCTCGTTCCGGTTCATGGCCACGTCGATGACCACCGCGCCCTCCTTCACCATATCCGCGGTGACCAGTCCCGTTTTGCCCACGGCGGACACCAGGATGTCGGCGGACGCCGCCAGCTCCTTCAGGTCAGGCGTTTTGGAGTGGCACATCACCACCGTGCCGTGTGCGTGGAGCAGCAGCAGGGCCATGGGCTTGCCCACAATGTTGGACCGGCCCAGCACCACGCACCGCTTCCCCGCCGGGTCGATGCCGTACTCCTGGAGCATCTCCATCACGCCTCCGGGGGTACAGGGCTGGAACAACGGCGCGCCGATGGTGAGCTGGCCCACGTTATAGGGGTGGAAGCAGTCCACGTCCTTGGCGGGGTCGATGGCCAGCAGCACCTCCCGCTCGTCCAGCCCCCGGGGCAGGGGCAGCTGGACCAGGATGCCGTCGATGTCCGTCCGGCCGTTGAGCCCGGCCACCAGGTCCAGCAGCTCCTTCCGCGAAGTTGACGCCGGGAGGGCGTACTCCTCGCTGTAGAAGCCGCACTCCTCGCAGTCCTTCCGCTTGCTGGTCACATACACCCGGGACGCGGGGTTGTCCCCCACCAGGATCACCGCCAGGCCGGGCTTCCGGGGCAGGGCCTCCGCCCCGGCCCGGACCTCTTGCTTCAGTTTGGCCGCCAGGGCCTTTCCGTCAATCAGCGTTGCCGCCATTGTCCTTCTCCTCCTTTTTTTCTTCCTCCATGGAAACGGGTTCCGCCGCCGGCCCGGGCTCCGCTGCCGGCCGCATGGGGGGCGTGGCGGGCCCGGCGGTTTTTTTCCGATAGGCGTACAGCCCGATGGCGGCCAGCGCCGACACCACGCCCAGCATCTGGGACGAGCGGATGGGGGTGCCGAAGAAGTACAGGCTGTCGGTGCGCAGCCCCTCAATGGCCGCCCGGCCCAGGCCGTACCAGATCACGTAGCTGAGGAACATCTGGCCGTTGAATTTCCGGCCCCTCTTCATCAGCAGGATGAGCAGGACCAGCCCCAGCAGGTTCCACAGGGATTCGTACAAAAAGGTGGGGTGGACGCCCAGGGCACCGTTGAGGATGCTCTCATAGGCCAGCTTCGATTCCAACAGCCCGTCCCGCCACAGCTCGTTGGCGATGGACTCCGAGCACATCCGCCAAGGCAGATCGGTGACAGAGCCGTAGGCCTCCACGTTGACGAAGTTTCCCCACCGGCCGATGAGCTGGCCGATGAGCAGGCCGTAGACGGTGATGTCCATGCCGCTCCAAAAGTCCACCTTGCGCACCCTGCAGAAGATCAGGGCGGAGACCACCGTGGCGATGACGCCGCCGTAGATGGCCAGCCCCCCGTCCCAGAAGGCGATGGCCCGCAGCAGGCTGAAGGAACCCTCCGCGTCATAGCACACGGCGGGGTTAAAGATCACATAGTACAGCCGGGCGCCGATGATCGCCGAGGGCACCACCACGAAAATGGCGTCGGTGATGGTGTCCGGGTCCATCCCAAACTCGGAGCACTTCCAAAGGCCGAAAGCCACCGCCAGCAGGAACCCGGCGGCGATGATAACGCCGTACCAGTAGATGTTGTGGCCGAACACTGAGAACGCCACCCGGTTCAGCTCAAATTTCAGCCCCAGGCCGGGGAAAAAAACGGTATTTGTCATAGCCGCTCCTCTCTATGTCTGACTAATCCTCCGGCGCGATGACGGACAGGGCCGTGCGGCCCTCCACAAACCACTCCCGCAGGAGGGCCTCGCCGTCGGCCCGCTCGATGCTCTGGAACACCTGGGGGAAGCTGAGGTAGTCCTCCCCGTCGAAACGGGTCTGGGCCATTTCGATGCAGGTGTCCTCCAGCGAGTTGAGGCGCCGCACCATGGTCCCATAGGCCGCCTTCTTCAGCCGGTCCCACAGCTCCTGGCTGATGCCCTCCCTGCTCAGGCGGGCGGCCTCCTTCAGCACCTCGTCCCGCACCAGCTCCGGGTCCCGGCTCTCCCCCTCAGCCACAATGAAGGAGCAGCCGGGCACAGCGGAGTAAAAGCTGCCCAGCGAGCTGTTCAGCAGCCCCTGCTCATACAGCCGGTTGTACAGCGGCGCCGACGGGCTGAACAGCACGTCGCAGGTCAGCTCGGCCACCAGCCGCTGGCGCAGGCAGCCCCCCTCCTCCGGCAGGGTACCCTTGAAGCCCAGGGCAAACAGCGGCATGGACACCGGCATGGTCCGGCGGGTGAACCGCGCCCCCACCTCCGGGGGCTCCTGGCGGCCGCATCCGGCGGGCGTGGCCGTGGTGGGCTCCGGGGGGAGCACCTCCCGGGCGATATCCGCCACCCGCTGGGGGTCGATATCCCCCGCCGCACACAGCACCATATTTCCCGGCCGGTAGAACGCCCGGTGGCACTGATACAGGGTGTCCGCCGTGATCCGGGAGATGGACTCCACCGTACCCGCCACCCGGGTGCGGATGGGATGCTCGGTATACATGGCCTCCAGCAGGCGGTAATACGCCTCGTCGTTGGGGTCGTCCTCGCACATACGGATCTCCTGGGCGATGATGCCCTGCTCCTTGTCCACACTCTCAGGGGTAAACCAGGGTACCGACACAAAGGACAGCAGGGTGCGCAGGTTCTCCTCAAAGCCCCGCACCCCCTCAAAGTAGTAGCCCGTCATAGAGGAGGAGGTAAAGGCGTTGGGGTCCACCCCGTTGGCGGCCATACGCTGGAGGGCGCTGCCGTCCTCGGTGTCAAAGGTCTTATGCTCCAGGAAATGGGCCACCCCCGCCGGGGTGTCCAGCCACTCGCCGTCCTCCCCCCGGAAGCGCAGGTTCATCCCGCCGTATTGGACGGCGAAAAAGGCAAACTGCTTGCTGTACGACCGCCGCGCATCCACGTAGACCCTCAGGCCATTGGGCAGAACGCAGTGGTGTACCGTCTGGCCCAGGGCGGTGTATTCCAATTGATCCACAGGTCAGCCCTCCTTTCCCGTCAGGCGGTATACGGTGTCCAGCCGCAGTTTTTGGGCGGCCTCCACCACACGGTCCGCCGTCACCGATTCCACCGCCCGGATCAGGTCCTCCCCCTTCCAGCGGCTGTGGAACAGCAGGCGGGTGAGCTGGTCCTCCTCCATCTGGCCCTGGCTGTCCAGCCGGCTCCGCAGGCTGTTGGTCACGGTGCGCGCGGCGGCGGTGAGCTCGTCCCCGGTGAAGTCTCCCCGGCGCACCGCCTCCAGCTGGTCCAGAATCGCCTCCTGGGCCCGGTCAAACTGGGAAAACTCCACCCCGGAGGACACCACCATCAGCCCCTTGACCTTATCCAGCATGGAAGAGGCGTAGTAGCACAGGCTCATTTTCTCCCGCACGTTGAGGAACAGCTTGGAATTGGCGCTGCCACCGTACAGGGCGTTGCACACCAGCAGGGCCGGGTAGCCGCCTTCGCCCATGGTGACGCCCCCGGTGCGGAAGCCCAGGGCCAGCTTGCCCTGGGTCACGTCCATGGCGTCGGTCACGGTGCGGACGGGGCCTTTGGGTTCCGCCTCCACCGGGCAGTCCACCGGGGCGGACCGCCCGGTGAGCAGCGGCCCAAAGGACCGGCGGACGGCGTCCTCCACCCGCTCCGGCCCGGCGGCGCCGCCGTAAATAAACGTCACCTTCGCGCCGGACAGCAGGGAGCGGTAGCCCGCCCACAGCTCCTCCGGCGCCATGGCCTGGGCCCGGCCCGCGTCCCCCAGCTTGTCCACGGCGTAGGCCTCCCCGGCGCACATCTCCTGGATCAGCCGGAAAACCGTCCAGCTCCGCTTGTCGTTTATCCGGGCCCGAATGCGGTCGGCCAGGTTGTCCCCCTCCGACTCCACATAATCCCTGCGGAAGGCCCCGTCCTGCAAAACAGGGTCCAGCAGAACCTCCCCCATCAGGGCGGCGGCGGGCTCCAGCACCGCCGAACCGTCCAGGGCGTAGCGGTCGTCGATAAAGCTGCACAAAAAGCTGACGCACTGGCTCTCCCCCCGCTGGCGCACGGCGGGCCCCAGGGACGCGCCGTACAGCCCGTCGGCGGCGGCGGAGAGCTTTTCCATATCGGGATAGCGGGCGCTCCCCCGGCTCAGTACCTCCGGGATCAGCGCCCCGGCCGTGGCGGTCTCCTCCCGCAGGGGGATGGTGAGGGTGACGGTCAAAAGGCCGGTCTTAAATTTTTCGGTCTGATTCACGGCCAGCTCCACGCCGTCCGCCAGCCGTTTCCAATGCTGCTGCATAGCGTTCCTCCTCAAGACGTTTGTTCAGCAGACATTATTATACATCATCAGCCGCCGTTTGACACCTGTTATTTTGCCCCCAATGGTAAATTTTTTGGGAACTCCGCCGCCCCGGCCCGCGGGCCATTTCGCAAAAAGAGGACTTTTCCCCTTGACTTTCCCCGCCGCTTGTGGTATAGTGCGGTATTGTAAAGCGCTAAAACTTTACACAGCATCTGATGGAGGCGGGGTTCCATGAAAAATCAGGCATACCGCATGGCCATGCTGTTCGATTTTTACGGCGACCTGCTCACCGAGCGCCAGCGGGAATTCTACGACCTCTATTATAATGAGGACCTGTCCCTGGCTGAGATCGCCGAGAACTACGGCATCTCCCGCCAGGGCGTGCGGGACGTGATCGTCCGGGCCGAGGCCGCCATGACGGAGATTGAGGACAAGACCCACATCATCCGCCGCTTCCAGCAGTCCCGGGCGGCCATCGCCGCCATCAACGGCGCCGCCGACCGGCTGCTCCAGTCCATCGACCGGCGCAGCTACAGCGACGCCACGCTGGATGAAATCGCCCGCACCATCAAAGAAAACGCCGCCAAACTGGAGCAGGAGTAACCGTTATGGCATTTGAAAGTCTCACCGATAAGCTGTCCGCCGTATTCCAGCGCCTGCGGGGCAAGGGCCGTCTGTCCGAGGCGGACGTGAAGGAGGCCATGAAGGAGATCAAAATGGCCCTCCTGGAGGCGGATGTCAACTTCAAGGTGGTCAAGAGCTTTGTGGCCCAGGTCACGGAGCGGGCCGTGGGCCAGGACGTGATGGAGTCCCTCACCCCCGCCCAGATGATCGTCAAGATCGTCAACGAGGAGCTCACCGCCCTCATGGGTGGCGGCGACAGCAAGCTGGCCATCGCCTCCGCCCCCCCCACCATTGTGATGCTGGTGGGCCTTCAGGGCGCGGGCAAAACCACCAACGGCGCCAAGCTGGCCGGACTGATGAAAAAGCAGGGCAAGCGGCCCCTGCTGGCCGCCTGCGACGTGTACCGCCCCGCCGCCATCAAGCAGTTGGAGGTGGTAGGCGGGCAGCTGGACATCCCGGTGTTCCAGCTGGGCCAGATCGACCCGGTGGACATCGCGAAGGCCGCCGTGGAGCACGCCAGGCGCCACGGCAACGACATGGTGTTCCTGGACACCGCCGGCCGGCTCCACGTGGACGAGGCGCTGATGGACGAGCTGCGCCGGGTGAAGGAGGCGGTGAACCCCACCGAGATCCTGCTGGTGGTGGACGCCATGATCGGCCAGGACGCCGTCACCGCCGCCAAGGCCTTTGACGACGCGCTGGACATCGACGGGGTCATGCTCACCAAGCTGGACGGCGACGCCCGGGGCGGGGCGGCGTTGTCCATCCGGGCGGTGACGGGCAAGCCCATCAAGTACGCGGGCACCGGCGAGAAGCTGGACGCGGTGGAGACCTTCCACCCGGACCGCATGGCCAGCCGCATTCTGGGCATGGGCGACGTGCTCTCCCTCATTGAGAAGGCGGAGCAGAACCTGGACGCCAAAAAAGCCGCCGAGCAGATGGAGCGGCTGCGGAAGAACAAGTTCACCCTGGCCGACTTCTACGACCAGCTGGTCCAGCTCAAGAGCATGGGCTCCATGGAGGACATCATGGGAATGCTCCCCGGCATGGGCGGCAAAAAGCTGGACCTGTCGGCGGACGAGGGCAATTTAAGGCGCATTGAGGCCATCATCCAGTCCATGACTCCCTATGAGCGGGAAAACCCCTCCGTTCTCAACTCCAGCCGGAAAAAGCGCATTGCCGCCGGGTCCGGCACCCAGGTGGTGGACGTGAACCGCCTGCTCAAGCAGTTCGACATGATCCAGTCCCTCACCCGGCAGTTCGCCAACCCCAAGAAGGCCAAGGGCCTGTTCGGGAAATTCAAGGGCATGGGGCTGCCATTCTGAGAAAGGAGTACGGCATGAGACGACAACTGCAAGGCATCGCCCTTATCCTGATTGGCATCCAGTTCACATTGGTCTGCATCATTGACCCCTGGCTTCCCATCATTGAGGGCGGAATCTTGTATGCCGTGTTGGCGGCCGCCGCCAGCATTGCCGGATTGATCCTCGTGTTCAAGCGCGGGGACGATTGATCTGTTGGTTCTGTCCCTTCCGGGACATTTACCATAAGGAACAAACAGCTTTTTGGAGGTGAATATACAATGGTTAAGATCAGACTGCGCCGCATGGGCGCCAAGAAGGCCCCCTTCTACCGCGTTGTGGTCGCCGACTCCCGCTATCCCCGGGACGGCCGCTTCATCGAGGAGATCGGTACCTATGACCCCCGCCAGAACCCCGCCGCCGTCAACATCGACACCGACCGGGCCCAGGCCTGGATCAAGGCCGGCGCCCAGCCCACCGACACGGTGCGCGACCTGCTGAAAAAGGCGGGCCTGTAATCGCCCGCAGGAGGCCACATGAAGGAATTGCTCACTTATATCGCCCGCAGCCTGGTGGACGATCCCGGCGCAGTGTCCGTCGCTGAGTACGAGACCCCCGCCGAGACGGTGCTGGAGCTCCGGGTGGCCCCCGGCGATATGGGCAAGGTGATCGGCCGTCAGGGCCGGATCGCCAAGGAGATCCGGGCGCTGATGCGCTCGGTGGCCCAGCGCCAGGGCAAAAAGCTCTCGGTCGATATCGTTGACTGAAACACAGAACAGGCGGGGCGGGTCCCCGCCTGTTTTTTTGGAGGTATCCCCTAATGAACGAATTTCTCGACTGCGGCCGGATCGTCAACACCCACGGCGTTCACGGTGAGGTGCGCGTGGTCCCCTGGGCGGACAGCCCGGACTTCCTGTGCCAGTTCTCCACCCTGTATGTGGACGGCTCCCCCCTGGCCGTGGCCTCCAGCCGGGTCCACAAGGGCAGCGTCATCGCCCGGTTCCAGGGGGTGGACACGGTGGAGGCGGCCATGGCCCTCAAGGGAAAGACGGTCCGGCTCCGCCGGGCCGACGCCAGGCTGCCGGAGGGCGCCTTCTTCCTGGCGGACATCATCGGGCTGGACGTGGTGGACCAGGACGGCCAAAAGCTGGGCACGCTGAAGGAGGTGCTCTCCCCCTCCCTTCAGCAGGTCTATGTGGTGGAGGGGGAGCGGGAGATCCTGATCCCCGCCGTGCCGGAGTTTGTTTTGGAGACCAACATTGCGGCGGGCTATCTGAAAGTGCGGCTCATCGAAGGGATGTAAGGCGCCATGTACCACATCGACATTATGACGCTGTTCCCCGACACGGTGGGCGATGTGCTGTCCGAATCCATCCTGGGCCGGGCCCAGGAGCGGGACATTTTGCGCATCGACGCCCACCAGATCCGGGATTACACGCTGAACAGGCAGAAGCAGGTGGACGACTACCCCTATGGCGGGGGCCGGGGCGCGGTGCTCCAGGCCGACCCGCTGTATCGGTGCTGGGCGCACATCTGCGCCCGGTATGAGAAGCGCCCCCACACCATCTACCTCTCCCCCTGCGGCAAAACCTTTACCCAGGGGGACGCCAAGCGGCTGGCCTGGGAGCAGGACCACCTCATCCTGGTGTGCGGCCACTACGAGGGCATCGACCAGCGGTTTATCGACGAGTGCGTGGACGAGGAGATCTCGTTGGGGGACTTCGTCCTCACCGGCGGGGAGATTGCCGCCATGGCGGTGGCGGACGCGGTGTGCCGCCTGGTGCCCGGGGTGCTGTCCGACGCCGAGTGCTTTGAGAACGAGAGCCACTGGGACGGCCTGCTGGAATATCCCCAGTACTCCCGGCCCGAGGTGTGGCACGGCAGGGCGGTCCCCCCGGAGCTGCTCACCGGCGACCACGCCCAGGTGGAGCGCTGGCGGCGCAGGCAGTCCCTGCTGCGCACCCGGGAGCGGCGGCCCGACCTGTACGAAAAGCTGGACCTGACCTCCAAAGCCGACCAGAAGCTGGTGGCGGAGCTGTCCCGTCCCGCCCTGCCCCAGCCGGTGGAATGCCGCCCCGCCGCACAGGCCGACCTGCCCGCGATCCAGGCCATCATCGCCCAGGCCCGGGCCTGGATGGACGCCAGCCGCATCGACCAGTGGAATGAGAATTACCCCATCGCGGAGGATTTTTTGGGCGATATATCCCGCGGGGAGTGCTATGTGCTCACCTGCGGTGGGGCGGTGGGGGCGGTCTTTACGCTGTCCGCCCGCCCTGAGCCTTGCTACGCCGCCATTACCGACGGGAAGTGGAGCGCCGGCCAGCCCTACGCCTCCATCCACCGCTGCGCGGTGGCGGAACAGTGGCGGGGGACCGGCCTGGCCCGCCGCATGATAGAGGCCTGTGAGGAATTGGCGCTGGCTCAGGGGCTCCAGTGGCTCCGGGTGGACACCCACAAGAAAAACAAGGCCATGCAGGGCTTAATCCGCCGGAACGGCTTCCAGTACCGGGGCAACGTGCTGGTGGACGCCCCCCCACCCCACGACCCCAGACGAGTGGCCTATGAAAAACGGCTGAAGCCTTTGTAAAGGTTTTGTGAACCATCCCGCTTCCCTTGACAATCCCTGGCAGCATGATATAATGTGATTTAAATTATGATATAAGGGGATTATTTTTATGAGCTTTTCCATCATCGCCGACAGCTGCTGCGATTTGACCCCCGAAATGCGGGCGGACCCGGTATTCCGCTCTATCCCGCTGACCATCCGCGTGGGCGGCAAGGACTACATCGACGACCAGAGCCTGGACACCAGCCTGCTCATCTACGCCATGGACCAGAGCGCCGGCCCCTCCTCTTCGTCCTGCCCCTCCCCCGGCGACTACCTGGAGGCCTTCCGCCAGGCGGAGGGGGACATCTATGTTGTCACCCTCTCCGCCCTTCTCAGCGGCTCCCACAACAGCGCCTGGCAGGCAAAGCAGATGTTTTTGGAGGAGCAGCCGGACCGAAACGTCCACGTGTTCAACTCCTGCTCCGCCTCCGCCGGCGAGGTGCTGCTGGCCCAGAAGGTGTACCAGCTGGCCAAGTCCGGCGTCCCCTTTTCCCAGGTGGCGGCCCAGGGTGAGCAGGCCGTCAAGGACAGCAACACTCTGTTTGTCCTGGAAAACCTGGACAACCTGAAAAAAAACGGCCGTCTTACCAAGGTCCAGGCCATGCTCACCGGCGCGCTGCGCATCAAGCTCATCATGGGCTCCACCCCCGAGGGAGAGATCTGCAAGCGCGGTCAGGCCATGTCCATCAAGCAGGCCCTGTCCAAGCTGGTGGACATTATGGCGGCGGACCCGCGCCATAAGGGCAAGGTCCTGTTTATCGCCCAGTGCCTCTGCCCCGACCGGGCCCAGCAGCTGTGGGAGCTGGCCCGGAAGAGCTGTCAATTCACCGATGTGGTCATCACCGCCACCCGCGGCCTCAGCTCTTACTACGCCAACAGCGGCGGCGTGATCGCGGCCTACTGACCCGCGCCGCCGCAGACTGTGAGGTTTTCCTGATGGATCTGTGCGACATCCGTGAAATCAAAGCCCTGCTGGCCCGGCACGGCTTCCATTTTTCCAAATCCATGGGGCAGAATTTTCTCGTCGCGGACTGGGTTCCCCGGGAAATTGCCGGTGCCGCGGGGCTGGACCGGAGCTGCGGCGTGCTGGAAATTGGGCCGGGCATCGGTCCCCTTACCCAGCAGCTGGCCCGCCGGGCGGGCCGGGTGGCCGCCGTGGAACTGGATACCTCCCTGCTCCCCATTCTGGCGGAGACACTGGCCGGCTGTCCCAACGTGGAGATCATTCCCGGCGACGCCATGAAGCTGGACCTGCGGGCCGTCGCCGCCGAAAGGTTCCCCGGCCTGACGGCCAAAGCCTGCGCCAACCTGCCCTATAACATCACCACGCCGGTGATCACCCGCCTGCTGGAGGCGGGCTGCTTTCAGTCCATCACGGTGATGATCCAGCGTGAGGTGGCCCGGCGGATCTGCGCCTCCCCCGGCGGTTCGGACTGCGGGGCGTTCTCCCTGTTCTGCCAATACCACGCCCAGTGCGAGCTGCTGTTCGAGGTGCCGCCGGACTGCTTCCTCCCCGCCCCCAAAGTCACCTCCGCCGTGGTGCGGCTCACCCCCCGCGCCGCCCCGCCGGTGGACGGGGACCGGGACGCGGTTTTTGCCGTGGTAAAGGCCGCCTTCGCCCAGCGGCGCAAGACTCTGCTCAACGCCCTGTCCGCCGCCTACGGGCGCCGCTTTTCCAAGGAGCAGCTGCGGCAGATTATCCTGGACTGCGGCCTCCCGGAGACCGTCCGGGGGGAACGGCTCAACCTGGAGCAGTTTGCCCAACTGGCCCGCCGGCTCGGCTGATATCCGCCCTCCTTTGTCAAATCCCAGCTCCGTGCATAGGATGGACCAAAGGAGGGTTTCCTTATGCCAATTATTTACTTATCACCATCTACCGAAGAATATATTTTATGTGATAGAAAAGAAGATCGAATAAAGAGGAAAGTAAGTTAACCAGCTCAAAACCCTCTCTCTCGCCCCATACGTCCGTTGTAATGCTCAGTTAGGCACATGGGAGTATAATTCCCCACCAGCACTTAAGGACGCATTTGACGGCCCTCTACGGTTGTCCAGGCAAGAAAAGCAAAAAGGCCCCCAGCGCAGAAAACGCGCCGGGGGCTTTCCATTCTTGCACTGTCAAGCTTTGCTCCTCACGGCCATAATAGCGGCCTCTTCGCGGGTCACAAAGTCGTGCGGCCGCTTGCCGTCGGTGATGCCCGCGGCCACGGCGGCGGCCAGCTCCTCCTTAGCCCAGCCGGAAGCGGGCAGACCGGCCTGCTCCTTGCGGTAGCGGTCCATGTATT
>CAMNQF010000028.1 GCA_946548895.1 uncultured bacterium | reverse complement strand
TGGAGGGTGTGGCCCTCCTGCCAGAGGAACTCCCGGTGGCGCAGGAAGGGCCGGGTGGTCTTTTCCCAGCGCAGCACGGAGCACCACTGGTTATACAGCATGGGCAGGTCCCGCCAGGAGTGGACAATATCGGCCCAATGGTCGCAGAACAGGGTCTCCGACGTGGGCCGGATGGCATACCGCTCCTCCAGCTTCTCGCTGCCGCCGTAGGTCACCCAGGCGCACTCGGGGGCGAAGCCCTCCACATGGTCCTTCTCCTTCTGGAGCAGGGACTCGGGGATGAGCATGGGCATGGCCACGTTGGTATGCCCCGTCTCCTTAAAGCGCCGGTCCAGATACGCCTGGATATTCTCCCAGATAGCGTAGCCGTAGGGGCGGAGGATAAACATTCCCTTGGTCTTGGCGTAGCCGATGAGCTCCGCCTTGGTGCACACGTCGGTGTACCACTGGGCGAAGTCCACGTCCATGTCGGTGATCTGGCTCACCTGCTTGTTCTTGTCCTGTGCCATGTCGCTTCCATCCTTTTATATAAAAATAGGGGCCTTCCATTTCTATCAACAGGTGCCCACTATTGTATTGCCAAACGGCGGAAAAGTCAAGGCCCCCTTCCCCTTCCGCCCCGCCGGCTGAAAAAGGGCATTTCTCACACGGCTGGCAGCAATTGCTATATAATCAAAGGGTCCAAAAATAACAGGACGTTATTTCAAAACGCCCGCGGCCCGCCGCGGAGCACCGAGAAAAGGAGCTGTTATCATGCCTCAAACCAAAACCCGCCCCAAGCGCATCGTCCTGCGCCCCATCCCCGCCCCGCCCCAGGTGGGCTTCCCCCTGCCCAAGGCCGCCCCGCCCGCCGGGTCCGGCGTCACCCTGGCCCAGTGGCTGGACCTGTGGATGCTGCGGGACATCGAGCCCACCCGGGCGGCCACCACCATCGGCGGCTACGACACCATCATCAGCAACCATGTCCGGCCCGCCCTGGGCGGGGTGCGGCTGTCCGACCTGACCCCGGAGCTGGTCAATGGCTACTACCGCTGGCTGGCGGAGGAAAAGGGCCTGTCCCCCAACACCATCCGCAAACACCACGTGCTGCTCCACACCGCCCTGAAGTCCGCCTACCGCCAGGGGGTGCTCCCCGCCAACCCCATCCAGCGGGCCACACCGCCCCCGGCGGTGCCGGTGGAGGCGGCCTACTACACCCCGGACCGGCTGGACCGGCTCCTCCGGGCGGTGGAAGGCCACACGCTGGAGCTGCCGGTGCGGCTGGCCTGCTCTCTGGGCCTGCGCCGGGGGGAGATCCTGGGTCTGCGCTGGCGGGATGTGGACCTGAGCGCGGGCCAGCTGTCCGTGCGCTGGGCCCGGACCACCGTGGGCTCCCAGGTGGTGGAAAAACCCCCAAAAACCGCCGGAAGCCGCCGCACCCTGTCCATCGCCGCCCTGCCCGGCCTGCTGGAGCTGCTCCGGGACCTCCGGGCGGACCGCCGCCAGATGGGCCTGCCCTGCGGCCCCGGCGATTTTCTGGTGCTGGGGGAGGACGGGCTCCCCTTCCACCCCAACCGCATGACCGGCGCCCTGGCCGCCTTTGTGGCGGAAAAAAACCTGGACCCCATCAACTTCCACGGCCTGCGGCACACCTTCGCCAGCATGGCCAACAGCGCCCGGGTGCCCATGTACCAAATCAGCCGGGCCATGGGCCACAGCAGCCCGGTCATCACCCAGCGCATCTACACCCACCTGTTCGACCAGACCCACGGGGAGGTGCTGGCTGCCGTGGCGGAGGCCATCTCCCGGGCGGGGCGGGAGGCGTAAAGGGCCGGGGAGGCGCGCCCCCCGGCCCCAGTACTTCATTCGCTGTCGGGGCCAAATACCTCCCGGGGGAGCAGGTCGCTGAGGATGACCAGCTCGTCGCTGAACCCTCCCGCGTCCCAACCCAGGCGGGGGCTCTCCAGCACGGTTCCCCCGGACACCCCCAGCTGGATGGAGGCCACCGCCCGCAGGCCCCGCCCTTCGGCGCAGTCGGCTACCAGGGTGCCGCCGTGGAGGGTGGCCGCCCGGCGGGCAATGGCGATGCCCACGCCCCCCCGCCGCCAGTCGGGCACGGCCTCCTCCTCGCTGAAAAACAGGTAGGCCAGCCGCTCCGGGGGAATGCCCGGCCCGTCGTCCTCCACGGTGAACACCGCCCGGTCCCCCTGGCGGGCCAGGGTGAGCCTTACGTGCTTGCCCGCCTTGGCCCCGTTGGACACCAGCTCCATCAGCATCTGGCGGATCATCCACCGGTGTGCCCGGGCGTTCAGCCGTTCCGGCGCCTCCACCGTCAGCTCCACCCCGGTATAGGCCAGCAGGCCGGCCATCCGCTCACCCAGCTCCACCGTCAGCCCGCTCAGGTCCACCAGCTCCGGCTCCTGCCGCGGCCCGGCCTCCCCGCCCAGCCGGTCGGAGAACTCCATCCGCTCCACAATGCGCAGCATCCGGCAGATGCTCTGGTCCATCAGGGCCAGATAGTCTCTGCTCCGCTTATCCCGGGCGCTGCCCCCCAGCACCTGGCTGACGATGGTCATCTGAGCCAGCTGGAGCCGCAGCTCCGCCGCGGTCCGGGCCGTCCCCCGGTCTAATTTGGGATCGTCCATCCCCGTTCCCCCCTTCGTCCCGCTGCTACTATGCTATGCAGATCCGGCCCGGCCTCTCCTGGAAATGGCTTCCGCCGCCGCGGCCGCTCCGTGTCGAATTTTGTCGAATTTTTACCATTGTAGCAGACCCGCCCCGCTTTTGCAAGGGCGGCACGGAGACGGCGGGCCGGAAACATTGCCTGTTTCCCGCGTGGGGGACCCGTTTTGCCCGCGTTCAGACACAAAACGCGCCCGGAGCCAAGCCGCTCCGGGCGCGCGCTTATTTTGTCCCGTATTCCTGGTCCAGCCGCCGGGCCACCTCGGCCATAGGGTTGGGCTGGTAGCTCTCCACCCGGCCCTCGTCCACCGCCTGGGCCAGCGCGGGGTCGATGGGCAGCCTGGCCAGCACCGGCAGGGACAGCTCCTTCCCCAGGGCGTCGATGGTGCTGGGGCCAAACACCGGGTGCTCCCCGCCGCAGCCGGGGCAGCGGAAAAACGAGTAGTTCTCCACCAGGCCCAGCACGGGCACGTTCATCATCTCCGCCATCCGCACCGCCTTGGTGACGATCATGCCCACCAGGGCCTGGGGGGCGGTGACCACAATGACCCCGTCCACCGGCAGGGACTGAAACACCGTCAAGGGCACGTCCCCGGTCCCGGGAGGCATATCCACAAACAGGTAGTCCAGCTCGCCCCACACCACGTCGGTCCAGAACTGCTCCACCGCCCCTGCGATGACGGGCCCCCGCCACACCACCGGGTCCGTCTCGCGCTCGATGAGCAGGTTCAGGCTCATCAGCTTGACGCCGCCCTCCGTGACGGCGGGGAGAATGCCGCCCTCATCGCCCAGGGCCCGCCTATGGATGTTGAACGCCTGGGGCACCGACGGGCCGGTGATGTCCGCGTCCAGCACGCCCACCTTTTTCCCCAGCTTGGCCATGGCGGCGGCCAGGGTGCAGGTGACGGCGGACTTGCCCACGCCCCCCTTGCCGCTCACCACGGCGACCACCTTTTTGATGTGGGAGCCGGCGTTGGCCGGCTTGCGGAAATCCTGAGGGCTGGTGCGCTCCCCGCAGCTCTCGCCGCAGGAGGAGCAGTTGTGGCTGCAATCGCTCATGTTGACACATCTCCTTGCCTTGCCGGAGCATAAAATAACCCGGCAAAAATTTTTTGAAAAATACCTTGACAGGCGAGGTATCTCGTGCTATATTAAGCTCACAAAGTTACTTCGTCTCATGAGGTATCTTGAATGACCGGGTATCTCGGATGCCAAAAAACAACCTGCACCAAGAAGGGAGGACGCCATGTCGATTTCAGCGGACACCCTGCGCGGCCATACAGACATTATCATTTTAGCACAATTGATGCGCGGGGACAACTATGGTTATGAGATCAACAAAAATATCTTAGAGGGCACCCAAGGGGAGTATGGCTTCAAGGAGGCCACCCTATACACCGCCTTCAAGCGGCTGGAGCAGTCGGGGCTCATCGCCTCCTACTGGGGGGACGACGGCCCGGGGGCCCGGCGGCGGTACTACTCCATCACGGAGGCAGGCCGCAAGCGCTGGGCGGAGGGCCGCCAGGAGTGGGAAAACACCCGCGCGCTTTTAGACGCGCTGATTTCGATTGAGGAGGGTCAAAACAATGGATGACGTCAAACTGAGACTGAACGGTGCGGTGGCCGCCCAGCTGAACGCCGCCCCCGCTTCCTCCGCCAAGGAGGAGCTGATTGAGGAGCTGTCCGACAACCTGTACCGCCGTTTTTTGGACATGACCGGCGCGGGCGTGCCCGAGGAGGAGGCGTTTAAGCGGGCCCTGGACGACCTGGGCGACGTGGACGAGCTGCTCCGCTACCTGGGCGTGGAGCCCGCCGCCGCGCCCGATGTGATTATCAAAGATGGGAACAGTCAGGCCCGGATCAAAACGGAGAACGGCCAGACCCGGATCACCACCGAGGATGGCCAGACCTTTATCATTAACAATCCCGATGGCGATCCCATCATCATCAACACCGTAGAGGATGACGAAACCCAGCCCCAGGACGCCCCCCAGGGCCAGACGGACCAGCGGGGCGGTGCGCAGGACGGCCACAGCGGCCAGATTCCCCAAAGCGACCTGGACGCCATTCTGGCGGGGGTACAGGAGGCGTGCAACATTGCCATCGACCAGGCCAAGAGCGCCCTGAAGCAGGCCAAGGACGCCTTTCAGCGCCGCACCACCGTGGAGAAGGAAAAGGGCCGGGTGAAGGTCCACTTCAATACCCAGCCCAACGGGGCCACCCCGCCTGCGCCGCCGGAGCCCCCCACGCCGCCGGAGCCCCCCACGCCGCCTAGGGGCTGGGAGTTTGAGGCCGAGCTGAACTCCGGCGAGGGCCGGTTCTTCGCCGGGGGCGGGCCCAAAGAGCGGAAAGACGTCATTTACGGTTTCGGCTACGACAAGGACAAGGGCGGCTTTTACGCCCAGTGGGGCGAGTGTGAGGGCGGCGTCAAGGCTGGCGGCCCCCATTTCCAGGGCGTGGACGCTTCTATGCGGCACAACGACGACGATTCCTATTCCGTCACCGCCTTAAAGGACTTGCGGGGCATCGAGGTTGTCACCGGGGCGGGGGATGTGACCTTCCACCTTTCGGAGGCTTCGGATGCCGGGGTCATCATCGATGGCGACGTGGACGACCTGGACGTGACCTGCTCCGCCGACGGGGTGCTCACCATCCGGGAGGGCCGTACCGCCAGCTCCTCCTTTTTCTCCCGCCGGGGGTTCTCCTCCGCCGACGTGGAGCTCTTCCTGCCCCGCCGCCACTGGGAGCTCATCATGGTGAGCACCGCCAGCGGCGACGTGGAGTTCGACCCGCAGTACGAGCTGGACGCGGGCCAGCTAACCGTCAAAACCGCAAGCGGCGACCTGAACGTGCGGTTGAGCGCCTGCGGCGAGCTGAACTTCAAGTCCGCCAGCGGCGATCTGGCGGTGGAAGGGGCCTGCGCCGTCCTTCACGCCGAGACCATGAGCGGCGACATCTCCCTCCAGGGCGAGGTGGCGGAGGCGGACCTCCGCTCCGTCAGCGGCAGCATTGAGCTGGACGGGGTTGCCGTTCAGTTCCGCGGGTCCTCCGTCAGCGGCGACGTGCAGGTAAAAACCGCCCAGCTGCCCCAGACGCTGGAGCTGGCCTCCAAGTCCGGGGACCTGGAGGCCAGCATTCCCGACGCGGCCCCCTTCTCCCTGCGGATGAAGACGGTGAGCGGCGAGATGCGCTGCGAATTCCCCACCAACTATGTCAACGGCCTGTGCGTCTACGGCGACGGCTCCGGCCCCACCTACTCCATGACCAGCGTCAGCGGCGACGTGTCGCTGGAGCGCCGTTGAGAAGCGGAATTTTGAAAGGAGCTGTGCTTTTATGAAGCGTCTCTATCGCACCACGGGCCCCGACGCCGTCATCTGCGGCGTATGCGGCGGAATCGCCCGTTACTTCAATGTCGATCCCACAGTTGTGCGGGTGGCCACCGTCCTGCTGGTGGCTTTCGCTGGGCTGTCTCTGTGGGTGTATATCATTGCCGCCCTGATTATGCCCAAAGAGTACTGAACATCGGCATGGGAAAGCGCTGGGGCGGACCGTCCAATCCGCCCCCGCCTTTCCGGGGCCGCCCCGCCGGGAGTTATCCTCCCCCGGCGGGACGGCGTCAAAAAGCCCCCGCCGTTGGCGGGGGCTTTCGCTATGCCGCGGGAGCGCTTAACCCTTGGCGGGCACATTCTTGGTGGCCACGATGTCCACCCCGGTGCCGCACACGTCGGCCAGCACCACCTGGCCGATGGTCACGGGGGCCTCCAGCTCAATGTTCTGGATGGCCTTCACGCAGTCGAAGATCTTTCCCTTGGGGATGTCGTTGGCGGTCTTGACGGAGGCCATGGCCAGCCTGCCGCCCTTCACCTTCACCGTGCTGGTGACGATGCGGGTGGGGTTGGTCAGCTCCTTTTTGGCGTAGGCCTCCCCCCGGGGGCAGGTGTTGCCCTCCACCTTCTTGACCTCGCCGCCCTCCATGGTGACGGTAAGCGGGCAGCCCAGCGGGCAGTTAATGCAGATCAGATTTTTCTCTTCCATCGTCTCACGCCTCCTCCAGAGTCACGGTAATGCCGTCCGCCTCGGGGTGGTCCTTCAGCAGGCTGGTCTTGAGGATGACCGTCTCCATCTCGCCGGGGGCCAGCACCGGGCGCTTGCGGCTGAAGATACAGGCGTCCCCCGCGTAGACGGCCACCTTTTTGTTCTGATACACGTTGCCCACCCGGAACCGAAGGGTGACGGTGTCCCCCGCCGCGTCGGGCCGGATGGCCACAGGGACGGTGTAGCGCACGCCGTTCTCGCATTTCACGGGCAGGGCCTTATGCTCCTGGGCCTTGCAGCCCGCGGCGATATAGTCGGCGGCGTGGCGGCCGGCGGCCCCCGCCTCCTCGGACACGTAGTCCACCAGGTCGTGGACATGGAGCACGTTGCCCGCGGCGAACACACCGGGAACGCTGGTCTCCAGGCTCTCGTTGACGGTGGGCCCGTTGGTGACCGGGTTCAGCTCCACCCCGGCGGAGCGGCTCAGTTCGTTCTCCGGGATCAGGCCGCAGGACAGCAGCAGGGTGTCGCACTCATAGCGCTCCTCGGTGCCGGGGATGGGCCGGTTTTTCTCGTCCACCTGGGCGATGGTGATGGCCTCGACCCGCTTTTTGCCCTCAATATCCACTACGGTGTGGCTCAATTTCAGGGGGATGCCGTAGTCGTCCAGGCACTGGACGATGTTCCGCTTCAGGCCGCCGGAGTAGGGCATCAGCTCCGCCACCACCTGGACCTTGGCGCCCTCCAGGGTCATGCGGCGGGCCATGATGAGGCCGATGTCGCCGGAGCCCAGGATGACCACCTTGCGGCCGGGCATATAGCCCTCCATGTTCACCAGCCGCTGGGCGGTGCCGGCGGTGAAGATGCCGGCGGGGCGGTAGCCGGGGATGTTCAGCGCGCCCCGGGGCCGCTCCCGGCAGCCCATGGCCAAGATGACCGCCTTGGGATGAAGCTGAAACAGCCCGTCCTCCCGGTTCATGGCGGTGACGGTCTTGTCCGCCGCCAGGTCCAGCACCATGGTGTTCAGCTTATAGGGGATGCCCAGCTCCTTCACCTGCTGGATGAACCGGCCAGCGTACTCGGGGCCGGTGAGCTCCTCCTTGAAGGTGTGCAGGCCGAAGCCGTTGTGGATGCACTGGTTCAGGATGCCGCCCAGCTCGTTGTCCCGCTCCAGAATCAGGATGTCCCGCAGGCCCGCCTCGTGGGCGGCAACCGCTGCGGCCAGCCCGGCAGGGCCGCCGCCGATGATAACAAGTTCATATTCTCTCATGGTTCAGCCCCTCCTTCAGATGGCGTCCTTGTTGACGCCCACGATCAGCTCGGATCCCGCGCCGGCCTTGGTGATGGCGCTCTGGTCCACGCCCAGCTCCCGGGCCAGGATCTCCATCACCCTGGGGGAGCAGAAGCCGCCCTGGCACCGGCCCATGCCGGCCCGGACCCTGCGCTTCACGCCGTCCAGGCTCCGGGCGCCGGGAGTGCGGCGGATGGCGTCGATGATCTCGCCCTCGGTGACGGTCTCGCAGCGGCAGATGACGGTGCCGTAGGCGGGATTCTCCTTGATGAGGGCGGCGTGGGCCTCATTGTCCAGGGCCTTGGGGTCCAGGATGCCCTTCCGGCGCGGGTCGAAGGACAGGTCCACCTCCAGGCCCAGGATATTCTTCACGATGCCGGCCACCATGCGGCCGATGGCGGGGGAGCTGGACAGGCCGGGGGATTCGATGGCGGCGCAATCCACGAAGCCGGGTTTGATCTCGCCGATGAAGAACTCGTGGCGGGCCTCATGGGCCCGGAGCCCCGCGAAGCTGGTGATGGTCTGGCGCAGGGGCACGTTCTTCACCGCCATGCCGCACTTGGCCCGCACGTCGTCCAGGCCGGCCTGGGTGGTATTGGTGCCCTCCTTATCCTCAATGTCGATGGCGGTGGGGCCCACGATGGTGTTGCCGTGGACGGTGGGGGCCACCAGCACGCCCTTGCCGTACTTGCCGGGGAGCTGGAAGATGGTGTTGCGCACAAAGCCCTGGGTGGTGTGGTCCAGCAGGAAGTAGTCGCCCCGGCGGGGGATGATGGTCATATTGTCGCCGGCCACCATGTTGTGGAGCTTGTCGGCATACAGCCCGGCGGCGTTGACCACCACTTTGGCCTCCACGTCGCCCTTGACGGTGGACACCTTCCAGCCGCCGTCAATCTGGGTGATATTGGTCACTTCGCTGTCAAACTGGAACTTGACCCCGTTGTGGGCGGCGTTCTCCGCCAGGGCGAAGGTGAGCCCGAAGGGGCACACGATGCCGCCGGTGGGGGCGTACAGGGCGGCCACGGCCTCGTCGCTGATGTTGGGCTCCATGGCCACCAGCTCGTCCCGCTCCACAATGCGCAGGCCCTCCACCCCGTTGGCCACGCCGTTGGCGTACAGCTTGTTCAGGGCGGGGCGGTCCTCCTCGCTCATCATGACCACCAGGGAGCCGTTCTGCTCATAGGCGAAGTCCAGCTCCCGGGCCAGCTCGGGCATGAGCAGGCTGCCCGCCACGTTCAGCTTGGCCATGAGGGACCCGTTCGCGGCGTCGTAGCCCGCGTGGACGATGGCGCTGTTGGCCTTGGTGGTGCCGCAGCACACATCCTCCTCCCGCTCCAGCACCAGCACGTCCGCCTTGTACCGGGACAGCTCCCGGGCGATGGCGCAGCCGGACACGCCCGCGCCGATGATGACGATATCAACCATAACAGGTTCACTCCTTTTTACCGTTATTTGACAGATTGAGCCGGGCAGCCCGGTCCGGCCCCTCCTGTCAGAGGGGTCAGGGCTGCCCGGCTCACAGCTTCTCATTCACTCCGCATGAGAGACCAGGGGGTTATTTGGCCCGCAGGCCTTTCAATGCGATTACCTCGTCAGGCTGTGGGGATCAGGCCCACACGCCGGCCGCGCCCAGACCCATGTAGACCAGGACGGCCACAACGGCGCCGATGATCGGGCCAAACAGGGGAACGATGGCATAGCCCCAGTTGGAGTCGCCCTTACCCTTGATGGGCAGGAAGGAGTGGGCGATACGGGGGCCCAGGTCACGGGCGGGGTTCAGGGCATAGCCGGTCAGGCCGCCCAGAGACATACCGATGGACACGATGATGCCGAACACGAACAGGTTGCTCACGCCGCCGGCCACAGTGCCGGGGATGCCCTTGATGGCGAAGACCAGCACGAAGGTAGCCACGGCCTCGCAGAAGATGTTCAGGGGCATATTGGGGACAGAGGGGCCGGTGGAGAACACGCCCAGCTTGGTGCCGGGGTCGTCGGTGGCGTCAAACTGATCCTTGAACATCAGGTAGACGATGCACGCGCCCAGGATGGCGCCGGCGAACTGGCCGATGATGTAGATGGGAACCTCAGCCCAGGGCAGGCTGCCGTCCACCGCCAGGGCGATGGTCAGGGCGGGGTTGAAGTGCGCGCCGGAGGCCGCGCCGAAGATAAACGCGGGGATCATAACGGCAAGGCCCCAGGCCAGGGTGATCTGGATGGAGCCGGCGCCCTTCATGCCGGACTTGTTCAGGGTGACGTTGGCCACCACGCCGTCGCCCAGCAGGATGAGCAGCATCGTGCCCACGAACTCAGCCAAAAACTTCACTAACATTGACAAAACCCTCCTCTATTTTACTCTATCCCGGGGCGGGGCAGCGGGCCCCGCCCCAGGGGACAGATGGCGGAAAACCGAACTGCGCGGCGCGCAAGCCGCGGGCGGGGCTTTAGTCCTCCTTGGCCCAGCCGTAGGAGCACTTGACGGCCTTGCTCCAGCCCTTGCACATCTTGGCGCGCTCGTCCTCGCTGATGGCGGGCTCGAAGGTGCGGTCGATGGCCCAGTTCTTGATGACGTCCTCCTTGTTGGACCAGTAGCCCACAGCCAGGCCGGCCAGGTAGGCCGCGCCCATGGCGGTGGTCTCCACGCACATGGGACGGTTAACGGGGGCGCCGCTGATGTCGGCCTGCATCTGCATGAGCAGGTTGTTGGCGGAGGCGCCGCCGTCCACCTTCAGGGCGGCCAGGTTGATGCCGGAGTCGGCCTTCATGGCCTGGAGCACGTCGTTGACCTGATAGGCCATGGACTCCAGGGTGGCGCGGATGATGTGGTACTTGTTCACGCCGCGGGTGATGCCCACGATGGTGCCGCGGGCGTACTGGTCCCAGTGGGGAGCGCCCAGGCCGGTGAAGGCGGGAACCACGTAGCAGCCGTTGGTGTCCTTGACCTTGCGGGCCATGTACTCGGAGTCGGGGGAGGAGTCCACCAGGCGCATCTCGTCGCGCAGCCACTGGATGGAGGCGCCGGCCACGAAGATGGAGCCCTCAAGGGCGTAGTTGACCTTGCCGTCCAGGCCCCAGGCGATGGTGGTCACCAGGCCGTTGTTGGAGAACACGGGCTTCTCGCCGGTGTTCATCAGCAGGAAGCAGCCGGTGCCGTAGGTGTTCTTGGCCTCGCCGGGGGTGAAGCAGGTCTGGCCGAACAGGGCGGCCTGCTGGTCGCCGGCGGCGCCGCCGATCTTGATGGGGCCGCCGAAGAACTGGGGATCGGCCTCGCCGTACACGCAGCTGGAGGGCTTGGCCTCGGGCAGCATGGACTTGGGGATGTTCAGCTCGGCCAGGATCTCGTCGTCCCACTTCAGCTCGTTGATGTTGAAGAGCATGGTGCGGGAGGCGTTGGAATAGTCGGTGACATGGACCTTGCCCTTGGTCAGCTTCCAGATCAGCCAGGTCTCCACGGTGCCGAAGAGCAGCTCGCCCTTCTCGGCCTTCTCGCGGGCGCCGGGGACGTTCTCCAGCAGCCAGCGGACCTTGGTGCCGGAGAAGTAGGCGTCGATGACCAGGCCGGTCTTGGCGCGGATCTTGTCCACCAGGCCCTTCTCCTTCAGGGAGTCGCAGTACTCGGAGGTGCGGCGGCACTGCCACACGATGGCGTGGTGGATGGGCTCGCCGGTGTTCTTATCCCACACGATGGTGGTCTCACGCTGGTTGGTGATGCCGATGGCGGCGATGTCCGCGGCGGTGACGCCCAGATTCTTCATGGCCTCCTGGGCCACTTCCAGCTGGGTGGACCAGATCTCCTCGGCGTCGTGCTCGACCCAGCCGGGCTTGGGGAAGAACTGGGTGAACTCCTTCTGCGCCACGCTGCACATCTCTCCCTTTTCATTGAACAGGATGCAGCGGTTGCTGGTGGTGCCCGCGTCCAGCGCCATTACGTACTTAGCCATACACGTGTTCCTCCTTTTAAATTGTCGTTCAGCTCCGTTATTGTGAAAGCAGGCCGTTCGCTCCTGCCGGTCCCCGCGCCGGGCCGCTGGCCGCGCCCAGCCGCAAGAACGCTTTTGCTGACAACTATTATAACAAGGTCGGCGGAAAAAATCATTCGACAACCTGGGGTGTTTGTATGAATTTTATAAAATCCGCTCTGCCTCTTCTAACGTTTTGTACAAACTGTCCACCGCTGTCAAGCGTTCAGCCCGCCTGAACCCGCAGGCACAGTTCCTCCGCCGGGCGGACCACGCTCAACAGGCTGTGGAGGCACAGGCGGACCTCCGCCCAGTCCAGCTCTTTCCGGGAGGCGCACAGCTCAATGAAATAGCTGGTAATGGCCCTGGTACAGAAGTCGGCCACAAAAGCCTGCTCCCTGGGCAGCTGCCGCGGGTCGTCCACCAGGAACAGCAGCCGGGCCATCCGGGGCCGCACCAGCCCCTCGCAGAAGTCCCGCACAATCCCTGGGCTGCCCGCCAGGAACACCCGGCGGTAGAACGCCCGGTCCTCCTCCATCAGCTCCACCAGCCGCAGGCACCACGCCTCGAAGTCCATCTCCGGGTCCTCCCGGAGGGGAGCGCCCAGCTGCTGCTCGCACATCCAGCCCAGCACATCATAGATATCCTGGAAGTGGTAGTAAAAGCTCTGCCGCTTCATCTGGGCCCGCTCCATCAGGTCCTGCACGGTGATTTTGCTCAGGGGGCGTTCGCTCATCAGCTGGCGCAGCGCCCGGGCGATCTTCTGCTTCGTGTTACAGCACATTATGATAAATTCCCCCTACTCCCGCGGCCGCGATGGGTCCGGCGGGGCGTCCGCCCCTCTGAGTAAAAAAAGAGTGCAGGACCAAAGCCAGCGGTTTCCCACTGTCCAGACCCTGCAGCGCTCGTCTCAAAGGTTCATGGTATTCAGTTGCTCCCGTGGGAGCCATGTCCATCCAGTCCATTTATATTCCTTAATTTAGCATATATGCAAAAGAAAAGCAACAATTTCTGGCAATCATATGTAAATTTCGACAATTCCCACAAAATTGCACTCCTCGTTTTGCGGAAATACACAAAAAACTCCGCTGGCAGGACATAAAATCTTGTCAGCGGAGCCAATTTGCCGTCCTTTTTCGGAATCAGAGCCTGGCCAGCAGAGTAGTCAGCTCCGCCATGGTCTTGCCGCCGGGAACGGCCTGCGTCCCGTTGAGCACCGTCAGCGGCACCCGCTGGATCTGGTACTGCTTCACCAGGGCGGGGTACAGGTTGGCGTCAATCATGTGGGCCGTGACCAGGGGGTTCTCCCAGGCCACCCGCTGGGCGCTCATCACCAGCTGGGCGCAGTGGTGGCAGGCCAGGGACACGCACACCCGGATGTCCACCGGCTTTTTGATTTTGCCGATGTCCTTAAGGGTAGGCTTGTCCAGGGGCTTGGCGGCGTTCCCGGCGTTGAGCAGGGCTCCGGCGAAGCCGGTGATCTCCTTGCCGCCGGGGATGCCGTGGAACACCATGCGGGCAAACCCGGCCTCTGTATAGACGCCGGTGGCGGGCAGCAGGGAGGCGTCCAAGGCCGCGTCCACCGCCGGGTCCTCGCCGGGGGAGAGGAACTTGCAGGAAAGCAGGGGGGACAGCCCCGCGACGTGGTTGACAAAGGCGGCCATTTCGGCGCTCTTCTCCCCCCCGTCCAGCAGGCACACCAGGGTGACGGGGGCGGACAGCTTGGATAAGAGCTGGTTCAGCTGGCCCTCCAGCTCCCCGGCAATGAGAGGGCTTTTCGCGGGATAATGTTCGGGTTGGAGCGGCATGACAGACTCCTCCTTACAGCAGCCCCACCAGATCCAGGCTGGGGGTCAGCGTCTCCTCGCCGGGATGCCAGTGGGCGGGGCATACCTGGTCGCCGTGCTCGTGGACGAACTTGGCGGCCTGGAGCTTGCGCAGCAGCTCTTCGGCGTTGCGGCCGATGCCCATGTCATGGATCTCGTACAGCACAATCTTCCCCTCCGGGTTCAGCAGGAAGGTGGCCCGCAGGGCCTGGCCCTCCTGCTCCACCAGCACGCCGAACTGCCGGGCCAGCACCCCGGCGGGGTCGCCCAGCATGGGGTAGCTGATGGCCTGAATGGTGTCGGAGGCGTCCGCCCAGGCCTTGTGGACAAAATGGGTGTCCTCGCTGACGGAGTAGACCTCGCACCCCTCCGCCTGGAAGCCGGCGTACTGCTCGGCCAGGTCTTTCAGCTCGGTGGGGCAGACGAAGGTGAAGTCGGCGGGGTAGAAAAACAGCACGGACCAGTGGCCCAGCAGGTCCTTTTCGGTGAAGGGCTTGAACTCTCCCTGGTGGTAGCCCATGACGGAGAAGGGTTCCAGCTCCTTGCCAATCATATGCGCCATAACACATTCCTCCTATTATCTTCGGTGTAACATTTTTGCTCCAGGCCCGCGGACGGCCTTTTCTATCTTACGATACCAGAATTTTGTGAATTTTTCAACCGCCCCAGGCGAAAAAGCCCCCTGCGCTTCCAAAGTTTTTCCCCCTGGCGGACATTTTTCACAAAAAAGCGGCCGCGACCCCGGCCCGCGTCCAACAAAATGGAAGATTTGTCAAAAACAATACCTTCCGCCCTTGTATTTTTGGGCAGGTTGGGCTATACTTTATGATGAAAGCAATCCGTTCGCATTGCTGACGCATCACCCGGCGGAGCGGCTCCGGCCCCGCCGGCCTTTTCGCCGTGCCAACACCATGAGTAAGGAGGAACCAAACCATGGATCAGAAGGAACCGAAAATCAAGAGCAGCCTGGGCATCACCAACATGAACGGCATCTCCAGCGACGACGACCGCAGCTGCGCGCTGAACGATATGAACTGCCTGGAGGGCCAGGAGGAGCAGAGCTACTCCATCACCGACATGAACGCCGTCACTGAGGACGGGGACACCAGCTGCAGCCTGGACGACATGAACTGCGAAGGCAAGTGAGCCCTTGCGCCCGTCTCCGAAAAGCCGTACAGGCATGGAAAGGCCCCGCCCCTCCCGAGGGAGGGCGGGGGTCCGTCCCGCGCCTGGGCGGCTTTTCCGTTTTTGAGGGGCCCGCTACATCCGCCAGACCTCCCGGCTGGTGGCCGACACCGCCATGGCCCCGGCGGACAGCGCCGCCACCACGTCCTCCTTGTCCGCGATGAGCCCCCCGGCCAGCAGGGGGATGCGGGTAGTCTGGGCGATTTTTCGGATGGTCTTGGGCATGACCCCGGGCAGCACCTCGATGAAGTCCGGCTTGACGCTCTCCAGCTTGCTGATGCCCGCCAGCGCCATGGAGTCGATGACAAACAGGCGCATGACGGTGAACAGCTTCAGCTCCCGGGCCCGGCGGATGAAGTTGGGCTTGGTGGTGATGATGCCGTCCACCCGGGTGTTCCGCCGCAGGAAGTCCACGGCGATCTCCTGGCTGGAGGACAGCCCCGCGATCAGGTCCACATGGACCAGCACGATTTTGCCCGCGTCCTTGGCCCGGGCCGCCACCTCCGCGATGGTGCACAGATCCCCGAACAGCAGGAACACCACCTGGATGTTGTCCAGGGTCAGGCAGTCCTCCAGCTGCTCCATATCCTTCACCGCCGCGATCACCGGCGAGGCCAGCACCGCGTCATAAAACCGCTGGTCCAAAGCAATCCCTCCCTGTTCTGCCCGCCCGGCCCCGCCGGGCAGCTGTTCAACATTTGATTATAGCGTCTTTTTCCCGCTTCCGCAACGCTTTTTCCCGCTCTCGGCCCGAAAAATCTTGACATTTCATAAAGGAGTGCATTCATCATGAAAAAGTTCATCAACGCCGTGGACAAGGTAGAGGACCAGATGATCCAGGGCATGGTCAAAGCCTATCCCCAGTACGTGCGCAAGCTGGACTGCGGCAACGTGGTGGTCCGCGCCAATAAGAAGGAGGGCAAGGTGGCCCTCATCAGCGGCGGCGGCAGCGGCCACGAGCCCGCCCACGGCGGCTATGTGGGCGAGGGTATGCTGGACGCGGCGGTGGCCGGCGCCGTGTTCACCTCCCCCACCCCCGACCAGGTCTATGAGGGCATCAAGGCCGTCGCCACCGACGCGGGCGTGCTGATGGTCATCAAGAACTACACCGGCGACGTGATGAACTTCGAGATGGCCGCCGACATGGCCCGGGACGAGGGCATCAAGGTGGCCCAGGTCGTTGTGAACGACGACGTGGCCGTGAAGGACAGCCTGTACACCGTGGGCCGCCGGGGCGTGGCGGGCACCGTGTTCGTCCACAAGATCGCCGGCGCCATGGCGGAGACCGGCGCGGATCTGGACGCCGTCCAGGCCGTGGCTCAGAAGGTCATCGACAACGTGCGCACCATGGGCGCGGCTATTGAGCCGTGCACCGTCCCCGCCGCGGGCAAGCCCGGCTTCGAGCTGGCCGAGGACGAGATGGAAGTGGGCATCGGCATCCATGGCGAGCCGGGCACCCACCGGGAGAAGATCAAGACCGCCGATGAGATCGTGGATATGCTTCTGGCCCAGATCCTGGGCGACCTGGACTTCACCGGCGGCGAGGTGGCCGTGATGATCAACTCCTCCGGCGCCACCCCGCTGATGGAGCTGTTCATCATCAACAACCGCGTGGCCGACGTGCTGGCAGAAAAGGGCGTCAAGGTGTACAAGACCTTCGTGGGCGAGTTCATGACCTCCATTGAGATGGCCGGCTTCTCCATCTCCCTGCTGAAGCTGGACGACCAGCTGAAGGGTCTGCTGGACGCCAAGGCGGACACCCCGGGCTTCAAGGCATAACGCGCCACATTCTGAAAAAGGCAGGCTGACCATATGAACACTGAAAAACTCATTGCCACCATCCGCAAAGCCGGGGCCAAAATCGAGGCGGAGAAGGACTTCCTCACTGAGCTGGACAACGTCATCGCCGACGGCGACCACGGCATCAACCTGGCCCGGGGCTTCGGCGAGGTAGACAAGAAGCTGGACGCCCTGGCGGACAAGGAGCCCGGCGACGTGCTCAAAACCGTGGGCATGACCCTGGTGTCCACCGTGGGCGGGGCCTCCGGCCCCCTGTACGGCACCGGCTTCATGAAGCTGGGCGCGGCCCTCAAGGGCAAGGCGGACATCACTGTCCCCGACTTCCTGGCGGGGCTTCAGCTGGCCATTGAGGGCATCATGCAGCGGGGACGGTCCACCAAGGGCGAAAAGACCATGCTGGACTCCATGATCCCCGCCAAGGAGGCCATGGAAGCCAAGTGGAACGAGACCCAGGACGCCAAGGCCGCTTTCGCCGCCGGCGTGGCCGCCGCCTGGGAGGGCGTGGAGTACACCAAGACCATCGCGGCCACCAAGGGCCGGGCCAGCTATATCGGCGAGCGGTCCATCGGCCACCAGGACCCCGGCGCCACCTCCTTCACCATGGTGCTGGAGACCGTGGCGGGCGAGGTGTGAGCATGGTCGGCTTTGTCATTGTGTCCCACAGCGCCAAGCTGGCGGAGGGGGTGGCCGACCTGGCCCGGATGATGGCCAAAACCGTCCCCATCGCCGCCGCCGGGGGGCTGGAGGACGGCTCCTTCGGCACCAGCTTTGAAAAGATCTCCAACGCCATCGGCCAGGTCTACAGCGGCGACGGCGTCATCCTGCTCATGGATATGGGCAGCGCCGTCATGACCGCCGAGATGGTCATAGAGTCCATGGAGGGCCGCAAGCTGGCCATGGCCGACTGCCCCATCGCCGAGGGCGCGGTGACAGGCACCGTGGACGCCGAGGCGGGCATGAGCCTGGAGGAGATTCTGGAGGAGCTGGCCCAGGTGGGGACCCAGAAAAAGCTGCAATAGGTCCCCGAACTCCGCATATAACACAGACAGCCCCGCTTTCACAGAAAGCGGGGCTGTCTTCGCGCTCGGTCCGAACCCCCATATTTTGGCCTGTCATTTTCCGGCGGAACCTGCTATAATAGGGGCGGCGCCCCATTTTGAAACAAAGGAGTGAGCTCCATGCCCGACCTCAAGCGCCTTTTTGACACACCCCAAAAGGTCCGCACCACCGTCCTCTGCGCCGCGGTGGCCATCGCCACCATCGGCGCCGTCGCCGCGTACATCGTGCTGGCCCTCCCGGGGCAGAGCCCCGCCGGAAAGGCCTCCGCCCCGCCCAGCCAGGCCGTCTCCCCCAGCCCCGCCCCCTCGGATGCCCCCAGCGATCCCGGCGCGCTGATGGGGGTGGTCCCCTCCCTGACCATCGACGAGGCCCGGGTGCTGGCCCTGGCCGACGCCGGGTTGGCCGACGGGGAGGCCGACGTCAGCCGGGAGGCCCTGACGGACCGCAACGGCATCTGGGTGTACGAGTTCAAGTTCCGCGCCGGGAACACCAGCTACGCCTACGAGATCAACGCCAACACGGGGGCCGTCTACAGCAAGGCTTCCGAGACCTACGTCTATGTTTCCGCCACCCCGGAGGCCTCCACCCCTCCCCCCGCCCAGGAGAGCGCGCCGGCCATGCCCTCCGCCCTTCCCGCCAGCCGGCCGCCGGCCGTGCCGTCCAGCCCCCCCGCCAGCCAGCCGCCGGCCTCCGCCGCCCCCCAGTTCACCCTGGAGGACGCCAAAACCACCGCCCTGGCCGACGCGGGCGTGGACGCCGCTCAGGCCACCTTCACCAAAGCCGCCCCGGACTACGACGACGGGATGCTGGTGTACGACGTGGAGTTCTACACCGGCGACTGCGAGTACGAGTACGAGATCGACGCCGCCACCGGCCGCGTATGCGCCAAAAGCGTGGAGACCTTCCAGCCCCCGGCGCAGCACCACACCCCCGGATCCGGGACCACCATCGGCATCGACAAGGCCAAGGCCGCCGCCCTCAGCCACGCGGGCTTCACCGCCGACCAGGTGCGGATCACCAAGACGGAGATGGACCGGGACGACGGACGCATGGTGTACGAGATTGAGTTTCTCTCCGGCGGCGTGGAGTACGAGTACAAGATCGACGCCCAGACCGGCGACGTGCTGGAATACGAGCACGACCAGCACTGACCTGAACCCAAAAACGGCCCCCGCCGGTATAACCGGCGGGGGCCGTTTGGGTTCTCTAAGGCGCTCAGACCTTTTTTGCCTCCCCCTCGGGGAAGATGATCTTGTTGACGAAGAAGAACACCACCATGGAGATGCCGCCCTGGAGGACGACGGTGCCGATGTTGTACAGCCAGCCCGGCACAAACAGCCCGGCCACCGCCACCCAGATGCAGTTGATGGAGTTGACAATGCAGTTGATGACGATGAAGGCCACGAAGTACCACGCGATCTGCTTGCCCAGGTTGCCCTTGCTGCGGAACACAAAGTTCTTCTGGATGGGGAAGTTGATGATCTCGCCGATGGCCATGGCGATCATGTAGGCCACGAAGTAGGCCAGCCCGCCGTGGGCCTGGTCATAGCCCACGATGTTCCACTGGAAGGTCTCGCCAAACAGGGTGATTTCGATGCCCGGCCAGCCGAAGCTGCGGTCGCCCAGGAACGCGAAGGCGTTGGGCAGGAACAGCAGGATGAAGTACTTCATCACGGTGATGAGGTTGCTGACGATGACGAACAGCCCGCCCTCCCGGATCCACTTGGCCGCGGCGGGGTGCTTTTCCGCGAAATCAGTCCAGAATTTCATGGTTTTTCCTCCTTATTTAATGGATGGCGTCCGCCGCCTTGCGCTTCTTGCCGGAGCGGAAGAACCCGCCGATCACCCGGCCCATCCCCTTGAAGAAGTGGCCGTTGCAGACGGTGAGAATGCCCTCCGCCATCTCCATGGTGCACATACCCCCCGCCATCTTGGCGATGCCCCGGAAGGGCATATTGTAGATGAAGGTGATGTTCAGGTCGGGCTCACCCTTTTCAATGCTCTTGTTGAGCATATTGGTCATGATCTTGTACACAAACCGGGCCAGGCCGCTCTTGGCGTAGTACAGCTGGCAAATGGCGTCGTTCATGTCCAGGGTGCCGCTCCAGCTGCCGTCGGGAATGGGACGGCCCAGCAGGGCCTCGAACTCCCCATCGGAGATATTCTTGATATCGCCGGAGAAGTATTTGGCGAATTTGGTCTTGTCGTAGGGGGATTTGGCCCCGGTGCCCTGCACCTCCACGGTGCCGGACAGCTTGATGTCCGCCACGGACGCGCCGATCATGACGGTCCACGTGCCGCCCTCCACCTCGAACTGGTTGGTGTCCACGTTGAAGTAGCGGAACGCCTTGTCGTCCAGGGGGATGGTCACTTTCTTGGACTCGCCCGCCTTCAGGAACACCTTGGCGAAGCCCTTGAGCTCCTTCACCGGCCGGAACACATCGCCGTCCGGCTTGGACACGTACAGCTGGGCCACTTCCGCGCCGTCCATACTCCCGGTGTTCTTGAGGGTAAAGGCCGCCTCTTTGTTGGAAACGGTGAGGTCACTGTACTCGAAGGTGGTGTAGCTCAGGCCGAAGCCGAAGGGGAACAGCACGGGCACCTTGGCCGTCTCGTAGTAGCGGTAGCCCACGTACAGGCTCTCCCGGTACTCGGCGGTGCGCTCCTTGGAGGGGAAGTAGGGGGAGGAGGACACATCCTCGTACTTGACGGGGTAGCTCTCCGCCAGCTTGCCGGAGGGGTTCACCTGCCCCATAATCACCTTGAGGACGGAGGACGCCCCCGCCTGCCCGCACAGGTAGCCGTGGACCAGGGCCTTGCACTTGTCCAGCCAGGGCATCTCCACGGCGGAGCCCGCCGACATGACCACCACCACGTTGGGGTTGGCCGCGGCCACCGCCTCCAGCAGGTCCACCTGGCTCTGGGCCAGCCGCATATGGGAGCGGTCCAGCCCCTCGGCCTCGCTGATCTCGTCCAGGCCCAGGTACAGCAGCACCACCTCCACCTGCTTGGCCAGCTTCACCGCCTTGGCGCGCATGGCCGGATCGCCCGCCCCGGAGCGGGGGTAGCCCGGCTCAAAGCCGCCCACGTCCAGGTCAAAGTTCTGAATCACGTCCATGGCGTGGTCCAGCTTGGTGGGGTTGACCACGGAGGAGCCGGCGCCCTGGTACCGGGCCTTCTGGGCGAACTCGCCAATCACGGCCACCTTCGCGCCCTTCTTCAGGGGCAGGATGCCGCCCTCGTTCTTCAGCAGCACGATGGACTGCTCGGAAGCTTTCGCCGCCACGGCATGGTGGGCGTCCACGTCGAAGGGCTTTCCCTCCAGGGGCTTCACCGCCGCCGTCACCGACAGAATCACGTCCAGCAGCTCATCCACCCGCTGGTCCAGCAGCTCCTCGCTGAGTTTGCCGGACTTCACCGCGTCAATGAGCTCCAGGTCGGAGTCGCCGCCGGTGGTGGGCATCTCCAGGTGGGAACCCGCCCGGACGCCCTCCACATGGTCGTTGGAGCCGCCCCAGTCGGACACCACGAAACCCTCGAACCCCCACTGGTCCCGGAGGATCTCCTGGAGCAGGTGCCGGTTTTCGTTGGCGTAGGCCCCGTTGATGCGGTTGTAGGAGGACATGATGGACTTGGCCTTGCCCTCCTTCACCGCGATCTCAAAGCCGGTGAGGTAGATCTCCCGGAGGGTGCGCTCGTCCATGACGGAATCCGACGCCATCCGGCGCAGCTCCTGGGAGTTGGCGGCGAAGTGCTTGGGGCAGGCGGAAATGCCGTTGGCCTGAATGCCCCGGATGTAGCTGGCGGCCATCTTGCCCGCCAGGAAGGGGTCCTCGGAGAAGTACTCAAAGTTGCGCCCGCAGAAGGGAGAGCGCTTGACGTTGAGCCCGGGGCCCAGCACCACGCCCACCCCCTGGGACGCGGCCTCCGCGCCCAGGTTCCGGCCGATCTCCTCCCCCAGCGCGGGGTCCCAGGAGTTGGCGATGGTGGCCGCCGTGGGGAAGCAGGTGGCGGGCAGGGAGGGGTTCAGGCCCAGCTGGTCCCCCGCCCCCGCCTGCTTGCGGATGCCGTGGGGGCCGTCGGACAGGGTCATGTTGGGCACCCCCAGCCGCTCCACGCTCCGGGTCTGCCAGAAGTCTTTGCCGGAAAACAGATAGCACTTTTCCTCCAGGGTCATTTGCTTGATGATGTCTTGATGCTTCAATGCTCACGCCGCTCCTTTCATGGCGGGCCCGGCGGGTCCGCCTGGTTACGCGTTTATGATAGGGCCAGCATAGCACACTTTTTTCTTCTGTGCGGATTTTTGCGCAAACTGCACGGTTTTGGAATCAAACTGCGTTTTGCCCTATGCAGATTTTATAATCAGGCGCGGTGGATTTTGTGGATTTTCACAAAAGAGCTCCGGGCCGCTTCCGCCTTGTGCTCCGCCCCCGGCCTGTGGTATACTGGGGGCATATCCCGGCGGGCGCGGCCCCGCCGGCACCACAAAAAGGAGTGGGTAGACATGAAGGATCAAAATTGCGCCTATTGTATGCGGGAGGAGCGGGGCGAACTGCTGAACGCCTTCGGCGTGTTCATCTGCGAGCTGAATGTCAGCAGCCTCATCCTCTTCAAGGAGCAGAGCCACCCCGGCCGGTGTATCGTGGCCTACAAGGACCACGTCGGCGAGCTGGTGGACCTGACGGACGAGGAGCGGAACGCCTTTTTCGCCGACGTGGCCCGGGCGGCCAAGGCCATCCACGCCGCGTTCCACCCGGACAAGGTGAATTATGGCGCCTACGGCGACACCGGGCGGCACCTGCACTTCCACCTGGTGCCCAAGTACCGGGACGGCTTCGAGTGGGGGGGCGTGTTCCAGATGGATCCCAAGCGGGAAACCCTGTCCCCGGAGGAGTACGCGGACATGGCCGCCCGCATCCGCGCGGCCCTTTAAAGGACCTCCAAGCAGACGGAAAGCCCCGCCGCCGGCGGGGCTTTCCGCTATTTGGGCCGGTCCAGGTCCGGCGGCTCGTCCACATCCCGGAGCTCCTCCGCCCCGGACGCCTCCACCAGCCGCAGGCGGCCCCGGTGGGCCCGGATGACCCCGCCGCCCCCCCGGTCCCCCGTGAGGGCCAGCAGCTCTGGGAACAGATCCCGGGGGAACACTGCCGGGGAGCCCCGCTCCCCCTGCCAGCTCAGGGAGCAGACGCAGCCGGGATGGGCGGAAAAATCCGCCAGCAGCCGCTCCACGCTGTCCCGCCGCAGCCAGGGCTGGTCGCACACGGAAAACAGCACCCCGTCCAAATCCGTCAGGCGGGACAGCCCCAGCCGGATGGAGGCGGACTGCCCCTGGGCCGCGTCCGGGTTGGGAACGGCCAGATACCCCCGCGCCTCCGCCAGGGCCAGGATGTCCGGGTAGCAGCTCACCGCACAGGCCCGGGCGAACAGCCCCGCCGGGACCGCCGCAAAGGCCCGCAGGATCATAGGCGCGCCGTCCACCGGGCAGAGCAGCTTGTTGCCGCCGAACCGCGCCCCCGAGCCGGAGGCCATCAGCACCGCGCCCAGCTTCACCGCCAGAACCGGGACGGCCCTCGGCGGACAAAACGGCCCCGGCCGGGGGAAACCACCCGGCCTCCCTCCACCGCCGGCTCCCCGGACAGCAGGACGGTCTCCGCCCGGCCTTTGGTCTCAAACCCCTCGTAGGGGGTGTAGTCCACCGCCTGATGCTGGGCGGCGGCGGTAATACGCCCCGTATATTCCGGGTCAAATATCACGATATCGGCGTCGCTCCCCACCGCCAGCGCCCCCTTCCGGGGGTACATCCCGAAGAGCTTGGCGGGCTGCTCGGACAGCAGCTTCATCATCTGGTGGGCGGACATACGCCCCGCCGCCACTCCGGCGGTGTACAGCAGGACGGGCCGGTGCTCCACCCCGGGGATGCCGTTGGGGATCCGGGAAAAGTCCTCCCGCCCCAGCTCCTTTACGCCCTTGAAATGGAAGGAGCAGTGGTCGGTGCCGATGGTGTCGATCTCCCCGGCCTCCAGCCCCGCCCACAGGGCGTCCATGTCCTCCGCCCCCCGCAGGGGCGGGGAGAGGACAAACTTCGCCCCCTCAAAGCCGGGGAGATTGTAACGGCTGCCGTCCAGCAGCAGGTATTGGGGGCAGGTTTCCACATACGCCGCCTGTCCCCGCGCCCGGGCCATGCGGACCAGCTCCAGCCCCCGGCGTGTGGACAGGTGGACGATGTTCACCGGGTATCCCGCCAGCTCGCCCACGGCCAGCCAGCGGTTGACGGCCTCCGCCTCCACCGCCGCCGGCCGGGACAGGGGGTGGGCGGAGGGCCCCAGGTTCCCCGCCGCCCTCTGGGCGGAGATGCCCGCCGCCACCAGGTCGCCGTTCTCGCAGTGGCAGCCCACGATGCCGCCCCGGTCCCCCACGGCCCGGACCACCTCCAGCGCCGTGCCGTCGGACACCCGCAAATTGTCATAGGCGAAATACACCTTGTAGGAGGTCACCCCCGCCCGGTCCATATCCGCCAGCTCCCTTTGAACGGCGGGGTTCCAGTCCTTGATGGTCATGTGAAAGCCGTAGTGGCAGGAGGCGGCGCCGTCGGCCCGGCTGTGCCAGACGTCCAGGGCGGAAGACAGGGACGCCCCGCGCTCCGACTCGGCGAAGTCCAGCACGGTGGTGGTCCCCCCGGCCAGGGCGGCCAGGGTGCCGGAGACCCAGCCGTCCGCCGTCTCCCGGGGGGTGCCCTTGTTCATCTCAAAATGGGTGTGGGTGTCGATGAAGCCGGGGAACACCAGCCTGCCGGACGCGTCAATCACCCGGCTGCCCCCTGCGGGGAGGCTGGGGCCAATTTCCGCGATTTTTTCTCCCTCCACCCGCAGGTCGGCTTTGACGGGGCCCTCGGGGCAGACTAAAGTGCCATTTTGGATGAGAATGGACATAGTAATTCCTCCTTCCTCCGGGGCTCCGCCCCGGCCCCGCCCGCTTTTTCAAAAAGCGGGGTAAAAAACTTTAGAACCTGTGTTCCGCTTGTTTTAGGCTTTGAGGCAGCCCAAGGCCTAAAGCACGCAAAGCGCAGCTTTGCGCCAAAGTTCTTTTTAGGTTCCTTTTTCTTTCAAGAAAAAGGAACAAAGCTACTGCCGGATGACGGTGCCGGTTTTGCCCGCCACGCCGTCCCGGGCCTTCTCCAGCAGGGTGATGAGGGCGGACCGGCCGGGGGCCGACCGGGCGAACTCCACCGCCGCCTGGACTTTGGGCAGCATGGAGCCGGGGGCAAAATGGCCCTCCGCCATGTACCGCTCCGCCTCCTCCGGGGTGAGGGCGTCCAGCCACTTCTGGTCGGGCTTGCCGAAGTTGATTGCCGCCTTCTCTACGGCGGTGAGGATGATGAGGGTGTCGGCCTCCAGCTGCCGGGCCAGCACGCAGGAGGCGAAGTCCTTGTCGATGACCGCCGCCGCGCCCTTGAGGTGGTGCCCCTCGGTTTTGAACACGGGGATGCCGCCGCCCCCGCAGGCCACGACGACCAGGCCCGCTTCCACCATGTCCCGAATGGACTCGATCTCCACGATGGACTGGGGCCGGGGGGAGGCCACCACCCGGCGGTAGCCCCGGCCCGCGTCCTCAATCACCTGATAATCCCGCTCGGCCACCAGCTTGTCTGCCTCCTCGCGGGTCATGAAGGCCCCGATGGGCTTGGTGGGGTGGGCGAAAGCCGGGTCCGCCGGGTCCACCTCCACCTGAGTGAGGACGGTGGCCACACCCTTCTGGACGCCCCGGTCCAGCAGCTCCTCCCGGAGGGCGTTTTGCAGGTCGTAGCCGATGTAGCCCTGGCTCATGGCCACGCACACCGACAGGGGGCAGGGGATGTACTTGTCCGGCTCGGACCGGGTGAGCTCCGCCATGGCCTTCTGGATCATGCCCACCTGGGGTCCGTTGCCGTGGGAGAGGATCACCTGGTGGCCGTCCTCGATGAGGTCGGCGATGGCCTTGGCGGTCTGCTTGACGGCGGCCATCTGCTCGGGGAGATTACTGCCCAGGGCGTTGCCGCCCAGGGCGATGACGATGCGCTTTCCCATTGATAATACCTCCAAATCATCCAAAATACAAGACAGGCCCGCCCTTCCCGGACGGGCCTGTGAAAAAGGAACTTACTTCTGGAACCAGCGTGCCGCGCCCCGCTCCTCCAGGGCCTTGAGGGTGGCCTGGGGGTCCTTCACCTTGGCCAGGAAGATCATGGCGGCGATGATGTAGGGCTTGAAGCTGGCCTCCTTGTACAGCGGGGTGCGGTAGCGGTCGAACACGCTGGCCTCCACCTCGCCGTCCACGCAGGACACGTCGTTGATGTCGGCGGGCAGGCAGTGGAGATACAGAGCCTTGCCGTCTTTGGTGGTCTTCATCAGCTCCTCGGTACAGCACCAGTCCTTGTGCTGGGCGTTCTGGGCCAGCAGCTCCTTCTCTAGGGCCTTGATGCCGTCGCTGTCGCCCTTGGCGTACAGGTCGGTGCGCTTCTCCATGGCGGCGAAGGGGGCCCAGCTCTTGGGGTAGACAATGTCGGCGTCCTTGAAGGCCTCGGCCATGGAGTGGGTCTTGGTGAAGGTGCCGCCGGTGGCGGCGGCGTTCTTGCGGGCCACCTCCTCCACCTCGGGCATGACCTCGTAGCCCTCGGGATGGGCCAGCACCACGTCCATGCCGAACCGGGTCATCAGGCCAATGACGCCCTGGGGCACGGACAGGGGCTTGCCGTAGCTGGGGGAGTAGGCCCAGGTCATGGCCACCTTCTTGCCCTTCAGGTTCTCCACGCCGCCGAACTCGTGGATGATGTGGAGCATATCCGCCATGCACTGGGTGGGGTGGTCGATGTCGCACTGGAGGTTGACCAGGGTGGGCTTCTGCTCCAGCACGCCGTCCTTGTGGCCCTGGGTGACGGCCTCCACCACCTCCTTCTGGTAGGTGTGGCCCTTGCCGATGTACATATCGTCCCGGATGCCGATGACGTCGGCCATGAAGGAGATCATGTTGGCGGTCTCCCGGACGGTCTCGCCGTGGGCGATCTGGCTCTTGCCCTCGTCCAGGTCCTGGACCTCCAGACCCAGCAGGTTGCAGGCGGAGGCGAAGGAGAACCGGGTGCGGGTGGAGTTGTCCCGGAACAGGGAGATGCCCAGGCCGGACTCGAAAATCTTGGTGGAGATGTTGTTCTCCCGCATATAGCGCAGGGCGTCGGCCACGGTGAACACGGCCTCCAGCTCGTCGTCGGTCTTGTCCCAGGTCAGGAAGAAGTCGCCCTCGTACATCTCCTTGAAGTTGAGGGAGTTCAGCTTGTCGATATAGCTTTGCAGTTTGGCGTCCATTTTCATGTTCTCCTTTTCAATTTGATGTAGAGCGGCTTACTTGATATCGTTGTCGGTTTTACCCGCCCGGAACTGGGACACGTCGGCGGTCTTGTTCTCCTCCTTGTACAGACCGGGGACGGCGGCGTACAGGGCGGCGCAGCGGACCAGGTCGTCCTTCCAGGTGATCTCGTTGGGGGCGTGGGCCTGGCTCTCCGCGCCGGGGCCGAAGCCCACGCAGGGGATGCCGTACCGGCCCTGGATGGCCACGCCGTTGGTGGAGAACGTCCACTTGTCGGTAAGGGGGCGCTGGCGCAGGTGCATGGCGTCCCGGGCGGGGTCGGCGTCGCTGTGGCCCAGCCGCTCCGCGCCGAACAGGGCGTGGTGGGCGTCCACCAGGGCCTGGACGTGGGCGGCGCTCTCCTTGTTGATCCAGGTGGGGAAGTAGGCCTCCGTCTCATAGACGGTGCCGGTCCAGGCGGGCCGGTCGTACATATACATGGACACCTTCACGTCGTCCCCGTACTTTTTCACGGCGGGCAGGTCCCGGATCTCCTGGAGGCAGGAGTCCCAGGTCTCCCCGGCGGTCATGCGCCGGTCGATGGAGATGGAGCAGGAGTCGGCCACGGCGCACCGGCTGGGAGAGGTGTAGAAGATCTGGCTGGTGGTGCAGGTGCCCCGGCCCAGGAACCGGGCGTCCTCGTAGTGGTCGGGGTTGAACTTGGGGTCCAGCATCTTCACCAGGCCCTTGACGGCCACGCCGTCGCTGGCGGGGTTTTCGTTGAGCGCCCGCACGTCCTGGAGGATGTCGGCCATCTTGTAGATGGCGTTGTCGCCCCGCTCGGGGGCGGAGCCGTGGCAGCTGACGCCCTTCACGTCCACCCGGATCTCCATGCGGCCCCGGTGGCCCCGGTAGATGCCGCCGTCGGTGGGCTCGGTGGAGATGACGAACTCCACCTGCTCCTTCTTGATGCCCTTTTCCGGGAAGAACTTGTTGACGATGTACTGCCAGCACATCCCGTCGCAGTCCTCCTCCTGGACGGAGCCCACCACCATGATTTTATAGCCCGCGGGAATCAGCCCCAGGTCCTTCATGATTTTGGCGCCGTACACGGCGGAGGCCATGCCGCCCTCCTGGTCGGAGCCGCCCCGGCCGTAGATGATGGCGCCGTCCTCCCAGCCCTGGTAGGGGTCGGCGGTCCAGTTGTCCCGGTTGCCGATGCCCACGGTATCGATGTGGGAGTCGATGGCGATGATCTTGCCGCCCTCACCCATCCAGCCGATGACGTTGCCCAGGCCGTCCACTTCCACCTCGTCGAAGTTCAGCTTCTCCATCTCGGCCTTGATGCAGGCCACGACCTCCTTCTCCTCGCAGCTCTCGCTGGGGTGGGAGATCATGGCGCGCAGAAAGGCGCTCATATCCTTGCGGTAGCCCTCGGCGGCGGCTAAAATCTTTTCCTTATCCATGACGCTGTTCCTCCATATATGTATTGATTTTGTATTACACGGTGGGATCGGCCCCGTCCCAGATGTCTTTCCCACTCCCCCCGCCCGCAGGGCGGGAAGCTGGAGCTATACGGTGGGATAGGCCCCGCCCCAGACAATCTCCCGGTACTTGTCCGGGTCGGTGTCCCCCTCGGTGGAGAACATGAGCACCCGGCTGTCCCGGCCCAGCTCCAGGGCCTCCCGCAGGTCCTTATAGGCGCCGTCCTCCATGATGGCGGAGATGACCCCCATGCCCACCGCCCCGGACTCGCCGGAGCACACCGCCGGGTCGCCCTTCACGGGGGCGGCCAGCATCCGCATCCCCTTGGCGGAGACCCAGTCGGGGCAGGACAGGAAAGCGGTGACATGGTTGCGCAGGATGTCCCAGGAGATGGTGTTGGGCTCGCCGCAGGCCAGCCCCGCCATGATGGTCTGGAGGTCGCCGCCCACCACGCGGGGCTTGCCGTCCCCGGCCGCGGCCCCCTGGTAGAGGCAGTCGGCGATCTGGGCCTCCATGACGATGAACTTGGGCGGGTCGGTGGGGAAGCGGTTGGCGAAGTAGCCCACTACGGCCCCCGCCAGGGAGCCCACGCCCGCCTGGACGAACACGTGGGTGGGCCGGCCGATCTCCTGCTGGCGCAGCTGCTCGGCGGCCTCCCCGGCCATGGTGCCATAGCCCTGCATGATCCAGGCGGGGATGTCCTCATAGCCCTCCCAGGCGGTGTCCTGGACGATGACGCCGTGCTCCGTCCGGGCGGCCTCGGCGGCGGCCATGCGGACGCAGTCGTCGTAGTTGACCTCCTCGATGGTGACCTGGGCGCCCTCCCTGGCGATGTTGTCAAAGCGGCTCTTGGCGCTGCCCTTGGGCATATGGACCACCGCCTTCTGGCCCAGCTTGTTGGCCGCCCAGGCCACGCCCCGGCCATGATTGCCGTCGGTGGCGGTGAAGAAGGTGGCCTGGCCGAACTCCTCCCGCAGCTGATCGCTGGTGAGGTAGGCGTAATCCGTCTCGGACACGTCCCGGCCCAGCTCCCGGGCGATGTACCGGCCCATGGCGAAGGAGCCGCCCAGCACCTTGAAGGCGTTGAGGCCGAAGCGGTAGGACTCATCCTTCACGCACAGGGAGCCCAGCCCCAGGCGGCGTGCCATGCCGTCCAGCCGGGCCAGCGGGGTGACGGAGTACTGCGGGAAGGAGCGGTGGAATGCCTGGGCCTTGGCCACGTTCCCCTGGGACATGACCTCCAGGTGCTTATCCTGGCTGGCGGGCATTTGGTTCAGAACCCATTTGATCGGGGCGTTCATTTGGCGGTACCTCCTAAAAGTTTTTTAGGATAACTAACTTTTTGTCTGTACCACTATCATACCACGCCTGCCGCCGTTGTCAAGCCAAATCTGAAAAAAAATCGGTCTGCCTAAAAAAACGTCATATCGCCCAAAACAGGGGGATGTTTTTTGCCGGACAGCACAAAACCGCCCCGCCGGGAGGCGGGGCGGTTTTGCCGCCGGGCAAAACCCGGCCGGCGCCTTTTTCAGCCGGGCCGCCGGCGCGGCGCCGGGCCGGCGCGCTCCCAGCCCAGCGCCAGCGCGCCGTCCCGAAAGCGCACCCGGGTGCGGGGACCGTATATGGCCTCCAGGCCCGCCGCCAGCCGGCCCTCATAGTCCGGGTCCGTCCGGGCCGCGTCCAGCAGCACCCGGCCCCCGTGCAGGATCAAAACGCGGTCCCCGTAGGCATAGGCCAGCTCCGGGGCGTGGATGGTGGCCAGGCAGCCCGCCCGCCGCCGCTCCACATACCGGCGCAGCCGCTCCAGAAACAGGTGCTGCCGGGAGAAGTCCAGGGAGGATACCGGCTCGTCCAGCAGCAGGCAGTCCGCGTCCTGCATCACCGCCCGGGCCAGGTAGGCCATGCGCTGCTCCCCGCCGCTGAGGCGGTCCATGGGCCGTCCGATGAGGTGGCCGCAGCCCAGCTCCTCCAAAATCTCCCCCGCCCGGCGCAGCTCCGCCCGGCCCGGCCGGGAAAAGGCCCCCAGGTAGGCGGTGGCCCCCATGGACACGAACTCCTCCGCCGGATAGCGGAACCCCCCGTCGTAGAGCTGGGGCACATAGGCCAGCTTTCTGGCCCGGTCCGCCGGGGACAGCCGGTCCAGGTCCCGCCCCCCCGCCGTGACCTTCCCCGCCTCCCGGGGAAGAAAACCCAAAACCGCCTTGAGCAGGGTGGTCTTGCCCGCCCCGTTCAGCCCCAGCACCGCCGTGACCTCCCCGGGACACAGGGCGAAGCCCACGCCGTCCAGTACCAGGCGGCCGCCCCGGCGCACCGTCAGATGGTCCACCTTCAGCATGGCCGCTCCCCCCTTTTCCGGTGGATGAGGAACGCCGCCAGAAACGCCGCCCCGATGAAGGATGTGAGGATGCTGATGGGGATCTCCGAGGGCAGCAGGCTCCGGGCCAGGGTGTCCGCCACCAGCAGCAGGGACGCCCCGCACAGGATGGACTGGAAGAAGTTGGCCTCAAAGCGGTCCCCCAGCACCGCCCGCACCAGATGGGGCACGATGAGCCCCACCCAGGACACGATGCCGCTCACCGACACGCTGGCCGCCACCAGCACCGTGGCGCAGCCGATGCAGGCCAGCCGCACCGGCGCCACCGCCACCCCCAGGCTGGCGGCCTCCTCGTCCCCCAGGGTGAGCACCTTCAGGCGGTAGCGCAGAAGGGTGAGCACCGCCCCGGCGGGCAGAATCAGCGGGGCAATGGCCCGGAGCTTGTCCCAGCTGGCCAGGCTGAAGCTGCCCATCAGCCAGTAGTCGATGACCGCCAGCTGCTGGGCCGGGTCGGCCATGTATTTCAGCGCCATGATGGCGGCGTTGGCCAGGGCCCCCAGGATAATGCCGGACACAATGAGGTTGAAATAGCGGTTGCCCCCGATGGCCCGGGCCAGCAGCAGGGACAGGGCCACCGTCACAACGCCTCCGGCAAAGGAAAACAGCTGTAGGGCCGCCACCGACCCGCCCCAGAATAAAATGGCGCAGATGGCCCCCACCGACGCGCCGCCGCTGACCCCCAGCACGTCGGGGGACACCAGGGGGTTGCGGAACAGCCCCTGGTACACAAACCCCGCCAGGGACAGCGCCCCGCCGCACAGGGCGGTGACGCAGGTGCGGGCCACCCGGATGTTCCAGAACACATTTTCCCGCATCGTCCCCGCCGCCCGGCCGGAGAGGATGTCCCACAGGTCGGCCGGGCTCAGGGGATACCGCCCGCACAGGCAGGACAGCAGAAAGGAGGCCGCCAGCAAAGCAGCCAATCCCAGCCAGGATCGCTTTCTCATGCCGGCAGGCCCCCTTTCGTCAAAGCAAAGTCCGCTGGGCTTTGTTTCCGCTTTTGGCGAAAACCGCGCCCGCTCCCTTGCTTCTCCTCTCCCCACAAAGTCAAAGGACGGCTTTGCGGGGACCCCGTTTTTTGCGCTTTAGCTCCATCAATGCCGCTTAAAGACCCAGCTGGGCCTCGGTCACGTCCAGGTCAAAATAGGTCTTGTAAAACGCCTTGGCCTCGCCCACATAATCCTCCCGCGTCACCAGGTCGGGGTGGAGGATGTGGGCCATCCACAGCAGGCCCAGGATGGAGGAGGGCTGGGGATAGTCCCAGGCCTCAATCTCCGAGGGGACGGTGTACAGCCTGTCCTCTGCCACCGCCTTGACCCCCGCCAGGGCGGCGTCGTTTCGGATGTCGTCCAGGGTGTACTCCGCGTAGGACACCGAGAAGATCACCTCCGGGTCCCAGGCGGCCAGCTGCTCGGCGGAGATGTCCGCCCATTTGGCGCCCTCCAGCTCTGCGGAAACGCAGGTCCCACCGGCCATGCCGATCATCTCCCGCTGGTACATCCCCCCGGTGCAGGCCCGCAGCCAGGACGCCTCGCCGCACAGGTAGACGGCGGGCTTGTCCGCGTCCTTCGTCAGGGCGGTGACCCGGTCCACCACGCCGTCATAGTAGGCGGTGAGCTCCGCCGCCGCGTCCCCGCAGCCGCACAGCGCGCCCAGCATATTCAGCAGCCCGTTGAACGCCTCATAGGTCTCCGGCTCCACCACGGCGGCGGGGATGCCCAGGCCGGCCAGGGTCTCGGCGGCCTCCAGCTGCTTTTTGGGCAGCAGCACCAGGTCGGGCTCCAGGGCGGCGATGGCCTCGATATTGGTCTCCTTGCCGGAGCCCACCCCCGGCAGGTCCAGGAACTCCGGGGCGCACAGCTTGTACAGCTCCCGGCTGTCCGCCTTCATCTCAATGCCCACGATCTTGTCTTTTTGGCCCAGGGTGAGCAGGGAGGCGGTGACCAGATAGTAGCAGGACACAATCTTCTCGGCGGGCTTTTCCAGTGTGACCGTCCTCCCCGCCTGGTCGGTGACGGTGACGGGCCCGGGCTGGGCGGGCCCGGTCTCAGCGGGTTCGGGCGTAACCGACGCGGTGGCAGCGGGGGCGGAGGGGGCGGCGGAGGGCGGGGCGCTCTCCACCCCTCCGGCGGCGCAGCCGGACAGCAGTTGGACCAGCAGGGCGGACAGCAGGGTAAGGCTCAACAGACGCTTTTTCATCAGGGATCAACCTTTCTTGGGTTTTCTGTAGAAGGTATTCTCCATGGGCAGGCTGGCACGCAGCACATGGTCCATGGCATAATAGGCGTTCTGGGCCGCCGGGGCGGTGGGGATGGTGGCGATTTCACCGATGCCCTTGGCCCCGTAGGCGAAGGGGAGCAGCTCCTCCTTCTCCACGTAGATGGCGTGGATGTCGGGGATCTGGTCCGCCCGCATCAGGCCCAGGGTGCCGAACTTGGCCTGGGGCACGCAGTCTTTTAAGGGGAAGTCCTCGGTGAGGGCGTAGCCCAGCCCCATGAGCACGCCGCCCTCGATCTGCCCCTGGATGGAGGTGGGGTTGACTACCTTGCCGGAGTCGTGGGCGGCCCAGACCTCCTTCACTTTCCCGTCATCGTCCAGCACCACCACATGGGTGGCGAAGCCATAGGCCACGTGGCTCTTGGGGTTTGGCTTGTCGGCCCCCAGCTTGTCGGTGGGGTCGAAGAACTCGGCAAAGAATTCCCGGCCCTCCAGGGCGGACAGGTCCCCGCCCGCCTGGTCCAGGGCGGCTTTCAAATCCACGGCGGCCATGCGCACCGCCTCGCCGGTGATGAGGGTCTGGCGGGAGCCGGAGGTAGTGCCCGAGTCGGGGGACAGCTCGGAATTGCTGCCCATGTTGCGCATTTTCTCCAGGGGAAGTCCGGCGGTCTGGGACAAAATCTGGAGGAACACGGTGGAACAGCCCTGGCCGATATCCGACGCGGCGGAGTACAGCTTGACGGCGCCCTCCTCCACCACCAGCCTGCACCGGCCCTTGTCGGGCAGGCCCACGCCCACTCCGGCGTTCTTCATGGCGCAGGCGATGCCCGCCCGGCCGGGGTTGGCCTCATAGGCGTCCTTGACGGCCAGCAGGGTTTCCTTCAGGGCGGTGGAGCAGTCAGCGATCTGGCCGTTGGGCAGCGCCTTCCCCGGCTCGATGGCGTTGCGCCACCGAATTTCCCAGGGGGATATGCCCACCTGTTCCGCCAGCAGGTCGATGGTGGACTCCAGGGCGAACTCGCTCTGGCACACGCCGAAGCCCCGGAAGGCCCCGGCGGGGGGATTATTGGTGTAATAGCCGTACCCCCGGATGTCAGTGTTCTGGTAGCAGTAGGGCCCCACGGAATGGGTGCAGGCCCGCTCCAGCACCGGCCCGCACAGGGAGGCGTAGGCCCCGGTGTCAAAGTAGATGTCGCAGTCCAGGGCGGTAAAAATGCCGTTCTCGTCGCAGCCCAGGGTGAACGTTCCCTCCATGGCGTGGCGCTTGGGGTGGAAGTGGATGGACTCCTGGCGGGACAGCTTCACCTTCACCGGGCGGCCCACTTTCAAGGCCGCCAGCGCCGCCAGGTGCTGCACCGAAACGTCCTCCTTGCCGCCGAAGCCGCCCCCCACCAGCTTGTTCTCCACCACGATGCGCTCCGGCTCCCAGCCCAGCATGATGGCGATCTCCTTCCGGGTGTCGTACACCCCCTGGTCGGTGGAGTACACCTTCACCCCATCCTTGTAGGGGAAGGCCACGGCGCACTCCGGCTCCAGGAAAGCGTGCTCGGTAAAGGGGGTCTTGTAGCTCTGGGTAATCACGTATTTGGAGTTGGCCAAGGCGGTTTTCGCGTCCCCCCGGGTGACGTGGCGGGACTGGCACAGGTTGCCCTTGGAGTGGACCAGAGGGGCGTTTTCAGCCATGGCCTCGTGGATATCCCGGACCGGCTCCAGGGGCTCGTACTGGATTTTGACGGACGCCTTGGCCTGTTTCAGAATATACTCGCTCTCGGCGATGACCAGACAGAGGGCGTCCCCCACGCAGCGGGTCACATCCCCCTTGGCGATCATCACATCCCAGTCCTGCTGGATGTGGCCCACTTTATTGTTGGGCACGTCCTCCGCCGTCAGCACCGCCAGCACCCCCGGCAGGGCCAGGGCGGGGGCGGCGTCGATGTTCACGATTCTGGCCCTGGGGTACTGGGAGCGGACGGCGGAGGCGTACACCATGCCGTCCAGGTACACGTCGTCGGGGTACTCCCCGTAACCCAGCACCTTGGGGCGCACGTCGGTGCGGAAGGCCCGGTCCCCCACCCCGAACACATCCCCCTTTTCCAGCTCCGGGTCGATTTGAGCCTCCCCCCGGAGGATGGCCCCGGCCAGGGAGATGCCCTCGATGATCTTCTTGTAGCCGGTGCACCGGCACACGTTGCCCCGGATAGCCTTCTTGATGTCCGCCTCGGTGGGGTTGGGGTTCTGGTCCAGCAGGGCCTTGCCGGCCATGACCATGCCGGGGATGCAGAAGCCGCACTGCACCGCCCCCACCTTGCCGAAGGCGTAGACAAAGGCCTCCTTCTCCGCCACGGACAGCCCCTCCACGGTGAGGATGGTCTTGCCCACGGCCCGCTTGGTGGTGAGGATGCAGGCCCGCATGGCCCTGCCGTCCACCAGGATGGTGCAGGTGCCGCAGGCCCCCTCGCCGCACCCGTCCTTGACGGAGTGCAGGCCCAGGTCGTCCCGGAGGTAGCGTAGCAGGGGTTTGTCCTCCTCCGTCTCCCGGACCACGCCGTTGACGGTAAAGCTGTAGCGTTCGCCCATGGTTTTACCTCCTATTTATCATGGCGCTCCGCCCACCCCCCGGTTTTCGGGCCGGAGGGCGGGCAAACAGTCAAATCAACCCAGCAGATAGCCGTAGTTTTCGTACACCGCGCAGATCAGGCGGCGCAGGGGGTCGTACAGGCCGCAGCCGGGGTCGGACACGTCGTACTCCTTCACCTCGCCGGCGAAGCGCACCAGGGTCTTGGAGCCGTCCAACCGCAGGAAGCCCTGGTTCCCGCTGTGGTCGAAGTCCTCCCGGCTCCAGAACAGGGTGAACTTGTCCTGATAGGGGGCGCTGTCGTAGGGGCAGAACACCGCGCAGTTGCCGCACTCGTTGCACATACCGTCCACGTGGACGATCTGCCGCTGGCGCATTCCGGGCACCCGCACCGCCACGTTGGCCCGGTTGGGGCACACCTCGGCGCAGGTCTCGCACACGGTGGCGCAGCCCAGGCAGCGGATCTCCCCGCAGGAGGCGCAGTCGGTGCACACGTCCCCCCGCTTGGCCAGGGGGGCGGCGTAATCGGGGTTGACGTTCCTGTCCGCAAAGGCGTCGGTATCGAAGTCCTGGATGGCCTTCGCCGCCTTCATGGCCCCCGCGATGGCTTCCACCACCGTGCCGGGGCCCTTCTGGCCGTCGCCCACCACGTAGATGCCCTTCACGCTGGACTCCATCGTCTCTAAGTTTACCACAGCCCTGCCCCGGTTGTCCACTGCCAGGCCGTTGTTGGTGTACAAAGCGGTGTCCACCTTCTCGCCCACGGCGGCGATCACCGTGTCGGCGGCCACCTCCACCGTCCGGCCCGTGTCCACCGGGGACCGCCGCCCGGAGGCGTCGGGGGCGCCCAGCTCCATCACCCGGCAGGTGAGGGCGCCGTCCTTGACACCCACGGGGGCCAGCAGCTCCCGGAACTCCACGCCGTCGGCCACAGCCAGCTCCAGCTCCTCCTGGTCGGCGGGCATATACCGCTTGGTGCGGCGGTACACCAGGGACACCTTCTTCACCCCGGGGATGCGCTTTGCCGCCCGGGCGGCGTCCATGGCGGTGTTGCCGCCGCCGATGACGACGACATTTTCGCCCAGCTTCAGGGTGTCCGGGGCCTTTTTGGCGGTCTCCAGGAAGGAGATCACGTTCAGCTCCTCCCCGTACTCCAGCCCGGCGGAGCCGTGCTCCCAGGCCCCGGCGGCCACCACCACGTGGGTGTACACGTTGCGCAGGGCCTTGACGTCGTCAATGCGGGTGTTGAGGTGGACCTTCACCCCCATGGCCTCCATCAGCTTCACGTCGCTGTCGATGGCCTCATGGCCGATGCGGAACTCCGGGATCACGTGGCGCACAATGCCGCCCAGGGCATCCCTGGCCTCGAAGAGGGTGACGTCCACCCCGGCCCGGCCCAGGAAGAAAGCCGCCGCCATGCCCGCGGGGCCGCCGCCCACGACGGCCGCCTTTTTGCCGCCCACAGGAGCCCCCGGCTTCAGCTTGGGCAACAGGGAGGCAAAGCCGCCCTGGGCCGCCTTCAGCTTCTGTGCCCGAATGTAGACGCTCTCGTCGTATGCGTTTCTCATGCACTTGTCCTGGCAGCGGTGGGAGCAGATGGTGCCGGTGATAAAGGGCAGGGGGTTGCGCCGGGTGATGATCTCCAGGGCCTCCTCGTATTTCCCGGCGTTCACCGCCATGAGGTAGGCGGGGATGTCCTGCTGGATGGGGCAGCCCTCCCGGCAGGGGGCCTGGAAGCAGTCCACCAGGGGCACCTTTTTGTCCGTCTTGCGGCTGGGGATGGGCTTGACGGGCTTGGTCCAGTGGCCGTCCGCCGGAATGGCCTCCACCAGGGCGGACACCCTGGCCTGGTCCACACCCTGCCACGCCTGGTAGGAGATATCGGCCAGCAGCCCGCCGATCTGGCTCAGGCGCTGGTAGCCGCCGGGCTTCAGAATGGTGGTGGCCATGGTGACGGGCCAGATACCCGCGTCGAACAGGTTCCGAATGGAGACCGCGTCCGCCCCGCCGGAGTAGGAGATGCGCAGCTTGCCGCCAAATTCCTTGGCCAGCATTCCCGCCAGGGAGAGGGAAAGCGGGTACAGGGACCGGCCGGACATATACATTTCCTTACTGGGCAGCTCCTCCGCCGCCACGTCCACCGGGAAGGTGTTGGTGATCTTCACGCCGAACTCCAGCCCCCGCTCCTGGCACAGCTTCTGGAGCCGGTGGAACATGGGCACTGCATCCTTCCACTGGAGGTCCTCCAGGAAGTGGTGGTCGTCGAACACGACGTAGTCAAAGCCCAGGCCGTCCAGGGTGTTCCGGGCGAACTCGTAGCCCAGCAGGGTGGGGTTGCACTTGACGTAGGTGTTCAGCCCCTTTTCCGTGATGAGATAGGTGGCGATGCGCTCGATCTCGTCGGGGGGGCAGCCGTGGAGGGTGGACTCGGTGATGGAGGCGGACACCCTGGGGGAGACGGACTTCACATAGCCCTGGTCCACCCGCTCAAACCGGTCCAGGTTGGCCAGGGACCAGTCCAGGCACTCCTTCCACACCTGGCTGCCGGAGGCGTCCTTCATCCCCTCAATGTATTTGTCGATCTTTTCGCTCTTGATGCCCGCCAGGTCGTAGCCCACCGACATATTGAACACGAAGCCGTCCGGATCGCCCAGCCCCAGCTCCTTTGCCAGCAGCTTGCAGGCCCACCAGGCCTTGACGTACTCGGCGTAGGCCTGGGGCACGGTGAGCTCGGTGGACCACTCACAGTTGTAGCACTCGTCCCCGGCGGTGATGCAGGGCTTGCTGACGCACTTGGACAGCTCCTCGCCGTCCATGATCTGGACGGTTTTCAGCTCGAAGAACCGGGCCCCGGCGGCGTAGGCGGCGATGATGTTCTGGGCCAGCTGGGTGTGGGGGCCGGCGGCGGGGCCGTAGGGGGACTCGATTTTCTCCTTGAAGATGGGCAGGGCCTTGTCCCCGGCGCGTTTCACCAGCTTGGACACGCCGAAAATGCTGCCCTGGTTTTTGTACTCGGTGAGCACCCAGTCCATCAGCTGGGCGAAGGGCATGGGCCGCATGATGTCGCTCATTTTCATGTTCCTCCTTTTAATATGTCCTGTGGTTCAGCTGGCCCCACAGCTTTTTGGACTGCTCCAGGGTCCAGGCGTTGATCCTGTCCTCGTCGATGCCCACGAACTCCCGGTCCTTGTACACCACCTTGCCGTTGATGACGGTGGTGCGGCAGTTCTTACCCATCATGCCGAAGAGCATATGGCCGTCGATGTTGTCCGCCCCGAAGGGGGTGAAGGGCTTGTAGTCCATGACGATCACGTCCGCCGCCGCGCCGGGCTCCAGCACCCCCAGGGGCTTCTGGAAATACCGGGCGCAGATGGCGGGGTTGTTGCGGAACAGCATCCCCATGGCCTCGCACCAGCCCACGTTGGGGTCGCAGGCGTTGTGGCGCTGCATGGGCAGCAGGACCTTCAAAGACTCCAGCATATCGTGGGTGTAGGCGTCGGTGCCCAGGCCGATGAGGACGCCCTTCTCAAACAGCTTCAGCACCGGGGAGCAGCCCACCGCGTTGCCCATGTTGGACTCCGGGTTGTGGCACACCATGGTGTTGGTCTCCTTGATGATGTCCATCTCCGCCGGGGAGACGTGGATGCAGTGGCCCAGCATGGTCTTTTCCCCCAGAATCCCGTTGTACAGCAGGCGGTTGACGGGGCGGCAGCCGTAATTTTTCAGGGAGTCGTACACATCGTTCATGCCCTCGGCCACATGGATGTGGAAGCCGGTGAGCCCGTCGTTGGCCTTCACCATCTCCTCAAAGGTCTTGTCCGAGATGGTGAACAGGGCGTGGCCGCCGAACATGGCCTTGATCATATCGCTGTTCTCGCTTTTGGCCCAGCGGGCGAACTCGGCGTTCTCCCGGATGGACTGGGCGCACTTCTCCGCCCCGTCCCGCTCGGATACCTCGTAGCACAGACAGGCCCGCATACCCAGCTCCTGGCACACGTCCTTGATGGCGAACAGGGAGCCGGGAATCTCGCCGAAGGAGGCGTGGTGGTCGAAAATGGTGGTGACGCCGTCCCGAATGCAGTCCAGCACGGTGGCGTAGGCGCAGGCCCTCGTGCCGTCCAAAGTGAGGTGCCGGTCGATATTCCACCACTGGCCGTCCAACACCTCAAAGAAATTGGTCGGGTTGTAGCCGTCGATGGCCAGGCCCCGGGCCAGGCCGGAGTAGATGTGGGTGTGCACGTTGATGAGGCCGGGCATGATGACCCCGCCCCGGGCGTCGACGAACTCCGCGCCCGGATACTTGGCCCGCATGGCCTCCAGGTTCCCGGTCTCCCGGATGGTATCGCCGTCCAGAACCACCGCGCCGTTCTCCAGGTAGGGGTTAACCGCGCTCCGGGTAATCAGCCTGCCGTTGCCGATAAGTAACATATCCCTGTCCTCCCTATGTGTTGTAATCAAAAAATTTTTTTGGTCTGACATTTTTTCTTGCATTGGCACGAATTTGTGGTAAAATATCAGCGTCAGCCGCGCGGCGGCCGGCACGCAAGGAGACGGCCCCAGCGGGCCGGTAATGAGGTGATACGCTTGAACGCGTCCATGATTCAATTTTTGTTCCGTCTGGCCAAGGCCCTGGCCGCCCAGTTCGGCCCCAGCTGCGAGGTGGTCATCCACGACCTGATGACCAACGACCCGGATAGCTCCATCGTGGCCATTGAGAACGGCCACGTCTCCGGCCGCAAGGCGGGGGACGGCCCCTCCCACGTGGTGCTGGAGGCGCTGAACAGCGGCTCCGCCCCGGAAGACCGATTGAGCTACCTGGCCAAGACCAAGGACGGCAAAACCCTGAAGTCCACCACCATTTACATCCGGGACGAGAACGGAAAGCCCATCGGCATCTTCTCCATCAACTACGACATCACGCTGATGCTGGCCATGGAGGAGGCCCTGCGGCAGTTCACCGCCACCGCCCCGGAACAGCCGGAGGACGCCCCGGAGCCCATCGCGCAGAATGTGTCCGACCTGCTGGACGAGCTCATCGAGCAGAGCGTCAGGCGGGTGGGCAAGCCGGTGGCCCTCATGACCAAGGACGACAAGGTGAAGGCCATTCGCTTCCTCAACGACACGGGGGCCTTCCTCATCACCAAGTCCGGGGGTAAGGTGTGCAAATATTTCGGCATCTCCAAGTACACCCTGTACAGCTACCTGGAGGAGGCCAAGGGGACGGAATAAAGGGAGAGCCGGGCCGGCGGGCGCGCCGCCCGGCTCTTTTTCCCACTTGGGTCAGGACTTGGCAGCCCCCTCCTTGGGGAGCAGCAGGTTAAGCAGGATGGCCACGATGGCCGTAACCACGATGGGGGAGGAGCCGAACACGGTGTGCACCCACACAGGGAAGCCGGGCCCCTGGAGGGCGCCGCTCACCTGGGTGATGCCCACGCCCAGGGCCACCGACAGGCCCACCACCGCGCTGGAACGCATGGAGAAGTGATCGGAGGTAATCATGCGGATGCCGGTCATGGTGATGGTGGCAAAGACGGAGATGGTGGCCCCGCCGATCACCGCCTGGGGGATGGTGGTGAGGCCGGCGGACAGCTTGGGCACCAGCCCGGCCACCAGCAGAATCAGGGAGGCAAAGGCGAATACCGCTTTGTTGATGACCTTGTTCACCGTGACGATGCCCACATTCTGGCTGTAGGTGGCGGCGGGCAGGCCGCCGAACAGGGCGCCGAGGATGCTCACCAGGCCTTGGGCCACGATGCCGCCGGACAGCTCCCGGTCGGTGGGCATACGGTCCATGCCGCCCATGGTGGTGGAGGACAGGTCGCCAATGGTCTGCACCGCGTTGATGACGTACACCACCGCCAGCGAGACGCAGGCGCTCACCTCAAATTTCACGCCGAAGTGGAGGGGAGCCGCCAGCTGGAACCAGCCCGCCGGGGCCACGGCGGAGAAATCCACCATCCCCAGGCACAGGGCCATGATATAGCCCACGATCATGCCCCACAGGATGGCGCCCAGCTTGAGCACGCCCTTGCCGAAGTTCTGGAGGAGCACCACCACCGCCAGGGTGACCAGGGCCACCGACCAGTTCTTCAATCCGCCGAAGCCCTCGCTGCCCGCGCCGCCGGCCATGTAGCGCACCGCCGTGGGATACAGGGACAGGCCGATGGTGAAGATGACAGTGCCGGTGATGAGGGGCGGGAACAGCTTTCGGATCTGCTTGACGAAAATGCCGAACAGGATGGCCACGCAGCCACCCACGATCTCCGCGCCCAAAATGTTGGGCAAATCGAACTGCCCGCCGATGGCCAGCAGGGTTGGCACATAGGCGAAGCTGATGCCCATGACCACCGGCAGGCCGGAGCCGATGCGGTGCTTGATGGTGTACAGCTGGAGCAGGGTGGCCAGGGCGGTGACGATGAGGGACACCTGGATAAGCAGTGTGCGGTCGGCGTCGGACAGGGCGCAGGTGTTGGCCACCATGATGGCGGGGGTGATGATGCCCACGACGGCGGCCACCACGTGCTGGAGGCCCAGGGGAATCAGCTCGCCCGGAGCGGGCACGCCGTCCAGAGAGAACACGGACGCAGTGCTCCGGGATGACGGGGTTTTCATCAGAAATCCTCCTTACTTTTTTTTAGCTATCAAGAAAATTTTTCTTTACCTTGAGTATAGACCATTCCCGCCATGATTTCAAGGAGAAAAACCAGCCCGGGAGAAAAAATCCGGCCCCTGTTTTTGTGGATTTTTCACAAAAACAGGGGCCGGTCTCCCGGGGCGGGCAAAAACGGGCGGCAGGATCCCTCGTCAGCTCCTCCCGGCGCCGGCATTGAAAAGCCCGTCCGGCTGTGCTATGATATAGCCAGCTTTTCAACTTTTCAACCGCGTCAACGATCGCGTCAAACGCATTTGAGGTGAACCGAAGGATGAACGACACCATCGCCGCCATCGCCACCCCCCTCGTCCCCTCCGCCATCGGCATTCTCCGGCTGTCCGGGCCGGGGGCCGCCGCCGCCGCAGACGCGGTGTTCACCCCCTTCCAGGGTGGGCCCATGTCCGCCCGCCCCGGCCGGACCCTGGTGTACGGCGCCCTCCGGGACCGGGAGGGGGCGGTCATCGACCACTGCCTGTGCACCTTATCCCGGGCCCCCCACAGCTACACCGGGGAGGACACGGCGGAGCTGCAGTGCCACGGCTCCCCCGCCGTCCTCACCCTGGGGCTGGAGGCCCTCTTTGCCGCCGGGGCCCGGCAGGCCCTCCCCGGGGAGTTCACCCGGCGGGCCTTTTTGAACGGAAAGCTGGACCTCACCCGGACGGAGGCGGTGGCCGACCTGATCCACGCCGAGACCCCGGCGGCGGTGCGGCAGGCGGCGGGCCAGCTGGGCGGGGCGCTGGCCGGCGCGGTGGACAGCATCTATGACGGTTTGGCCGGCCTGTGCGCCCACTTCCACGCCGTGCTGGACTACCCCGACGAGGATATCGAGCCCTTTGAGGCGGCGGAGCTGTCGGCGGCGCTGGCCCAGGCGGCGGAGCGGCTGGACGCCCTGGCGGCCACCTACCGCCGGGGCCGTCTGCTGAACGAGGGGGTGCCCTGCGCCATTGTGGGCCGGCCCAACGCGGGCAAGTCCACCCTGTTCAACGCGCTGGTGGGCTACGACCGGGCCATTGTCACCGACGTCCCCGGCACCACCCGGGACACGGTGGAGGAGCGGGTGAATCTGGGCGGCGTGCTGCTGCGGCTCATCGACACGGCGGGGCTGCGGGAGGCGGGCGACGAGGTGGAGCGCCTTGGCGTGGAGCGGTCCAAAACGGCCATAGAGCGCGCGGAGCTGATCGTCGCGGTAACGGACGGCTCGGAGAAGTTCTCCCGGGAGGACGGGTCGGTAATCCAAATGGCCGCGGCCTCCGGCAAGCCCTGGATCTGGGTGGTGAGCAAACGGGACTTGACGGGGTCCTGCGCCCTGTGGAGCGCGGACAAAGAGGGCCGAAAACCCGCCGCGGCGGTGTCCCTGTCCGCCAGGACCGGAGAGGGCTTGGACGAGCTGGAGCGGGCGGTGGCGGCGGTGTTCCCGGAGCCGCCGGGGGGGCAGGCCGGGGCGGCGCTCACCAACGCCCGGCAGGCGGAGGCGGCGGGGAGAGCCCGTGAGGCGGTGCGCCGGGGGGCGGAGGCGCTGGCCGCCGGGATGCCCCCCGACGCGGTGGTGGCCGACGTGGAGGAGGCCATGTCCGCCCTGGGGGAGCTGACGGGCCGCACCGTCCGGGAGGATGTGACCGCCCGCATCTTCGAGCGGTTCTGCGTGGGGAAATAGGGCGTGACAGCGGGTATCTCTTGTGCACCCCCGCCCGCAAGGGCGGGGGTACGTCAAAAAACGAATGACAGCCGCCCTTTTTCGGTGTATAATGGAAGAAAAAAGGAGGGGTCACGGTGGAATGGTATGATTGGGCAATTTTGCTGGCTGACGTTTTGGCCGTGCCCGCCATTCTGCTGGGCTTCGGATGGCGGTTCATGAAAAGACCGCCCCAAGACATCGACGGCGCATACGGCTACCGCACCCCCATGTCCATGAAGAACCGAGATACCTGGGAATTCGCCCACCAGGTGTGCGGGCGGGTCTGGTGGCGGGCGGGCTGGATCCTGCTGGCGCTGTCCGCGGCCCTCCTGGCGTGGATGCAGACCCGCCCCGGAGGGGGGCAGACCAATTGGCTGTTGGGCATTTTGGCGGCGCTTGGGGAAGCGGCGGCGCTCCTCCTCACGATCATCCCGGTGGAGCGGGCGCTGAAGAAAACCTTTGACCAGAACGGAACCAGACGGTAAGGAGGACATTCCATGAGAGCGGTTGTGACCCGGGTGAAAAACGCCCGGGTGGAGATAGATGGAGCCATCAGCGGGGCCATTGAGACGGGCTTCCTGGTGCTGCTGGGGGTGGGCCCCGGCGACACCCCCGCCCAAGCGGATAAACTGGCGGACAAGATCTGCGGCCTGCGGATCTTCGAGGACGAGAACGAGAAAATGAACTTGAACCTGGCCGCCGTGGGGGGCGCCCTGCTGGTGGTGAGCCAGTTCACCCTGTACGCCGACACCTCCTCCCGCCGCCCGGGGTTCTCCCACGCGGCCAAGCCGGAGACGGCCATCCCACTCTATGAGCGGTTCATGGACCAGTGCCGGGAGCGGGGCTTCCGGGTGGAGCACGGGGAGTTCGGGGCGGATATGCAGGTGTTCTCCCAGAACGACGGCCCGGTGACTATATTATTTGAGGTATAACATGGCTGAAATAAAACAATTAGACCCCCATGTGGCCGACCTCATCGCGGCGGGGGAGGTGGTGGAGCGGCCCGCCAGCGTGGTGAAGGAGCTGATGGAGAACGCCATCGACGCCGGGGCCAGCGCCGTCACGGTGGAGATCGCCCACGGCGGGATGACCCTCATCCGGGTCACGGACGACGGCTGCGGCATCCCGGCCGGCCAGGCGGCCACCGCTTTCCTGCGCCACGCCACCTCCAAGATATCCACCGAGTACGACCTGGAGGCCATCGGCACCCTGGGCTTCCGGGGGGAGGCGCTGGCGGCCATCTCCGCCGTGTCCCGGGTGGAGCTGCTCACCCGCACCCAGGACCAGGATCTGGGCGCCTCCCTGACGGTGGAGGCCGGGACGGTGGTGGAACAGGAGGAGGCGGGCTGCCCCCAGGGCACCGCCATCGCCGTGCGGGACCTGTTTTTCAACACCCCCGCCCGGCTGAAGTTCATGAAGAAGGACGCCGCCGAGGGGGCGGCGGTGTTCGCCGCCGTCCAGCGGACCGCCCTGTCCCACCCGGAGCTGAGCGTGAAGTTCATCCGGGATGGCAGGCAGGAGCTGCTCACCCCCGGCGACGGCCAGCTGAAAAGCGCCGTCTACGCCGTCATGGGCCGGGACATCGCCCTGGGCTTCCTGCCCGTCAGCGGGTCCGGCGAGGGAATGCGGGCGGAGGGCTTCGCCTCCCTGCCCACCTGCTGCAGGGGGAGCCGGAGCTACCAGCACTTCTTCGTCAACGGCCGGTACATCAAGAGCCGGGTCATGACGGCGGCGGTGGAGGAGGCCTATAAAAACCAAAAGATGGTGGGCAAATTCCCCGGCTGCGTCATCCACCTCACCGTGAAGCCCGGGGAGGTGGATGTGAACGTCCACCCCGCCAAGACCGAGGTGAAGTTCCAGCGGGAGCAGCAGGTGTTTTCCACGGTGTACTACGCCGTGCTGTCCGCCCTGGACCGGGACCGCACCCGCCCCCAAGCGGTGATGCCGGGGGTGAAGCCGGCGGACACCGTGACTCCCAATCAGACCGCCCTGCCCCTCCGGGACGGGGGCGGGCGGGCGGCCCCCCTCACCCTGCGGGACGGCACGGGAGAGCTGCCGGGGGCCCGGTTTATGCCCTCCGCCCGGTTCAAACCCCTTCCGGGGGACCGGCTGGCGCCGGGCCGGCAGCCCGAGCCCCCGGCCCCTCCCGCGCCGGAACCGGCGCAAAAAAAGGAGGGCTCCCCCTTCCAGTGGGTGGAGCCCCTGCCGGACCCCCCCCCCGCCCAGGGAGCGGAGCCCTCCGTGCCGGTGAAAAAGGCGCCGGAGCGGCCCACGCCCGCCCCGGAGGAGGGGAAGCGGCCCCCGGAAGGGCCCGGGACGCCCTCCGCTACAGCGGCGCGGCCCGCCCCAGCCCGGGAGGAGCCGCCCCGGCCCGCGCCCGCGGGAAAATCCGCGCTCCAGCCGGACCCCACCCCGGAGGAGGAGCCCTGGGTCATCCGGGGGGAGCTGTTCCGCACCTACATCATGGTGGAACAGGGGGACAAGGTGCTGCTTATTGACAAGCACGCCGCCCACGAGCGGGCCAACTTCGACCGGCTCAAGGCGGAGGGCTACCAGCCCATGGTGCAGGAGCTGCTCACCCCCGTCACCTTCACCCCCGCCCCGGAGGAGCGGGCGGCGCTGCTAGACCAGGGGCCGCTGCTGGCCCGGTTCGGCTTTGAGCTGGAAGAGTTCGGCGGAAGCGCCCTGGCGGTGCGGTCCGCGCCGGACTACCTGGACGCCGGGGACATTGAGCCCGCCCTGTGCGAGCTGGCCCGCCGCCTGCGGGTGGCGGGGGCCGCCGACCCCGATTCTGCCCGGGACGAGCTGCTCCACACCATGGCCTGCAAGGCGGCCATCAAGGGGGGCTGGCGCAGCGGGGCGGAGGAGCTGGAGGAGGTGGCCCGGCTGGTGATGAGCGGCGCGGTGAAGTACTGCCCCCACGGCCGGCCGGTGGCCGTCGAGCTGACCCGCAAGCAGCTGGAAAAGCAGTTCAAACGGGCGTAGGCGGCGGAGGGCGCGGCTCACCCCTTCTTCCGGGCCTGCCACACCTTGGCCAGGATATCCTTGAGCACCAGCATGGCGTCCAGCTCGCTGTAGCCGTATTCCTCCTCCATCCGGTCCAGCAGCCGGGCCAGCTCCCGGGCGTAGGGGGCCGGGTCCACCGTCTCCTGGTAGGTCACCAGGATGGGATACTTTTTCCCCCAGGCCTTCGTCCAGTCGATTTTGTCCGCCACCGCGCCGCTGGTGCGCGCAATGGCCTCCTGGACCTCCTGCACGTCCAGGTCGAAGTCGATGAGCTCGTCCAGGGACAGCTTGTACAGCGCCGCCATCCGTTTGGACTGGCGGATGTCGGGCAGGGTTTCGTCCGTCTCCCACTTGGAGACGGTCTGGCGGCTCACCCCCAGCTTTTCCGCCACCGCCTCCTGGGACAGTCCGCTCTTCTTCCTGGCCTGGCACAGATTGCTTCCCAAACTCATAGATACCGCTCCTTTCCTGTTTGCCTCCTTATTATAGACGGCGGGAGGGGCCGCGTCCACCGCGAAAACCGTACAAATGCGCGCGGATTGGCGGCAACACGGCAAACGGCGGCCCCCGCGGTTCAGCGGGGGCCGCCGTTCGGTTCAAAAGACAATTCCAAACCGGGAGTTTCCGCCGCCGCGTCTTCCAGCACCCGCAGCAGCCGCCGGCCGAAGGCGGTCTCCCCTATGGTTTCCCTGGGGCCCAGCTCCAGCCGCACCGGCCGGCCCAGGTCCGTCAGGCAGTCATGGAGGGCGTCCAGATTGCGGCCCCACCACGGGGGCAGCGAAAGCGCCTGGCCCAGCAGAGCCATGGCCTCCTTCCGTTCCCGGAGAAGGGCTCCGTCCAAGTTCACAATCTCCATGGTCACGGCTCCCCGTAGAGCAGCTCGAAGCTCTCGTAGTGGTCCCCGGTGTAGTAGATCAGCCCGTCGTTGGAGAACACCAACCGCTGGGCCCCCCGGGAGGAGGAGCCCACGGTGCCGATGTCGCACTCGGTATAGGTGCGGCCCTCCGCCTCCGGGAGGAGCCCCTCATAGTTGCCGAAGCGGCTTCCGCCGATGGCCGTTCCCTCTCCCGCGTAACGCTCCACGCCGCCCCCGGACCAGCCCAGGTCCTGGGCCTCCCGTTTGGTGACGTAGTTGTCCGGCAGGCGGCCATAGAGGTGGATGTACAAGGCCACCTCCTCTTTGGAGTCATACCAGCCGTCCTCGTCGACGGACAGGGCGGGCTCCCCGTCCTCCGGGCCCTGGGAGGCGGGCCCTCCCGGCTCCACGGAGACGGTTTCCGGCGGCGCGGAGGCTTCCGCCGGGTCCGAGGCTTGGGTTTCCGCCGGGGCGGCGGTTTGAAGTTCTATCGGGGCGGAGAACTCCGCCGGGTCAGAGGAGGGCAATCCCGCCGCCGGGCCGCCGCAGGCGGACAGCCCGAGAGCCAGGACCAGGGCCAGCAGAAAGGCGGAGAGGCGTTTTTTCATCAGCGCTCACCTCCGGGCGGCGCCGGTCACAGGCCCAGCACCGCCGCGCAGCGGCCGCACAGCTCCGCGTGATGGCCGGGGGCGCCGATGCCCGCGTCGTGGTTCCAGCAGCGGGGGCACTTGGGAGCGCCGGACAGCTTCACGGACGCGGACACGGCCCCGCCCTGCTCCACCGTCACCTTGGACACGATGAACAGGGTGGCCAGTTCGGCCTCGTCAAAGCCCAGGGCGCCGTCCACCGTCAGCGCGATCTCCGCGTCCTGGTTCTTCTTGATGCCCTGTTCCCGGGCGTCCTCCAGGGCCTTGAGCACCACGTCCCGCACCTCCAGCAGCCTGGCCCAGCGGGCCGTTTCCGCCTCGCCCAGCGCCAGGGCGGGGTCGTAGTCCGGGATGTCGTTGAACAGCACGCACTCAGGGTCGTCCCCCGCCTTGTGGGCCATTTCCATCCAGATTTCCTGGCTGGTGAAGGCCAGAATGGGGGCGGTCATCCGGGTCATGCCATCCAGGATCCGGTACAAGGCGGACTGGGCGGAGGCCCGGCCCTTGTCGTCCCCGCAGTACAGCCGGTCCTTGACGATGTCCAGATAGAAGCTGGACATCTCCACCACGCAGAAGTTGTACACGGCACGGTACACCGTGTGGAACTCGTAGGCGTCGTAGCCCGCCCGGACGGTCTTCACCAGGCCGTTGAGGGCCGACATGGCCCACTTGTCCAGGTCCGCCATATCCTTCACCGCCACGGCCTGGTTGGGGTCGAAGCCGTCCAGGTTGCCCAGCATATACCGGGCGGTATTGCGGATCTTCAGATAGGCCTGGGACAGCTGCTTCATGATCTCCTTGGAGATACGCATATCCTGGGTGTAGTCGGCGGAGGACACCCACAGCCGCAGCATATCCGCGCCATAGTCCTTGATGATCTCCTCGGGCGGCATGGCGTTGCCCAGGGACTTGTGCATGGCTTTGCCCTCGCCGTCCACCGTCCAGCCGTGGGTGATGATCTGCTTGTAGGGGGCCA
>CAMNQF010000027.1 GCA_946548895.1 uncultured bacterium | reverse complement strand
TCTGTCCCTTATTCCGGCCTTTTCCTCTGGCTGAACTAAAGGGATAACCACATTTTCTTTTTCCATTATAAGAATTAATGTGAGTCGAAGTTACTCTAAAATATGCATCGGGCAAGTAATTGTCTCAAATTGCAGAAAGGCATCAAACAGGCAAGCCTGCTCACTTGCCTGTTTGATGTTTTGCCAAAATCATCCAAGTTCATTAATCGTGCAAATTTATATCATCATCACAAGGTTCAGAAAAGCCTGTGCCCGCCCTGGCAGATAAGGTGGGCGCAACTTTGTGGGGGCCAGTATATCTCGCATCGATCCCATGATTTTCAAACACAAGAGGCTGATGCCCGTGTTCCTGGGCCCGGAGCGTGCCTGCCACATCTTCTGAACACTCCATGATCTGCCCGCCCTGGTCGTTGAGGCACAGCACGGACGGCATCATATTTCCGCTGGCGGCTGCTTTCAGAGTGGGGGCCAGCTCCTCGTGGTAGCCTATGCTCCCGGCAGACGGCCCCGCCCCGGCGCAGAAACCAGCGGCAAAGACCAGCCCGCCCGGTTTGGCCTCGCCGCTGTTGATGGTGGGGGATACGCCCTCCGGCGCGGTGATCCGGGCCTGCTGGGTGTCCCAGGGGGTGAGGCAGGCCCCATACCCTGCGGCATCTCCGTCCAACACCAGCCCACCGGGATTCCGCCCGCCGCAGCCATCGGCCCCCGCCAGGGTGGGCGCGGTGCTTTCCGGCGTGAAGATGCGGGTCTGCTGGGTGTCCCAGGGATTCAGGCAGTCTGCGGTCAGGATGCAGGGATAGCCCTGTCCCGCCTGTCCGCCGCCCCCGCTGAGGGATGTGTGCCGCTCCGGGGTCAGGAAGCAGTCGCCGTTCCCTTTGCTCACAATGCCCGCCACAAGGGTTTGCTGTTTCATCCCTGGCTGGGCGCTCAATGCCCCGGCCACATCGTGCAGATCCCGGACTTCATCCCTCTGATTTGCCGCAAAGGCCGTCACTTGTCCGGCGCCCGGAATGGGCGTGACATACACGGTCAGCCCTGCCTGCGCGTTCAGCGCCGCCTCCAGTTGGGGTGGCAGGGGCTTGCCCCGCTCACGGGCCCGGCGCAGGATACCCAGGCAGGCTTTCCGGGATAAATAATATTTTCGGGGCGGTGAGTCCTCCAAAATCTGCGATAACGAACACGCGCGCCCTTCTCTGGGCGAGACCCCAGTGTTGAGCGTCCAAGACCCTCCAAGCCAGGGAGAAAGAATCTCCCAGTATGATTCGCCCAGCAAATTGCCATGGCCAGGGGTGAGGTCGAGGGACATGAACGGGATAGCCACTAATTTTACAGATCTCCTCGAGGACGATCCGGAAGTCCTCACCCTTGGGCGAGCCCGAGCTGAAGGCACCTGGAACATTTTCCCAGCATAGCAGTCTTGGGCGAATAGATTTATCTGTCCGTCCACGTTGTACATCTGCCGCTCTCATCTCCTTTACAATGCGGATCTGTTCCATAAACAGGCCGGAACGGGCCCCCGCGAGACCGGAACGGGGGCCAGCCACGCTCAGATCTTGACACGGTGAGCCCCCGCAGATGATGTCCACCGGGGGCAGCTTGGCCCCATCCAGCTTGGTGATATCCCCCACATGGATCATGCCGGGGAAGTGCTTCTGGGTCACGCGGATGGGGAACGCCTCGATCTCGCTGGCCCAGACGGGGGTGATGCCGTTGCGCACCGCCGCCAGAGGGAAGCCGCCGATCCCATCAAAGAGGGAGCCCATGGTCAGCATGGCGCGTCCATGGTGGGGCCGGGGGGCTGGCCCTGCTCCTCCAGCGCGTTTTGCCAGCACTCCGGCAGCTTGAACGATCTGCCCAGAGCGGCCTGCTGGGCGGCGGTGTAGGCCAGTGTGTCCCGCACCATGGGGAGCCACGGGCCCAGCTCCTCGGGCGGCGTGTCGATGAACTCCGCCGTGAACAGCAGGACGTCCTCGTACCGATCCCAGCTCCCGCTGTGGTCATCGTTCCAGACATAGTCCGCCGAGGTGATGGTGACCCCCTCGTCATTGCAGTTCACCCAGACGGTCCTGCCCAGGCTTGGCAGGAGGCAGGACATGGTTCCCACCATGCAACCGCCCCCGGTGTTGCCGTACTCCCGGCTCTGGAGCTGGTACTCCCCGGGATCAAACCCAGGGCGCAGGTCATAGCTGCCGATGTCCTCCGCCGTTATGGAGCGATCCGGCAGACCTTCGCCGGGGTAGGCAAGGCATTGGTAAGCGGCGGCGGGACTGCCGCTCACACAGCGGTTTTGCAGGTCGCGGATCTTCCGCTCCGCGGTCTCACGCTCGTGGAAATAGAGCCGCCTGCCGTCCTCTGCCAGGTAGCCGGACTGTCCGGCCAAGGGGCCGTCAGGTGTTCCGGCGGCCCAAATTGCATAAAGGCTGGGCGGGGTGGCATCGATCTGCCCCGCTTGTTTCATCTGTTCCATTACTTGATTCCTTCCTGTATTATTTTCCGCCAACTACGCTGGCGATGACCTTGGTGGTGCTCACCGCCATTTGTGCGGTGTGGACGGCGGAGGTGAGGCTGGCCTTGGTGGAGGTGTCCAGTCCGAAGGCCCCGGCGATCCGGGGCACCTCGCCCGCGGACAGCATCAGCCCAAGCCCCAGCAGGGCGCGGTCGCTGAACACCATCAGCCCCGCCACCAGGATGGTGGATTGGAGAAACGCCGTCAGGCACAGCCCCACGATCTGCTTGCACCACTGGGTGAAGCCGTCGCTGTAGCCCCGGGGGACGCTGAACATATACAGCGCACCCACCGCGATCTGGATGAGTAGAATACCGCCCCGCTTCAGGTTGGCGAAGAACACCTTCAGCACGGCATAGGCCATCAAGATCACACAAAACAGCATCATGATGGGGTTGAAGCTGGGGCCGTTGAAAATGAAATCCACCCCGGAGGCGATCAGCCCTTCCGGGGTGGTGAGCTTGGTGATGATGTTCTGTCCGATCTCGCCGATTCCCGTCCCCAGCCCGGTAATGCCCGCGGTGAAGCTGGCCTGCAATGACACGGACAGGGCGTACAGCCGGACGGGGACGGTGGAGAACAGGCTCACTGCCAGAAAGCCCTTGAGGCAGTTGATGGCGGTGTGGCGGATATTCCCCCGGCCCGAGGAGTATTCGATGCCGAACTCGAAACAGGCCACCACCAGGCTCACCCCGAACAGGGCCCAGCCCAGCTGGTTAAAAAACCGCACCACGGCCTGCACCCAGGGCAGGTCGAACAGCTCCACCCCCATGTTGCCCATGAGGGCGAAGAACGCCCCCAGGAAACCCACCGCCTGGCTGTACGCCCAGTCCAGCAGCTCGTCCAGGACGGTGGAGGCCACGAAGTCCCAAATAAAAATGACAAACCACCTCTCTTGTGATATAATGCCCCCATCAAATGCTTGATGGGGGCGAATGGCTTTGAAGTATAAACGGAGCCGGGCCCGGTCTATAGTTTCATCTGTTCATATTCCACTTCCGTGGCACCGATCCGGGCCAGCGCCATTTCCCAGTATTCCGGGTTGAGTTCGATGCCGATGAAGTTCCTGCGCAGCCGCTTGGCCACCGCCCCGGTGGTGCCGCTGCCCGTGAAGGGATCCAGCACGGTCCCGCCCTCGGGGCATCCGGCCAGGACGCAGGGCTCCACCAGCCTTTCCGGGTACACCGCGAAGTGTGCGCCCTTGTAATACGCGGGGCAGACGCTCCACACGCTCCGCTTGTTCCGGGTTTCCCCATTGCCGCCCGGTTTCAGCGGGCCGTTGGCTTTCCCCGGCTGACGGAACGAGCCCGCCTGGTGCTGGATATCCTGCGCCATCCGAATTTTTGTACTCTCTGCCGCTGGTTCTTTGATGGCATCAGCGTCAAAAAAATAGTGCTCCGATTTGGACAGCAGAAAGAGGTATTCGTGGCTTCGGGTGCAACGGTCCCGGACGCTCTCCGGGATGCACCGGGGCTTGTGCCAGATGATATCCTGGCGCAGATACCAGCCGTCCGAGCGCAGGGCGAAGGCCAGCATCCAGGGGATGCCGATCAGGTCTTTGGGCTTCATGCCCTCCGGCGTACCGGGCCGCTGGTTCATCGCCCGTGCGGGGAGTTTTTCGTCATGATCCCGGGTCTTTCTGCCGCCGCTGGTGTAGCTGTCCCCGATGTTGAGCCACAGGGTGCCATCGGGGCGCAGTACCCGGTGTACCTCGCGGAAGACCTCCACCAGCCTGCCGATGTACTCCTCCGGCGTGCCCTCCTGTCCGATCTGCCCGGGGACGCCATAGTCCCGCAGGCCGAAGTAGGGCGGCGAGGTGACACAGCAGTGGATGCTGTCCGCGTCCAGTGTGCGAAGCTGTTCCGCCGCGTCGCCCAGCAGAATCGTTTCTATTTTGATCACTTCCTTCTGTATTTTAATGTATAAAGCGAGGGCGGGCCCATGACCTACAGCGAGTTCAAAACCCAATACCACGTCCGGCTCAACCCCCAACAGGAGGCGGCGGTACGGCAGACCAATGGCCCGGTTCTGCTCCTGGCGGTGCCGGGGAGCGGCAAGACCACCGTGCTGGTCACCCGCCTGGGTTACATGATCTACTGCAAAAATATCCGCCCGGAGAACATCCTCACCGTTACATACACCGTCGCCGCCACAAAGGACATGAAGGCCCGGTTCGTCCGCTTTTTCGGGGAGGAACACGCGGACAAGCTCACTTTCCGCACCATCAACGGCCTGTGCGCGGTGGCGATCCGCTATTACGCGGGGAAAAAGGGCACGGAGCCCTTTGCCCTGGCAGACGATGAAAGCCGCCTGAACGCTGTGGTGCGGGAGCTGCTGTCCAAGGGCGGGGGCGGCTATCCCCCGGATCAGCAGGTCAAGGAGGCCCGCACCCACATCACCTACTGCAAAAACATGATGTTCAGCGACGCGGATGTGGAGGCCCACCAGGTGGACGGCATGGATTTTCCGGCAGTCTACAAGGGCTATCAGGCGTTTCTGCTCAAAAACCGCCTGATGGACTTTGACGATCAGATGGTGTTCACCTACCGCATCTTCCGGCAGTACCCGGACATTTTGGCCCACTTTCAGCGCCGATGGCCCTATCTCTGTGTGGACGAGGCCCAGGACACCTCCAAAATCCAGCACGCCATCCTGCGCCTGCTGGCCTCTAAATCCCGCAATATCTTCATGGTGGGGGACGAGGATCAGAGTATCTACGGCTTCCGGGCGGCGTGGCCCCAGGCCCTGCTGGAGTTTGAACAGGTCTGGCCGGGGGCCAAAGTGCTGATGATGGAGACCAACTACCGCTCCACCAGGTCCATTGTGGAGGCAGCGGACGCCTTCATCCAGCGCAACGAGAGCCGCCGCCCCAAGCATATGCACACGGACAACCCCCAGGGCGCGCCGGTGAAAATGGTGCCGCTGGCGGATTACAACCGTCAGTACCGCTATCTGCTAAAGGTGGCCCAGAACTGCAAGGAGCAGACGGCGGTTCTCTACCGCAACAACGACAGCGCCCTGCCCCTCATCGATCTGTTGGAGCGGGAGGGGGTGCCCTACGCCTGCCGCCAGCGGGAGGGCTTCTTCTTCACCAGCCCCATCGTCCGGGACATCACCGATATGCTGGAGTTCGCCTTCGACGACGCCAACTGGGAGAAGTTCCTACGCTTCTATTACAAGCTGGATTTGAAGATCAAAAAGCCTGTCCTGGCGAGGATGCTCCGGGGGATGGCTGAGGACGAGTCGGTGTTCGACCGCCTGCTGGGGGGCGAGGGGCTGGAGCCCTGGCAGTACGGGAAGATCAGGGCGCTCCAGACGCACTACTCGAAGTTCCCCCAGCTCACCAGCTTTGCCGCCATCCAGCGGCTGGTGAAGTTCATGGGGTACGGGGACTATCTGCGGGAACAGAAGGCGGACACCTCCAAGCTGGACGTGCTGCTGTCCCTGGCCAACCAAACCCCGGCCACGGGGCCGTTCCTTCTGCGGTTACAGGAATTGAAGGACACCATTGAGGGCATGGAGCCAGACCCGGCCTGTCCCTTTGTGCTGTCCACCATCCACGCCAGCAAGGGCCTGGAGTATGACCGCGTCATCCTCATCGACGCGGTAGACGGCGTTTTCCCCTCTGATCCTGTTCCCCACGATGACGAGGGTAGGGCGGCGCTGGAGGAGGAGCGGCGGCTGTTCTACGTGGGAACCACCCGTGCAAAAAAGCAATTAGAGTTTTTGTGCTACGAGAGCCGGTTCGGGGAGCCCATGGCGGCGGGCCGAACCTTCATCGACCAGCTTCTGGGGCAGGAAACCACCGTTTTAGAGCCGCAGCCCACACCACAGTTCAACCCCCAGCCCAAGCCGAAGAAGGCCAGGGCGAAGCGCCCCGCCTATGAGGACGGCCCCACCCCGGCCCAGCTGGCGAGACAGCAGGAGGACTTCATGGCCGGGGCCGAGGTGGTGCATAAGCAATTTGGGCGGGGTGAGATTTTGGGCCGCCTGGGCAGCGTTGCGCTGATCGCCTTTGAGGACATCGACGAGGTGAAGCGCATTGAGCTGACCACCTGCCTCAAAAAGGGACTGCTCCGGCTGGCGGGGCTGTAGCTTACAGCCCCACGATGGTCCAGATGTAGAGCGGGGCGGTGAGGACGAACACCAGGCAGGCGAATAGGATCACCGGACCCGTCCACTCGAACTGGCCGTGCTTTTTGTAGTCGAAGTAGCTGAGGGCCAGCTTGCCGAAGAAGGCGATGGCCAGGATCATGTCCAGCGCGGGGAAGACCACGTTGTCCACCACGGTCTTGATCTGGCCCGCGGCGTCCTTCCAGGTCTTTTCCACCACGTCGGCCACCCCGGAGCCGCCGCTGGCGGCGGCGAAGGCGGGGGCGCAGCACAGGGTACACAGGAGCAGGGCCAGCAGAATAGGATAGATACGGATGTGAGATTTTTTCATGTGCGTTTTCCTCCTTAAATACTGGGGAGGCCGCTCAGTGAGCGGCCTCCCATTTCTTGTCTCTGGGCTCAATAGCCGGTGGTGGGCAGCTTGGGGGGCTTGCCGTAGACCTTGGTTGTCCAGCGGGTCACCGCCTGGATCCACTGGCCGTTGTACACGCCGCCCACATCGGCGGCGTTGGTGAAGCTGCTGCCGCCCTTCACGGTGGACAACACCTTGCAGTCCACCTTGGGGGCCTCCACCTGCCGGAAATTGGCGGGAACCACCCCGAACACCAGCATAAACTCGGTGACATACTCGTTGGAGGCCAGCCCCAGCGCCACCGGGGAGGCGTCCAGGGTGTAGTTCTTGGCGGTGCTCAGATTGTCGTACATGGTGCGGTACTCGCCGCCGCTCAGGTTGGTCTTGTAGACCACCTTATAATTGCCGGGGGCGTTGTAGGTGCCGGTGAAGATGCGGTTCAGGCGCACCGCCTGTACGGGCAGGGTGTCCCGCCAGTAGAAGGAGGTGAGCGCGGTGGTGGAGTTGTTGCCGATCTCGCTGAAGGTATAGCGGATGTCCTGGCCCGGCATCACCTCGGCGTAGCCGGTCTTTTTGATGGACACGTTGGTGGACAGGGCCTTGTTGGTCATGGCCACCTTCACGATCTGCCCGGCGTGTTCGATCTCCGCCTCGATGGGTGTCTTGTCCAGGCCGTAAAAGTCCGCCGCCTTGGATTCCACGACCTGATAGCGGCCCAAAGGCAACGGCTTGCTCGCGGCAACACCCCGGGCATCGGTAGTGATGTAATCCACCACTTTTCCGCTGCGGGCCTCGCTGATCTCGTAGACCGCGCCCTGGAGCGGTGCGCCCGCCGCGGTGCCGGTGACCTCGTTGTACTCGGCGGCATACTTGCGGATCTGAATCTGACCTGTGATAGGGGTGTTCTCCCACTCAATTTCCACCGTTTTTCCGGGCTGCACATAAACGGTCTTGTATTCCTTGTCCAGCTCGTAGCCGGGGGCGGCCTCCAGTTCGCGGATATACAGCCGGCCCTTGCCCTGCACGGTGAGGTCGTCGATGTAAATGTACCCCTGGTCGTCAGATGTGTACTCACCGATGGGGTTCTTGTTGGCATCGTAAACCAGGAATTTGACCCCATAAATTCCGGCTTTTGTGACTGAATCAACCTTATGGAGAAGGATGCCGGAGAAAGCTTTGTTGGTCACGGTCAGGGTAGTGCCTTTGCCGCCATCCCGCATGGTAAAGTAATGGGGCGTGCTGTCCAGCTTATACTCAGAGGGACATTTGGTTTCGACCGCGTAGTAATTGCCCGCGTCCAGCTGGAGGCTGACCCGGCCATCGCTGCCGGTGGTGATGGTGTCCACCAGCCCGCCATCCGAGGCGCGCCGGATCTCAAAGGTCACGTTGGGGATGCGCTTGCTTTCGTTTCCCTCCACCACCTTGACCAGCTCAAAATTCCCGACAGGCGTGTTGTAGAAAACCAGCGTCTGGCAGTCGTCGGGCCGGATGGTAACCGTCTGGGTCTGCGTGGCTGGGTCAATGGTGAACCCAGGCAGCGTCTTGAGTTCCTTTGCGATGACGGTGCCTGTGAGCCCGGTGATCCGAATTTCGCCCGAGGAGTCCGTTTCATACAGACCCTTACTGCTCATGTGGCCGTTGTCCGCATCCACGTAGCTGCCGTCCGCGTAAGTCAGAAGGAACTGCACCCCGGCCAGCGGACTGCCATCCAAGCTGCTCTTTTTTTGGATGACGAGGGAACCGGCCCTTTCATTCCAGAAGATCAGATCAGGGGCCTGCTTCCCCGCTTGGATTTTTACCGTTTTGGGCTCACCGTCCAGGACAAAGCCCTCGACCGTGGAAATTTCACGCGCGGTGACGGTGGCGCCGGGCTCCAGGCCCTCGATCACGATCTCACCCGCGGAGTTGGTGTAGTAGGTGCCGTCGCCGGGGCCGACGGGGGCGCCGGAGCCCTCGGTCACCTTGAAGCACACCCCGGCCAACGGCTCCCGGTTGGTGCCTTTGATGTACTTGCGGATCGTGAGGGTCATCTTGGGATCGTCCTCAAAATCCAGGTTGTTGCCGCCGCCTGTGCCGCCGCTGACCGCTCCGCTGGTCACGGTGTTGGAGCCGCTTTTCAGCGTGATGGTCTGGGGCGTGGTGTTGAGCACGTGGGTGTCGGGCACCTTGTATTCCGTCACCACCACGGTGGAACCGGGCAGGAGACCGGACACCGTGACCGTCCCGTCCTTCCCGGTGGTGTAGCGTCCGATCAGCTCACCGCTGGCGTACTTCACCGTGAAGGTGGTGTTGGGGATGGGCTTCCCCGTGACCGAATCCACCTTCGAGAGGGTGAGGGAGCAGAGAGGGGTATTGTAGAAGTAGAGACTTTGGGTGTCGTCGCCGGGGTTGACGACGATGGTCTGGGTGCGGGTCTCGGGGTCGATGGCGTAGCCTGGGGCGCTGGACACCTCCGTGCAGATGATGGTGCCAGTGACGTTGGAAAGGACGATCTGGCCCTCCTTATTGGAGGTATACAGCCCGTTGGAGGAGAGCTGGCCGCCCGCCGCGTCCACCACTTTCCCGTCCGCGTAGGTGATCTTGAACTGGGCGCCCTCAATGGGGCTCTTGTCGGCGCTGGACAGCTTGTGGATCACGAGATTGCCCTGCTTTTTGTTCCTGAATTCCAGCTTCACCGTTTCCCCAGGCTTCGTTTTGATGGTCTGAGGTACATCGTCCAAAATATAATTGGGCTTGCTGCGGGTTTCCTTCACCACCAGTGTCAGATTAGGGTCGAGGTTCTCGATCAGGATGGTTCCCGTGCTGTCCGTCACGTACTTCCCGTTGGCATTACCCACCAGGGTGCCGTCCGAGGTAGTGACCAAAAACTCCACGTCACTCAACGGAGAACCGTCATTCGCGTCCACCTTCGAGATCAGGAGGGAGGACTTGGGGCTGTTGCCGAAATAGAGCTGCACCACGTCCTGCTGCTTGCCGGAGATGTAGGCGGTCTGGGGCGCGGCGTCCACGATGTGACCGCTGTCGCTGGCCAGTTCCTCCACGACATAGGCGCCGGCCTGGAGGCCGGTGACGGTGAAGGAACCATTTTTCAGCGTGCGGTAGGTGCCGATGACGGTGCCGCCCGTGCCGGAGGCGCCGGACAGGTACTTGACCTGAAAGATGGCGCCCTCAACCGGCTCCCCGGTGACCCGGTCATATTTATAGACCACGAGGGCCGAGAGGGGGATATTCTCCACCTGGACGGTCTTGGTTTCGCCAGCGGCCAGATAAAACTCGTAGTCCGCCTGCTTAATGGAGTACCCCGAGGGTGCTTCCAGTTCAGAAATTTTGAACCAGCCGGGATCGGTATGCTCCAGGACGATCTCACCCGCCTCGTTGGAGTAGAAGGTGCCTAGATCGTTGTACTCGCCGGTCTTGGTGTCCCCGCTGGCCCGCCAGATCTGGAACTTGGCGTGGGCCACAGGATTCTTTGTGATGCTGTCCACCTTCAAAATTTTGAGGGTGGGCTTCACCAGGTTGGTCAGTTCGATGGTGGTGGTGCGGTTTTCCTCCAGCTGAACCACGTGGACGGTATCGTCCAGCACGTAATTCGGGGCCGCCGCCACCTCAGAAATTTTAAAGGCGCCGGGCCGGACGCCGTCCTTGCCCTCCAGCACGATCAGGCCGTCCTTGTCGGTCTGGCGGCGGTCGGTGAAGCCGCCGTTGACCTCCTCGATCAGGAAGGTGGCCCCAGCGATGGGCTTCCCAGTCTGCCCGTCCAGCTTCAGGATCCGAATGCCGGGGCGGGTGCTGTTGACAAAATCCACAGTGATATCTTTATCCTTGGATGCGTCGATCCAGACGGTCTTGCGGTTGTTGGCGTCCAGGATCCAGGGGGAGGGAACAGCGGTTTCCTCGATTTCGAAGCAGCCGCTGGGCATGGACTCCAGCACCACTTTGCCGTCCGAACCTGTCACCACATCGTTTTCATAGCCGATGTTGACGCCCCGAATGTGGAAGGAGGTGTTGGGAATGGGATCGCCGCTCTCCGCGTCCCGCTTGGTAATGGTGAGGGATCGCTTGTGATGGTTGACCTTGGTGACCACAATGGTCTGCTCCCCCTGCAGATCCTCGGCGTTCACATGGACGCCAACGGGAGTTTTGTCGCAGTCCATGCCCTCCGGCGCTGCCACCTCAACAAATTCATAGTGGCCTTCGCTGACATTGGACACGGTGATGGTCCCATCCCCCTGGGTCGCCTCGGTGGAGATGATCTGCCCGTCCCGGAGGACAAGAAAAACAGCGCCAGCCAGGGGGCTGCCGCTCTCGTCCACCTTCTTCAGCTGTACCTTAACCTTGCTGGAATTTTCGAACACCAGGGACACATCGGTTTTGCCATCCCACACAAAAGGCTGCTTCACCTTACTCACGTCGGAGCTGAGGATGAAGCCCTGGGGCGGGGTGATCTCCTCCGCGAGATAGCTGCCCTTGGGGAGCTTGGAGAAGTCCAGATCCTCTTTGAGGATATACCCGCCGTCCTTGGTGACGAACTCCCCAAAGTAGCTGCCGCCGTCATCCAGCTTGACGCTGGTAATGCGGATGACCGCGCCGGGGATGCCCACGGTGGGGTTGTCTGCGTCGACTTTGCGGATGGAACCCTCGCCGCTGCCGCCACCGCCACCGGGTTCGTTGTAGAAGGTGAACGTGTTGGCTACGGAGCCATTGGGCATTACCGTCACCGTCTGGGAGACGGTCTGGGCCACGTAGCCCTCCGGCACGGCCTCCTCGGTAATGGTGAACTGGCCCGCGGACAGGTCGTCCGCCTCGGAGGTCAGGGTAAAGGTGCCGTCCGCGCCGGTCTGGCGGGTGACGGAGTAATTCCCGGAGCCGTCCGCGCTCTCCACCTTGAAGGTGACCCCGGGCAGAGGCTTGTTGGAGCCCGCTTCCAGCTTTTTCACTGTCATCTTCACGGTATCGCTATCATCGTCCGGGCTGGGCACGGCGATGAGCAGATGCTGCATAGGCGTACCGGATTGTCCCGCCAGTTTCCAGGGCTGGGACTTGTTCCATTCGTAGATCCACAGGTGATAGTCATGGAAATACTCGGGATGATCCAGCACCAAATTCACCCCGGTGGCAACATAGTCATAGGCGGAGTTGCCGGTTTTGCCCCCGTCGCTGCTGTCAATAATTGAATGGGTATTGATGGCGTCCCAATCCTTGATCCAGGAGGACTGGCCGTAGGTGCGGTGGTACAGTTTCATGGCCGCGACAAACTCCTCCGCCATTTGCTCGATGAAGCCTTCCCGGTTGCTGTTCACGTCCAGGATGACCCCGTGTTCATAGAGCCAGCTCCCCGCCTGGGCCACCAGGAACCATATGTCAGACCAATACTGGCCCCAATGCTCCAGCCCCCGGGCGTCGCCGGCTGCGGTGAAGTCACCGTAGGTACAGGAGTAGATATAGGTGAGCAGCACCCGCAGCGATTCGCTGTTCACTTCCTCCTTGAAATCCCATGTCTGGCCGTTGGCAGCGGGGCCGAGGGTGCCCTTCTGATAGGCGCACAGGGCGCGGATCGGGGCGTCCAGGCCGGGGACGTTGACCTGTTCATCAAACACATAGGGCAAGCCCACATTGTTGATGACGCTGCTGGCCGCCTGGTAGCGGACGGATTTGCCGCCGATCTTCATGTAGTCCGAAGACTTCTGCGTGATGGAGCCGGGGGCGTCGGACAGACCCGCGGCTGCGAAAGCGGACAGGGGCAGGACGCCCATGACGCACACCAGGGCCAGAAGAAGGCTCAGGGCGCGGGTCACGATCTTGTTTTTCAAAACGATTCCTCCTCGAAATGGGAAGGCCGGGCCGCGTAAGCAGCCCGGCCTTCCCACCCTGGGAGGAGGACTGCTTTTGCAGTCCGGCCATTTTATTGTGATGTGTTCAGTTTGGATAGCGCGTATACAGGGTATATCCCTGCTGCCCTTCCAGCCACCAGCGGAAGTATTGCCCACCCCAGCGGGCATGGTTGTTGAGGCCGCTCTCGGTGACTTTGATATACTCGTCCGCCCTTTCCAGCACAACCACTACGTGACCCGAGGATTCGGTGTCATATCGGATCAGGTCGCCGGGGCGGATCTGATCCCAGCCTGGCCTGTCCACCCGCAGCCATGGCAGGCTGCCGAAGGCGGCGTCGGAACAGAGGGTGGCCCAGCCGGAGCAGTGGATACCCCGGCTGTACGGCCCGCCGCTGGTGGAGCGGTAGGGGGTGGGGTATACGGTTCCGGTGGGGTAGGTCTGCTTCAGCCGTTCCAGGGAAGCCTGTACGCTTGCCTCGGTGACGGTCTGGGGGGCGGACGTGGCTTGTGCAGGGGTGGTCACCTCCTCAATGTAGGGGGCGTCCGGATCGATGTGGACGCTGTTGGTGGCGCTGTCATAGGTAACGCAGAAGTCCACCGCTTTCCCGATGTCCCGGAGCTTGACGAAATTGTTGCTGTGGATCTGATATGCTTCGAACTGCACCTGCTGGCCGTCCACGTAGAAAGTCTGGGTGGTGGGGCTGGCGGTGAGCTGCTGGACGGCGGCGCTGGCGGAACCGCTCAGGGCGAGGCCCGCCAGGATGCCGATCCCCATAAATACCGCTTCTCTTTTCCTGCTCATGATGTGGTCTCCCTTCGATTTTAATGGCGCCTTTGGTAAGCAACACAATACCGAAGAACCAGGGAGAAATCCACAACTTTCGAAGCAAACTATGGAGAAAAAGCAGGGCCAAAACGAAGCATATTATACAGTTTCCACGGCGGTGACGTGCCAGCGGAAGGCGGGCTGATCCATGACGCAGGTGTACAGCGAGATCATGTTGACGGCGGTGGGCTCCAGCCCGCTGACATCGTTGACGCTGACCTTCTCCACCCCGGTGACCGCGTAGGTGCGGGCGCCCAGTTTGGTGGTGAAGGTGATGATATCCCCGGTTTTCAGCGTGTGGATTTTGCCGAAGTCGTTGCGCACCCCCCGGTTATGGCCAGCGATGCAGCAGTTTCCGTTCCAGATGCTGGTGCCCTCAAAGTGGCCCGCGCCCTTGAGCAGCGGGGCGGAGCTGGTTCCCTCGAACACCTTGACCGTCAGGCCGATGGATGGGATCTTCAGCGTCCCCAGGCTGCCGTCGCTGTAGTAGAGGGCGCTGGTGACCTCGGTGAAGCCCGGCGTGGTGGAGGGGGAGGTGCTGGTATCGGTGATGGGATAGCTGCCCGTGCTGCCGGGGACGCCCCCGGAGACAGGTGGCGTGACCACAGCCACGTTCCCGTTCACCTGGCCCGCCCCCGCCATCTGGGAGGGCACCAGGTTGGGCGTCAGGTACTCGCCGGTGTTGAGCATATAGCTGGTGGGCGACCCAAAACCGGGCGGGATCAGGGCGGCGGACTTGCTCACGTCCTCGTTTTTCATGGCCCCGCCGTCGGCGGTGACCACCGGCTCAAAAGACGTGGGCTTGCCGTACTCCGGGTCACCGGGGGCGCTGATGTTGTACTCCAGGGCATGGGCCGGGAGCGCCAGCGCACACACGGCACACAGGCACAGCATGGTGGAAATCAGGGTTTTCAGTTTCTTCATTGGCTGTCCTCCTCGGTTTCATAGCCGCTCTCGCGGCGCTTCTTGATGTACAAGGCCACGCCAACCCCAGCGCCGATGGCCGCGACCACGCCCAGCGGCACCAGCACATAGCCCCAGTGGAACTGGACAGAGGCGGCAGGCTCCCGCACTTCCTCGCTGGGCTCAGGCGTGGGTTCGGGTTCCACGGGAACCAGGAGCGTGCCCTCGAAGATGGCCACATAGCGCACCTTGTTCAGGGCGATCCGGCTGACGGTGCCGCTGTAGTCGGCGGTGACCACGTAGCCCTTGATGTAGGAGCTGGTGGCGCTCCCGGTGTAGGTGGCGATGGCGGTGTAACGGTCGGCCACGGCATAGCCGTCCTCGTTGGCGGTGTTGTCGGTCTGCCAGTCGATGGAGGCCAGCTCCAGGGTGCGCCCGTTGTCGGTGATCTCCTTGGGGATGTAGGAGGTGTCCTGGCCCGCCAGGTTGGGATAGGAGCGGGTGGCGGACACCTGCCGGGTGGAGCTGCCGTAGCCGGATACCTCCACGTTGACGGTGTCCAGCTTCAGCGACAGCACCCCGGTGAGGCCGTCCTCGGTGGTGAACTCCCGCTGGGCGGGGAGCAGGGCCAGCACGGACTCCATGTCCTTGGACTTGCTGTCCAGGGTCACGGTCTCGGTGTGGAACCGCTCCTCACGCTCGGGGGCCTCCTGCTTCAGCAGATCGGTGAGGGTATAGTGGAAGTTCTCCTGCTCGAAGTCGGAGCGGGAGATGCCCGCGGGGTCGTCCTCGGGGCCCAGGTCGTACACCTTGCGGATCTGGGCGCCGTCCTCGCTGCGGGTGACGGAGGTCGGGTAACAGGGGGTGGGCGGCACAGCCGCGAACGCGGCGGGCACCAGCGCGGCGGTGAGGGCCAGCGCCAGCAGGGTGGGGATGATCTTACGTTTCATGATGGTTTCTCCTCTCTTTTACATGGCCATGTCCGGGAGCATGGAGTCATCCGGCTCCTCCTGGAACGCGCCGTTGGGTTCCTGGCACTGGCTGCGCTGGAAGACCTGGGCCATTTCCTGCTGGTAGGCATCCAGCACCGCATCGTTGAACTGCTGCCGGAACTCCTTGGTGCAGGGGAAGCAGACGTCGGTGTACCCTTTTCTGCCCTGATAGCTGGGCATGGACACAAAGGGGCCCTTGGGGCTGTCCACCACCTTCACCCCCCGGATGGCGAAGCATCCGTTCAGGTTCACGGAGGCGCTGGCCAGGACGGAACCACTGGTGTGCAGCGTGTGGATCTTCACATCCACCTGCATGGGGATGGCCCCGCTCTTGGGGATCTGATTCATGGACTGGTTCATTTGACATTCCTCGTTTCCTTTTTATTTTGATCAACGCGCTCCTTGGAGCGCTGGATCAACAGGTGGAATTCCCACGGGGTCACTTGCAGGGCCTTGTAATTGCCCCGGCTGTCCATCCCATGGGCCCCGATGTGAACCACCAGGGGGTATTGGACGGAGTTCACGTCCATATAGCGGCGCTTGAATTCAAGCGCAGATAGCCTGCCCGCCCCGGCCACATAGATCCACTGGGCAGCGGTGGCGAAGTCGCCGGGCTCATCGGGCCAGAGATACCGGCCCCGCAGGGGGCGGGGCAGCTTGTCCCGGTCCGGGACGGGGATGATGCAGCGCCGGAACAGGCAGTAGCGGATGTGCAGACGGGAGGCCAGCTCCTGGCCCGCCTCCATGATCTGGGGGTCGGACTTCCACAGGGGATATTCCAGGAACCGCAGCACCATCACGTCCTCGCCCTCCCGGTCATCGGGGAACAAAGGGAGGCACTGCACCAGGTCGATGGCTTCAACACCGCGCTGGATGCCCAGCGCCTTGCGGTTGGCGGCGGGAAGCTCCCGGTATGCCCGGACAGCGTCGGGGAGACAGTGGAAGTGGGCGGTGTTCAGCGTCCCCTGCCACAGGTTGTCCACCACGTAGAATTGGAGCATTGCCCTCACCCCATTTCCATGCCGCCCTGGGTGGGGCCTTCCGCCTGTTCTTGAACGGGGTCGCTCGGTTCCTGGGCAGTGCTGCGAAGTTCGGTTAACCGCTTCATGGCCCAGTCCGGCAGATACTGCTCGTCCAGCACGCCCATGAAGTCCTCCCGGTTCCAGCGGGCCTCCTCGCCGTCACCCAGGCAGGTGGCGTACACCGCCCGCCCCCTGGAGGCAGGGGAGCAGCCAAAGCCGCACTCACCCAGCCACACCTGGTTTTGGGCGGACCAACACTCCTCCCTCAGCCGGTCCGGGCGCAGAACCAGCACCTTTCCGGCGTAGTCCTGGTCAGCCCCGCCGCAATGCTCCGGGCCAAACATCCCCAGCGCCTGGTACTCGGCATAGGTCTGCCGGAGGAACTGCGCCAGCAGGGCGCTGTCCGCCTGGAGCTTGAACTCGCCGTTGGCTTTTTCATACGGGGCTTGGGCCGTCTGTGCCCAGTGGAGGGCATCGGGGTCGAACTCCTGGCCGCTGGCGCCGCGCAGGGTGTTGGACAGCACCAACTGCACCCGGGGGAAGCCCCACCAGTCCAGCGCCGTCCGGGCACACCCCGGCTCCAGCTGGCCGTCCCGGGTGTGGGAGGCGATCAGGTTTTTGATGTCCCGGGCGCACTTGACGTTGGCCTGGTGGCTCCGCTTCCATCGGGCCAGCTCGCCCCGCTGCTTGGCCGCCTGCCGGGAATAGGGATAGGGCGACTCAGCCATGGCGGATCACCTCGTTGTTCATCACCGCCTCGTCCAGCCGCCCCCGGCACACGCCGGCGTAATCCAGCGCGGCCAGCACCTGGGCGGGGATATCGGTGATGTCGTGGTCGTAGTCCGCGGCACACACCAGCCCCTCGCCCTCGTCGGGCAAAAGCTGGAGCTTGGCGCCCTTCGGGATCCCCAGCGCCTCCCGGGCTGAGTCGGAGAGCTCCACCTCCGGCTCCGCGTCCCAATAGGGGCACTTGCCCGGTTCCTCCAGGGGGCCGTAGGGATAGCTGTCGGCGCAGCGCCGCTCCACGCACTTGCCGCAGGTTTTCCTGATGCCGCCGATGAGCGTACACGCCACCTCGATCAGCGACCTGGTGGCCAGGGCGGCCTGCAGGACGGTCATCTCCTTGGGTGTCACCATCAGCACATTCTCCCCGGCGTGGATCGTGATCTCGCTGTCCGGAGTGAGGCCGCAGTACTCCGCGTCCTCCACAGGGATGGATATGGTTACATTTTTCTGTTTGTTCATGGGAATTCCTCCTTATTTTTGATGGGTTCGTGGATGAGCCGATATGTCCCTCCACTGTCCTCCGGGCGCTGGAACAGGCTGATCTGCCAGCCCCGGTCTGCGCCCAGGACGCGGGGGTCGTAGTTGGTCATCACCACCTCCTCATACTCGCTGCCCGCCGTCTGGGACATACTGTTGGGCCGCGTGGTGTGGAAGATGTAAAAATCCTGGTACAGCTCGCAGATGAAAGGGCAGTAGTTGTAGGACACCATCACCAGCCCCTTGCACCGGGCCAGCGCGTCGTGGAGCCGGATGTGGTCGTCCTTGGGGAAGGCCACCTCGTAGCACTCGGCGTCATAATAGGGCGGGTCGCAGTAGAAAAAGGTGTTTTCCCGGTCGTACTGCTCAATGAGCTTCTCAAAGTCCTTGTTTTCAATCACCACGTCCTTCAGCCTGCGGGAACACTCCCAGACGAGGTGGAAAAAGCGGCGGATGTCGCAGGGGCGGCCCGCAAAGGCGCTGGCCCCGCCGCTGAAGCTGTACCGCACCAGCTTGAAGTAGTCCGCCGCCCGGCGCAAATCGCCCCGAGGCGCGCGCTCCAGCATCAGGCGGCGGACAGCCTCCCTGTGGGGTGGATCAAGAAAAACCTGCGTCAGCTCCAGTTCCTCCTCCAGATAGTCGTCGGTGAACTCCTGGCGGGAGAAGAATTTGTACAGGACATCGAAATCGTCCCGGGAATTCAGGGGCAGGAAGCCCAGTTCCCGGAGCAGGGCCATGGTGCGCTCCTTCACGCAGCAGAACAGGTTGGTGAGGTTGCTGTTGAAATCGTTGTAGATTTCAATGCAGCCCCGGCGCAGGGGACGGCCCAGGGTGACGGTGCCGCTGCCGCCGAATACGTCCACAAACCGGGCGTACCGGGCGGGGGCCAGTTTATTGATCAGCCACAGCAGCCTGCCCTTGCCGCCCACCCAGGGGATGAAGCTTCTCAGGGGCCATCACCTCCGCTGCGCTGGGTTTCGGCGTGAGCCCCGCTGTTGTCCTCAATGGGTCCAAAGGACTCCATGGCCTTCACCAGCCCGTCAATGGACTTGAGCAGGGTGCGCACCATCTTCTCCAGCCAGCGGATGGTGGCGTGGAGTTCCCCGGCGTTCTGGGCGTAGAAGTATCCCAGTGGCCCGCCCGCGATGGGCAGGCCCTTGCAGCGCATCCGATGAACCATGTTGGTGAGCTGGTCTTTGCTGAGTCCCAGCGTCCGCTGGAGCTGGCCCCGGGTCTGGCTCTTTTTCCGCCCGAAGCAATTGGCCTTCAGATAGGCCAGGAGCTGTTCTTCTTTCATGACGTCCTCCTTTTTCGGGGGGCGTTTTCCCGAAAAAGGGGTGACGAAAGCGCAAAAAAGAGGGGCCGCTGTCCCCATCGGGAAAACGGCCCCTGTAAATGTATTATTGCATTGTTATCCCAGGCTCCTCCTGGGGCTGGGCGGGGGTGCCGAACTGGTAGTAGAACTCGTTGGCGTTGCGGCGGATGTAGCCCCAGCCGTCCGGGGTGGGCGTGTAACCCTCCTTCTCCAGAAGGTGGGCTTTGTAGCCAGCCAGGTCGATTCCGCTGGCCCGGATCTGCTCCTCCGTCATGCCGGCGTCCAGCAGCTTGCACCTGCCGGACTCCTCCAGATCGGCGCACTGCATCCAGTCGTAGCAGTTGAGGTTTTGCGAGATGTCCAGCGCCAGCTTCAGGTTTTGGCAGCCCTCCAGCGCCAGTGCGGCGGCATACCGCTCCATGAAGTGCGGGGAGCCCTGGCCTCTCTCGTTCAGCACACATCCCAGGTTGTGCGCATCGTAAAACAGGCCCTCAATATCGCTGCTGTATTGGGCCACCAAATCCCCGGCTTCAGGCAAAACGCATTGGGCATCCATCAAAGTGCATTCGGCCCCAAAACGCACACGCAGCTCCCGCAGGGCCATCCCTACCTCCAGTTCTTCCTTCACCACATCCTCACTGCCGTTCTCGAACGGCCCAGGCAGGCGCAGCCACACCCCCTCCGGCGCAGTGGGGGAGGCCAGCTTCATCTTGACGCTCCAGCCGTCGTCGGCGGGGAGGGCCATGCCGGGCCGGTAGACCGGCTCGGGGGGTGTTTCCGGGTACTGGACATAGCAGCTGCCGATGAACAGGCCGGGATGCCTGTCCTCATACTGCCGCCCCACCGCCTCCAGGTCGGCGAAGGCCAGGGCGTCCACCGGCATGGCGGTGTCGTTGATCAGGTGCCGCCTGCCCAGCGCCTCATAGCTGCCCGCGTCCAGGCACACCCTGTACCCGTCCAGGGACTGGAGCTGGTTGATGGCCTGGACGGCATCCTCGGGCGGGTCGGCCTGGGCAGCGGCGGCCAGCACAACGCCCTCCCGGACGCTCAACGTGCCCAGCCGCGTCCTGATCCAGTCCTGTTCCCGATCCTCGCCGGGAAGCCGGGCCAGGTAGTCAAAATCGTTCATTGCATCTCCATTTCTCCGGGGCCGAATACGGCGTCCTCCATCTGATCCAGCCATGTCATATCCGCTTCCTCCGCTGTGCAGCGGGTTTGCAACAGCTTGCAGCCGAATGATTCCAAGTCCTTCCTAACCGATTTGACGCAGTAGTCTGAGAAGCTCTCCGCCTCCTCCTTGCTTTCATCGTGGCAGGTGAAGGTGTACTCCAAGTCCACCCTCCGGCCATCAAATTGGAATGTCAAATCGCCCTGAACATAGCTTCCGAGCGTATCATCCTGCTGGAAGACATTCTGGACGTGCCCGGCAAACGCACGCTGCACATCCGGGAGCGCCAGCAGGTTCAGCTCCCCGCTGCCGTCGAAGTCCAGCTTGAATGATACCCTTGTCCGCACATCATAATCTTTGTCCGTGTCCACTCCAGACCCCCTCCTTTTTTGATGCAGGCTGCGTCAGGCAAAACTCATCCCTTCCGCCTGCGTTTGTTCCCGAACCATGTCCTGGACGGGGCCGGCGGCGGGCTGGACATAGCCGTACCTGGTGAGCTTCCCGCCGCTCTGCTCCATCACCGCCTGCCCATAGCGGTACAGGACCACGTTGGGAAGCAGGACCGTCAGCTCCTCCTCCGGCAGCAGTTCCTTCAAATGCCCGCTGGCTACCTCGTCCGGCTCACGCGGCTCCGGGTCGAAGGCGTACTGATCCAGCCCATCCGCCAGCGTCAGCGCCTGGGCGATATCATCGCAGCCGGTGGCGGCCAGCACCGCCTTGTATTTGGTCAGTTCGCCGTCCACCTCCAGCTCCGCCAGACGGAAGGCCAGTTGATCCAGGGTGGAGCGCATGGCGGTGAGACCGTTGAGGGCGGGGGCGGTGCAGTCCACACACCGGGCGGGCTCCTCCACCACGGTTTTGCCCAGCGGGGTGGGGAGCTTGACCCGGCTGCCGTCCGGCAGCTCCGCCAGGATGGCGTAGTCCGGCTTTTGCAGGGTGAAATCCAGGTTTTTGCTGGCCTGCTTCAGCTCCTCCCGCCGCTGGACATAGCCGCCGCGGGTGAACACGCCGCGCTCGTTCTGCCTGAACTGTCTGCCGATCCGCTCAAAGTCCAGCAGCGCGAACGCTTCATCTGAAAGGCTTTCCGCCTCGAGGACAAAGCCGTTTTCCGCGCAGAACCGGCCCAGCGTCTGATCGTCGGCGGCCTCCTCGATGATGTGGCAGCAGTCTGTGCTGTAGGTCATGTCGATGGCCTGGGTTATGGGGATGGACGGCCCGCCCCACTCACGCGCCATGATTGCCAGCCCATCCACAATGGCCAGTTCCGTTTCGTTGAGCTGGGTCAGGCGCAGGGCCAGGGCATTCAGCTCGGGCAGGGCGCCCTCCATACGGGAGAGAGAGAACGGGTTTCTGTCACCATAGGCCCGGGTGATGCGCCACCCGGGAAGCTGCCCCTCCGCCAATCCCAGCCGTTCCAGCGCGTCCAGCATGGCGTGAGGAAGCGCGGGGAGGATCAGGGTGGCATAGGCGTCGCAGTCGGGCGAATTCAGCTCCACCTCAAACACCTTACGCAAAATCCATCCCCCCTATCTGGGGCTGGGCGGCGGTCTGCTCCGGCCCGAACCGCTCCTGTTCCGTCTGGAGACTCCAATCGTCCGAATTCCAGAGGTGGACGTACAGCTCCGCGCCGTCACCGGCGTCAAGCTCCCGCTGCTCGAAGCCCTCGCCCCAGCCGTCGGACGCCTGCCCGGTGACGTATTCCTTCAGCGTGCCCAGTTCCCCGGGTGTCAGCTCGCCCTGCACCTGGCACTCCGCCACACCCCAGAGCTGGCCCGCCCTCCGTTCCAGGCTGAACACCACTGAGCGCACCTTGTCGGCCACGGCGTCATTTTCGTGGTACCAGTGCATGACGCCACGCTCCGCCTCCTCGGGCATCCGGCTGCGGATCAGCGCCGCTGTGATTTGATCCTCGTACTTCAGCAGCTCACGCCCCTCCAGCAGTTCGCTCTCCTCGCTCATGTTCCCGTACCCGTCCGGCTCAAACAGGTCGGCGGTGAGCGGCATATAGAGCTTCAGCGTCTGAGGGGGCGGCGGCAGGACGGTGAAGGAGTCCTGGCCCATCACCAGGCCCAGGCCGCGCCCGTTGTCCCAGGCCACGAAAACGGTCCCCATATCGTCGATGTACTGGAGCGTGCCCATAGATCCCGGTTGGATGGGGCACGGGTCGTCCGAGCCCATCTCCCGGAGCTTGATCCGGCTGCCCACGGGGTACTGCTCCCGCAGAAAGTCCAGCCATTCCTTTTGGATGCTCATGGTTTTCATCCTTTCCTGTTGTGATTTTTGCGCCGGAAGTCCCTCCGGCGGGGCGTGAAAAAGCCCCGTTTCATTGACTGAAACGGGGCTGGGTGCTGTTTGTGTCTGGACATATTCATTTGAAACCGCTGATTCGCCGCGCCCATTTGCTCACCTCCTCCGGCATTGACCGAAACATTACCACAATGTACCGCCGAAAGCTACCCGGCATAACCAACAGACTTCTGCCGATCCCTCTCCATGATCCGGGCAACCTCGGTGCGCAGGCATCTTTCCTCGTCCGCGCCCCAGCAGAGGAAACCGTGGCCGGGATAGGGGCAGTCCGCGCACCGAGCAAAGGGGCCGGTAAGGATGGGGGGCTGCTCACGAGGGACGGTGGTCAGGCATTCGGATTCATAAAATTGAATCATACGGTTCTTTTTATATCTCACCCTCACGTCAGCATCCCCATCCCCGGCCCAGCGTCCGCCTGCTGCTCCTCCGGCCCGGACTGTGCCGCAAATTCCTCCAGATCCTCCGCGAGGATCTCTCACTCCACAGCCCAATCCTCCAGCCCTTTGTCGTTGGCCCGCAGCTCCCGGGCGTAGAGCTCCAAACCCGTAAGGGTGTTTTGTACAGCCTGCTCACCCAGGCCCGGCGCACAGCCGGCGCCTCGGGCGGTCGACACCGCGTGGTCGAAGGCGCTGCCGTACTGCTCCGCCATGTTCCGAACGCCTTCCGGCGTATCCTCCTCAGCCAGCCCCCAAAACTCCGCCATCTCGATGCAGACCATACGGAGCCGGGGGAGTTGATCCTCCTGGCCCTGTACCGCCAGTTGGGCGGCGTATTCCGTGAGACCGGCGATGCACTGGCGCATGACGTCCTTCTGTCTCTGAAATTCAGGCCCCATCAGGGTGAGAAGCTCCTCTACCGTATAGGATTTTCCGGCCCCCTGCGGGGTTCCTGCCGTTTTTTCTGTGTTATTCAAAGCGCATACCTCCCTGGTTGTGAATGTCCTCCGGCATCTCCGGCCCGTGCTGCTCCATCGCCTCCAGCTCCCGCTGGTTGGACAGGCTGACGCGCTCGTCCAAATTGTCCACGCTGGCGGAAATCTGCTCCATGGTGGTTGCCAGCGTTTTCTCCCGTTCCCTGGTGATGGGGTAACCGCTGTCCAAGGTTTCCGCGATGCAGCGGTACACCTCGGTGAGCTGCTCGTCATCGAGACAAAGTCCGCTCCATGTGGAACACCCTTTGGGTATTCCACACTGCGCTTCCTTGTCTCTCCTCTCCCCACGAAAGCTGAAGGACGCTTTCGCGGGGGCCCCATATAGGCGGCTCTCCTGCACCAGCCCGGCGCGGCAGGCGAAGTCCAGCTTGGCGGCCTCATAGCTGTCACCGCCGTCATAGTAGTGGCCATGGGCCACGGCGGTACGATCCGGGCTGCGCGCCCAGGTGACGAACTTGTACCCCCAGGTACCCTCCAACTCCTGTCCGGCCAGCACCACACCATTGAACTCCGCCAGCAGCCGGAACCCCTCGTGGAGCCCCACTGCGTTGAGGGGCGGGGCAGACGTCATGGCTTCTGTGTACTCGTGAACCTGGGCGCTGATCCCCGCTACCGTGTCATAGGCGTCCACCACCGGCTGGGTGTCCGCTGTCTCCGGCATGAGGAAAATCGTCCCGCCCGGGGCCACCGCCATGACTTTCTGTCCATCCAGCAGCACCGGCAGACGCTCCATCTCCACCGGCCCGGTGGAGATGCCCTCCCGCTTCAGGCGGCGGGCCAGTTCAGGGAAAAATTTGTCGTTCATATTACAAAACCTCCTTTTTTATGTATCGGTTCAGCCCATGCCGCCCAGCACCGGGCCGCTGTCCTGCTCCTGAACCTGGTTCAGTTCCTGCTGGCGCAGATCAAAGCAGGTCAGATAGGCTTGGTAGTCCCCGCGCACCGGGTTGCACCGCAGGCAGTAGCGGTACCGCTCCGTTTCCAGCACGAAGCCGTAGTTCCGGGCCGCGATACCGCCGCTGATCTCCCCGCCGTCAATATGGCACAGGCGGAGCATGGTGGAGAAATCCTTCAGCACGCCCCGGCGCAGCTGGCCTATCACCTGGCCCAGTTCATCTTTGAACTCCGGGGTGTTCAGCCCCTCAAGGCCCCGGGACCACCACGTATGCCAGAACTCGTCCCCGTCGCGCCCGAAGTCGATGCGGACGTGTCCGACAGCGCCCAGCTCCTCATCCTTTTCAGGCGACAGGGCATAAAAAAGTCCCGCTTCATCGGGCGAAGCGGGCCGCATCTCAAACTTGATGGGGTTATCCGGGACATCCAGCCCGTACTCCGCGCAGAAGGCTTCCAGATCCATCTCCTCCCCGTGGAGGAAATAGTCCCCCTTCCCGATCCGTCTGGCCTTGGTGGTGGACCGCTTCAGCGGCTTGGGGGAGAGGACGGTGCCGGTGTGGTAATAGCTGGTGTAGTCCACCAGCTCGGCGTGGGCGGCGGGGTCACTGCCCGTCCCCCGCATATCGTAACAATACCACCCGTCCGGCACTGTTTCCCGGGGGATCGGCTGATCGGCAGCAAGCACGGGCTTGCCGAACAACTGGGCGTGCCGCAGCTTGTCCTTGAAAATATTCACTGCCATTGTGTATTCTCCCTTCGATTCGTTTGACACAACAACTACCACACTTTTGCGGGAAAGTCTACTGTTATTATCCCATCGTCTGTCTCATCTCCGGCCCCTGCTCGGGCCAGGGGGCACTGAGGCGTTTGACAGCGCCGAAGGAGGTTTGCCGGACACCATCCGCCTCCATTTCAGCACGGCCCAGGGCGTCAAAGTCGGTGAAACCCTCCAGCATATCCAAGACCTCATCGTCCGCGCCCGCGTACCCCAGGGCAGTGATAGCGTATTCCCTCTCGCTGCTGGTCACCAGCTCGTAGTCGTTGATGTCCATGGCGATGGTACCGGCTTCATGGAGGGAGCAGGGCCCCTCAACTTCCAGAACTGCCCCAAAGACCCTCAGTTCCTCTCCCGACATCGCCCGGACGCATTGGGCCAGGACGTTGACGTCCTCCAGGGTGATGGCGTCCGTGGGCAGCAGGTGGGCCCAGGGGTAGCCGATCTCCACATCCCTGATGGCCGCGCTGTCCAGGCTGTCCAGCCCCAGTGCCCTTTTTGCCCGCTCCATTTCGGCATCCTCGGCGGGCAGGTCGAGACGGACGGCGCCAGCGGCGGAGGCCAGGGTGAGGGTAAAGGCGGGGCTGGCTTCCTCCGCCTGCATCTGAACAGCCTCCCGGCGCTTCACGTAGCCGCTGGGTGTGTACGCCCCGCCGTGGTCGGCGTAGTATGACCTGCCGATCCCGGCGTAGTCCAGATAGGGCCAGACCTCCTTGGGAAACTCCACCTCGGCCTGCCCATGCTCCACCAGCCAGCCGCCCAGCTCCTTATCTGTGGTGACGCCCTCAATGAACTCGTATTGGCCCAGGCTGTAGACAACGCGGAGGACATCGTCTAACCCGTTGACGCTCTCGGCATCCAGTGCGCCGGAAAGAAGCTGCTGGTCCTTGACGCTCATGCCGTCCACCATTCCTGCCAATACGTTCAGCCTCCGAATGTCGGCTTCCTCCTCCAAATCCGCGCCGCTGATATACTGGGCGAGGTTCAAGAACAGGGAGGTGCCTGTGATCCTGGCAGGGCCGCCGCTTACGCTGCAGCGGTCCAATTCGGTGAGCATGGGCCAGATCATGTCAGGGGCGGCGGGAAGCCGGATGCGGACTTCGTGATCACGCTCTCCCTTGGAAACGAAAATATCCATTACGCCATGCCCCCCATCTCTTGCTCCCGCTGGTGCCGCTCCGCGGGATCCTCCATCATCAGCTCCTCCAGTGTCAGGCTGCCGTGGTAGGCCACATAGCCCTGCTCAGTGAGTGCGCTGTCCGCCGCCGGACTGTCCGGCTTGGGCACAAAATCAAACTGATCCAGGTTTTCGGCCAGTTGGCGCACCTCGCTGGCGCACCTGGGCTGGGCCAGCAGCACCACCGCCTCCAGCTTCTTCCGCTCCTCCGCACTCAGCGGTTCGACAGCCCGGCACAGCGCGTTGAGGTCATCCAGGCCGTCGCGGGCGGGACTGACCATGTTGGACACCTGCGGGGGCAGCTCGTCCATAGCAATCTCCATCCGAAAGCCCTCCGAACCGCTCCCCGCCCGCATCAGAGTCCTCTGGATTTGCCGATCCGAAGATGGAAGATAGAGATACCCGGTGGCCTCACCATCCTCCCCGGACTTGATCTCGATCATCAGCTCGGGCATTTGGTAGAGGTATGCCGGGAAGTGCCGCCCGTCGTAAAGCTGCTCCAGCTTCATGCCGTTGTCATACACGACACCATACGGGGTAACCACCCCAGCGCCGCTCTGGATCAGGTCGAGGGCTACCGCTTGGCCATCCACTTTGTCGAACTCCTCCATCGGCATAGAACCGCCGTTGACGGTCAGAGCGTGGCCTTTGCCCACCTGCTCCAGGTTAGAGAAATCAGTGATCACCGTGGCCTGCTGGCAGCAGAACGTCAGGTTGATAAAGTCCTTGATACTGGACAGGTTCAGCTTGGAGGCCATGGCCTGGAATTTTCCAGCCTCGCCCTCGCAGAAGCTGTCCAGGCACTTGGCCAGATAATCCAACTCGTCCACATTGACGGTCTGCGTCACCAGCCGGTTGAGGATGGGGTACGTGCTGTCCACCTCGTCCACCCGGCAGTCCTGGGCGGTGGGGGAGCCAATGTCCATGGCCTCCAGCAGGCCGATGGTGTAGTCGTACTCGCTGTTGGGGATGGGAAAGGGGATGGTGGCCTGTCCGTATCCTGGCTTGGCCTTGCTGCTGAGGATTGCTTTGAAAATCATGCGAAACACTTCCTTTTAGAAAAATAAAAAGGCCGTGATTCTTCGGATGAAAAATCACGGCCTTGCGAGGAGTTCAGTTATTGATTTGTTTAGCGCCCTTTTTCCCGCTCAAAAAGGGCGCCAGCCCCAATGGCGGCTGTGCGGGTTCAAATACCGCCAGTCGCTCAAAATGGCCTGTTGGCATCTGTCGTTCGCCTTGCGAAAATTGGGAGGGCAAAAACCCCGGAAACAGTTGATGCCGTAGGCGTTCAGCCCACGGCATCTAAACTGTTCGGTTCTTTTGGTCGGAGTGGCGGGACTTGAACCCGCGGCCTCTTGGTCCCGAAGGTTCGGCTGAACATTCAGCGGACGCTTTCGCCCCCATTTGGTGCTGTTTGCTACAGGAGTGGTTGCTTTCCAGACCTCCCCGCTCCAATGCCTCCGTCCGCTCCCGGCGTGGTCTGGGTCGGCGTTTGGGTCAGACCGCGATTCCTGTCCTCCGAACGGTCTGCAGGAACCCGCTGGCATCATCTGCCTCGGTCAGCAAAACCGGCTCAATGGTGTGGTCAACGGACCGAGTCAGCTTCCAAAGCATAGCCACGGTGCTCAAATAATCGCCGGGCACCTCGTCCACCACCACGGCAATGTCGATGTCGCTATCCGCTGTGGCGGTGCCCTTGGCACAAGAGCCATACAAAAAAATCGCGGTGGCATTGACCGCTCTGCGCACGGCGGAGGCGTATTGCTTTGCGATACTCAGCACTTTTTCCTGATCCATTGATACAACGCCTCCGTTTCCTGGATCATCGTCTCGCACCGGTCCACAGTGAGGGACGCCATCAGCTTGGATTTATGCACAGGATAGCGGGCCTCGATGTTCAAGGGGCTCAACAGATCCAAAAGCGACAGCTGCTCCTCGCTCATTTCTTCCGAGATGCCGGACAGATTTGCCAACCGCATCAGTTTGTGGATATACGGCAGGTCTTCCTCCGGCTTGCGCAGGACAAAGGCGCCTTTCAGAGCCTTCTCTACAGCCTGATGGCACATAAAGCCCACGTAAAGGAGCCGCCGGGTGTCCAGCATGGCGCGGGCCGTCTGCAAATCATATTCCGCGCTCTCGAACCAATAATCTGACTGATCGTAATCGCTCAAGGCTCCCACCTCCGCTGCACCCAGTTTCGTTTGCATAAATTATACCACATCATCACGAAAAATAAAAGGGGCTTATGCCCAATATCGAGGTCTTACTAAAAACTCAGCTGTTCTTGGGCCGCAGGAGGACCCCCGCGTCAGCGGAGGCCCTCCCATGACATATTCAATTAAAGCTCCCGTCCCAGACGGGCAGCTCGGTGAGGCATTCCTCCGCCACTGCCGGGACGTAGTAGGCCCCGTAGCTCTTGAGCCCGTTTTCCCGCTCTTCCTGGGGCAGTTCTACCAAAAAGCGGTAATAGGGCATGAAATACGCCTCTCGCCGACCGTTGAGGTAGAGCAGCTCCACCGTTTTGACGTACTCCTTGCCCGGCAGCTCGTGAGGCACATTGGTGATATACCGCCCCTCCAGCAGCAGCTGTTCCGCCTCCCTGACGGTGATCACGGGGTAATCCCCCACTTTCTGGGACAAATCCGCCCCGCCCAGCCGGATGATCCAAAGCCTCCCCTCGTCATCGCAGGAGAAATTGGCGCGGTTGAAGCTGTGATCGAGGAGGCGCCGGGTCTGGTCCCCGGCAGCGTCAAAAAATTCGACCTGATACATCTGCTCCCCGTAGATGTTGTAGTCCCCTCCGGTGACAATGGCCTGGGGGTCGTCCATGTCCAGCAACCCCCGGTATTGGTCCAGCAGGCAGCCCGCCACCGCCCTCATGTCCTCATAAGAGGCATAGTAACCGAAGTTGTATTCCCGTGGCAGTTCCAGAGCCGGTTCAAACGTGACCGCCGCCGTCAGGTTTGCTTCCACGGTAATCTTCACGCCGTCCCCCCGGGCGGTCACCTCGACGGGAGCAAAGTATCCCGCCGGGATCTCCCCCAGCTTCTCCCGGACAGCCGCCATCTCCTCCTCGCTGGGGGACGTGTCCTGGATCTCGGCCTTCACGCCCAGCCGGTCTGCCACCTCCAGCGCCCGGGCCTCCATGGCGTCCAGGTCCGCGTTGGCCACCGGGGCACCTGCCCCGTCGTACTCCACGGGGTTGCGGTAGACCGGAAGGGTCTGAAATTTGTCCGTTTCCCGCCAGGGGGTGCCGCTGGACAGCTCCGAGATGTCATAGGCCAGATAGCCCTCATAGCCCATGCCGCTGGGGTTGGTCACCTCCACGCTCAGGGGCAGCTTGGGCAGGTCGGCGGTGCGGGGCAGCTCCCGGCCCGTGTGCAGCAGTCCCGCCCCCGCGCACATCGCCAGGGCCAGACAGGCCGCCGCGGCCAGCCACTTGTCCCAGCTCGGCGCGGTTTTCTTTTTGCCGCCCCGCAGGGCGTTGGCCTCGTCGATGAGGTCGTCATCCAGCAGTTCTATCGCATCACTGATGTGTTTCGCGTTCATAGGGTAAATCCCTCCTGTGTCAGATAGATTTTTAGGCCCTGCCGCGCCCGGTAGAGCATACTCTTCACCCTGGATTCGCCCATGCCCAAATGGGCAGCCACGTCCTTCAAGGGGTCTAGGTAAAAGTACCGCCCCACAAAGGCGGCCCGGGCCTGGGGCGAGAGGGTGCGGAGGTAGCCGCTGATGGCCTGGGCCAGCAGGGACAGCTCCAACTCCGCCTCCGGCCCGGTCCCTCCGGGGACGCAGTCCTCCAGCTCTGTCAGGGACAGGGCGTACTCCTCCGCCCCGCGCTTTTGCCGGGTACGGGCGCGCAGGGCGTCGATGGACAGCCGCCGGGCAATTTTGCCCAGGTAGGCCGCCAGGCTGTCCGGGCGGCTGGGCGGGATAGAGTTCCACGCCCGCAGGCAGGTGTCGTTGACGACCTCCTCCCCATCCTCCCGGCTGGACAGAATATTACGGGCGATCTGTTCCAGATAGCGGCCGTAGCTGCGCCGGGTCTCCCGGATGGCGGTCTCGTCCCGCCGCCAGTACAACGCGACGATCTCACTGTCCTCCATGTGCGTCCTTCCTTTCTCAGCTTGTGTCACAGGCGCCTGTACCAATCAAGACGATAAAAATCGGGAGCGGTTGCGCGGACATACGATTTTTCTTGATCCCCATTGTACCACAGCGCCGACCGCCGCGCATACAGGGTCCGCTTTCCACATCGTGAGGCACCCCTCCCCAGGATTTGGGGAGGGAATAGATAAACAAGACGAATAACAACAAAGAAAGAACCTTCCCGGAAAATGGGAACGCTTTTGAAAAGTTCAAATTCCAAAAAAGGCGATGGGAAGATTTTACCACGCCGTAATCATAGCGAAATTCTCTGCGGCAAGCTGAAAGTGCTCAAAATGTTCAGAAAATTTGAAACCAGGCGGCAGATTTTGCTGGGCTATCCTCTGCCAATGACTGCCCGTCCGCACCGGGCACTACAGCTCAAAACCGTGAAGCCCCGTGTCAGCCCCTGTGAGGACTTGTGTGCCTCTCCTGCGGGCCGGGTGGCATCCGTACACCTCCGAGAAATTGAAACGCGGTGTTAGCCCCTTTGTGCGCAAATGTTGCGGGAGCCGTTTTCACCCTCGAAATTTTGGGGATAGAGCAAAAGGAAGCGGGAAGGCTGGGCAGATCACCCAGCCTCCCCACGGTGCTTTTGACTCCCAGTTAGTGGCTTTTCCGAAGGGTTTGCGTTCGGCAAAATACCCAGGGCGAAGGGCAAAGCAGAGGTTCGATTTTTGCGCAGGATAAAGCGGTGGTGTCACCGCATTTCACACCGGCCCGCAGTGCGGGCCGGAAGTGCAGAGGTCAGAACACTTTCAGGCATTTCACGGCCTGTTTTGAGAAATTTGACATGATATCACTTTCAAAGGCCTGATATCTTGTTTGACATCAGAATTGCCGCAATGCTTACTGCTTCAACGAATTTTATAGTATCACTTGTGCTATAACCGCTAATATTTTCGAATTTTCTGATAACTCTGCCCTTTAGCAGTGGATATTTGCCTCGTGTAGCGATATGGTGTACTGTTTTTGAAAAAAGAGCCTCGTGGGGGAAAACTGAGGGCAGAAAGTCCGATGACTACCTCAAAAAATGGGCTGCTGTAAACAAAGAAACGAACTGTGGCACAGAGCTTGCGGATTGCACCACTGTCTTCAAAGAAAAGGGCCGCCAACACAGAAGAAAAAAGATATGTCTGAACTGATAATTCTCGCCGTTCCCAGTAGCTATTCCCGCCGACCTGTGGTATGGTGTGTCGCTACGAAGGAGGTGGAGAAAATGCGCAAGACCCTGGAAGATTTCTACTACGGCAACATAAGTCCCGGCGCACAGCAGATGGTACCCAACTCAGAGTTGAAGCGGGCGGTAGATCGAGTCACCCGCTTCGAGAGCCAGCTTGCGGAGCAACTGGACGAAGCCGGGCGGACATTTCTGGCAAAGCTCATTGAATCGCAACACGAAATCGATGACATCACAGCGTTGGAAAATTTCGTCCTGGGTTTCCGGCTGGGAGTTCGGATGATGGCCGAATGCATGGATGACAACGATGGCGATATCCGGGAGGTGACTGACTATAGCTAAGAAGCGGGCCAACGGCGAAGGCAACATTCGTAAGCGCAAAGATGGCCGCTGGGAGGGCCGTTATACAGCAGGTCATGATCCGGAGACTGGCAAAGCAATTTACAAAAATGTGCTGGCGAAAACGCAGAAAGAGTGTAAGGAAAAGCTGGCCGCGGCGCTGGAGCAAGCAGGAAAAGTTGATGCCAGCAAAACAGGTCAATTCACAGTGGGTCAATGGGCTGAAACCTGGTTTGAGAACTTCGCCAAGCCCTCCATCCGGGAGACCACCGCCGCCTACTACAAGAACTACATCGACAAGCATATCGTCCCCAACATCGGCAAAATCAAACTCAGCAAGCTGACAACACTGGACATCCAGAAGTTCTATAACAAGGCCAAGACCAAAGGCCGAGTCAAACGCTATGAGGGTATGAAAGACCTCAGTCTGAGTGCCAAGACCATCCGGGGACTCCACGCCATGCTCCGCCAGTGCCTCAACCAGGCAGTGCAGGAGAGGTTAATTCCCTACAACCCCGCCGCCGGGTGCAAGCTGCCGCCCAAGGAGAAGAAGGAGATGCACACCCTCCCGGCAGAAAAAATCAGCGCCTACCTCGCCGCCGCAGAGGAACACGGAGTCCTCCCCATGTTCTACCTAGAGCTGACTACAGGCATTCAACGAAGCGAGTTGGTGGCACTCCTCTGGGATGACCTCGACCTGGAAAACCAGACGCTGACGATAAACAAGTCGGCTGGACGAATCAATGGTGCGGTGAAGGTGACCCAGCCCAAGACCGCCAACTCGGTGCGGACAATCTACCTGCCGAAAGAAACGGTGGACCTGCTCACCCAAGAGCACACCAAACACCCCGGCAACCCCATCATGTTTCCCTCTCCAGTGACAGGCAGGCTCTACGGCCCGGATTGTATCGGGCGGCTGCGCGAAACCCTGCTGAAAAAGGCCGGAATCACCGAGAACATCCCGTTCCACGGCCTCCGTCACACATTCGCAACCTTGGCCATTCAGCAGGGGGTGGACGCCAAAACGGTCTCCAGCATCCTGGGTCACTACAGCGCGGGCTTCACCTTGGACACCTACACCCACGTGACCGGAGAAATGCAGAAGGACGCCGCCCAGCGAATGGGCAGTTTCATGGCCCAGACAATCTAAAAAATGCAGAAAAAGAACGCGGGAGCGCCGAGCCAAGAGGCCGGTACTCCCGCGAAATTTTCTGGTATGGGTCTTGTCTGGGTCAAAACAAAAACACGCAAAATTCAGGCAAACAAATTCGAATAAAAAGTAAGCAAAATCTCCTGATTTCACCAGAAATCAGGAGATTTTTGGTCGGAGTGGCGGGACTTGAACCCGCGGCCTCTTGGTCCCGAACCAAGCGCGATACCAAACTTCGCCACACCCCGATATAAAATTGAAGAAAACGTAGAGGGCGGGCCGCAGCCCGCCCTCTCGCTTTGGAGGCGCCACCCAGATTTGAACTGGGGCATCAGGATTTTGCAGACCCTTGCCTTACCACTTGGCTATGGCGCCGTACACTGATATTCTATTGCAGCCGCCTGAAAATTAGAACCAGTCGGGAAAAACTCTTGCCGCCCTGCCGCATGAAGGGCAGACAGGCGGAAGGGAGGGAACGAAGGAATCCCGCCTGTATGGCGGGGTTCCTGAATGGGCGGAGCCGCCCTAACATGGAGCGAGTGACGAGGCTCGAACTCGCTACCTCCACCTTGGCAAGGTGGCGCTCTACCAGATGAGCTACACTCGCATATGGTGCCCAGGGCCGGAGTTGAACCAGCGACACGCGGATTTTCAGTCCGCTGCTCTACCAACTGAGCTACCTGGGCATAGGATGTGGCGACGCGGATGGGACTTGAACCCACGACCTCCGGCGTGACAGGCCGGCGTTCTAACCAACTGAACTACCGCGCCACATTTTTAAAAGGACTATGGTGGGAACAACAGGGCTCGAACCTGTGACCCCTTGCTTGTAAGGCAAGTGCTCTCCCAGCTGAGCTATGCTCCCGTTGTTCGATCCGTTTGTCAGACGGCGAAGATGATTATAGCAAACAGACCCCGTCCTGTCAAGATAAAATTTAAAAAAATTGGGGCGATTTGGAGAAAAGCGTTTTCTGGGGCCGGAGGGGGCGGCCGGCGTCCTGCCTGTGCCGCCGCCCTCCCGGCGGGCCCCGGCCTATCCGGGGAGCTGGAGCGCTGCGTAGTAATCCTCCTGAATGATGAGCTTGGAGTAGGCCACCTTGGCGGCCACCAGCCGGTGGACCCGTTTGACGTAGTCGTCATCCACGGTGACGCCTTCGTTGGGGGTGAAGGTCTTGGTGTTGGCCTCGTAGGTGCCCGCGGCGGTGATCCAGCTGTTGCCCCGGCTCATGTTGTTGGCGAACACCACCAGCGGCATACAGTTGGAATATTGGTCCGCCTCATAGTTGGTGGCAAAGATATCCCGGCCCGAGTAGAGACGGGAGTCGTAGTCCAGCCCGAACAGGTTGCAGATGGTGGGCACGATGTCCACGGAGGAGCAGGGGGTATCCACCACAATTGGCTCCTTGATGGAGCCGGACCACATCAGCAGGGTGTTCTTGTAGCGGGAGGTGTCCCCCTCCTGGTCCTCAAAGCCCCGCAGCTCATTATAGTAGTCGGCGCCGGACTTCTCGTCCACCAGCAGGTAGGGGTAGTGGTCGGCGGCCATGACGATGAGGGTGTCGTCGGCGATGCCCGCCGCCTCCAGCTTGTCCACCAGGTACTTCAGAGCCAGATCCAGCTCCATGTTGCAGGCGATATAGGCCTGCGCCTCCTCGGACAGGTTCGGGTATTTGGCCTCCACCTCGGCCCGGTGCCTGGCCGACATATCGTTGCCGCCCCAGGTGTACAGGCCGTGGCCGCTGACCGTCATATAGTAGGCGTGGAAGGGGGTGCCGTCTTTCACGTAGGCGTCGATATAGCTGCCCGCCGTCTCCTCCATCATCTCCAGGTCGGACTCAGGCCACCATTTATTGGCCACGCTCTGGGCCATTTCCAGGCCGCTGCCGATGCCCATATAGTCGTAGCCAAAATTTGGGAGGTACTTGTCCCGAGGGTAGTAGTTAAAGGTGTGGTTGTGCCAGGCGGGGGTGCTGTAGCCCAGGGGAGCCATCAGGTGGGGCAGGGTGATGGGCATGGAGCGGCTGGCGCTGACGGTAGGGGACGAACCGCCGTTCATCCAGTTGGGGATGACGCCGGTGGTGACGGAGAACTCGCCGCCGATGGTGGACAGGGTCCAGTCGGGCTGGTAGAAGTTGGTGAACACAAAGCCCTCCTCCTGGGTCATGCGGTACAGGGTGGGGGTGAGCTCCTTGTCGATGGCGTAGGGGGAGAAGCCCTCGGCGGTGAGGAGGATCAGGTTTTTGCCCGCGAACATCCCGGTGTACTCGTTCTTCTGGGAGGGGGTGACGCTGGCCATATACTGGTGGATGCTCTGGATGGTCTCGTTGGACTCCGACTCCGCCAGGGCGGCGAAGTCAATATCCAACGCGTTGGGGCCGTAGTCCTTTGGGGGCAGGGAGGGCTTGTCCGGCGTCTGGGCGGAGGGGGCCGCGGAGGGCTCTGTGGTCCCGGTGGGGGCGGGGGTGCCCGCCGGGTCGTCGATGAAGTCGTCCAGGGGGGGCGTGGGCGTGCCCGCCACGGCATACTCCAGCTCCAGCCGGGCGGTGGTGAACAGGCCGAAGTGGGGAATGGCGGCGTTGGCGGTGAACTCGTAGGTATAGTAGCTCTTCGCGGGGCCCAGGGTGCACACCAGGTACGCGGTGAGCTGGCAGGCGGCCAGCACCGCCAGCAGAATGATGCGCACCGGCGCCTCGCTCCCCTCGTCCAGCACCACCCGGCGGCGCAGGGGGATGAAGGCGGCGAGGGGCGCGAAGGACAGCAGGATGAAGGGGACCATCCCCAGCACCACCTGGACCACGGTGGAGCCGAAGTCTCCGGCCACATTGCCGGCCATCTCGCCCATGAAGCTGATGCCGTAATAGAGGTTAAACGTGGCCCGGCACCCCCGCTCCACGCAGAACAGCACCGTGCCCAGCCCCAGGAGCACGCCGCCGGCAACGCGGCCGGCGGTTTTCCAGGGCAGCAGGTCCAGGATGAGCCAGACGGCCAGCCCCGCGGCGATGGAGAACAGCGCGGTGGGCAGCAGGGCCAGGTCAAAGAAGGGGGTGCTGCGGTCAAAGGCGCGGAGCAGCAGCTCGTGGTAGAGGAGGGCAGCGGGGAAGAACAGGGCGGACAGCGCCGGCCCGCCCGCGTTCCTCCGGCCGGTGTAGCCGGAATAGGGACGGTTCATCAGAGGTCACTTCCTATGGTATGTGGGGTTTGAAGGGGCAAAAGGGGGGGATTCCACCCTTTTCCACCTGTTTCAGATGCCCGTTATCATATCATAGGAGGGGGGAAAATGCAATGTCTGCGTCAAAATTTAAGGAATCCTTCAAGGGCTTCCGGGGCTACGCGCCGGTCTGGATGTCCGCCCCGGTATAGTAGTGGGTGAGGATGTCCCGCCAGCCGGCGCCCTCTTTGGCCATGGCGTTGGCCCCGTACTGGCTCATGCCAACCCCGTGGCCGTAGCCGGTGACGGAGAAGGTGAACACCCCCTCCGCCTCGCTCACGTCGAAGCAGGCGGACCGCAAGGCGAACAGCGACCGGCACGCGCCGCCGGACAGGGCCGCGCCCCCCAGATCCAGGGACGCCACCCGGCCGGACGCGGTGCGGGTGATGTTTTGGAACCAGCGGCCGGGCTCCCCGGACAGGTCGGCGCCTAACCCGGCTTCACTCACGGCCTTTTGAACCTGTTCCGCCGTCAGGGTGACGGTGGAGCGGTAGTTGGGCACCTCCTCCCCCTCGGGGCTGTCCACGGAGACCAGGTAGGGCAGGTCCTTGCCCCACACCGCGGCCGCGTCCTCGGTGGCGCCGGAGGCGGAGGAGAAAAACACCGCCTGGATGGGTGCGCCCTCATAGGTGAGCACCTGGCCGTCGGTATCCGCCACGGCGGCGGCAATTTTGGCGGTGTGGGCGGCGGCGGTTCCCTCCCCCCAGCGCTGGGCGGCGTCCTCCGGGGAGATGTACGCCTGGCAGCAGGAGGAGTCGGCGCAGATGTCCGCGCCGTCGGCCTGATGGCTCTGGGCCCGCAGCTTCCACAGGCTGTAGGTCCGGGCGCACACCGCCTGGGCCCGGAGGGCCTCCGGCTCAAAGGAGGCGGGCATCTCCGCCGCCACCACCCCCCACAAGTAGTCCGCCATGGTGAGCTCGCTGACCTGGCCGTCCCTGCCCAGCAGCCGCAGGGACCGCCCGCTGTCCCACTCTCCCGGGGAGGGGGCGGGCTCCGGCGCCGCGGTGGGGACGGCGGGCAGGGTGAGCAGGTCCGGGCTGGGCTGGGGCGGGGCGCCGCCGGGGGCCTCCCCCAGGGCGGTGAGGGGCAGGAGCAGCAGGGCCGCGCTCAGGGCCAGACCCGTCAAAAAAGGGGCGCGCAGCGCCCGCCAGGCTTCCGCGTTTCGCAAGTCAAACACCTCGATTATTCAAAAGTTTGGGAGAATAAACGGGAAAATCCCATAAATTCAAGGACACCTCATGACAAATTTGCATTGACGGGAATTTGAGATTGCGTTATAATCATTAAGATACAATTTGGAAGCGAAACGAAGCGGACACCCAAAAGGAGGCGGGGCATCATGAATATGAACATCATCGACAACCTGATTGAGGCGCGGAAGAAGGCCGTGGAGCAGTACAACACCTCGGTGGACTTCATTCAAGGGATATGCGGGGAGTTTGAGCGATATACCCAGATCTCCCCCCGCTACTACGAGAAGTACGACGTGAAGCGGGGCCTGCGCAATCAGGACGGCACCGGCGTCATGGCCGGAGTCACCCTCATCGGCAACGTGAAGGGGTACATCATGGAGGATGGGGAAAAGGTGCCCGCCCCCGGGCGGCTGCTTTACCGGGGCATCAACGTGGAGGAGCTGATCGACGGTTTTACCAGCGCGGGGCGGTTCGGCTTTGAGGAGACGGCGTACCTGCTGATGTTCGGCGGCCTGCCCACGGCGGAGGAGCTGGCCCAGTTCCGGGATATCCTGGCTTTCTTCCGGGAGCTGCCCACCAACTTCACCGAGGACATGATCCTCACCGCGCCCAGCCACGATATCATGAACAAGCTGGCCCGGTCGGTGCTGGCGCTGTACTCCTACGACCCGGACCCGGACAACAACACCCTGCCCATTGAGATGCTCCAGGCCATCCGGCTCATCGCCCGGTTCCCGGTGATCGTGGCCCACGCCTTCGCGGCCAAAAAGCACTATTTTGACCAGGATTCCCTGTACCTGCACCGGCCCCAGCCGGAGCTGTCGGTGGCGGAGAACTTCCTGTACTCCGTCCGCCACGACAACCGCTTCACCCCGGAGGAGGCCCATCTGCTGGACCTGTGCCTGGTGCTCCACATGGAGCACGGCGGCGGCAACAACTCCGCCTTTGCCTGCCGGGTGCTGTCCTCCTCCGGCACGGATATCTACTCCGCCATCGCGGCGGCGGTGGGCTCCCTGAAGGGCCCCAAGCACGGCGGCGCCAATATGCGGGTCATGGCCATGTTCAGCGAGATTGAGGCCAACGTGAAGGATTGGAAGGACGACGGGGAGGTGTCCGCCTACCTCACCAAAATCCTGAAGAAGGAGGCCGGGGACGGCTCCGGCCTGATCTACGGCATGGGCCACGCCATCTACACCCTGTCCGACCCCCGGGCCATCATTTTGAAGAAGTTTGCCCGCCAAATGGCGGCGGACAAGGGGATGCTGGACGAGTTCGAGCTGTTCGAGCGGGTGGAGCGGCTGACGCCCGACCTGTTCCACGCCGTCACCGGCCAGGAGAAGGCCATGTGCGCCAACGTGGATATGTACTCCGGCCTGGTGTACAAGATGATGGACATTCCGCCGGAGCTGTACACCCCTCTGTTCGCCATCGCCCGCATTGTGGGCTGGTGCGCCCACCGGGTGGAGGAGGTCTACAACCCCTACGGCCGGATTATCCGCCCGGCCTACAAGGCGGTGGCCCCCAAGCGGTCCTTTGTGCCCCTGGAGGAGCGGGGCTGACCCGTATCCGCGCGAAACAAAATCCCCGCCCTTTCCGGCGTCATGCCGGAGGGGGCGGGGATTCTTCTTCAAGGAGGGCACCTGCTGGCCGGGGCTCAAGACGATTGCCGCCGGGGTGAGCCTGTCTCGCTCGACAGTGAAGCGGGCGCTGGACGATTTGGTGCGGGCGGAGCTGGTGGAGAAGTCCAGACGGTGGCGGGAGAATGGGAGCCTGTCCTCCAATCTATATCAGGTCAGCTTTCCCTCAGAATTCGCATATCAAAACACCAAACACCTTGGTGTGGGAAAATAACAGCTGTCAAAACATCCAAGGATTATATGGGGATACTGATATCCTCTGTTCTTTCCTTCTGCGCTGCGGCAAACCGCCAGGATGGGCGGTAACACAGCACAGCAACCAGCATCAACAGGGCCGTCGCCGCCAGGCTGATGGGAAATGCCGCCATGATAGTCTGGAAGGAGGGAACCTGCGGGAACACCCAGTAGATCCAGCTCAGACGCACACCGCACACCCCCGCCATGGTCAGCACAGCGGGCACCATGGAAATGCCAAAACCGCGCAGATAGCCGGACAGCACCTCGTAGCACAGGCTGAATATATGCGCGATCATCAGCGTCACCAGCCGGATATAGCCCACCTCCACCACCTGCGGGTCGTTGTTGAAAATGGAGAGCAGCAGCTTGCCGGAGGGCAAGATCAGCGCGATGGCTACTGCCAGCGCCGTGATGCCTTCCCCAAGGCAGAGCGCCAGCGTTTTTTTGCACCGCCCGATCTCCCCCGCTCCGTAATTCTGTCCAACAAAAGTGGTGCACGCCTGACTGAACGAGTTGAGAATGTCGTAGGTGATGATCTCAATGTTGAACGCCGCGCCGGAGGCCGCCATAACGACGGTGCCCAGGCTGTTGATGGCGCCCTGGATGATGATATTTGCCACAGCGAACACCGCGCTCTGGACGCCGGCGGGCAGGCCGATGCGCAGGATGCGCTTCATGCTGCCCTTGTCCATGCGCAGCTGCTTCGGCTCCACATGAATGGCCTTGTCCGTGTGGCGGAGGCAGCGGTACAGAATCGCGGCGCTGGCCGCGTTGGAGAGGACCGTGGCAGTGGCCACGCCGTCCACTGTCATGCGGAGAACCGCCACAAAAAACAGGTTCAGCAGCACGTTCAGCACCCCGGAGGACGCCAGTGCGATCAACGGAATCTTCGTCTCGCCGACGCTGCGGAAAATCGCGGCCTCGAAGTTGTAGAGGAGGATGACCGGCAGGCCCGCGAAATAGATCCTCAGATACAGCAGGGACAGCGGAAAAACGTCCTCCGGCGTGCGCAGCGCCCTCAACAGCGGCGCGGCGGCAAGCTCCCCCAGCACCGCGGCCAGCACACCCCCCAGCACCGCCATGACGATGGCAGTATGGACAGCCCTGCTCACGGCCCGCTTGTCGTCCCGCCCCACCGCGTAGGCAATGGTCACGTTCGCGCCCAGGGAGACGCCGAGAAAGAGATTGACCACCAGGCCGATGATGGAGCTGGTGGCGCTGACCGCGGCCACCGACGCCGTGCGCAGCTCGCCGGTGAAGTTCCCGACAACGGCGATATCCGCGGCGTTGAACAGCTGCCCCAGGATGGCGGTGGCAGCGATGGGCAGGGCAAACCGTGGAATTTTGTTCCAGATCGGCCCGTGCAGCATATCCAGCTGTCTCTTTGCTGTTGCTTCCAAGGTAAAACACTTCTTTCCGCATTTTTCCGCGACGCACAGTATAGCACAGTTTCAGAAAAATGCAAGCGCTACGCCTCCGGCGGCGCAAGCTCCGCCTCAGAGGTTTCTTAAAACCCAAATACTTCTCCGGCCCGGCGGATGTTACCCTCGGCGTCAATGCCGAAAGGGCAGCGCTTGGTACAGGCGCCGCAGTGAATGCACTTTGACGCCGGGACGGACAGCCCGGAATACCGCCGGACCAGCTCGTCCGTCACGCCGCCCCGGGCCATATCCGCCAGCTTTGTCACCTCGGCGATGTCGATTTTCCGGGGGCAGGGCTGGCAGTGGTTGCAGTACATACACTGGTTCTGGAACTTGCCCACCAGGCTGTCATTGATTTGGCTGAAATCCCGCTCCTCTTCGGTGGCGGTGAGCCAGGCCAGGGACTGGTTCAGCTCGTCCACGCCGGCAAACCCGGGCACCGAACAGGCCACCTGGGGAATGGACAGAACATAGCTGATGCACTGCACCGGGGTCAGCTCCAGCAGGCCCTTCAGCCGCCCGTCCTCGTGGCTCTTCAGGATGTTTCCGGCGGCGAAGGGCTTCATGGCCACGATGGGCACCCCCATCTCCCCGCACAGATCGTACAGCTCCCGCTTGGTGGGGTAGGCGTCCCGCTCCGCCTGGGTCATGGAGCGCACCTCCCGGCCCTTCATCCGGGCGTCCGCCGAGTCCTGGGGCAGCAGGTTGAACAGCGGGTTCACCGGGAACATGAGCACGTCCAGCTTCCCGCTTTTCACCGCCGCCACGGCGATGTCCGTGCTGTGGGTGCTCAGGCCAATGAATTTGGCTCGGCCCGTCTCTTTCAACTCCTTGGCATAGGCGTACATCCAGCCGTTGAGGATGTTGTCCAGGTCGGCGAAGTCGTCGCAGTTGTGGAGGAACAGCACGTCGATGCAGTCCGTGTCCAGCTTTTCGTAGAACTGATCCAGAAAGTCCCTGCACAGCGCCTCGTCCCGGGTTTTGACGTACTGGCCGTCCAGGTCGGCGCAGCCCAGATGGCCCGCCAGATACACCTTGTCCCGGACGCCCTTCAGCGCCTTCCCATAGTACTCCCGGGTGCTGGGGGTGCCCACGAACAGGTCGAAGTAGTTCACCCCGGCGTCCACTGCCGTCCGCACCAGATCATAGACGGTCCGCTCATCCGCCGTCCACACATACTCACAGCCCACGCCGATGGCGCTCACCTTGAGACCGATCTTGCCAAAATCCCGGTAAATCATGCTGTTTCCTCCCTGTTGTCAATTATTTTGGAATATCTCAGTCAAGAATTCATCATAGGCCGGTATCCAGCCGCCCCTCGCTCCAAAGCCGTGGGGCATATCGTCCAGCTGGAGCCGCTCCACCCGCACCCCGGCCTGTTCCGCCGCGTCGGCGTTGGCCAGAAACTGCCGGTAGAATGGATCCCGGGTTCCGTAGCAGTAGAAGGTGGGCGGCAGTTCCCCGGAGCGCAGCAGCTCCACATCGGTGGTGCCCACGCTGAGGCGGCCATAGAAGGAGTAGATCATCCCGTCCGCCGCCGCGTCGGCGCTCACCTGATCCAGCTCATCGGGGGTATAGCCAGGGTCAAGTGTGTCAGGGCTTACCGTGCCGTCCCAGTGGAGCAGCATTTCCCCGGCCAGAATTCCCCCGGCGGAAAAGCCCATCACGGCGATGTCCTTCTCGTCGATGCCGTACTCCTCCGCATGGGCGCGGACGAACCGCACCGCCCGGGCCAGGTCCAGCGCCCCCTCCTGCTGGGTGTAGGGCCGCAGGCGGTAGTCCACCACGAAGCTCTGATAGCCCCGCTGGCTCAACGCCTGGGCCACCGACACCCCCTCCGGCCCGTCGCTGCGGTACATAAACGCCCCGCCGGGGCAGATCAGCACCGCGCCTTTGACCGCCGTCCCCTCGGGCACGGGGTAAAAGGTCAGGTAGGGCCGGAAATCGGGATCGTCGCTGTAATTGCCGTTGTTGACGGTGTATTCTGTCACCGCCGGGGCACTGCCCTCCTCCCAGAGGTACAACGTCTGCTGTTCATGGGGCGTCACCGCCGCCGTGGCCACCGTATCACCGCCGGGCCGGGAAGGGGTAACGGCAGGGCCGCCCCCCGGCTGCCCCTCCTTTGCCTGGAGGTAGTTCATCAGGATGGTTGCCACCTCGGCCCGGCTGGCGCTGTCCCGCGGTGCAAAGCGGTTGCCGTCCCTTCCATGGAGGATGCCGCTGGCCCGGGCCCAGTTCACCGCTGTCACCGCCCAAGGGGAGATATCGGCCTCATCGGCAAAGTCAGTGCCCGTGTCCGCCCAGGGGCTTCCCTCATACCGCCAGAGGATGGCGGCGATCTGCTCCCGGGTGACGGGGTCGTTCGCCCCGAAGCGCCCGCCGCCATAGCCGGAGAGCAGGCCCGCCGACGCGGCCCAGCGCACTGCCCGCGTGTACCAGGCCCCCTCGGGCACGTCGGAAAATGGGATGGGGCCGTCCGCTGCCGGACGCTCCGCCATACGCCACAGCACGGTGGCCAGCATGGCCCGGCTCATGGCTTCCTCCGGGCCGAAGGCGGCGTCCGAGACGCCGCCCATCAGGCCCTTTTCGTTTACAAAGGCCGCCGCCTCCGCGTACCAGGCGGTGGGGGCCACGTCCCGGAAGGGGCTTCCCCCGGTGCGGTCCTCCCAGAAGTTCACTGCGTCCTCGATCCAGCCCTCCGCCGCGGTGCCCGTACCCAGGCCGAAGCCGTGGCCCAGGCCCTCGTAGGCGTGGAACTCGGTGGGAATGCCCAGCGCTTCCAACCTCTCCAGCCGGGACTGCATGGTGCGCCAGCTGGCGATGCCGTCACTGGTGCCCACGCAGGCATAGGTGGGCGCGTCTTTTTCAGAGACTGTGGTATACCCGGTATACTGCATGATGACGGCCGCCGCCTGGGGGATATCTGGGCGGCCAAAGGCGGCCATAGCGTCCCCATTGCCCAGCGCCGCCGCCATCCGCGCCCCGGCGGAGCCGCCCCACAGGGAGTAGCCCTCGGGATCCACCTGGAGCTCGCCGGCGTGGTCGTAGATGTAGGCAATGGCCTGGGCCAGATCGGTATAGGGGTCGTCGGGGCGGTAGATCAGCGTGAAGGCGTTGTACCCCATTTTACTCAATTCCAGCGCGTGGGGGAAGCTGTCGTGCATGGCGCCCACATACATGAAGCCGCCGCCCGCGTTCACCACGGCAAACTTCTCCCCCGGATCGCCCCGGAAGAAAAACAGTCCCGTGTCCCGCTTGGAGGGGTCGGTGTCCATCTCCGCCTCGGTGTAGATGGGGAAAAAGACCTGCTCTCCCTGTTCAGCGCGGCCGATCACGTCGTTGATAATGTCCACTGTCTTGTCCGGCTGGATGTGGCTGTACCACACATAGACGCCGCTGGAGCTCACCTCGGCCAGCGTCATGTGATCCGGCACATTTCGGTCCACCGGGAACAGCAGGCGGCCAAAGCCCTCCAGCGCCGGATTCGCGATGACCTCGCCCACGGTAGTATCCTTTGTCACAATCGTTTCCCCCTTGGCCTGTGCGGCGTCAGCCCGAGCCGCCTGATCCGGCCCGGGCTGATTGGCGTTGTTCCCACAGCCCCACAGAGAAACCATCAGGGCAGACGCTGCCAAAAGCGATAACAAACGTTTCATCATTTCTGTCCTTTCCTCATGGCGGTGCTTCCTTGTTTGGCTGAGGGCTCAACCCAACCCCAGGCCACTCACCCACTGTGCCACCTGCTCCCGAGAGGCCCCGGAGGAGAACCGCTGGCCGGCCTGCCAATCGCCCGTTCCGGCCATCTCCGCCAGCAGCTCGCCGCTCTGCCCTAGGCCGGAGCTGGAGGAGGTGCAGAAGGGAATCACCGTTTTCCCGGTGAAGTCGTTGTTCTTCACAAAGTCGTTCACCGGCCAGGCGGCGATGCCCCACCAGATGGGGTAGCCGATGAAAACCGTGTCGTAATCCGCCCAGTTGTCTACCGTGTTGGCCGTCAGCTTCACATCCCGCAGGCTTTCATCGTCATGCTCGTCATTCACGCGGCTGGAAGGCTCGGTCCAATTCAAATCGGCAGAAGTGTAGGGGTTCACGGGAACCAGCTCAAACTGGCCGGCGTTCAGGGCCTCCGCGATGTACCCGGCCACCCGCTCTGTGCTGCCGGTGGCGGAGAAGTAGACCACCAGGGCCTTGCCGCCGGTGGAGGGCGCGGGGCCAGGATCGGGCATCTCCTCCAGCGCCTGGAAATTTTGCAGAATGGCGGCCACCTCCGCCCGGGTGGCGGAGCCCTGGGGATCAAAGCGGTTGCCGTCCTTGCCGTTCACCACGCCGCTGGCCCGGGCCCAGTCCACCGCCTGGGCGGCGTAGTCGGAGATATCGCCCTCGTCGGTGAAGTCCTGGCCCGGTTCCGCGGCGGGGCTTCCCGCATACCGCCACAGCATGGCGACCAGCTGCTCCCGGCTCACCGGGTCATCGGGGCTGAAGCGGCCGTTATAGCCCTCTGCGATCCGTTCCGACGCCGCCCAGCGCACCGCCTCGGTGTACCACGTCCCCCCGGGCACGTCGGAAAACTGCATCAGGTAGTTGACCACCGGCTCGCCCCTCATCCGCCACAGGGTGGTGACCAGCATGGCCCGGCTGGTGCTGCCGCCGGGGTTGAAGCGCCCGTTTCCCACGCCGTTCATCAGTTCGTGCCGCGTCACATAGTCTACCGCCCCGGCATACCAGGCGTCCGGGGAGACGTCGGAGTAGTCCGCATTGGCGGCAAAGCCGGGGATGCTCAACGCCAACGCCATGGCCAGCGCCAGAATCAGCGTAATCGCCCGCTTCCAGTTTTTCATCATAACACTCCTTTTCATGCCGCTCACGCCTTCCGTCCGGCCTCATAGGCCGTCTTGTACGCGGGCGTGTCCTTCACCTCGCCCTTCTGGTACACGCCGGAGCCGTAGATCTTCGCTTTCACCTTGGCTCCGGGCAGGCAGTCGGTGAAACCCTCCAGGCCGTCCATGGTGCGCTCCATGGCTTTGGCCCCCGCGGCGGCGGTGGCGATGAAATAGAAGTCCTTGTTTCGGATTTCGGTGTACCGGGGCAGGGTGCGGTCAATCAGGGTCTTGAGCTGGCCGTCCATGGCGTAGAAGTACACCGGGGTGGCCAGCACGATGACGTCCGCCGCCGCCAGCTTGTCCAGGATGGTGGCCATGTCGTCCTTCTGGACGCACACGCCGGTGCCCCGGCAGCCGTAGCAGGCCATGCAGCCGCCGATTTTCTGGTCCTGAACATAGACTTTTTCAACCTCGTGCCCCGCCTCCCTGGCCCCCTGGGCAAAGGCGTCGCACAGCAGGTCGGAATTGCCCCCCTTCCGGGGGCTGGCGGACAACATGAGAATCTTTTTCATTTCGCTCTCTCCTTATGTTTCGATTTTGTGATGAAATTGTACAGGCTCCGTACGCCCAGCGCGAGAATGGCCGCGATACCCAGGATTACAACGCACCAGAGTACGGACGTATACCAGGGCTGGGCGTACACCATTAGGAATGGGTAGGGGCCCTCGATCACCCGGAGGACATTGAGGATGACCGCCACCAGCGCGTAGGCCAGCGTGGGGATCAGTGCCTTCACGATGGCGCGCTTTGGAAACGGCTCCCACCCTTCCAGCGCGAAAAAGGACACCGCCGCTAAAATGGGACAGATGGTGTGCTGGTAGAGCATGGAACCGCCGTACAGCATAAAGAGGGCGTTTTCTCCCAACATGGGCATCAGCACAAGCAGCACGACAAAGAGGGTCACCATCAGGCAGCTGACCGATATGTAGCGGAGGGTGCCCACCCATTGGGGCATTTCATCGCTCCCGCGCAGACTTTTCACGGCATAGACGCAGTAGAGCAGGCTTGCCGCCGCAGCCAGATAGTTGCTGTCCTGGGTGTAGAACGCGAAGTTTCCCAGGCCATGCTCCATCAAGTTCAGCGCCAGCGCCACCAATTCCAGCACCACAATGGCGGCGTTTATGATGAATGCAAGGATCAATTTGCGCCTTTTCTCCATCAGAACGCCTCCTGGAAGATCTGCAAGACCTCTTCCCGGCTCAGTTTTTTGCAGCAGCCCGCCGTCAGGTTGGTGGAGTTGGCAATGGCCGCCAGGTCGGTGTCCTCGGGGATGCCCATCTCCCGGAGAGAGGCGGGCAGGCCGATCTCCCGGATGAAGTCCGCCAACGCCTCCACCCCCGCAGCGGCCACCTTTTCGTCCGATTTGCCCGCCGGGTCGATGCCCCAGACCCGGGTGGCAAAGCGCTTGAACTTAGGCGCCGCCTCTTTGTAGATGTGCCGGTACAGCACCGGGTGGAGCGCCGCCAGCCCCGCGCCGTGGTTGCAGTCGGTATAGGCCCCCAGCTGGTGCTCCATCTGGTGGCACTGGAAGTCGGTGACCTTTCCGATTTTCAAAATCCCGTTTTCCGCCATGGAGGACGCCCACATCAGTTCGCTCCTGGCCTCATAGCTGTCCGGCTCGGCCAGCAGGCGGCGGGTGTTGGCGATGACGGAGCGCATGACGGCCTCGCTCAGATCATCGGAGAGATTATTACAGTCATGGGGCTTCCCGAAGTAGGTCTCCATGGCGTGGCTCAGGGTGTCAAACGCGCCGGAGAGCACCTGGGTGAAGGGTACGGACATGGTATAGCTTGGGTCCAGCAGGGCGAAGTCGTTGGCTGCCCCCAGCATCCCGCACTTGATCTTCTTCTCCTCGTTGGTGATGACCGCGCCGTTGTTCATCTCGCTGCCGGTGCCGGACACGGTGACGATGCTTCCCATGGGGAGGAACCGGGCGGGCGTACCGTGCTTATCCATCTCCAGCTCCCAGATATCCTCGTCCAGCACGGCCTGGGCGGCGACGATCTTGCAGCAGTCGATGACGCTGCCCCCGCCCACCGCCAGGATGAAGTCCACACCGTTGTCCCGGGCCAGCTTTGCCCCCTCCTGCACCTTGGCGTAGGTGGGGTTGGGCATAATGCCGGGGAACTCCACCACCGTTTTCCCGGCGGCGGTGAGGATGGCGGTGATCTCATCATACACGCCGTTTTTTTGGATGGAGCCGCCGCCGTAGGCCAGCATCACCGTTTCACCGTATCCCTCCAGCAGGTAGCGCAGGTACTCCTTTGCGCCGCCCTTTCCAAAAATCACTTTGGTTTTGTTTTCGTAGATAAAATTGTTCATGAGGCACGCTCCTTTCTGTCCCTGGGCAAAATTATAAACGAGACGGAACCTCTTGAGAAGTTCCATCTGGTTATAAGGTTTGAACCTTCAGGTTATAACCATTTTTCGGTTGTCAATTAGTTGTTGCAAATTTTACAAGAGAGACTTGTTTGGCAGCGCTGTTTTGATATGTTACACTATGGCTAAAGGGCAGCTCTTAACAACAAGTATGGAGGGACTTCATGAATCTGACAATCGGAGAAAAAATTGCCCTGCTCAGACAGGGCAAGAATATCACACAGACGGAACTGGCGGAATACCTCTTTCTGACTCCGCAGACCGTATCCCGGTGGGAGGTAGGCAACGGTGCGCCGGAGATCACGCTGCTGCCGAAGATTGCCACATTTTTCGGCGTAAGCATCGATGAGCTTTTCGGGCTGACTTCCCTGGAGCGCACAGAGGATCTGGTCTGCAAATACTCGGTATTGCGGGACGGCCGGTCATTTCAGGAGGCCATGGAATACATCGACTCCCAACTCCAGACGATCGATGCCTACCTGAAAAGCGGCATGGGAGATCCTGCGGAACTGGAATCGGACCGGGATCGGCTGGAAGCGGAAAAAATGCATATGTGGATCCAGCAAGGCCGGGAGGCATTTCAACGGGCATTTGCAATCTCGGACCGTTTTGTGCAAAAAACAGAGGGCAACCCAGAGCATCCATGGTATCGGCGTATGAGGCTGCAGTGGGATCAGCTGTGCGGCAGCATTGGCAGAGGCCGCGAGACCCTGGCAGAACGCAAAAAGGATTTGATGGAGAATCCGAGCGAGTTCTCTTTGCTGCGCTATCTTTCTATGCTGTGTGATCGGCAGGACTATGAGACGGTCCTGTCTATCGGGATGGCAGATGGCCCGGTCGAGGAGATCATATTCCCACCCTCCGGGAAAAATCTGTCCATCTGGCGCCAGCTCATTCACGCGGCCGCCGAAACAGGTGAAAGGGGTCTTATTGAGCAATACCTGCCGCCGGTCCTGGAGGTATGCGGCAAAGAGGATGAGCTTGATCTCCTCATGTGCCTTCTGAGCCTATACGAGGGGGAAAAGCTGGCGGCGATCAAGCGGCGGATCCGTTCTTTGCTGCCGGAAGTACCGCTCAATCAATACTTTAAAGAAAAGCTCAAAGATCGGCTTAACGATCAATCAAGGTAAACTGGTATATCAGGGAAAGCCCCGCCATTCGGCGGGGCTTTCCCAATGATTACTCCGTTTTGTTGACCTGTCCCACCGCCATGATGAACTGCATGACCTCACGGGGCGGGTCCTTGGCGTAGATCAGGCCGTAGGGGATCGTGTAGGGACAATCCAGGGGGATGGTAGCCAGCAACGGGTGCACCCCGCCCCAGCACTCGGCGGACAAAAGCAACTCTTGGGAGGACGCCAGCTGGTTGAATGTGTTGGTGTCCAGATACGGGGCGCTTTTGATATGGATTTCCGGGTGGTTCCGCTCCAAATCGTCCCGCACCTCGTCCTGATAGGAGGACAGCCCCCGGCCCGCCATCCACAGCGTCTCCCCATGCAGGTCCTGAAAGGTGAGGCGCTCCCTGCCCGCCAGGGGATGGGTTTTGGCGCAGGCCACGCACAGGGGCAGGTCCAACAGGTGGAAGGACTGGTAACGGTCCCCCCAGTAGGTGGTTTGGTAGGGGCAGGAGATCACGTCGATTTTCTCCCCCAGGTGGTCCAGCACCTCGTTGAAGGCAGGCACCGTGTCCTCAAAGGGGACAATCTCCAGCTTGATGCTGGGGTGCTGCTGGGCCGCCCTGCCCCATTGCTCCAGGAGAAAATTCACTGGGTTCATCAGCGACACACCGCGGAGATGAACATTTTTTCAGACGCCTTGAGAAAACTGCCGGAATCAGCTGTCTGGATAAACGTATCTAAGTGCTTGTCGTACATGAGCGGGCCCCCTTTGCTCTATCCTTTTGGTTGGGCCTATTATAACTTTTTTCTCCTTCCCCCGCAAGCCTTTTTTCGGTACAATACCAATCAGAACGAGACAGGGGAGGCGCTTGCGTTTGGGCAGACAGCTGGTGGCCTATTACTCCCGGCGGGGGCAGAACCTGGTGGGCGGCGAGCTGCGCGACCTGGCCGTGGGCAACACGGAAATCGCGGCGGAAATGGTGCGGGTGCTCACCCGGGCGGATATCTTCCGCATTGAGCCGGTGCGGGAATACGCCCCGGATTACTGCCGCTGCATCGACCAGGCCCGGCAGGACCTGATCCACGGTGTGCGGCTGGAGCTGAAGGCTTGGCCGGAGGATTGGGAGGGGTACGACACGGTGTACTTGGGCTACCCCAACCACTGGAGCACCCTGCCGGTGGCGGTGTTCTCCTTTGTGGAGGGGCTGGACTGGACGGGCAAGACCATCCGCCCC
>CAMNQF010000026.1 GCA_946548895.1 uncultured bacterium | reverse complement strand
GCGATGTGCCAATGGGCGACATTACAGTCCAAACGATTAAAGAAGTCTGGCATTCCGCATCCGACACGGCAAGGTTCATGATGGTAAGAGCTATTGGACAAACAAGCATTTGGATTGGCTCTCAAATTTGGATTTCGGCAATGGTATTTTATCCGAGGCGTTGCAGGAGTACTTGATTCGTTACTACCAGCTGCGGGAACAGGTGGATATATTATGATATGTGCATCAATGAACTCGCACAGGCGGGACCCTACCGGGAAAAGGCAGAAAAGCTGGGGTGCTTCCGCAGCATTGCTACGCATACGGCACTGTCCTTCTGCGTTGAGGTAGGAGACTTCCGGCGGTTTGCGACCGCACAGCAGTTTGCATCCTATCTCTGACTGGTGCCGGGAGAATGTTCCAGTGGTGATAAACAGCAATATACCGGCATTACAAAAGCCGGAAATGCCCATCTTCGCAAACTGCTTGTAGAAACGGCTCAGGTATTTAGCCGATGCGCAACCAAAAGCGGAAAATCAGCGGCGCTCAAGGCACGGCAGGCAAAATGTGACTCATTGACGATTGCCTATGCGGATAAAGCGAACGCGCGGCTGAAGAAAAAATACTTTAAAATTGCAATGCGATCCAAAGCAAACATCGCAAAGACTGCCGTGGCAAGAGAGATGGCGTGCTTTATTTGGGGCATGATGACAGATAACATTTCTTGCGCATGATTCCTTGATAAAGCATATCGCGTAAAAATCTGTACCTCAAGGGTACTTCGCACCGCTGCGCGGTTTCGCCCTTGACCCACATATTTTCACGCAATGTATCGTATCCAAGGAATCAATGCACATCTGTGCTGCCGACGGCATCTGAAAGGGGTTAAGCGGCTTATGAAGATTCAGCAATCTACGACAAAGCTATGACGGCTCCCTTGCGGCGATCCACGAGAATAGACGGTAGTGCTGGCGAAGAACCATTGTCCTGTAGTATCCAATCCACGTATAACAGAGTGGCCAATGCCGGAAATCTGTACCGTCTTAGCCCCTATCAGATGCCGCTGGCATTCTGCACAATTTGACAGGTTAAATTTCGTTGACTTTCCCCCCTTGAAAAAGTCACTTCATAACAGCTTTGCGAGTGGTTCTTTTGCGGCACCGCCGTTTCAGCCTTTCAAGTCAAAAATTTCTCTCTGGTCCCGTAAGAGCCAGAGAGCGCGAAAAATGTAAGCGACCAAACGGCGGCGGCGAAGATTGACAGGGCATCGGTAAAGCCGACCCGACGGCGGAGACCGGGGCAGCACCCCGAAAGCCCGCCCCAACACCTTCCAGGCCCACAAGGGCCAGCGGCGCAAGGCGGGCACGGGCTGTGCAATGAAAGCCCCTGGGAAAGGCGGTATTCCACCGTCTGGCTGGATGGCCAGCGGCCCCACACGATGGAACGCCGTCACCTTAAAGCTGGTAAAGCGGACTCACACCCAAAAGCTCCTTGTAATCCTGTGCGCATCAATCAGAAGGCGCCTCACCAGACAGCGCTCAGAATCAGCAGTACCAGCGAGAAAGCGCCGCCAATCAGCTGCACGGGCGAGGGCTTCTCCCCGCGCCCGCCGGCACACAGCAGAAGGTAGGCCACGATGCCGGCCGCAGCACCGCAAGCCAAATTGGAGAGGAAAAAGGCTGCGGCCACTGTAACGGTGAAGGGAATCGACTCCATCGTATTTGTCCAATCTAAACGCGCGGCCCGGGCTATCATGGACAAGCCGACCATCACCATCACTGCGTCAGCTACGGCAAAGCTGCACTCGCACAGCAGCTGAAGTACCGCGCCATAGTGACCGTACAGATTGAAGGTAATGTCATAGGATGTAATGGTGGCAAACAGGAACGGGACAATCCACACGAAAGCGGAGATGAAAAAACCGATAGACGCCACGACAGAAGCCAAACCCGAACGGGCGCCGTCCTCCGCGCCGGCGCAGGACGTTTTGCTAATGCTCATCGGCGCGCCTCCGGCCAGGGGGGCCAGAATGTTCATGCCCGCGTTGCAGGCCATCGCCAGCCGGACGCCCTCCTGCCCGTCGGCGGAGAACGCGCCGGTGCTGTCCGCTACGCAGCGCAGCGTGGCCTCCGCGTCAAAGAGGTACACCGCCAGAAACGTGAGCACCCCGGTGACAAGCAGCATGGGTACGCTTCCGCCATTTTCTGTGTAAGCGCTGAAATCCAGGCCCTCAGAGAACACGCGGCCCAAATTCAGGTTGGAGAGAACCGAGGAGAGATGGGTGTGCATTGCATCCTCGCTGCCCACCATCCAAAGACGGCCCCAGAGAAAGTCCATAGAGAAGTTGAAAGTCTTCCAATCGATGCCCACCGCGCAGATGCTGACCACCAGGAAAAACACTGTGCCGGTCAAGAGGGAAAACAGGTAGGGCCGCTTGCTCCGGCGCAGGAGCAGCCATGCCGCAAAGGTGACCACCACCGACAGCGCGCACACCAGCAGCAGCGGATGGAATTTGTCCGTGGCGTAGCTGTAGCTGCCAAAGCTCACCAGGCCGGGCAGGGCAACAGAATCGGAGGCCTGCTCCAGCACGGCGCCTGTACCATAGATAGACAGGGACGAACCATTGACGCTGACCAGCCCGGTCAGCTGCATGGCAATCCAGGCCATCATCAATCCGGCAGCGGCAGGCAGCGCCCGGCGCACCGGGCTGGGAACCGCGTTGAACAGCGCCTTGTTGACGCCGGGTATGCACACCACGGCGGCATAGAGGATCGCGCTGAAGAAGCACACCGCCAGCAGGTTATAGTAGGTCAGCCCTGTGCCTGTGCCCACCATAGAGACCAGGACCGTACTCAGACCCAGGCCGGCCGTCTGCACCAGGGGGAGGCGGGCCACCAGGCCGATGAGCAGGCTGCCGGCGAAAGCCAGTAGCATAGACACAAAGTAGTTCTGTGCGTAGATCTCGCCGTTGGCGGCAATCTGGGAGATGTTGGCCGTGGAATAGGCGCCGGAAATAGTCAGCTTTGCGATAAGCTGCATATTGATGAATATGCAGCAGGCGGAGAGGAAGAAAATCCCCAGGCCGGCGGCGATTTCGCCCCCCAGCGTGCCGCCGCGGTCGGCATAGTGAAAAAAGCGGTTCAGCATAGAGTTATTGTTCGATTCAGCCATAGGAACCTCCGTCAGCATTTGATGGGCACGGGGCGCGGGCCCGTTGAGAGGCCCGCGCCCCGCACCGGCTTGGTTGGGATTTAGCGAATAACCTGCCCGGAAACACCCTGATCCATGGGATTGTCAATGCGGTCAGGCTGCTGGCCGGGATTGGCGCCAGGCATATCCATCTGCTGGTAGTCCACCCAGAGTTCGGTCTTGGCCTGCTCAAATTCCGTGGTGGGCTCGCCGTCGGTGAGGGTGATCTCCAGGACGGTGCTGGGCTTGGAGTTCAGGGTGTACTCGTCCTTGCTCAGTGCCTGGCAGGTCACATAGTAGGTGCCGGGATCCATGGTGTAAGTATAGATGTCGTTCATGAAGTAGACCGGCTTGGGGGGGCCGCCGAACATACCGCCCGGCTCGGCGTTGGGGTCATAGCCCTCAGGCAGATAGAGGTGCAGGCCCGCGCCCTCCACCTGGCTGTAGCCCCAGATGTAAATCATGCCGGGAGGATTCTGCTTCAGGGTGTTGACCAGGGGGGCGAGATCCACGGTGTCGCTGAACACCTCGGCAGTACACTCAGGGTCGGAGTAGAAGGTGAACTTCATATTGGGCATATACTGGAGGAAATTGTAATCGCACAGCGTCCACCAGTCAACCACAAACTCCACCTGGTTGCCGCTGTACATGGCCAGCATCTCAGGCCGCTCCAGGGTCTGTCCCACGCCGTACTGCACCGCGATGTTCAGCGGGCCGGGGGCCGTATAGCCGGAGCCGGAGGGGGCAAAGGAGGACAGGTTCACATGGAAGGAACCCCAGGAGACCTCGGACAGGTCCAGGGTGCCGGACACGGGCCCGGTGGTACCGCCGTTGATACGGGGGGATGAGGCGATGTACTCCCCCACCTCTTTGCCGTTCTCCGTGCGGTAGAATCGGATGAAATAGTAGCCCATCCGCTCGTCGGTGGCGTTGAAGGAATATTCGCCAGTGGTAGGGTCAAAGGTGAAGTCGGTGGGGGCGGAAAGGGTCGCGGATTCGCTGGCGGGGCTTTCGGTGCTGTCTGCGGGGGCGCTGCTGGGGCTGCTGTCTCCGTTGCCGCAGGCAGCCAGAAGCATACTCAGGGCCAGCAGCAGGCCGAACAAGCCTGTCCATTTTTTCATTTTCATGACGTTATCTCCTTCCTGTCAAGCCCGCTCAATTCTTGCCCGCTTGCTTTTTCTTATTCTTGGTAATGACGACCACGATCACAACCGCGGCCACCAAAACCACGGCCAGAACGATGAGAACAATCAGGCCGGTGGGGACGGAACTGCCAGCGCCGCTGGTGGGGGAGGTAACCCCCACCGCCCCGGAAACCACGTTGCCGCTGGCGTCAGTGCCCTTGGCCCCGCAGTACTGGTAGAGGGCATACATCGCGTTCTGATGGAGGGCGTACCGGCCATAAACCGTGGAGGTGGCGTCACCATAGGCGGCTACGGTAGCGGAGCCGTTGACATAGTTGCTGATGGTCAGCATGGAGCCCAGCACGCACATCATCATCTGGGGGTTGTTGTAAGCGTCACCAGCGGAGCCGTCGCCGTCGGTAATCAGGAAGCCCTTCCAGCCCCACTCGTCGCGCAGCATGGTGACGTACATACCGTAGTGGAACCAGGTCATGCCAATGCGGTTCAGGGAACCCATGATGCCGTTGGCGCCGTAATCTTTGATGGAGATCTCGTAAGGCTTCATGTAGATCTCACGAATGGCCTGCTCATTGGCCCAGGTGGTGTTGCCGCCGCGGTTGGTGTCGCCGTCGTTGAGGGCCAGGTGCTTGATGGTGACGCTGGTGCCGGTGGACTGGATGCCAGCCACGGCGTTGCCGCCGATCTGTCCGGCGATGAGGCCGTCCTCGGAGTAGTACTCGAAGTTACGCCCGCCAAAGGGGGAGCGGTGCATATTCATGGCGGGGGCATAGGCCACGCCGATGCCAAAGAGGACCGCCTGGTGGCCGTAGGCCACGCCTTCCGCGCGGGCCAGGTTGGTATTCCAGGTGGCGGCGATAGTCACCGCGCAGGGGAACCAGGTGCCGCCCTTATACTGGCCGTTGCCGGGCTCGCCGGGGCCGTCCTGGGCCTTCTGCGCCGCTTTGCCCACGGAGGCCGCGCCGCTGACCTGCCAGCCGGCGTTGCCCTGGATTTCGATGGCCTCCTCCAGGGAAACCATGTTGGTCAGCTTCTCCCAAATGGCGTAGCCCTCATCGGTGTCGATGGGCACATTGGCCATGTCGTCCACGCTGAGTTTGTGGTAGGAACCGCTGGAGGGCTCCGCGTCCACCACCACGGGCAGGCCGCTGTCGGTGGTTTCGCCCTCAACCACGTAGTAAACCTGATCCCACAGAGGATCGGTAAAGGAACTGGCGCTCTTGCCGTCGGGGGTCTTGTCGGCATAGGGCATCATGTTGGCGCCATGGGCATACAGCGTCTCGGTCACGGTGGTCTTGACGCCGTTTTTGTAGGTCTGGAAGCTGTATTCGATGGAGTCGCTGTTGGACAGGGCCAGCACGGCCTCAATGCCGGAAGACACCATCTCGTTGGGGGTCTCGTCGGAGCTGTGCTGCATGATGGAGGCCATGCCGCCGGCGATGTCGCTGCGGGAGAGGTAGCCGTCCAGCATACAGCCGTCACCCGCAGTCACATCGTCCATGGCGTTCTTCGCCACGACCTGGTCGGAGTCGCGCTTGCCGGCGTAGGTCGCGCCGGAGACGGAGCCGGCATCGTCATAGATGATCGCGGCGGACAGTTCCGCGGAAACGCTGTCGCTGGGGGCGTTGCCGCTGCCCTCATCACCCCACTGGTGGGCGTCCTTTTGGATGTTGAACTTATAGCTGCCGTTTTCCAGCACATAGCACCCCTGGCCAAAGTTGTCGAAGGAGGCCAAATCGTCGGTCTGGAAGGAGATGGTCAGCTCCTGAGATTGGCCGGGCTCCAGGATATCGGTTTTGCCGAACCCCACCAGAACCACCTTGGCCTTTTCCAGGCCCACGCCCTTGATGCCGAAGTTCTCGGTGTCCGTCTGGTAGGGGGCGTCCAGATAAATCTGCACCACGTCTTTGCCGGCCAGCTCGCCGGTGTTCGTCACCCGCACGGTGATGGAGTTGGAGCCGTGGGCCTCCAGCTTGATGTCAGAAGCGGTGATCTCCTCGGTGAAGGTGCTGTAGCTCAGGCCGTAGCCAAAGGGGAATTGCACTACCTGGCCGTAGCCGCTGACCGCGCCGTTTTTGAAGGCGTGGCCGGTGAAGTCGCCGGAGTCGAAGTAACCCACCGAATCGGCGGTCTCATAGTAGCGGTAACCGACGTAGATCCCCTCCTCGTACTGGTAGAAGGTCTGGCCGTTGGCGTTGGCGTAACGGTTGTCGTCGGTGTTGTAATAGGTGGGGTTGGTGGTCATGTCGTAGGCATAGGTATCCACCAGGCGGCCGGAGGGATTGGTGCGGCCGGTGAGGATGGTTCCCACGCCCACAATGCCCGCCTCGCCGGGGTGGCCCATCCAAATGCAGGCGTCCACGTTGTAGGCGTCAGAGTCAATGAAGCCCAGCTCCATGGGGGCGGCGGAATTGACCAGCACGATGGTGTGGGCGAAGTTGTCCTTGCAGAAGGCCAGCAAGTCCTTCTCATTCTGGTCCAGCTCCAGATAGGTGCTGCCGGTCAGAGTATTGCCGTCCCCGTCGTAGTCCATGGAGGGGGAAGCGCCCTCGGCGCCAGAGCGGGAAACGGTGACCACCACGTAATCGGTATAGCCGTCGGCCTTGATGGTGGAGGCGCCGCCGTTATAGACGCTGACCGGGAACTCATGGATGGCGGTGTAGCTGGACCAGCCCACCCCGGCGGGGTCGCTGGCATCTACCACGCGGGAGCCGCCGCACTGGTCGGCCAGCCAGTTCCAAGCGGCGGAGTTGACGTCCAGACCCGCCTCAATGAACGCATCGTTCATCATGACCGTGTTTTCGTCGTCCGATCCGCCGGCGGATCCAGTGCCGCCCTGAACGTAGTTGTAGGACATGGAGCCCAAAATGGTAACCTTGGTTCCCTCGGCCAGAGGCAGGGTGCTGTCCGCGTTTTTCAGCAGGACCGCCCCCTCCGCTTCCAGGTTCACGCTGACCTCATAGCCCTCCTGGTAGCAGTAGTCACCATCAAAACTTTCCGCCGCGGCCTCGGCCCGCAGTCCAGGAACCACGGTTCCAAACGCCAGCGCCGCCGCGCAGGCAACGCTAAGGCTCCGCTCAAAGAGCTTGCTTGCTTTCATAACATATCCTCCTTCTTGTTTTTTTACGCTCACTGCATTTCGTGTACCTGCCGGATGCCCCGCCCCCTTTCCCGCTGTCCGCCCGCTCGGCTGGGGCTTTGTATGGTTGAAGGATAGCAGGCCCCGGCGGAAATTTCCACTTTTTTGCCGAAACGGTCACTTTCGACGCCGAAACGGTCAAAACAAAGGTGGCCCGCCGGTCCTCTCGGGCCGGCGGGCCACCTCTCAGGCGGGAATCGGGATTGACATTCGGAGGAGGAACAGGTTTCCCTCTGGGTGGACTGTCATGCTTCCGCCATATTTTTCCACCGCGTATTGGATGCTGCGCAGGCCGAAGCCATGCTCGCCATCCTGCTTCTTGGTGGTCTGGGGAAAATCGCCGTCGAAGGTAAGCGTCCCCTCATAATAGTTCTCAAACTGAAAGACGAGCAGCCCGCTCCTGGCCGTCACCGACACGGCGGCCACCCGCTTTTCCGGGTCGTCTACCCGGCTGACGCTCTCAATCGCATTATCAAGGGCATTGCCAAATATGGTGTAGATGTCTACAGGATCCAGGAAGGCCAGCCGCGCGCCGTCCGCGATGCAGGTCAGCGCAATTTGATGGGCCTCGCAGTACAGGCTCTTTTCGGTGAGAACAGTATCCAGCACATCGCTTCCCGTTTTGAGGGTGGAGTCATAGATCCGCACACAGCGATCCAGCTCGGTGAGATACTCCTCCCGCCGGTCCTCCGGCACGCAGGTGCGCAGTGCCGCCACCTGGTGTTTCAAATCGTGGCACTTGCGGTTGATGAGGTCGATGGTCTCCCGGCTAAGCTCATACTGCTCCCGCTGCTGCCGGGCCAGCTGCCGCTCGAATGCCAGCCGTTCCTGGAGCTGCGACTGCCTTACCTGGCTGACCTGCATCCCTAAAAAAAACACGCAGGCAAACATGGCATAAAGCCGGCAGATGATATAGAGCTCGTCACCACCATAGCTGTCATAGGCGCTTGTAGTGGCGTAGCTGAGAATCAGCACCACTGCCAGCAGCATTGCCGTGGAAAGGATGGATCGCCTCACGTCAACCCGGTACCGCCCTCCCTGGGCCAAATGCCGGGCAAACAGCCAGTAGAACGCAGCATAGATCACGGCGCTTTGGACAAGAAGCATCGGCTCAATCCCTTCGGGCCCTGAGAATGGCCAACCCACCAGCCGGTAGAGCACATCAGAGGCGGCGTATGCAAAATGCTGGGTGGCATAGGCACAGGCGGCGCAGTAGAGCCCGTCCTGAAAGGGGATCCGGCGGCACAAAATTACCAGCCCCGCCGTCAGCAGCAGCCCGCCCGCAAATGTAATGGCTACATTTATCGGCATCAGTTTCAAAACCACAATGCCTGTCAACGTGCCCAGCCCAAAGCGCAAAGGGAAGCGGTCCCGCTTTTCCAGCGGCAGTGAGTACAGCAGGCCCAACACCGTCATCTCTATAAAAAAGCGGCTTTGCCCCAAAAAAGTTGTCAGCCACGCACTCATCGTCCTCCGCCTCCATAGTAATCAGTTACCGCCAGCAAGAATTCTTTTTTCTTCCGGCGGCTGATGAGCAGCTCGTCCCCTCCCACCAGCACCGTGTCCCCCTTCACCAGCTTTACGTGACGCAGGTTTACCAGATATCCTTTATTGCACCGGGCAAAGGACTCCCCGGCCAGCTGGCTTTCGATTTCAGTGAGGCTCCCAGGGGCAGATAATACGCTGTCCACGGTGTGGACGTAAAGCCGGTGGAAGCTCACCTCCACATAACAGATATCGCGGGCCGCGATTCGGTGCAGCCCATCCTCTTGGGAGATGATGAGGCTGGCAGTTTGCCTGTTTCGGGCATAAACCAGCGCCTTATCCAGCTTCAGGGCAAAGGCGAAGTAGCTCACCGGCTTGAGCAAAAAATCCAGCGCGTCCACCTCATAGCCCCGAATGGCGTACTGGCCCATGTTGGTGATGAACAGGATTACCGCCTCGTTGTCCAGCTCTCGGATCCGATGGGCTGCCGTCATGCCGTCCATCTCCGGCATCTCGATGTCCAACAGGATCACGTCCCATATAGGGCGGTAGTCCCGCACCAGCTCCATGCCATTGCGAAAGCAGGTAACCTCCAATTTCTCTTGTTTCTCCTGACTGTACCGATTTAAAAAGGATCGCAGCCGCTGGGCGCAATCGGAGTCATCCTCCACTACCGCAATTTTTACCATCTCAGGCTGCCTCCTTTTTCCGTGATCGTAAACAATAGTGTAACACATGGTACAAAAAGACGTCAAGCGGCACTGCCGCGGCGCGTTCCCCCCTGTATTGCATTCCCCAACCCGGCGCGGGAAGGCTTGCGCGGACTGTCCCTGTAACCGCCAGCGGCATAGGTACGGTTATTGGCCTGTCCGCAATCCTCAGCGGGGCCCTCCTGTCAGCATCCGCCATAAGCGCGCAAAAATGCCTCCGTGATGGTTTGCAGCCGCGCCGCCACCTCCTCGGGCGGGGCCTGCTTGCCGCCCTGAAGCCACCCGGTCAGCAGGCGGCCGCACCCGCCCACAAGGAACAGATAGGCGGCGGTTCGTTCGTCCTCTGTCCGATGGGGAAGGATCTGGGCCAGCCGGGGCCGGAATTCCCGGTAGAAAAGCGCGGACACCCGCCCGGCAAAGCCGGGATCCCCATTGGCGGAGGCCAGCGCGTGGTAGGGGTTGTCCTCATCGCTGAGACTGCGCAGGATCGTCAGCGTCATATCCCGCTGGAAACCGCTCTCGCCAAGCCGGGCCTCCAGCCAGGCCAGCGCCTCCCCCTCCAGCTTGTCCAGCAGGTCGAAGGGGTCGGCGTAGTGCTTGTAAAAAGTGGCCCGGTTGATCTCGGCCATATCGCAAAGCTCTTTCACCGTGATCTTACTTGCCGGTTTTTCGGCCAGACAGGTAAGGAACGCCTCCCGGAGCCTCATACGGGTGTAGCGGACGCGGGCATCTGTTTTCATACGAATCCTCTCTGAAGAAAGCGGCAGTTTTTGAAAAACTGTCGCTTTTCTTTCACTCCCCAAAATATTGACGGTTGGTTTCAGCCGTTGAAGCTATTATAATAGGCGTTAGAAAGAAAATCAACAGCCGATGCTTATTGGGAGGTCCTGATATGGAAAACGGGGCCGTTTTTCAAAAGTCCCCATGGCGGTCCATTTTCTCCCTCTGTGTCCCGGCGCTGGCGTCCATCGTGGTGATGATGCTCTACAACATGGCGGATATGTACTTCGTGGGCTGGCTGGACGACTATGCGCAAGTGGCTTCGGTGTCGCTGGCGGGACCGGTGTTCTCCGTGCTGATGGGCATCAGCACCATGATCGGCAACGGCGGCTGTACCAAGATCGCCCAGGCCCTGGGAGCCGGCGACATGGAGCGGGTGCGCGGCTGTTCCGCCCTGTGCGTATGGGCCAGCATCGTCTCCGGCGCGGTGTTCGCGGCGGTGTGCGCTGTCTTCTGCGACCCACTGCTGCGGCTTCTGGGGGCCAACGCGGAGATGTTGGACTACACAAAATCCTATGTTCTCATCATGGCGCTGGGCGCGCCCATCGTCCTGCTCAACCACAGTCTGGGCGGCGCCCTGCGGGGGGAGGGCGAGGTCACCGCGGGGCTGGTGGGCGGGATGGTGTCCACCGTCTCAAACATCGTGCTGGACCCCATTTTCATCCTGGCGCTGAAGCTGGGGGCAGGGGGCGCGGCGGCGGCCACCGTGCTGGGGAACGCCATCGCCCTGGGTTATTACATGATTTACAAGGCCAAGAGCCACGGCCGCTGCGTCATCGAGCTGCGCCCCCGGTACGCCAAAGATCTGCGGACACTGGGAGCTATTCTGGCCCTTGGCCTGCCCAACGCCATCAGCAGCGTGCTCAGCGGGTTTGCCGGGACGTTCAGCAACCGGCTTCTGGTGGGGTACGGCACCCAGGCCGTGGCGGCCATGGCCGCCGCCGGGAAGGCTCCCATGGTGGTGACCATGGTACAGATGGGGGTGTGCATGGGCGTCCAGCCCCTGCTGGCCTACTGCTGCGGCGGGCGGGACTGGCCGCGGCTGAAGGAAATCGCCCAAAAGACGCTGGGGCTGACGGCGGCGCTGGGCGCGGCGCTGACGGCGGGGCTTTGGCTGGGCCGGGGCTGGCTCATCGGATTGTTCATCAAGGACCCGGCGGTGGCGGCGCTGGGGGAGCACCTGTCCTCCTATCTGCTGCTGATGGGGCCGTTTATCGGTGTCTACTACTTCTCCACCAACCTCCTCCAGGCCAGCGGCAGTGCCGCCGGGGCCTCCGCGGCCTCGGCGCTGCGGCAGGGGCTGCTGCTCATCCCGCTGCTGCATCTGATGAACGCCCTGTTTCAGATGGAGGGGCTGGCGCTGGCCCACGCGGCCGCGGACGGCGTCTCCATCCTTATCACGGGGGCGCTGGCGCTGGCGTGCTATGGGAAATTGACCAATAGCACGCAAAAAAATGAACAGAAAAGCGAAAACACGGCTATGCCGGCGGGGCAGGATGGTATATCATAGGGGTATCAAGGGCGAGGAGGGCACGGTATGGTCGAAAAGATGAGGGCCCTTTTGCGGGGGGAGTGCGAAAACCACCTGGCGCCGTTTTTCTGGCAGCACGGCGAGGACGAGGCCACGCTGCGGGAATACATGGCCGTCATCCAGAACAGCGGATGCGGGGCTGTTTGCGTGGAGAGCCGCCCCCACCCGGACTTCTGCGGCCCCGGCTGGTGGCGGGACATGGACGTGATCCTGGACGAAGCCCGCCGCCGGGGGATGAAGGTGTGGATTCTGGACGACAGCCACTTTCCCACCGGCTTCGCCAACGGCGCGGTGAAAGACGCCCCGCCGGAGCTGCACCGCCAGAGCGTCTGCGCCGCCCGCGCGGACTTTGACGGCCCCGCCGGGGAAACCGCGCTGGACGTGTGGAGCATGATCCCGCCGCCCTTCCATCCCGCCAGCGTAATGGAGCGGTATGTCTTTCCGTCCCTGGTAAAGGACGCGCCCCGCTTTGACGACGACCGGGTCATCGCCGCCACCGCCGTGAACCGGGAGACAGGGGAGGCAGCCGCCCTCCCGCTGCCGGCGCCCGGCCGGCCCCTGCGGTGGCAAAAGCCGGAAGGGGCATGGACGGTGTGGGTGGTGGGGTTGAGCCGGAACTGCGGGCCCCACCGGGAATACATCAATATGCTCGACCCTCGCAGCTGCAAACTGCTGCTGGACGCGGTATACGAACCCCATTGGGCCCATTACCGGGCGGGCTTCGGCAAGACCATCGCCGGATTTTTCTCCGACGAGCCGGAGCTGGGCAACGGACACATCTTCTTCAGCGAAAACCCGCTGGGCACGGATCAGGATCTGCCCTTTGCCGTTACGCTGCCGCCGCTTCTGGAAAGAAGCCTGGGGGAGGACTGGGCCAGCCAGCTCTATCTGCTCTGGGACAACGGCGGAGATCCCCGGCGAACCGCCCAGGTGCGCTGCGCCTATATGGACGCGGTGACCAGGCAGGTGCGGGACAGCTTTTCCCGCCAGATCGGGAGCTGGTGCCGCGCCCATGGAGTGGAGTATACCGGCCACATCATCGAGGACAACAACGCCCACGCCCGCACCGGCGTCAGCCTGGGCCACTATTTCCGGGGGCTGGACGGGCAGGACATGGCGGGCATCGACGACATCGGCGGGCAGGTGCTGCCCCAGGGAGAGGACAAACCGAACACCGGCGCGCTGGGCATGGCCCGGGATGGAGAATTCTATCACTATATGCTGGGGAATCTGGCCGCCAGCGCCGCGGCAATTCAGCCGGAAAAGCGGGGCCGGGCCATGTGTGAGATTTTCGGCAACTACGGCTGGGCCGAAGGGGTGCGGCTGGAAAAATACCTGGCCGACCATTTCCTGGCCAGGGGGATCAACTGCTTTGTGCCCCACGCCTTCAGCCCCGCCCCCTTCCCCGACCCGGACTGCCCGCCCCACTTCTATGCCCACGGGCACAACCCCCAGTACCGCCACTTCGGCGCGCTGATGGGCTATATGAACCGGGTGGCCACCCTGACCAGCGGCGGGCGCCGCGTGGCCCCGGTGGCCATCCTCTACCATGGTGAGGCCGAGTGGGCGGGCCGGGCCATGCTGTCTCAGAAACCCGCCCGCGCCCTGGCCGAGGCGCAGATCGAATACGACTGCGTCCCCTGCGACGTGTTCGCCGAGCGGTCGCGTTACAAAACGGTCCTGGGCAGCCCCCTGCGGATCAACACCCAGAGCTACCGGGCGCTGATAATCCCCTATGCTCAGTTTGTCCCCGCGGCCTTCGCCCGGGCGGCGGCGGAGCTGCACCGCGCAGGGCTGCCTGTGCTGTTCCTCGGCGGCCTGCCGGAAGGCGTCTGCGACGGGGACGACGGCCTGCTGGCTTCTCTGGCGGACTGCCCGGTGCTCCGTCTGGAGGGGCTGGCAGCGGAGCTGAACAAGCTGGCGCTGCCCGAGGCGGTGTTTGCCCCGGCCAGCACATACCTGCGGGCCATGCACTATCAGGGGGAGTGCGGGCTGTTCTACTTCGTCAACGAAGGGGCGAAACCCTACGCCGGAGCCGTGACGATTCCATACGCCGGCCCCTGCTATTGGTACGACCCGTGGGCCAACGCAGTCCATCCTGTCCGCGGGGCGCCTTGCGGGGACAGCACTTGCCTTGATATTGCCCTGGAACCCAGCCACAGCTTGATCCTGCTTCTGGACGAGGCGGATGAAGCGCTGCTGACCCGTCCAGTGCGATGCGCGGGCCGGGAGCTGGCCCTGAAGCCGTGGACGCGGAGCACCTGCGCGGCCATTGACTATCCCCGTTTTGCCGGGGCAAAGCCCGTCCTCCTGCCCGACGACCTGGCGCGGGAGCAGCCGGATTTCTCCGGCTTTGCGCGGTACGAGAACGCCTTTGATTTGCCCGGCCCAGGCCGGGTGGCGCTGGAAATTACAGACGCTTGCGAGGGTGTGGAGGTCTTTGTCAACGGCGGGAGCGCCGGAATCCAGATCGTGCCGCCCTTCCGTTATGATCTGACGCCGCTGGCCAAGCCGGGCCGCAACGAGATCGCCATTGAGGCGGCTACCACCCTGGAGCGCTATTGCTATAGCCTGACAAAGGACGACCCGCGCATGAAGCTGCGGGGGCTGGCCGTCCCGTCCTGCGGCAGCGGGATCACCGGATGCGTGAGCCTATTTTTTGAAAGTGAACAGGAGGACCTGTACCACCGCCTGCGGGTGGTGCCTATCCACATCCCGGCGCTGCGGGAGCGGACGGATGACATTATTCCGTTAGTCAAGCTGTTTCTGGCGCGGTATAACAAAAAATACGAATCAAACAAGGACCTTTCCCACATGGCCTACCGGGTGCTCCACCAATACGAGTGGCCGGGAAATGTGCGGGAGCTGAAAAATGTGATCGAGCGCATGGTAGTCATGAGCGATGGGGACACCATCACGGCGGAGGAGCTTCCCATGTATCAGGAGCGCTTTTGGGGACTCTATGCCAGCGACAGAAATCTGTCGCTGAAGGAGCTGCTGGAAAAGGCCGAGTATATGTACATGACGGATGCGTACAAAAAGTATAAGAGCGTCCGCAAGGCGGCGGCCGCCCTGCAAATGACCATGCCCACCTTTATCCGCAAGCGGCAGAAATATGAGGAGAAATACCCGCTCCAAAAATGAATACCGCTCCGTTTTTAGAGCGATGCTGGAAAGCCCTTGAAAATTCAAGGGTTTTCCCAAAATTTTGATTTGAACGGCGGCGGGGGCGCTCCAAAAACGGAGCGTCCCCGCCGTCGTTTTGCCGTAGCGCAAATATGAAACATTTATAAAAGATGTGAAAAATCGCCTTATATTTGGAATTCCGACAATCTTTTTACCGAACCTGAATTTTTGGCACAAAACTTGCTTTTTATTTTTAAGTGAGTACCAAAAGCACCGAACCACAGAGAATTGAAAGGAGCGGTAAATCGTATGGCAAAAATCGTGACAGCGGCGGAGGCCGCAGGGCTGGTAGAGGACGGCATGAGGCTTGGCGTGCAGGGCATTATCTGCACCTCCGTGCCGGAAGCGCTGATTCAGGCTCTGGGGGATCGCTACCGGGAGACCGGCAGCCCCAAAAACATCAAGCTGTTCAGTGAGTCCGGCATTGGCGACGCTGCCGAGGGCGGCCTGAACGCCCTGGCCCAGGACGGCCTGATCGGCGAGCTCTACACCGCGCACATGGGGACCGTTCCCCAGCTGCAGAAGATGGTCAAGGACAACAAGTTCCCCGCCTACATCGTGCCCCAGGGCGTCAACGCGCAGCTGGTCCGCGCGATTGCCGGCAAGAAGCCCGGCGTCATCACCCACGTTGGCGTAAAGACCTACGCGGACCCCCGTGAGGAGGGCTGCAAGGGCAACCAGGCGGCCATTGACGCGGGCCGGGAAGTTGTGGAGCTGATGGAGCTGGATGGCAAAGAGTACCTCCGCTATCTGCCCTTTGGCATTGACATCTGCTTCATCCGCGGCACGTCCGCCGATGAGCTGGGCAATCTGTCCATTGAGAAGGAGTCCATCCAGTTCGACCAGTTCGAGCTGGCAACGGCGGTCCATAACTGCGGCGGCATCGTGATCGCCCAGGTCGAGAAGGTGGTGGAGCACGGCAACCTGAAACCCCACGAGGTGGTCATCCCCGGTACGCTGATCGACTATGTCGTGGTCTCTGACGAGAAGCACCACAGACAGTGCATCGCGGAGGACGCCTATCATCCCGAGTGGTGCGGCGAGGCGCGGATTCCCGTCACGGCCGTAAAGCCCGCCAAGCTGGACCAGCGGAAGGTCTGCGGCCGCCGCGCGGCTTACCTGCTGAAGAAGGGCGACCACATGAACCTGGGTATCGGTATGCCGGAGTCCGTGTCCGCCGTGGCGGCGGAGGAGGGCTTCTCCGGCGAGATCACGTTGAGCGTGGAGTGCGGCATCTACGGCGGCGTGCCCATGGGCGGCCTCCAGATCTGCTCCGCCCACAACCCGGACTGCATCATCAGCCATGTCAGCACCTTCGACATTTACGACGGCGGCGGCATTGATGTGGCGGTCCTGGGCGCGGCCGAGGTCGATGAGAAGGGCAACGTCAACGTGAGCAAGTTCAACGGCAAGACCACCGGCCCGGGCGGCTTCATCAACATCACCCAGAGCACGCAGAACGTGGCCTTTGTGGGCACCTCCACCGCCGGCGGCAACAAGTATGAGATTGGCGGCGGCAAGCTGAAGATCGTGCAGGAGGGCAAAAACATCAAGTTCAAGAAGAACGTGGAGCAGATTTCCTTCAGCGGCGAGTACGCGGCCGAGACGGGCAAGAACATCCTGTACATCACGGAGCGGGCGGTATTCAAGCTGGTGAAGGGCGGCATTGAGCTCATCGAGATCGCGCCGGGCGTGGACCTCCAGAAGGACATTCTGGAGCAGATGGAGTTCAAACCCCTGATTTCCGAGCATCTGAAAGAGATGGACGCGTGCCTGTTTACGGACGAGCCCATGGGCATGAAGCTGCCTGAGAGATAATTGTCACAGTCTATCATACAAGGAGGCAAACATCATGCGTGCTGATATCTGCAAGATTCTGGGAATTAAGTACCCCATCATCATGGGCGGCATGACGCTGGTCAGCGGCAGCAGCCTGGTGGCCGCCGTGTCCAACGCGGGGGGCCTGGGCATCTTCGCCACCGGCGACAAGGCCCAGAAGGGCGGCATCGAGTGGATCCGCGGCGAGATCCGCCGCATCAAGGAGCTGACCGACAAGCCCTTCGGCGTCAACGTGGCCATGTTCTCCCCCATCGTGAAGGAGATCATCGACCTGGTGTGCGAGGAAAATGTGGCCCTGGTCACCACCGGCGGCGGCAGCCCCGCCCCCTACATGGAGCAGCTCAAGGCCGCGGGCGTCCGGGTGTGCCCCGTGGTCCCCTCTGTGGAGGCCGCAAAAAAGATGGAGGCTATGGGGGCCGACATGGTGGTGGCCGAGGGCACCGAGTCCGGCGGCTTCATCGGCAAGGTGACCACCATCGTGCTGGTGCCCCAGGTGGCGGCGGCGGTGAACATTCCCGTCATCGCCGCGGGCGGCATTGCCGACGGCCGGGGGCTGGCGGCGGCCTACGCCCTGGGGGCCAGCGGCATCCAGATGGGCACCCGCTTCATGGTGTGCAAGGAGTGCACGCTGCCCGATGTCTATAAACAGGCCATCATCAGCGCCAGGGCCAACGAGGCGGTGGTGGAGGGCTCCCACCTGCCCAAGGTGGTGCCCCACCGCAGCATCAAGACCCCTGCCGCCGACGAGATCATCGCCTATGAGTTGACCCCCGACGCCAACCCCAAGGGCTTCCAGGCCATGTTCGACGCCGGGCGGGTGGAGACCACCGGCAATCTGGACAAGGCCGTGCTGGGCATGGGCCAGTCGGCGGGCCTCATCGACAGCGAGCTGTCCGCCGCCGAGATCATGGAGAAGATCATGGGCGAGTGCCGGGCGGCGCTGGACGGGCTGAAAGCGCTTTAAGTGTTCGGTTGGCGCCCTTGAAAAAGGCGCTCAACCGGACTGCCCCTCCCATTCCGGGCCGGTCCCGGCGCTATTGGGGGCCGGCCCACCCGCCTCGGGGGCGCTCCAGCGGCCGCTGGAGCGCCCCCACACCCATAGAAAGGATTCATCATAATGACATTTCAATTCACTGAGGACCAGTTATCCATCCAAGAAATGGTCCGGGATTACGCGGAGAAAGAGATCCGCTCCAGGGCAGACGAAATCGACAAGACGGGCCGCTTCCCCAAGGAGAATATGGACGGCCTGCGGGAGCTGGGCGTCCTCCAGCTGACCATCCCCGAGGAGTACGGCGGGACGGGCGTCGACGATGAGATCACCAAGGCCTTGGCCGTGATGGAGGTGGCCAAATGCTGCGCCTCCACGGCTGAGATTTTGGACGTCCACTACCTTTCCACTGATATCATCATGCGGAAGGGCACCTTCGAGCAGAAAGCCCTGTATCTGCCCCAGGCGGCCGAGGGGAAGCTGGGCGGCTTCGCCCTCACCGAGCCCGGCGCGGGCTCCGACGCGGGCGGTTTGAAAACCAAGGCGGAAAGGGACGGGGACAGCTATATCCTCAACGGTACCAAGTGCTTTATCTCCAACCTGGGCCCCGAGGAGGGCAATCACTTTGTGGTGGTGGCCGTCACCGAGCCGGGCATCGGCACCAAGGGGACCACCGCGTTCCTGGTGGACCGCTCCATGCCCGGCGTGTCCTGCGGCAAAACAGAGGACAAAATGGGCATCCGGGGCGCCGCCGTGTCCGAGCTGGTGCTGGAGGATGTGCGGGTTCCTTCCTCCGCCATTCTTGGCAAGCTGGGCGAGGGCTTCAAGATCGCCATGATGGGTCTGGACGGAGGACGGATCGGCATCGCCTCCCAGGCCTGCGGCGTGGCCTTTGGGGCCATTGCGGAAGCGGTGAAGTATTCCGGGGAGCGGGTCCAGTTCGGCAAGCCCATCAGCGCCAACCAGGGGCTGCAATGGTACCTGGCGGATATGGCTGTCCGGGCCGAGGCGGCGTGGCTGCTGACGCTGAAGGCCGCCGCCCTGCGCCAGCAGGGACTGCCCTGCACCACCGCCATGGCCAAGTGGTACGCCTCCGAGGCCGCCTGCTACTGCTGCGACCTGGCGCTCCAGATCCATGGCGGCTACGGCTACATGAAGGACTACCCCATTGAGCGGATGTACCGGGACGCCCGCATCCTGCGCATCTACGAGGGCACCAGCGAGGTCCAGAAGATGGTGGTGGCGCGGGCCGTGATGAAGGGCTGATATTTGTTTAACTAGTCTGAATTACAGCGGCACATATCCCCCATTGAGGAGATCAAAAGGCCAGGGATTGAGAATAATAACTTACTATGATACAATAGGAGCGCCTGCTGAGTTCGACCAGGCGCTCCTATTTGTCCTATAAACGGTTCAGCGGCCTTTAAACGCAATTTAGATGCAAAGCAAGGACGGTGAAACAAATGCTGAACATAGCAGTGGTAGATGACGAGCAAAGCAGTGTTGACTTGCTGTGTTCCTATTTGTCCCGGTTTTGTTGCGCCAATCAACTGGAATATCAAGTCAAAACATTTCAAAGCGGCGGTACTTTTCTGTGGTCTTACGCTCCTGTATATGATGTCATTTTCCTGGATATTGAAATGGGCAGCACAAACGGGATGGATATTGCCCGCCAGATCCGCAAAACCGATGATAACACTATCATGATTTTTGTCACCCAGCTGGCTCAATATGCGGTGGAGGGCTATCAAGTGGACGCGCTTGATTTTATGGTAAAACCGCTGGAATACTACAGCTTTGAACTGGTCATGCGGAAGGCCGCCCGCCGGCTGCGCCAGAGGCAGCCGCAGTCGGTGGTGCTCCAGACGGAAGAAGGCATGACTGTGCTTTCCAGTGACCAAATTTTATACGTGGAGGTGCTGGATCACTATATCACCTATCACACCGCGGAACGCCAATATACCCGCAAGGGGACACTGGCCGACGCGGAACAGCAGCTTGATTCCCAAAAATTCTATCGGTGCAGCCGTTGTTATTTAGCCAATCTGAGGTATATCTCGGCCGTGGGCAAAGACTCCATCACCGTGGGCGGACAGGAAATCTCCGTCAGCCGGGGGAGGCGAAAAGGGCTGCTGCTGGCTGTGTCGAATTATTGGGGAGGAGGTATCTGAGCCATGGAATTACTGAAGCTATGCGTCAATCTGGAATTCGCCGTTGAATTGATGGCCGCGGAAGCGCTGTTTTTGCAGGGTTCCCCAAAGAAAGAACATTACAGATTAAAAGGGGCTGGGACCGCGGCGCTGTGTATTCTGCTCTCCTATGCGGTCCGGTACGAGATGCTGGGGGCGTTTTACCCGTGGGGGAATATGCTCCGATGCGTCATGATTTTGCTGTTGACCATAGGGGGCATTTTCATCTGCTGCCAGTGCTCCAGCGTCCAGGCCATGTTGTGGGGAATCGGCGGATATACGGTACAAAATATGGCTTACGCCGTTCACGAGACGCTAAAGGCGCTCGGCGTGATTCGGGTTGGCGCCGGCTCCCAGCCGGCGGCCGTCTATCTGCTTTCCCTTTTGATCGTCTATGGAGCGGTTTATTGGGCGGCATACCGCCTGTTCGTAAAAAGGATCATCCAGTTTGAGTGCGCCGTGTCCCAGCGCGAGGTGGTGCTCCTGTCCGCGGGCATCCTTCTCATTGTGGTGGTCCTCAGCTCTTTTGGCTACAGCTATAGCCATGACAGCATCATGACGATGGTTTTCCGCCTGTTGTCCATTTTGAGCTGTATGATGGGCCTGTCCGTCATGGCGGAGCTGCTGAAAAGCAAAAGCCTGGAGCGGGACCTCATCCTGGTGCGGAAGCAGGCCGAGCTGCGGGCGGATTACTATGAGCGCCTGAATGATACGATTTCCGCCGCTAACCTGCGTTTTCACGACCTGAAGCACCAATTGGCGCAGTACCGGGTCAGGACAAGCGGCTCATTGCAGATTCCCCATGAGGAGCTGCGGGAGCTGGAGGACTCCATCAACATCTATGACGCCGTCGCCAGGACGGGAAACGAGGCTCTGGATATTGTGCTGACGGACAAGAGCCTGATTTGTCAGAAGGAGAATATTCGTTTTACCTATATGGCGGACAGCGGGAAAATGTCCTTTCTGGAAACAAGAGATGTCTACTCCATTTTCGGCAACGCGCTGGACAACGCGATTGAGGCCGTGCGCAGGCTGGGCGACCCGGAGCAGAGGGTTATAAACTTGACGGTCGTCTGCCACGGGCCCTTTTTGGACATACACGTTTACAACTACTTTGAAGGCGAGCTGTCCCTGGACGGCGGCCTTCCCCAGACCTCAAAGCCTGACCGCGCCTCCCACGGCTACGGATTGAAAAGTATGCGGCTGACCGCGGAAAAATATGGCGGCGCGTTGGTGGTTTCCGCCAACGACCACATTTTCGACTTGAACATTGTACTTCCTGCGTACGCAGAACAGCAGCTCACGAACGAGTAACAGACAGGGCCCCCCTTTCGGACTATAATTTGTCTATATTTAGGAAAGGGAGGCAGAACCTCATGAAAAAGGGAAAAAAGCAATTGGTCCATCGCATTGTGTTCGGCGTTCTTGCCGCGTTGTTCCTGGTGTTCAACGTGGCAATTTACGTCGCCTTCGACTACCTGACCAAAGTGACCAACAACATGGGCCTGAAGCTGGACAGCGTGGAGGCGGAAAGCGTCCGCGCGGAAGCCACAGAGTTCACCAAGGAGATCACCCGGGAGGGCATGGTGCTGCTGCGCAACAAGGACAATGCCCTCCCCCTGCCCGCCGGGAGCGCCGTCAATTTGTTCGGCTGGTCGTCCACGCAGATGATTATCGGCGGCAACGGCGGCAGCGGCGGCGTGTCCTCCGCTTCGGTGAACATCAAATCCTCTCTGGAGGCCGCGGGATTCTCCGTCAACGAGGACCTGTACAGTATGTACCAGAGCTATAAGGACGCCCGGGACATCGTGCCCGAGGAAGAGTACGGCGGTTACTCCCCCTCCTGGGCCACGCCGGAGCCCGCCATCAGCGACAGCGCATACTACACCAAGGAGCTGCTGGACGGCGCCAGGAGCTTTTCCGATATCGCGGCTATGACCATCTCCCGTTCCAGCGGAGAGGGCCTGGATATCCCGGCGGGTTACCTGTCCCTGACTCAGGACGAAAAGGATATCTTGAAGTACCTTCGGGACAATTATAAGACCGTCATTGTGCTGGTCAACTCCAACGCGGCCATGGAACTGGGCTACCTGGAGGAGATCGACGTGGACGCCGCCATTTTCATGCCCGGCACCGGCGACGTGGGCGCCACCGCCCTGGGAGAGATCCTGGCGGGGACCGTCAATCCCTCCGGCCGGCTGGTGGATACCTTCGCCTATGACCACACCAGCTCCCCCAACTACTACCATGCCAACCGCCCCGGCACCATGGAATACAGCGACATGGACGGCTACTACTACGTTGACTATGTGGAAGGCATCTACTTAGGGTACAAATATTATGAGACCGCCGCCCAGGAGGGCTTTATCGACTATGACCAGACCGTGCAGTATCCCTTTGGCTACGGCCTGTCCTACACCACCTTCTCCAAAGAGGTGGAAAAGGTGGACGGCGACCTGAATTCCGATGAGATTGTTATCAGCGTCAAGGTGACCAACACCGGCAGCGTGGCGGGGAAAGAGGTCGTGCAGGTCTACGCCACGCCGGAATACTACTCCGGCGGGATCGAGAAGGCCTATGTGGACCTGGTGGGCTTCAATAAGAGCGGCCTGCTCCAGCCGGGCGAAAGCGAGACGGTCACTGTCACCGTGAGCCCCTTTGAAATCGCCTCCTATGACTGGAACGACGCCAACGGCGACGGCAGGACCGGCTACGTCCTGGAGCGCGGGGCCTACCAGCTGAAAATCATGGATAACTCCCATGAGCTGTCCACCGTCGCGGCGGAGTTCAACTTGAACCGCGATATCTTCTTTGAGGACGACCCGGTCACTGGTATGCCCATCATGAATCTGTTTGATGAGGCCGCCGGCGGGGGCGAGAGCGAGCAGATCGTCTATCTGTCCCGCGCGGACTTCGCGGGGACCTTCCCCAAGCCTGCCGCCGGCAACACCGGCCGGGCCGCCAGCGAAGCGGTAAAGGCCGCCTCGAAAATCACCGTGGAGGACGACCCCAACGCCGTTCCGGTGGTCACCGGCGCGAAAAACGGCCTGACTCTGGACGATGTGGTGGGTCTGGATTATGACGATCCCAAGTGGGATGACCTGCTGGACCAGCTTTCCCTGGCGGACATGGAGTCCATTGTCACCAACGGCGCCTTCGGCACCTCTGAACTGGAATCCATCGGCATGAAGGCCACCGTCCACGCTGACGGCCCCCAGGGGGTGTCCGCCTGGATGTTCGGCGTCAGCGGCACCAGTTACCCGGTCCAGATGTACGTGGCCCAGACCTGGAACCCGGAAATTGCCAGAGAGCAGGGCCGCCTGTTCGCGGAGGAGTGCCGGACCTCCAACGTATCCGCCATGTACGCCCCGGCGGTCAACCTCCACCGCACCCCTTACTCCGGCCGCAACTTTGAGTATTACTCCGAGGACGGCTTCCTGTCCGGCAAAATGGCGGCCAGCGTGGTCTATGCGGCCCGGGAGGGCGGCGTGTTCATGTTCATCAAGCACTTCGGCCTGAACGACCAGGAGACCTTCCGGGGCGAAAAATTTACCTCTCTGTTCACCTGGAGCAATGAGCAGGCCATCCGCGAGGTGTTCTTGAAGCCCTTTGAGCTGGCGGTGAAGGAGGGCCGGACCACGGCCATCATGACCTCCTTCAACCGGGTGGGCTCCAAGTGGACCGGTTCCAACAAGGCGCTGGTCACCGACCTGCTGCGCACCGAGTGGGGCTTCCGGGGCATGACCATCACCGACCTGTTCATGACGGGCAACAACGAGTGGTGGATGGATCTGGAGCAGGGCGTCCGCGCCGGACAGGACCTGTGGCTGACCCTGTTTGTCACCCCCGGCGAACTGCAAATCGACGAGACCAATCCCACCGCCCAGCAGGCCATGCGGGAGGCCATTCACCACATCGCTTATACGGTGGCCCAGTGTGAAGTCTCCCCCCAGGAGCCGCAGCCCAACTGGTTCTATCACCTGGCCCTGCCCATTGACATCGTGTGGGGCGTTGGTTTGGTCGTCTACCTGGTGTTCCTGATCCGCAAGCCCAAGTCCCAGCCCCAGGAGCCCCAGAAGGAGGCTTGAGCGCTTAAAGAGGAAAAAGCGTGGGCTGTTCCCTTCTCTGCGCCGCCACGGCAATGCCTCAGATCTTCTCCACTGCTCTGGCCGCCGCAGCTCCTCCTGCGGCGGCCTCCAACGCCGATGAGGAGTGAGTTGCAACAAATCTTTGCGCTATTGGGTGACCAGATACGTAACTGGTCACCTCAGCCTGTCGATCAACTGTGTACCGAGCGGTCATTGAGAAAGAGCACCGGGCAGGAGGTTTGGACTTCCCGCCCGGTGCTTTCTGCGGTTTTCCGGGGTGGCGCTGCATCATCTGGATCGTGAAGCTTCCCGCTGATTAGAAAATGTACGCGGCGGACGGTTTTCGGCGGCAGGAGCAGGGCTGGATGGAGAAATACGAAAAAGGATAGCGGCAGGACTGAAGCCAGTCCTGCCGCTAAAGTGTTCTATTCTTGTTTTCCGTGGCGCAGATTTTACGTTCGGCGGCCCGCCGGAGGACGAATGCCGCCCATCATAAATTTTTCGCGGTATCAGTGGATTGTTCCGCGAACTGTCCAGGTTCCATCGCGGCGTCGGCTGATAACTCTGCATTGGGGAGCTCCTTCACCGCGGCGCCCAGGCGGGCAGCCTCCACGATGTCACGGGATTTTCGGCACAGCCTGGTGATCTCGTCCCACCTCTGCCCATCAATCAACTCAGCGGTGACCATGTAGGAGCCCCCGCAGGCGGCGATCATCGGGGCGCTGATGTACTCGCTGAGGTTTTTCAGAGAGATACCGCCGGTGGGCATCACCTTGAACTGGGGAAACGGGGCGCTCATAGCCTTGATCTTGGCCAGGCCGCCGGACTGCTCCGCAGGGAAAAACTTGATCAGCTCCAGGCCGAACTTCAGGGCGGCGTGGTAGTCGGTGGGGGTGGTGCAGCCGGGGAAGATGGGGATACCTTTCTCCTGGGCATAGGCCACCAGCTCCGAATCAAAGCCGGGAGTGACAATGAACTGTCCGCCGGCGGCAATGGTGGCGTCGATTTGTTCCTTCGTGGTGACGGTGCCCGTGCCCACGATCATTTCCGGGCAGGCTTCCTTCATCAGCTTGACCGCCTGATCCGCCCCGGCGGCCCGAAAGGTGACCTCCGCCACCGGCACACCGCCGGCGCACAGAGCCTTGGCCAAAAGGGGGGCGTCCCGCTGGGGATGATGGAGCGTGACAACGGGGACAATCCCGATATCGGATATTTTTTCACTGATCTGATCCATAGGACCCTCCTCTCCGGCCTGCCGGACCCTTGCACAGGGCCCGGGCGGGCCGGACCGATTTATTTGTCGTAATCCAGATACGCGCCTTTCATGGGGGAGGCGGCCAGCTCGGAGAACAGCCGCAGGGCGCCCCGCTTGTACTTTACGGGCTTGGGCTGCCAGCGCTTCTTTCGCTCCGCCAGGATGGCGTCCATCTCCCCGAGGGTTTTGCGCTCCCCCTTCACGCCCACGATGGCCAGGACGCGCTCCTTCACGTCCAGCTGAATGAGGTCGCCCTCCTCTACCAGGGCGATGGGGCCGCCCGCCTGGGCCTCCGGGGAGCAGTGGCCGATCACCGGGCCGGTGGACGCCCCGGAAAACCGCCCGTCGGTGATGAGGGCGATGGAGCGGCCCAGCTCCTTGTCGGAGGAGATGGCCTCGGAGGTGTAGAACATCTCGGGCATCCCGGAGCCCTTGGGGCCCTCGTAGCGGATGAACACCGCGTCGCCGGGCCGCACCCTGTGGTGGAGCACCGCGTCGATGCACGCCTCCTCGCTGTCGAAGGGCCGGGCGTTGAGGACGGCGGAGAACATCTCCTTCGGGCAGGCGGTGTGCTTGATGACCGCGCCCTCAGGGGCCAGATTGCCTTTGAGTACGGCGATGGAGCCGTCAGTGCCGATGGCCTGATCGTAGGGGCGGATGATGTCCTGGCGGGTGAGGGACAGGCCGTATTTCTGATTGGCCGCGTCCAGCCACTTCTGGCAGCGGTCATAGAAGCCGTTCTGCTTCAGCTCCTCCAAATTCTCCCCCAGGGTTTTGCCGGTGACGGTCATCACATCCAAGTGGAGTACGCTTTTGATCTCCTCCATGATGGCGGGCACGCCTCCGGCGTAGTAGAAGAACTCGGCGGGCCAGCGCCCGGCGGGGCGGATATCCAGCAGGTAGCGGGCCCCCCGGTGGAGGCGGTCGAAAGTGTCGCCGTCGATCTCAAACCCGAATTCGTGGGCGATAGCGGGGAGGTGCAGCAGGCAGTTGGTGGAGCCGGAGATGGCGGCGTGGACCAGGATGGCGTTTTCAAAGCTGTCCATGGTCACGATGTCGCTGGGCCTCATGTGGTCCATCTGGGCCAGCTTTACCGCCAGCCTGCCGGCGTTCCGGGCGTACTCGATGAGGTCCGGGCTGGTGGCGGGCAGCAGGGCGGAGCCGGGCAGGGCCAGGCCCAGGGCCTCCGCCATGATCTGCATGGTGGAGGCGGTGCCGATAAAGGAGCAGGCGCCGCAGCTGGGGCAGGCGTTGCACTTGGCCCAGTTCAGCTTTTCCTCGTCGATCTCGCCCCGCTCAAATTTGGCGGAGTACATCCCCAACTGCTCCAGGGTGAGCAGGTCGGGGCCCGCCGCCATGGTGCCGCCGGTGACCACCACGGCGGGGATGTTTACCCGGGCCAGTCCCATCAGGTTGCCGGGCATCCCCTTGTCGCAGCTGGCCATGTACACGCCCGCGTCAAAGGGGGTGGCGCTGGCCTGGATCTCGATCATGTTGGCGATCATCTCCCGGCTGGCCAGGGAGAAGTTGATGCCGTCGGTGCCCTGACTCTCGCCGTCGCACATATCGGTGCAGAAGTAGCGGGCCCCGTGGCCGCCCGCCTCGGCCACCCCCTGGCGGGCGGCCTCCACCAACTTGTCCAGGTGGCCGGAGCCGGGGTGGCTGTCACCGAAGGTGCTCTCAATGAAGATCTGGGGTTTGGACAGGTCCTCTGGCTTCCATCCGGTGCCCAGGCGGAGGGGGTCCAGCTCAGGGGCCAGCTTTCGCATTTTCTGACTCGTCAGCATAGGGTTGGCATTCCTTTCTTTTTACGCGCCGGGGAGCGCGGTGTGATTTGTGAAAAGCGGGGACTGTCTTTCAGATGACCGCATTATAACATACGACGTATGATGTGTCAATCGGGCTAAATAGCCAATTCGGGATAAACAGGGTTGGATATATTAACTAAGCTCTTCCTTCGCGTTTAGCAGACTGCATAATTTGCCTTTATTAAAATTGACAAACTATCCAATTTTTCGAGTTTTAATCATTTTGCTGTTGACATACGACGTGTGACGTTATATGGTGGAGATGTGAAAAGCGAACGCCGCTGTGTGGGAGCAGCGGGAATCCCCATCCCTGTTTAGAAAGGGTCAATCAAAAATGGAGGTATTCCCATGTTATTGCTTGTTTTCTTCATTTCCATCGCCGTATTGCTCCTGTGCATCATTAAGATCAAGCTGAATCCTTTCGTGGCCCTGCTGGTGTGCGCTTACGGCACCGGCCTGCTGGCCCTGGCCACCTACGCCGGAGGCGCGGCCCCGGACAATTTCGCGTCTATCGCCGATGTGACCGCCTGCGTCACCGGGAACTTCGGTTCCACCCTGGGTTCCATCGGCATTGTCACCGGCCTGGGCGTCATGCTGGGTATGTTCATGTACGAGTCCGGCGGCATTGACAGCATTGTGGACAAGGTGCTCAAGGCCGTGGGCCCCAAGCGCTCCCAATACGCGGTGTCCGTGGCGGGCTTCATCACCGGCATCCCTGTGTTCGGCGACGTGGTGTATATCATGTTCGCCCCCATGCTCCGGGTGCTCTCCCGCAAGACCGGCTACTCCATGGCCGCCTACGGCGGCGCGCTGGCCATCGCCACCACCTGTACCTTCGCACTGGTGCTGCCCACCGCCCCTCCCCTGGCGGTGGCCGGGACCATGGGCATCAACGTGGGTGTGTTCTTCTTTTACGCCCTCATCGCCGCCTTTATCGGGATGTTCGTGGGCGGCATCGTCTACGGCGGCTTTGTGAACAGACAGGACCAGAAGGCGGGCAGGACCTGGGACTTTTCCGATTTGGACGCCGAACTGGCGGAGAACGCCGCCAGCGCCTCCCGCAAGCCCAAGATGGGCGCCATGATGGCCCTGTCCATCCTGCTGGTCCCCATCGTGCTGATCCTGCTGGGCTCCTTCTCCGCCTTCCTCCTGCCGGAGGACAGCACGGTGCTGAAGATATTGGCCTTCCTGGGCGACAAAAACGTGGCCATGACCATCGGTGTGCTCTATGGCGCGTTCATCTCCCGGCCCCACCTCAACCGCTCTATCACCGAGATCATGAACGAGGGTGCGGACAAGATCGGCCTGGTGCTGCTCATCACCGGCGCGGGCGGGGCCTACGGCGGCGTGCTGAAGGCTTGCGGCATCGCCAACGTCATTACTGGCGGCCTCCAGGGCTTCCATATGCCCATACTCGTCATGTGCTTCGTCATCGCCCAGGTGCTGCGCATCGCCACTGGCTCCACCACCGTGGCCCTGACCACCACCGCCGCCATCGTGTCCGGCGCGGCGGCGGCCTCCGGGGTGTCCCCCGTCCTTTGCGCCATCGCGGTGTGCGCGGGCGGCATCGGCCTGTCCCTGCCCAACGACTCCGGCTTTTGGGCGGTGTCCCGGTTTTTCCACCTCAACGAGGTGGACACCATCCGGGGCTGGACCATAGGCGGCTTTGTGGCGGGCGCGGCCATCCTGCTGTTCACCTGTGTGCTCAGCCTGTTCCAGGGGTTCCTGCCCGGGCTGACGTGAGTTGGAAGGGCCCGCTCCTGCCGCGTGGCAGGAGCGGGCCCTCTTGCAATTTTGGGGCATATCCGCTATAATATGGGGGAAATTTGGACGGACAGGAGAGTGGTCCCCGGTGATGGAGCCCGCTTTTGAGAATATCCAGGCGAAGGGAGTCACGCTGCCGGAGCAGGCGGCGGAACAAATCTCAAAGCTGATCGTGGAACAGCACCTCACCTGTGAGGACAAGCTGCCCAGCGAGTTCGAGCTGGCGGAGATGCTGGGCGTGGGCCGGGGCACGGTCCGGGAGGGCGTGAAACTGCTGGTGGCCCGGAATGTGCTGGAAATCCGGCGGGGCAAAGGGACCTACATCGCGCCCAACCCCGGAGAGATCCCGGATCCTTTAGGGTTCGTCTATTATCCAGACCAGTTCCGGCTGGCCCTGGATCTGGCGGAGATCCGGCTCCAGATGGAGCCCTGGGTGGCCCGGATGGCGGCGGAGCGGGCGACGGCGGAGGATTTGAAAAACCTGCGGGAGGCCTGCCGCGTGGTGGAGCAGGATATTGTGGCGGAGCGGGACCACTCAAAAAACGACGTGCTGTTCCATGTGGCCATTGCGGAATGCACCCATAACCTGGTGGTGCCCAAATTGATCCCCATTATCACTTATGCCATCACGCTGTTTGTCTCGCTGACCGAGAGCCGTTTAAAAGCGCAGACGCTGGTGGACCACCGGGAGATTTTGGACGCCGTCTGCGGCCAGGATGGAGACCGGGCGGCAAAGACGATGGAGCGGCATATCCAGTACAACAAGGCCATGCTGGAGGAGCTTGTTGCGGAACTGGAACGGGGAAAGACGGCGGAGGGGTGACCGGGTAGATGCTGCGGCGGCTGTTCGGCCCCAACGTGTGGCTGAAGGAGCGGCGCAAGCTGGTGCCGGTGGCCCGGGAAAGCCCGCCGTCTACCGTCCGTCTGCGCAACCTGTATGAGGCCAGTCAGCCGGAGGCGGCGGCAATGGCAAAGCCGGCGCTGTAAGACGCGCCGGTGACCAGCGCGATGTTAAATGATGTGGCTGTCCCGTCCCCAGGCCTCGACCTGCGTCAGCGCGGGGAAGGGGGACGGGTCATCCTCGTCCTGAATCAGCTGCCCGATTTTCAGCCAGCGCACCGTGCGGGGCACCATGTCGACCGTCTGGCGGATCCCTGTTTTCACAAAGGCCGGGGTGATCTTGGAGCCGTCCGAGAACCATACGGTGCACCGTTTCCACCAGTTGTCGTGGGGGAAATCCGCACGCAGGGTGAATACCAGCTTGTCGATGGCCACATCCCGGCCAAAGTCTAATGTCAGCTCCGCCTCCGGGTCCCGGTTGATGCCCCAGCTCTGGTAGGGCCAGGGGCCGTGGCTGTCGTTGGCATAGCAGCCGTCAATGGCGTTGCGGGCGGCAAAAACGGACTCGCCCCGGGTCTCCACGTTGGCGGAGGCGTGGGGGTACAGGCCGCTGTTTTCGTGGCTGTCCAAGGGATTGAACGCCACGTTGCGGTAAGCGTTGATTTCGTTGACCCCCGCCGCCCTGGCCTGGAGCAGATGAATGCCGCCCGCAAAGGATTTGGGGGAATAACTCACCCGTTTTTCCCCAAAAGGCACCGTCAGGCGGAACGGCGCGGACAGATAGCCCAGCACTTCATCCAGGCTGTCCTCCAGCTTTGCCGCCACATATCCCGGCTGCCTGCCGGTAAGGCAGATCACGTCGCCCTCCTCATAGGCGGCGGCATAGACCAGCTTCACTTCATCCGTGCCACCGGCGTGGGCCTTGACTGTGCCGTCCGCACCCAAAATAGAAATGGTCAGCTCCATGTCAGCGCACCTCGGTGGCGGGCGCCGTGTCCATGTTATCGAAGGCCTGGGCGGAGTCAGGCCGGTAGGTGGGTTGGATTAAAACCTCGTCCCGAAGCTCCTGGGTGGCGCAGCGCTTCACGCCGCGCTGATTGGCGGAATAACGGATGTCCATATTCGTTTTCTCTCCTTGCATTGTTTTATTTTCTGACGACTCATCATTCGGGAATTCCTGATAGGTGAACTGCGCAAAATCCGCGGCGGCTGCAATGGCTATCCGTTTCCTGGGCGCGTATGCCTGCCGTGGCCCCGGTAAACGTACACCGCTTCCAACGAGTTTCAATCCGCCGTCCTGATACATTGACAGATATAGATAGAATATTGTAATCTTAAATATGAGAAAAGCGGTGGACAATTTCGGCCAGCCTCTTAAACTGAACAAACTGGATTTTGGCGCTGAACTCCATTCGGAGCCAAGGAAGGGAGCAAGACATGAGCGCGAGTAAGAAAAAAAATCTGCTGTTTATTTTTGCGGATCAATGGAGGGCCGACGCCATGGGCTGGGCCCATGCCGACCCGGTCAAGACGCCTAACATGGATCGGTTCTGCGCGGACGCCACCTATTGTGACCACGCCTTCAGCACCTTCCCCGTCTGCTCCCCCCACCGGGCCAGCCTGCTTACGGGCCGGTATCCCCTGAGCCTCGGCTTCTTCACAAACTGCAAAACAGGGCTTCCCCTTCGGCTGCGGGACGAGGAGGTCAGCATTGCCCAGGCCCTGGGAAAGGAGGGCTACCAGACGGCCTATATCGGGAAATGGCATTTGGACGAGCCGGAGGTGAACCACGACCCCGCGCCTGCGTCCGGAGCCAGGGATTGGGACGCCTATACCCCGCCGGGGCCCCGCCGCCACGGCTTCGACTACTGGTACTCGTATGGCACCTATGACAAGCATCTGACCCCGCACTATTGGCAGGATTCGCCCCAAATGATCTGCCCCGGGGTGTGGTCGGCGGAGCACGAGACCGACAAAGCCATCGAGTATCTGCGCCAGGTGCGTGATCACAACCGCCCCTTCGTTATGTTTCTCTCATGGAACCCGCCCCACAGCCACTATGACCAGGTTCCACAGCGGTACTTGGACCTTTATCCCGATGTGGAACTGAAGGATAATGTGGATCTGGATCACATCCATCACCATACGGGTGAACAGGTGAATTATACCGAAGAAGAACTGCGGTTGAATACACGCCGGTACTATGCCGCCGTCAGCGGCCTGGATGACCAATTTGGTCGGCTGATGGAATTTATGCGGGAGGAGGGGCTGTATGAGGACACCGTGATCGTGCTCTCCTCCGACCATGGGGATATGATGGGCTCCCATGGATTGATGGGCAAGCACGTGTGGTATGAGGAATCAATCCATATCCCGTTCGTTGTGCGTGTAGCGGGCAACCGCAAGCGCGTCTGCCGCACCTGCATCGGAAGCCAGGACATGATGCCCACTTTGCTGGGGCTGCTGGGGGCCGGGATCCCCGATACGGTGGAAGGGGAGGACTGCTCCCGGTATATCCTGACGGAGCAGGAGGATCTGGACCGGGTCAGCTATCTCTGCGCGTGCCCCGGAGGAGAAGCCGTGGTAAGACAGTTCGAATCGGCGGGAAAAGACCCGCTGATTTACGGCTGGCGCGGCGTGCGCACCCAGACCCACACCTATGTTATGGAGCTGGGCTATCAGCTCCAGCCCGTCCCGGTACGGTACCTGTACTGCACCGCGGATGATCCCCAGCAACAGCATCCGCTGGACTTGACCGAGCCGGAAAACAGGGCTCTGTCAAAGAGGCTGGAGGAATCGGTCATGGACTGGATGCGGCGGCAGAATGACGGGTTTGCCGGCCACTGGGCCGCCGAAGCGGCGAAGCTGGGGGCGCTCTGACCGGCTGAAGATTGCCGCGGGCCCTGATCGCAAGACATCAAGAACTGTGTTTACCCCTACCAGTAAATATTCCAGTCGGGGTTCAGCAGGCGGGTCAGGGCTTCCATGAAAAAGTAATCGCCCCAGATAACACATTCGTCGACGCCAGCATTTTTGCAGGTGTTATAAGGCGTGGATTTTGCGTAGACACCGTGCAGCAGCTGACCGTTGGAGACCGCCGGGTTCGTGACCTGGTAGTTGCGGATGAGGCTCCCCAGCAGCTTTTTGGCGGCGGAAGTGTAAAAGGCCGCGTCCTCCTCGGGAAGGTATTTGCTCATCTCCAAAAAGCCGCAGGCCGCGATGGCGGAGGAGGAGGAGTCCCTGGGCTCTCCGTCGTCCCCATTGCCGAAGCTCAGGTCCCAGTAGGGGCAGATATCGTCGGGCAGGTGGGTCAGGAAATAGCGGGAGACCCGCTTGAAGTAGTCAATATACTCGGGGCGGCCGGTGTTCTTATAGGCAATGGCGGTGCCGTAGACGCCCCAGGCCTGGCCGCGGGCCCAGGCGGAAGCGTCCTTATAGCCCTGGCAGGTGGCGCCATGGGAGAAGTTGCCCTCCGCGTCAAAGAAAATGGTGTGCCAGGTGGAGTCGTCGTCCCGGACAAGATATTTGAGCGCGGTGGTGATGTGGTTCTCCGCGACCTCGCGGTAGCTGGGGTTTCCAGTGACCTCGGTGGCCCAGTACAGCAGGGGGATGTTCAGCAGGCAGTCGATAATCAGCCGGCGGTCCTCCGCCGAATCCGTATCACCCCAGGCCTGGATATATTCGCCGGCGGGCTGGTAGCGGGTCATCAGCTGGTCGGCCGCCTTGACGGCCGCCTCTTTGGCATGGGGGTTTCCCGTCAGCTTATAGGCTGAGACGCAGGAGGGCGTGTACAGAAAGCCCATGTCATGGTGGTTGACGGCCAGCTTTTTGTTGATGCGCTCCAGAAAGGTCTCCACCTGCTTGTCGCCAATTTCCCTCAGCCGGGCTTTTATGGCTTCGCCGTCGGCGTTCTCATAGGCCAGCCACACCTCGCCGGTCCAGAAGCCGCTGGTCCAGTCATCAATGCGGTAGGGATTGCCGCCGGGGGTGTAGAAATTGCCCTCGCTGTTGGCGTCGGGGAAATGTTCTTCAAAGGCAGGCATATTGTCCAGCACCTGCTTGATGCAGCAGTCCATCGCCCTCCGCAGCTCCGGGAGCGCCGCGTCCTCATGGGCCATAACCTGTTCCAATGAAATCCACTTGTTCAAGGTAGTACCTCCAATTTTCGATTGTGAAACAGCCTGCGGTTCCTGCGCGGCGCCGGAAGCGGCCGGCGCCGCGCGGGGGGAGCCCGTTTATCCCTTGACGCCGCCGGTCAGGCCGCCGATGATATACTTGCTCAGGAAGATATAGATCAGGAAAGTGGGGGCAAAAACGATCATAACAGAGGCGAACAGGCCGCTCCAGTCGCCGCTGACCTGCATACCGTTAATCATGGAGAACAGGCCCAGCGCCACAGGGCGCAGCTTCTCGGAGTTGACGAACAGCAGGGACAGGAAGTACTCATTCCAGATGTTGATGAAGTTGAAGATGGTAACGGTGATCAAGCCGCCCTGCACCATGGGGAACACGATCTGCCAGAACGCGCGGATGGGGTGGCAGCCGTCAATGCTGGCGGCCTCCTCGTAAGCCCTGGAGACGCTTTCAAAGTAAGGCTGCAGAAAGATCGTGGTGTAGGGGACCTTGGTCCCAACAAACAGGGTAATCAGCACAATCCGGTTGGTCATCTCGTCCTTCAGCAGGCCGGCACGGGCGATAATCATATACAGCGGGATGATGACCATGATAATGGGGACGCCGCTGGCAGCGGCCAGGCCGGTTTTAATCAGGCGGGAGCAGAAAAACCGATGGCGGACCAGCACATAGGCAAAGGGCGCGCACAGCAGGATCAACAAGGTGCAGGAAATCACGGCGTAGATCAGGGAGTTTGCGAAGTACACGGCGACATTCGAGCCGATCCACGCCCGGCTGTAGTTTTCAAAGTGCAGGCCGGTGGAGAATTCGAAAATGGTCCCCCGGAAAATATCGCCGGTGGTAGACAGAGACGCGCCGATGACCCAGAACAGCACGACGAAGGTAAAGGAAACCCAGGTGGACAGGATCAGGTAGCCAGGGACCAGCTTCAGCTGGCCGCGCATATCCAGGCCCCGACTGCGTTTGATTTTCGCCATTTGTTTCGCCCTCCTTTATACTTCGACGTCGTCGTCCTTGATGGCCTTGTTGGTCAAAAGGAACATCACGACAACGAAGATACACAGCATCACGCCGATGGCGGCGGCACTTCCCGCATCCCGGGTGACCTCATCCGTATTGGCCGCGCCGAACAGCTTCTCGTACATATAGATCATGGGCACGATGGTAGAGGTATCGGCGGTGATGGGGGAAAACAGCTTGGACCAGATAAAGAAGCCGGAGCAGCTGATGGCCCACATCGTCAGGTTGGTCTTGAGCATACTGCGCAGCAAAGGCAGCGTAATGTGGAGAAATTGCTGGACCTTACTGGCCCCGTCAATACTGGAAGCCTCGTAAAGGTCGGGGCTGATACGCTCCATGCCGGACAGCCAGATCAGCATATAGTGGCCGATGGTGCCAAAGCAGTAAGAAATCAGCAGCGCGGTAAATTTCATATCCGGGGCCAGCCACTGAATCTTTGCCAGCGACTCCAGCCCTATCGCCTTGAAAAAGTTGGGCAGGAAGCCATAGGTGGAGTTGAAGACGTACTGGATCCACATGGTCGCCATGGCCACCGCGGAGATGATGTTGGGCATATAGATGACGGCCTGCCAGAAGCCCTTCAGCTTGACGCCGCTTTTCAGGATCGCGGCCAGCAGCAGGGAAACGCCCAGGGTAATGGCGCCGCCGAGGAAAAAGATTTTAAGCAGATTGATCCAGCTGGTGCGGTACAGCGCGTTGCCCATCAGCGCCTTGTAGTTGTCGATGCCGTTGAATACCCAGCTGCTGAAGCTGTCGGTGATCTCCTGGATGGAAAAGAAGCTCATAAACACCGTACGGATGACGGGGTAAACGAAGATCAGCACAAACAGGATCGTAGCGGGCAGAGCAAAGGCAGCGATCATCGTCTTGTTTTTTTTCATTCTCGCAGCTCCTTTTTTGCTCTCTCCGTTTTTCATGCAGATGAAAATGGCAGACAGCTCGCTAAGGAAATGTCTGCCATTTTCACGCGCGATTTAATTTTCTGTCAGGATGGTTTTCTCAAGCCATCCTGACTGCCGTTTATGTGGGTCAGGCCTGGGAGGCGGCCTCCATATTCGCGACGAACTGCTCGGCGGTGATGGAACCGGCATACAGCTTGGCCAGATTTTCCTTCAGCGCGGGCGTGATGTTGGGATTGCTCTCCAGGCCGCCGGAGATGGCGAAGATCTCGGTGCAGGCGTCAAAGTAGGGCTTTGCGTCGGCCAGCTGCTCAGGCCACTCGGTGTTGGCGTTGTCGATGGGCAGGCCCAGGGTGCCCTCAGCCAGCTTGGCGTCCCATTCGCCGCGGGTGATCTTGGAAATCAGGGCGAAGGCAGCCTCGGGGTTCTCACACTTGTTGGTGATGGCCAGGGACTGGCAGCCGATGACCATGGCCTCAGAGCCGTTGATGCCGCCGTCAACCTCGGGGTAGTTGAAGAAGCCCCATTCAAAGCTGTCGCCAGTGATGTTGCGGACCTCGTTGGGCAGCCAGGTGCCGCATACGTACATGGCCACCATGCCGGTAGCAAATTCCGTGTTCTGGCCGGTGGGGAATGTGTTGGAAGCGACCAGGTCGGAGAAGTAGCCCTTGGCGGCCAGGTCCTCAAAAGCCTTGGCGGTAGTCAGAACCTCGGGGGTCTCGGCCCACAGGCCGTCGGCCACCACGGCCTTGACCTTGTCGGTGCCCAGCATACGGGCCAGATGGATGCCGAATGCCTGGGGGGTGTAGGCGTCATCAGTGGTCATGGGGGTGATACCCGCGTCCAGCAGCTTCTGGCAGACGGCCTCGAACTCCGCCCAGTTGGTGGGGACGCTCTCAATGCCCGCCTGACGGAACAGGGCCTTGTTGTACAGGAAGCCGTTGCCCTTCATCTGGTAGGGGATCTCACGGGTCTGGCCGTCGGCGTAGTAGCTGCGGCACAGCGTCATCATGGCGGCGTTGCCGTCCTTCTCGTAGTCGGAAGCGGCCATCAGATCCTCAACAGACACGATGCGGTCGCCAAAGTTGGACTTGTTGCCCGCGCCGTCAAACATATCGACCTTTTGGTCCGCGTCCAGGGCTGGGATCAGGCCTTCCTTGATGCCGGTACGGCCCTTGAACTGCAAATCGACCTCGGCGCCGGTTTCCGCCATAAATTCATTGACAGCCTCGGTAATGATTTTGCCCTGGGTCTCGGTGGCTTCCCAGTTGGACCAGTAGACCAGCTTCACGCCATCGTAGGTCTTGCCGCCGCCGTTCTGGACGGGCTGGGACTCGGCGCCATTGGCGGGCTTGCTTTCCTGGGTGTCGCCGCTGCCACAGGCAGCCATGGACAGAACCATGGTCAGGGCCAGCAGCAGGCTGAACAGTTTCTTCAGATTTTTCATTTGCTTGTTCCTCCATTGTCATATAATTTTTTTGTGCGCTCATAAAAGCGCAAATTACTGCGATAAACAACATCCAGAACAATATCGATGTACGGCTCTGGCTTGATGTGCTTTACGAGGCTGTCTACCAGCGCGTTTAGCCCCATGTATCCCTTCATATACGCGCCCTGGTCGATGACCAGTGTCAGCTCCTCATTGCGGAGGTACTGGGACGTGTACCGATTCAGATCCGTGCCGATCCGCGAAAACTTTCGGCCGCCGTCCAGCTCACGGAAAACCTCCACTGCCAACTGCGTATCCAAACTGGTTTGGGCGTAGTACAAAACGATGTCTTCATGTTCCGCAAAAGCCCGCAAAATGTTCTCCCGGACCACGCTGGCCGCATCTTCGTTTTTCGGGTAACCGGCGACGGTTAAAACCTTCAGCCCGGGCTTTGCCTTTGAGAGATATTCCTTATAGGCCTGTAGCTTTTCCGAGTGGGCCCAGGAATCCGTGCGGCCCTCTGTTACGATGACCGTCCCCTCATCGGGGGTGATCGTGGCTGTGATCTCGGCTGCCAGCTCGCCGATGCTGGTCTGATACGCGGGAATGCAGAAAATGCCCTCCGGTTCCGTTATGATGTCATCGATGATGATGGTTTTGATCTCTAAAGCGATTAACCGCTGGAGCTGCATCATGACCTCCGGCATTCTGGAGTAGGAATATGCCACAACGCCGGCGTATTCTTTCGGCCCCGCATCCGCGATGGATTTCAGGATCTGATACTCATGGCGCTCGTCAGCGCAGACACACGCCTCAACGTCGATATTCAGGCGGCGGGCCTCCCCGGCGCATTCATTCACCCCTTTCCAAATATTCGCAAAGTAGCACCCATTGTCCTGGGGAACCACCACGGCGATCCGAAGGGTGCGCCGCTTGATGGAAGCTGCCGCATAGTTTGTCTCATACCTCATCTCGTGGGCAGTGTCCAAAATCTTCTGACGCAGAGCGTCCGTCATGCCCTCTTTGCCAGTCAAGGCGCGGTGAACGGTGGTGGATGAAATCCCCAGCTTTGCCGAGATATCTTTGATCGTAACTTTTCCTCCGATAACACCGTTGGATTGGTCGCTCATACGCAGCACCTCACATCGTAAATTTTGTAGTCTGCTTGGCCACACCTCCGAGTTAAATGATAGAAATGCGGCAGAACTGAGAATTCGTTTTCGCTATCGTTTACGTAAACGTTTAACTTATGAGTTGATTATAGCTTTCCCACTTGTATTTGTCAACAGAGCATAATTCACGAATAAATTCCTTCAAAATTATGACAAATCACTAAAAAGCTCCGCGGCGGGACTCCTGCCCGCGGCTACAGCCCGTCCGCCTGCATATTTTCGATGTTCCGGGGTCCGCAAAAAAATGCCCCCTCATCGGAGTTGCAATCATTGGCGTTCAGGTATATAATTCATTTTAAACTCACAACGCCAACTCACAACGCCGCCTGCGGGAAAAATTTATTCGATAAAGATATTGGCACAGCCAAAGACGCGGGGCGGGAGGAACTGTCAAAAATTCTACAGCCGGGTTAAGCCTGGATGAAGGTGTAAGGGGGATTGTAAGGTGGCGCTATTTTTTACGATCAGCTTCCTTGCCTCTGTAATAGGGGCAATCTGCGGCATTGGTGGTGGAGTTATCATCAAACCTACGCTGGATTTATTCCAGTTGGCAGGTGTTAGTACCATCAGCTTTTTATCTGGCTGCACTGTTCTGGCCATGAGCTGCTATTCGGTAGGCAAGGGCCTGCTGGCCAATGACACTGGAATTGACTTAAAAACCGGTACTCCGCTGGCCATTGGCGCATCGGTAGGCGGTGTGCTGGGCAAGCAGCTGTTCACCTATGTTATGGGAGCGGCATCCAAACCCGATGTGGTAGGTGCTATTCAAGCGTGCTGCCTGGCGGCCATTACGGTCAGTACGCTAATATACACCCTCAAAAAGAAAACAATCAAGACCCGTCATATGTGTGGTACGGCGCCTTGCTTGGGCATCGGCGCGGCTCTGGGCATCATGTCCAGCTTTTTAGGGATCGGTGGAGGTCCCATTAATTTGGTGGTTCTGGCTTACTTTTTTAGCATGACAACGAAAATAGCCGCAGCCAACAGCCTATACATCATATTGTTCAGCCAGGTTACCAGCCTCCTGTCTACCCTGATTACCCGGTCCGTGCCGGAATTTGAATGGGCTGTATTGGCGTTGATGGTACTTGGCGGTGTGTGCGGCGGGATTGTTGGACGGATGGCGAACAAAAAGCTGAACGATCAGACAGTGGATAAGCTATTTATCGGAATAATGGTTGTAATCATCGCCATCAGCCTGTACAACAGTGTGCAGTATATCCTTTGATTCACCCAAAATAACAGGGGGATTTCTATGCCGCCGCTTTCCATCATGATTAAGCCTGCCTCGGGCGCCTGCAACCTCAGCTGCCGCTACTGCTTTTATGCTGATGAGATGTCGCTGCGGAAGGTGGCGTCTTATGGCATTATGAAAGAATCCACATTGGAAAACGTGATCCGCAAAGCTCTGGATACCGCCAGTGGGATGTGTGCCATCGTGTTTCAGGGCGGCGAGCCCACATTGGCCGGACTTCCATTTTTTGAGAAGGCTGTAGCCCTTCAGGAACGGTATAATCATAAGCGCCTGACGGTTTACAACGCCATCCAGACAAACGGGCTCCTGGTGGACGGCAAATGGGCGGATTTTTTTTCCCGGAACCATTTCTTGGTGGGCCTTTCCTTGGATGGGCCGAAGGAGCTGCACGACCGGTACCGATTGGATCTGGAGGGCAAAGGCACCTATAACCGTGTCTTTCACACAACTCAGCTACTGAAAAAGCACGGTGTGGAATTCAACATCCTCACAGTGGTGACACAACAAACAGCCAATGCCATCGGAAAGGTTTATGGCTTTTTTGACCGCAGCCACCTGGACTATCAGCAGTATATTCCCTGCATGGATCCGTTGGATGAGAAGAGTGGGGGGCAGCCTTATTCCCTTGGCGTTCAAGAATACGGAAGTTATCTCTGCCGCCTGTTTGATTTGTGGTATGCCGATGCGGAACAGGGAAAGGTAAAATATAACCGTACATTTTTCAATTATTTGTCGATTTTGCAGGGCGGACCGCCGGAAAGCTGTAATATGCAGGGGAGCTGTTCTAAGCAATACGTGGTGGAAGCGGATGGAAGTGTTTATCCATGCGACTTCTATGTACTCGATTCGTGGAGGCTTGGCAATCTGAACACAGATAGCTTCGACCAGATAGACCAGAGGAGAACGGAACTGGGCTTTATTCAGCAGTCCAAAGCAGTGGCGGAGGATTGCCGCGGCTGCCGTTGGTATGGGCTGTGCCGGGGTGGATGCCGCCGGGACCGCCTGGTTGGGGCAGATGGAACATTGGGTAAAAATATGTACTGCGAGGCGTTCCAACGCTTTTTTGAACACGCGGTTCCCCGAATGAGAATGTTGCTGTACAGCGGTGTACTATCTCGAAAACCATTTTAGCGTGTCATCTCATACTGGCGACTTGAAGACGCAGCAAGGTCTGCCGGTGATTATGCCTGACTTTCTGCCTCAAAAGTACACGCCCTCATCGCTGATGGTGTATTTAAGGCGCTATTGAAGTAAATCCCTCCCACATTATACACAGGACCGAGCGACAGATATACTTTGCCCGTCTGATACTGCGTCTTGATGAACTTCCAGCGCCCAGCTTCGCGGACGCCAGGCAGGGACAGGCAGCCCTCCTTCGCCTGATAGAACGCGGATTTTTGATGATCTCGGGTTGAACATGACCATGTACCCTCATTCATTGAGTAATACTGCCTCCAAATTGAAGCAGCAACTGCAAGTGTTCCCTATATGGCACCTTTTCCAAGTGCTCCACATCTGCCGGGCCGCCGAGTATCTCCAAAGGCACAAAGCCATAGCATTCCGTGTCAGATAATACGCCCAGCCGTTCCACGGCCTCGGCAAACAGGGTGGTTTCAAAGCATTTCCCGGCATATTGGGGGTCCTCATCCAGATCCTCAAAAAAGTAATCTGCGCCGGAGGCCATCACCTCGGCCTTGCCATGACGAAACGAAACCTTGCAGATATATTTGTCATCTTCCCAAGTCAGAATATCGCCAAACGCGGTTATGGCAAACGGGATTGACGTGCCCTTGCGCCGATATCCCGCCTTTAAGATGGGTTCCAGCTTTTCCGGCTCCAAAAAGCGGATCATCCCATTCAGCAGTACTCCTCCCGAGCTCTTCCTGAGTTGCGTGATTTTCTTCGGTAATTGACCGTTCACTGTGCCGTGCGCTCCTTTCATTCCACATCCAACTGGACGTTCAGTTTAATCCTGCCCAAATCCTCCGCCGGAATCCCATTTTTCTCAATGTAATCTCGAACCTGCTGCTCCATGCTGTTCGCCCGGCCGCCGCCCCACTGGCCGCCGATGGAGCTGTTTACCTTGCTGTCACCGACGCCGTCCACCTTTTTGGGATCTCCCCCGGCCACTTGGTCCGGATTATGGAGGGCAGCCTGATCCTTCATCCATTCATCGGCTTTGGCCTCCGCTTCTTCACGGGACATTCCCTTGTCACGGTACTCCTTAACCTTATCCGCCCTTGCCTCATCGCGGGCGCGCTGCTGGGCCGAGTTCCCCTCTTTGGCATCTCTGCCGCTGCCATTCTCATTTTTCTCTTTGTTTTCCTTGTATTTTTCCCTATTTTTAAAAAACTCATCCAACGTCATGTCATTTAGACCCTTTTCCTGATTCTTGACCTGCCGGTTGAATTCCCCCGCATCGCACCCCTCCGGACATTTAAAAATGATTTTGACCGGGGGCTCCATCTTCCGTTCAGGCTTGTCCTTTTCCTTGCCTTCTCCCTTCTCTTTCTCTGTTTCCTCACTGCCGGATTCAGGGGGCGCGTCCACCTTTTCCCCGACATCAGAGGGAACACGGCCCCTGTCCTCTCCGTCTGTCCCGGAAGTGTCTGGCGGCACTTTGCTCTCCGGCTCTGGCTGCCCCAGGCCGCCGGCTTCCGGCTCGGGCAAGCTCAGGTCATCCGGCAGGCCGCCGGCTTCCGGCTCGGGCAAGCTCAGGTCATCCGGCAGGCCGCCGGCCGCCGGCTCGGGCAAGCCCAGGTCATCCGGCAGGCCGCTGATTTCCGGCTTCCCGCTGCTCAAGCCGGCCGGCAGCCCTTCCGCCGCCCCAGCGGCCTCCATACCTTCCGCCGCCAATTCCCCGGCGGCGTTCAACTCCGCCGCTCCTGCGGCGGCGGCCTCCCCCGCGGCGGCCGCCTGCGCGGCAATTTCAATAAAAGGGATCACCATTGCACACCTCCATAGTACAGCAGATTCTCCCGCCGTTCCGGGTTCTCAGGCTGGAGGTGTTCCGCCGCGTAGACAAAAATCCGCTTTCGGATTTCTTCCGCCAGACACTCAGACACCTGGAGCCTGTCAGCGACCTCCTGCTCCACAGCCGCGCAAACCTGCTCGGGCCTCCTGCCGCTGGCCTCCGCTTTACGAACCAACGCCTGGCCCTGGACCAGGCAATACAGCAACATCCCTAGGCTATCCTCGGACAGCGGGGTTTTTTGTTCTATGGCCTGCCTCAGCGTCATCTTAACCTCCCGCCTTATCCGGAGGCCATCGGTCCAAGCCATAAACTTGTCCACCTGTTCATCCGACAACTCGTCCCCATCCGCCGCTCCATAGAGGATGCGCCCAAACAGCGCATCCATTTTAGGGGAATCAATCTGCTCCGGCGGGCAGCCGGAATATTCCTTCCCGCCTGAAAAACGTTGGACCTGGCACAAAACCGGCTCAAGCCAGCAGCTTTGGAACACTGCGGCCACGCCGCGGTCCAGTTTAGCCAGCTCTGCGACCTGGTCGTCGTTCAGGCCTGCCGCTTTCCCGACCAGTATGCGGTCCGATTCGTCCGGCAGGCGCATGATGATCTTTGTGTTGGTGTTGCGGATCACCGACAGATCCAGCAGGCCGGGGGACTGGTCGGCAATGATAAATCCTTCGCCGTAGGTACGCATTTCGGCAATGGCGTTTGCCAGCATTTCCACCGACTTCCCCTGCAGGTTTGAGCTCTCCTGGGACTGCTCCTGGGAGGTCCGGCGCAGCAGGTGGTGTGCTTCCTCCAGCACCGTGACATGACGCAGCTCTGCATTGGAGCCCTGGGCCCGGTCCATGCGGTATTCCTGCAACTTGATCATCAAAATTCCCATCAGCAGCGATTTCGTTTCTATGGATCCAATCCGGCTCAGATCAATGATGACATTCTCATCAAACAGCGCGCTGCCGGGAATCTCGCTTTCGGAGCAGAAAATCGGCCCGTTGATTCCGTTGGTCAGCGATTTGACCCGTGTCATCAGGGCGCCGGCGTAATCGCTCTTTGTGTCCTTGGAATAGCTGGAGCTGCTGATGACCTCCGGCAGCTTTTCCAAAAGCACCGCAAAGGTGGGGAAGCATTTCAATTTGCAGGTAGAATGTGTCAAGCTCCATCCGCAGCTGGCATAGGAGGCTTCAATTGCGTCCTTCAGCACCGCCGGCATGGCCGCATACATGGGCCAGCACGCATTAAACACCTCCACAAGGCGGTCGATGTGTTCCAGCACATGGATATCCTCCGGGAAGGAGAAGGGATTCAGCCGCAAAAGAGGCTCTTTTTTGGGATTTGTCCCGTATACGGACACACCCTCGCAGCCGCCAAAGACGTTTTTGTACTCCCCCTTGGCCGGTTCAATGACAAGAAATTTGGCCGGGTCTTCGCTTTGGAAGCACAGCTCACTCAGCAGCTTGTAAATCGTATTGGACTTGCCCGCGCCAGTGGAGCCGGTAATGAAGGTATGAGCGGTCAGCTCGCTTCGTTCAAGGCCCACCGGGCTGTGCTCCTCCGCGCTGTGCATATGATAAATAACCCCCAGCGGACAGGGCTTTTGCCGGTTTGTGCCCCCTCCCGCCCCATTCCCGCTGCGGAGCATGACATTCCGGCCGAACCGGGCGCACGTCAGCGCGGGCAGGCCGGGCACGGAACGTCGGGGGAAGCTGACGCTGCTGGCCAGTTCCGACGTGGATACCACCGCCGCCGGCGTCATGGTCATGATTTTCAGGGGGTCATACTGGAAGCCGCTGACGATAATATCTTGTGAATTGGCAAAAACAGGATGAGTAAAGTGCCGGATATACGCCAGTACATGGTTGAAATTTGAGGTCTCCGGGTCCGATTCACTTCGCGGTTCCCAGTGGTTGATGGCGCAGGCCTCCATATGGGACTGCTCCCCCTGCATGAGGGAGCGCAGGAAGTTTACCACATCCAGGCTGACCTGCGCGTTGTTCGCGATGACATACGACGCAAAATTCCACATACCCAGCGCCCGTCCGTGTTCAATCCGTTTGCGCTGGATGTCCAGCTTTTCCAGCATACCCTCGATGGCAAAGGACTTATATGTATAGGTGGCAGTTGTGCTGCTCCCCTCTGTCAGGCCGTAATTTCTGCCCGTCGCCGTGGTGTCCGAATGGTTTTCTCCCTTTGTGCGGGCCCGGGAGTGGGAAAAACCTGCGTTGATGCCAAAATTTGGCCCCTGCGGGCCGCCAAACAGCTTATGGAGCAATGATTCTACGATATTGTCACCTTTTGTAACCCCTGCGCTGAACCCCAGATTGACAGAGTTTGTTTTGGTAATCGCCTCGTTTATCCCGTCGGTTTTGGATAGCGATGAGAACTCGCCTTCTGTGGTCCCCCGGTTTGTGCCGGCCGAAAACTGGTATTCTGCAAAGGGGCGGAGGCCCGAGGCCAAATCCTCATAACCGCTGCGGATTGTGCTGATTTGTTCCTGGGAGAGTGGCTCGGCCAGGAGCAGAACGGTGTAGTTTTCATCCTCGCTTTGCGGGACAATCCCGTCCAGCAGCTTTTCCAGGCCCTGGCTGATAAAGCCCTCCGACTTTTCGGACGGGATGCTGGTCAGGCTGGCAATAGACTTGGGCGCCGCCAGCCCAACCCAATCCTCATCTATGTTTATGTGGTGGATTTCCGTCCCGGGGAAATTGCCCCGAATCGACTTTTCCAGCAGCGCGATATTCTGCCGGCTGTCATCAAAGCGGCTCCGCTCCCTTGTTTCATTCTTCAGGCAGAACAGCATTTCACAGGCTTCGGGTGTCCTTCGGATTACAAGGCCGAGATTACTGTCATTTTCTGAAAACACGGCCAAAATATTTTTGAATCGGTCAATGATTTTCTCCTCTTTATCATAAACCCAGCGCAGGACTTGGATGCCCCGGATGTTGCTCTCATATCCGACCCGGTATGAGCCGTCTTTCCCATACTGGTTGTAGCTGTCAAACGGGAGCGCGACAAAATCCCGGCTGAGGTTATGCAGATACAGATTGTCCAACATAGAGCTGACTTTATCGATGTTGGTGAGCAGATCCTCCTGGGACGGTTCCTGCAATTTGGGATTTTCCTCCGCCATCTTGATTCCCTCCTGATGTTGATTCTATATATTTAAAGGGGTGTCCGGCTGGGCCTCGCCCACGCAAAGGTCCTGTACGCCGTGCAAGGTATCTCCCGGCTGCTGGGGTTCCGTTTGCGGCGCCCTGAGGACATCCTCCCGCCGAAGTTCAGAATGTATCGGGGGGATATCCGCTTGTGCGGCTCCAGAAGCCCTGTGCGCCGCAAACCAAATGAGCAGGATGATAAACGCAGCCGCCACTGCGGCGCCAAAAACTATGAGCAGGTTCAGCCTATTCTTTTTGCGGGTTAGATGGCTTGCGACCTCTCCATAGTGTTCCAGGTAGGACCGGGAAAAATAGTCCGAAATGTGCCCGTTTGAAAGCCAGTCCAGGTAGTCTTCATCCCAGGCCCCCTTTGGCTTCGGGGTGAACGGTTTGCCTGTCAGCATACTGTTCGACTCCAAATCATCGATCAGGGAGGACAAATCAGCACCCGTCAATTTGTGTTCTTTGATATCCCGCATCATGCGGGCTTTGCCGGAGTACACATCTCCGCTGCCAAAATACTTTTGATACACTTCGCTCATGTGGCTTCCCCCTGTTCCGGCGGACGGTTGTATATCTTGTCCTCCAGCTGACGATCCCGCTTCTTTACACTTTCCAGCATTTGCACCACGATACGCAGCTCGCGCTCAACCCCGTCGCGGTTTTCCTTGAGCTGCTTGATCTCCCCGGCAAATTCGCCAATCCGATTCAGATACTGCTCCTGAATCTCGCCGGCCAGTTCAGACCTGGAATCCGCATAGGCTTTTTTATAGCCCTCGCTGGACCTTTGCAGCCGCTTATCAAAGAGTTCCACCAGTTCCTCAATCAACCGTTCCTTTTTGACCAAGTGGAAAACCAAAAGATGATCGAGATAATCGCGGGTTGTAATATCGCTCATGTCTTGGGAGGGCTTGGAAATATCCTGCTTTTGGATGCGCTTCAAGCGCCGCTTCGTGTCCTCGTCCAGCGCCTCCTGCGCGTCGATGGCCCGCTCAATTTCTCCGATTAAATCCGCCTGCATTTTCTTAAGGCGTTTCTCGGATCGGCCGGCATAGTCGTCAAAGAATCGGTTTAAGGCCTTCTGCGTCTCAAATTTTGCGGAATTGATGGACTTCTCAAGATCCTTGTCATGGAAAAGCCCCATGCTTTTAACCGTTTTGTCCAGCTTCTTTTTCAGGGAATCCTTTCGTGTTACGATGGAGCCGGGATCCAGCCCCAGATCCTCCGCTTCCTCGCTGCTGAGCCACCTGTGTTCATCCGTTTTGCAAATACCGCGGATTTTTTCGCTGAGCGCCCCTGTAGCAACTTTGATCTGCTCATCCAGATTCTCAATATTTTTGTTTAGATCATTCCCGACTTCTTCGCATTTGCGGTCTAACTGCCGGATGAGCGTCCTTGTCCCGTCGATAATCCCTTTCGTCCGAACCGCCAGGGCATAGCGCGCCGCATACCGTTCAATCTCCTTTTGCAGGGAGTACACCCCGGAACAAATGTAATAGGCGTCCGTTGGTATCCCCGTGGAATCCTTTGCCGGCATCGGATGGCCCTGCAGAAATGTGTCCGCAGTACCATCCTGTACGGCCTGTGTATAGGCGGCCAGCCATTCCGCCTGCCGCATTTTCATGATTTCCTCCGGGTTCGGGAGCCCAGCCAGCTCCATTTCCGCCGCCTCAATGAGCCGCTTTGTATCCGTTTCGGCCTGCGCCATAATATCGTATTGGTAGAGGTGGTACCATGCCGTGTTCACTAACTTTTCAGTGTTCCTCAGGCGTTCCCGTTCGGCGTCCCCCGCGATCCCTTTTTCCACGGCCCGCGCGTCTCCGGCATGAAGCGCGTCAGTGAAAAACAGGCGCTTTTCCCGGAGCTTAATCTCCAAGGGCTCTGGCTTCTGCGCTGCCGCCTCGGGCAGCCCCTCCTCCGCAGGCTGAAGCAGAACCAGGCTTGCGTCCTGGAGGTCCTCCAAATCCTTTTGCTTCGTCACGGTGTCTGCCCGATTGACCACAAAGAAGGACCGCCCAAGGTCAATGGTTGAGCTGCCGACCGTCTTCCTGGACTCCATATTGCTCAAAATATCCAGAAGGATCGCGTTTGCGCTGCCCTCCAGCCTTGTATCGTTCACATAGACAAGGATAGAGCTGGTGGGATCTGCCAGGGCCGTTTTCAATGTGTCTACGTGTGCGGGGGTATTGCTGTCTGTACCTGGCGTGTCATAAATGTGGAACAGGACCTCAGATTCCAAGTCAAAGGGATATCGAACGTTCACAATGCCGCGGACATAGCTGTCATGATACCAGATACGGCCGTCTTTATCCATATGCTCAGGAGCGTCCGGCTGCTTGTTGATACAGGAGAGGACAGCTTTCATCTGAATATGCCGCCGTTCTCCTTTGCTTTCGTTGATTGCACATTGCACAGCCTGTCGGACAGAGTTTTCCTGGGGCCAGTTGACCAGCGTGACCTTTCCCTCCTCGTCCCAGCGCAGTTCTACCTTGTGTTGGGAACCATTCTCCACTAAATTTAAGAAAACACTTGGGAGTTCATGGCTTTCTGGAAGAATTTGGGTGACTTTGAACATTTTTGCGGTTTCTGACTTGATCGCCTCCGGGAGAATGGACTCCCCGATTAGGGCGTTGATGAGCGTAGACTTTCCAGAGCTGTAGGCCCCGACAAAGCATAGATTGACGGCATTTTCCTTTAATCCCTCGCGGGTTTTCATCAGATCGCCCAGCCATTTTTCCAGCTGGTCACAAATAGAATGGATTTCCGTGCCATACCCCTCTGCATTTACGCGTTCTATTATCTTCTGGAAATTATCGGAGGTTTCATTGCTGTAGTCCATGACCTCGTCAAACAGCGTTTTGACCGAAGGCAACTCCGCCAAATCACCGACAGAAATCTTACAGGGCGTTTCTTCGTGCCCGCTCTGGTAATATGCAACCATTTTTTTCAGATCCTCGTAGTCATCCAGCGTCCCATTGAAATCCAGCGCCACGTTGGAGATGTTGTCCATAGAGTCGGCAATGTCTTGAAAGAATCGGTTCCCCAAATTTTGAAGAAGCAGATTCTTTTCCGTCACGTAGTTGTGAAGAATGCTTCTTTCGTCACCAGCTTCTACCCATCTGCCATTTTCATACCGCTCAAACCGCATTTCCTTTAAAACCGGATGGTAGATGATTTTAATTCTCCCAACACTACTATTCATTGTGCGCTTCCTTTCGTCTCTATTTATGTATAGGATCTCATGGAATCCATTGGCTGCCAGCTTTTTCACTATAGCATATGCCAGACGGCGTTTCAAGAGTGAAGGCTTTTTTCATTATATATCGCATGGCTATGAGGGGTCAAACAAAGACAACACTGAATTCCGCATCATTAAACAGCACTGTGATCGAAACAGTATGTGGGAGCTTTTGAATGATTTTTTGGAAAAAACATCCAACAAGCAAGGGAGCCTTTCGAAAAAATTTCAGCAGCTTTTCCGCCGGCCTGTGGTATATGTTTGTACTGTGCGGCGGTCTCGGAATACGCTTTCCGCACTGCCTTTGGATTGTCCCGTGCGAAAGCCATGGCTGCGTAGTTGCATCAGGCGCACAGCCCCCGGCGGGCGTAGCCTGTCTATTCTTTGGGCTGACCGTCCAACTTCCTCCCATCTGGGCAGTAGAACAGGAGACTCCGAGCCAGGATGTTCAGGATCCGGGACCGTCCACCGAACTCCCTAAAGGCAAAACGCTCCAGCCACGTGTACTCTTCTTTCCGTCGGCCTTGTATGAAGGAGCAGCGGGAGTGGGAATTTTCCGCGTTGTCCCCCGAAGATCAGGCGAAGGAGCTGGTTCGGAGAGATGCTGCTGCGCAAGAGTGGAAGAACAAGATCAAGGCAATGAAAGAGTCGGGCAGCCACGCCTGGGAGCATATAACTGCTTCAGAGAGCACCATTTGATAATTTAGGAGAGCAAACCATGAATAACGTATTGATATGTACGATTTTGTGGCCGCAGACCAGGGCGACAAGGTGTGTCAGCGCCAGTGATAAAATGTAAGAAGCTGTACCAATAGATAAAAAGGTGCTATAGTGGGTGCATGATACAGAAAAATGAGAGACGCAGTTACGCGAGCGATTTGAGCGACCGTCAATGGGCGGACATAGAGCCGCTGTTTCCCCGCGCAGGAAACAGGAGCAAATGGGAAAAACGAGAACTGGTAAATGCTGTGCTGTATTTCGTAGATAACGGATGCAAATGGCGAAATCTGCCCCACGATTTTCCACCATACACAACAGTGGCCAACTTTTATTACGCCGCAATCCGAAGCGGACTTTGGGAAAAAATCCGTGCGGCGTTGGTGGAACGGGTGCGGACTGACGCAGGACGAAATGCAGGCCCCAGCTACGCAATCATCGACTCGCAAAGCGTAAAAACCACCTCTGCCGCAGAAGAACGCGGGATTGACGGAGGGAAAAAACAAAAGGACGCAAACGACACATCGTAGTGGATACTATGGGTAATCTGCTGGCGGTGGTAGTTCATGCTGCCAATATACATGATACCAAGGCAGGAATTTGGGTTGTGAAAAAAGCATTGCACTAGTCCGTAAAAAGTGGACAATGGACAGGAGGAGTACGAAGCAGTAAAATTAGAGAG
>CAMNQF010000025.1 GCA_946548895.1 uncultured bacterium | reverse complement strand
GAGCAGCTGATTTGTAATCAGCAGGTCGGGGGTTCGAATCCGTCCACCAGCTCCACCTTCTTCCGCTCAATTGCATACGGAGGAGTACCCAAGTGGCCAAAGGGGACAGACTGTAAATCTGCTGGCTTTGCCTTCGATGGTTCGAATCCATCCTCCTCCACCAGAAAATGAGTGACCCCGTCAGGGGTTGCTCGTTTTCTATTGCTCCTCCTTGCGGCTCCCTGCCTGTGCCGCTGACGATGGCTAAATCGAAAAAAGGCGGGGCCTGCGCCGCTGCGGATAACAAAACCACTCCTTACTCGAACCTCCCTTCTATTTTAGAACAGCTGTTCTAATTCGTTCCTTAAGATACCACGCGCTCCGCCGAAAGTCAAGCGGTTCGGCAGAGTTTTTTTCATCGAGTTTTTTCATAAAGACCCGAAAAATGGACCTTCCAGATAGCCGGGTTGCACGCGGGCGGCCGCCGGACCCGAATTTACAAAGGTTTTACAGGTTCCCCGTTGACGGTCGGGAGCGCCGGGAGTATGATGGGGAAAACGAGTCGGGGAGGCCGCTATGAAGAAGAAAACCACCTTTGGGCTGCTGGGGCTGGCCGCCGCCGGGGCCGGCGCGGCGGGCGGACTGACCGCCCTGGGCAATTACCTGTACGGCAAGTGTATGATTCCCCTGGTCCGGGACCCGGAGGAGGCGGACGCCAATCCCGTCCAGGAGGAGGGGCGGCGGTGGGCCCGCAGGGCGGAGGGCTTTCGGGAGGCCACCATCCAGGCCCTGGACGGGCTGATCCTGTGGGCGGCGGTGGCCCCCGGCCGGGAGGGCTGCCACCGCTGGGCCCTGTGCGTCCATGGCTACCATGACACCTACGAGTCCATGGGCGCCATTGCCAAGCACTACAACGAGCGGGGCTGGCACGTGCTCCTGCCCGACCAGAGGGGCCATGGCCAGAGCGAGGGCGACTATGTGGGCTGGGGCTACGACGAGCGGCTGGACCTGCTGGGCTGGTGCAACTACATCGTCCGCCGGGACCCGGAGGCGGAGATTTTGCTCCACGGCGTGTCTATGGGCGCGGCCAGCGTGCTGATGGCCACCGGCGGGGCCCTGCCCCGGCAGGTGAAGGCCGCCGTGGCCGACTGCTCCTATACCTCCATCGAGGCGGAGATGCGCTACCTCATCGGCCACTGGGAGGACCGGCCCGCCGGGCTGCCGCTGGCGGCGGGGCCGCTGTTCGCCGTCTTGCGCCGGACCGCCCTGCGCCGGGCCCGCTTCGACCTGCGGGAGGCCGCCCCCATCAAGGCCGTGGCCCAGTCCAGGACGCCCACCTTGTTTGTCCACGGCGTGGAGGACGATTTTGTCCCCGCCTCTATGATGGGCAAGCTGTACCAGGCGGCTAAATGCCCCAAGAGTTTCCTGTGGATGCCCGGGGCGGGCCACGCCTGTTCGGTGGGAACGGACCAGAACCTCTATTGGACCGCGGTGGAAACGTTCCTTCAGGACTATTTATCAGAAAATTAGTATATAACTGGAAATTAAAAAACTCCTGGTTTGGCCCGTCAAGCCAGGAGTTTTTGGCGATAATGAGAAATATATGGAAAATTGAACATTTTTAGTTGACATTCAACAGGAAAACACATATAGTATGTAAGCCGAATTGTTGCGCCGCATCGTTCGGTAATCCTGTATGCGACGGTGAAACTGTGTGGACGACGTAAAGAGACTGAGCTATAGCAAAGAGTTTGACCGCTGGTACGCTTACGGCGGCTGTGACCTGGGCTGCACCTGCACCCCGGTTCGGTCCGTGTTTAAGCTGTGGAGCCCGGAAGCGGAGCGGGTGGAGCTGTTTTTATACCGGGACGGCGTTTCCGAGCCTTATGAGCGCCGGCTTCTGATGCCGGAGGAACGGGGCGTTTGGGTTGCCCGGGTGGAGGGAAACCTCCATAAAGTCTACTACGATTACGAGGTGACGGTGAACGGATGGACCACCCGCACCGCCGACCCCTATGCCGCCGCCTGCGGCTGCAACGGGGCGCGGAGCATGGCGGTGGACCTGGACAGGACGGATCCGGAGGGGTTCGCGGAGGACTGCGCCCCGCCGCGCCCCCCGGAAAATATCATCTACGAGCTCCACGTGAAGGATTTCTCCCACGACCCGGGCAGCGGTGTGCCGGAGGAGTACCGGGGAAAGTTTAAGGCCTTTGCCTGGCGGGACAAGGAGGGCCGTCCCCCCGTCTGTATGGAGCACCTGCGGAGCCTGGGGGTCACCCACGTCCAGCTGCTGCCCATCTTCGATTTCGGATCGGTGGACGAGGCCGGGGGAGACGGGCAGTTCAACTGGGGCTACGACCCGCTGAACTATAATGTGCCCGAGGGCAGCTACGCCACCGACCCCGCCGACGGCGCGGTCCGCATCAGGGAGTGCAAGGAGATGATCCAGGCCCTCCACCGAAACGGAATGCGGGTGGTGATGGACGTGGTGTACAACCATACCCACAGCGCCGAATCCTGGCTGGAGCGGTCCGCGCCGGGGTATTATTACCGGCGCTGGCAGAACGGCGCCCTGTCCAACGGATCGGGCTGCGGCAATGACATCGCCGCGGGCCGGGCCATGGTGGACAACTATATCGTCCACTCGGTGCTGTACTGGGCCCGGGAGTATCACGTGGATGGATTCCGTTTCGACCTGATGGGCCTGCTGACGGTGGAGCTGATGAACCGCATCCGCCGGGCGCTGGACTCCCTGTTCGGGCCGGGGGAGAAGCTGGTGTACGGCGAACCCTGGCGGGCGGGGGACTCCCCCATGGAGGCGGGGACCGCCCCGGCCATGAAGGACCAGATCGGCCGGCTGGACCCTGGGGTGGCTATTTTCTGCGACACCAGCCGGGACGCGATCAAGGGGGACTGCTTCCACGCCGAGCAGCCCGGTTTTGTCAACGGCGGGGTGGGCCTGGGGGAGACGATTCTGTGCGCCGCCGCCGGCTGGACCGGGGGCGAGGGGGACTTCAGGCCCCGGACCTGCGGCCAGATCATCAATTATGTGTCCGTCCACGATAACTATACCCTGTGGGATAAGCTGGCCCTGTGCTCCCCGGGAGCGGGGGGAGTGGTGTCCTACCAGGACCACCGGGAGGACCTGCTGGCCCAGAACAAGCTGGCCGCTTTCATCTGCTTCACCAGCCTGGGGAACGTGTTCTTTCAGGCGGGGGAGGAGTTCGCCCGCACCAAGCTGGGGGACCACAACAGCTACAAGTCCGCCCCGGAGGTGAACCGGCTGGACTGGCACCGGGCGTGGACCTACGGGGGACTCACCGATTACTACCGCCGGCTGATCCGCCTGCGCAAGTCCCTGCCGGGGCTGTGCGACAAGAGCGCCGGGGCGGGGGACCGGCTGGTGGAGCGGACCGTTCACCGGGACGGGGTGGTTTCCTTCCAAGTGGAGGAGGGCGGCCCCTGCGGGGAGCGGCTGTTCGTGGCGTACAACGCCACCGGCCACGACTATGCCATCCAGCTGCCCTCCGGGCGGTGGACCATCCGCGCCGACGGCGTGGACGCCGACCAGCACCGGCCCCTCATCTCCCACGGGAACTGGGTGACGGTGCCCCCCCGCAGCGGGATGCTGCTGATGAAATAGGAAAGGCCGCACCCTTTGGGTGCGGCCTTTTATGCCCTGTCCGGCTGCGGCGCGCTTCTTCTGATGGCATATACCCCGCTGGCTGTGACCAGCGGCTCGTCCGCCTTTTCGGGCAGGAACACCTCCGCGCTCATTTGAGCCGAGGTGGTCCCAATGCGCACCGTGTGAACGCGCACATGGATGACCGCGTCCAGGGGGACGGGGCGGGCGTAGTTCACCGTCATGGTGACGGTGGGGGTGGCCACCCTGCCGCACTGGGAAGAGCACGTGACCCCCATGCAGGTGTCCACCAGGGAGGCGGTGACACCGCCGTGGACGATGCCCATGGGGTTGGCCATGGCGGCGTCTGTGCGGCAGGCGTACAGCAGGGAGCCGGCGGGGCCGTCCTCATCCAGCATAGACACATCCCGGCCGAGGATGGGCCAGGCCTGGGCGCAGGAGTGGATCCGCAGGTCGATAAATTGGGCGGCAAGATGGCGCAGCTCTCCATTGGGCATGGCCTCGGTCATAACGCGTTTCCTCCCCCGCTCTTTTTTCCGCCCCGAAGCGTACGCACCAGTTCCTCGCTGGGGGTGACATACACCGTGCGGCAGGTGTTGTAAACCACATAGCCGGGTTTGGCCCCGGCGGGCTTTTTCACCGCTTTCACCGGGGTGTAGTCCACCGGCACCTGGCCCGATTCCCGCCCCTGGGAGAACCAGGCCGCCAGCATGGCCGCCTCCGTCAAAGAGCGCCCGTCCGGCTCCGCGCCGCCGGTCTTGAGGATGACGTGGGAGCCGTGGAGCTTCTGGGCGTGGAGCCACAGGTCCCGCTTGTCCGCGTCCTTCAGGGTGAGCCGGTCGTTCTGGGTGTTGTTCTTGCCCACCAGAATGGCGAGCCCCGCGGACGAGCGGAACTCCATGGGCTTGGCGTGGACGATTTTGACCTTCCCCTTGGCGGTCATCTTCTTTTTGTGCTGTTTCAGGTAGCCGTTGTCCATCAGCTCCTGGCGGATCTCCTGAAGGTCCCGGTCCCCCTCGGACAGGGTAATCATTTCCAGCACGCTGTCCAGGTAGTCCAGCTCCGCCCGGTTCTTCTCCAGCTGGATGGTCAGCATCTCCTCCGCCTTCTGGGCCTTTTTGTAGTCCTTGTAGTATTTCGCCGCGTTCTGCTGGGGGGTCAGCAGGGGGTCCAGGGGAATGTCCGCCTCCCGGCCCTCCGGGTCGTAGTAGTTCTGGGCCCGGAGGACGGCCTGGCCCTTGCGCATCTGGTAGAAGTTGGTGGTGATGATGTCGCCGTACTGGCGCAGCTTCTCCCGGTCCGCCGTCTTGGCCAGGTCGGCCTCCTGGTTGGCGATTTTCTTCGCCGTCCGGTTCCGGGCCTGGGTGACGGAGCGGATGAAGTCCTGACCCCGCTGCTTCACCCGCTCCTGAGCCTCCTTCTGCTCGTAGAAGTCGTCCAGCAGCGCGGAAAAGGTGGGATATCGCCTCAGCTCCACCTTGGGGCCGTACTGAAGCACCGGCATAAAGGTGAAGTCGATGGGCTTGCCGTCCCGGACCAGGACGGTGGGGGTGTAGTCCTGGTTCCGAACCCGGTCCATCAGCCGGGCCAGGCGTTCCGCCAGCCCGTCCCTGGTCCCCTCCCCCTGGAACACCAGCTCCCGGGCGATGAGGGGGGACAGGCCGTTGAAGCTGTCCAGCAGCCACTTGTCCTGGCCGTCCCCCTCCGGGGCGCCGGCCAGCACGAAGGCCCGCAGCTCCTCCGGCGGCATGGCGGCGGGGTCCAGCCGCCCGGTGGGCTCGGGGGGCTGGTAGTACAGCCCGGGCATCACGGGGCGCTTCACGGACAGGTCGCCGTCCGCCCGGCGCATACAGTCCGTGACCCGCCCCGCCCCGTCCAGCATGATGAGGTTGGACTTGCGGCCGATGCACTCCAGCACCAGCCGGCGCTCCACCCGGTCCCCCAGCTCGTCCAGGGTCTCGAAGCGGAAGTCCAGCAGCCGCTCCATGGAGGGCTGGGTAAGCTCCAGCAGCCTGGCCCCGGTGAAGTGCTTGCGCAGCAGCATACAGAACATGGGGGGCGTCTCCGGGTTCTCCCGGGGCGTCTTGGTCAGCTGGGCCCGGGGGTGGGCGGGGCTGGCGGACAGCAGCAGCCGCACGTTGTCCCGCCCCGCCCGCATATGGAGCACCGCCTCATCCCGAGCGGGCTGGTACAGCTTATCCACCTTGCCGCCCACCAGCTTTTCCCGCAGCTCCCCGGCCAAGGCAGTCATAAAAACAGCGTCAAAAGGCATGGTTCACAATTCCTCCCAAACAAATCTTGGGGCCCCCGCAAAGCCGTCCTTTGGCTTTGTGGGGAGAGGAGGCGCAAGGGAGCGGCACAAGGAATGGCCGCAAGGCCGTTCCGAGTAGAGCGGACTTTGCGCCGACGAGTCAAAAGGCATGGGCGGCCTCCTCCATCATGGCGTCAAACAGCTGGTTGAGCCGGTCTGTCCTGCCTTGCAGGTACAGCCAGCCGAACAGGGACTCCAGCGCCGTGGCGGCGTGGTACTCCCCCACGCTGGCTCCCTTGGGGACGGCCGCGGTATGGCTGTTCCGCCCCCGGCGGTAGACGGCCTGCTCCTCCCCGGTGAGCAGGGGCAGGATGGCGTGGGCCAGCCTGGCCTGGGCGGAGGCGGCCACGTATTTGACCGCCGCCCTGTGCAGCCCCGCGTTGGTGGCCTTGCCGTGGAGGCACAGCCAGGAGCGCACCATCAGCTCATACACCCCGTCCCCCAGGTGGGCCAGCCCCAGGGCGCTGATGTGCTCCATTGTGTCCTGTCCGGCGGACAGGTGAAAGTAATCCATGGGAAATTCTCCAATCTCGGAAATATCCCTGAGATTATATCACAATGGCGGGGAATTGCAAGGGGGAAGGGCGGCGGCCGGCGTTGACGGCGGGGAGGGGAGGGACCCCTTCTTTTGGGGGACAGTTCAGACCGGGCCGGGCAGAAACTGAATTCTTTCTGCGCGTCCTGTTCGAATCGTCCCTCAAAAGAAGGGGTCCCTCCCCTCCCGCAGGGTACCGGCGCTTATTCGCTTCTCAACGCCTCCACCGGGTCCTTCTTGGCCGCGCCCCGGGAGGGGATCAGCCCGGCGAACACGGTGAGCACCACGCTGATGGCCACCAGAATGGCCCCAGCCACAGGGGGCAGCACGGCGGTGAGGTCGTCCAGCCCCGTCAGCTCGTGGATGACGGCGTTGATGGGGAAGGTGGCCGCCACGCTGACCAGAATGCCCAGGACGCCCGCCGCCAGGCCTACGATCAGCGTCTCGGCGTTGAACACCCGGGACACGTCCCGCTTGGAGGCGCCCACCGCCCGGAGTATGCCGATCTCTTTGGTGCGCTCCAGCACGGAGATGTTGGTGATGATGCCGATCATGATGGAAGACACCACCAGCGAGATGGACACGAATGCGATGAGCAGGTAGCTGATCCCGCTGATGATGCCGGTGATGGAGCTCATGAGCAGGGCCACGTAGTCGGTGTAGGTGATCTCGTCCTCCTCATCGGCCACGCCGTCGTTGTAGTCCTGGATCAAGCTGGCGATCTGGTCCTTCTGGGCGAAGGTGGTGGCGTAGATGCTGATGGCGGAGGGGGACTCCAGCCGGGTGTAGCCCAGCAGGTCCAGGTTGTCCTCGTAGGTGGAGGAGGACCGGGTGGGGGGCATATAGTGGTCATAGAGGTAGACAAACTGCTCCGGGGTCAGGGGGCTGGGCGCGGCCATGGCGGGGTTTCCGCCCATGCCGGCCACGTCCCCGCCCATTCCGGCGGCCATGGAGGGGTCCATCCCGGCGGGCAGGGCGGGATCCGGCTCCGCCGGGGTCTCCTCCCCAGAGACGGCGCCCTGCTCCAGCACCGCGTCCAGCATGGACGCCAGCTGGTCGGCGGACAAGGCCCCCAGACGGGCCTCCACCCCGGCGGCGTACTGCTCCCGCACGCTCTGGGCCACGCCCTCCTCCATGCGGGAGAACAGGTCCTCGTCGCTCATGTCGGCGATGTACCCCCGGACGGTATCCCCGTCCACCCCCATCTCTCCCGCGTACTGCTGGACGATCATCTCTTCAATGGATTCCCGGGTCATGCCCTCCATCTGCTGGGACACCACCGTGTCCACATATTCCTGGGAGGGCTGGCCCATCACGTCCACATAGGCCGCGGCCTTCTCCTGCGCGGACAGGGCGGACAGGTGTTCGGTGATGGCGGACACCTTCTCCTCCTCGGTGGGCTCCACGTCGGTGTCCTTGGGGAAGGGCAGGCCGCTGATCACGTCGGTGTCCGGGCCGGCCAGCTGGGTTTTCAAAATCTCGGTGCCGTCGGTGGACTCAATAGCGAACCGGGTGAGGGCGCTGGTGTAGCCGATGCCGCCGGACAGCATCCCGTTTCCGCCCTCCAGCGGCCGGGCGACGCCCACCACCTTCAGGGGCACGCCGGTGCTGTCGCTGTTATAGAGGAAGTCCATCCCCGTCTCGGTCTGGGACATATCGGTGTAGGTGCCTGTGGCCGGGTCGTGCTGGTAGTACTCCGCCGGGAGGATCAGCTTGAAGCCCAGCCGGCACAGCTCCTCATAGGACCAGCTCATCTCCGGGGCGTCCACCGACTCCCCCTTGGACATGGACACCATGGCCTCCTCCATGTCGTCATGGGGCATGAGGCCCAGAGCGTACAGCATCAGGTCGGAGATCTCGTTGTTCCCGTCTACGAACAGGATCACCTCGTCGTGGTTCCGGGGCCAGCTGCCATACAGCAGCTCGTACTGGCTGACCACCTGGGGGGCGATCAGCTCCCCGTCTTCCCCGGGCAGCAGCTCCTCCCACACGTCCATGGCGGAGTACATGGAGCCCATCTGCTCAAAGTAGGAGGAGTAGTCCCCGCCGTACATGGCGGACATGGCGTCCTGCATCAGGGTCATCACGTCGCACTTGATGATGTCCCCGTTCTCGTCCTGGGTGTAGATGTCGAAGTCAAAGTCATAGCTGTAATGGATATTGGCCATGTCCTTGATGCCGCCGCCCCCGTTGTCCAGGTACGTTTTAAAGGCCTCCAGGTTGTTGGTCTCCACCTCGGCGTTGAGCATGGAGTCCATCATGTCGTACATGACGGTGGAGGCGTACACCCGGTCCGGGTCCTGGCCCTCCGCCGCCCCGCCGGTGATCTGCTCCCGACGGGCCCCCATGAGGGAGGCCATCATGGCGGTCATGTCGGTGCTCTCCGCCTGGATGGTCAGGGGATAGCTGGACAAGGTGTCCTCCTGCACCCGGTTGATATAGTCGTTGATGCCGGTGGACAGGGCCAGGATCAGGGCGATGCCGATGATGCCGATGGACCCGGCGAAGGCGGTGAGCACCGTCCGGCCCATTTTGGTGCGCAGGTTGGTGAGGGACAGGGACAGGGCGGTGAGGAAGGACATGGAGGGCTTTTTGTCCGCCCTGGCCCGCTTCCCGGTGAGGACGGGGGCCTGCTCCTCTGCGCGGTAGGGGTTGGAGTCGCTGGTGACCCGGCCGTCCTTCAGGGTGACGATGCGGGTGGAGTACTGCTGGGCCAGCTCCGGGTTGTGGGTGACCATGATGACCAGCCGGTCCCGGGCCACCTCTTTTAAAAGCTCCATCACCTGCACGCTGGTCTCCGAGTCCAGCGCCCCGGTGGGCTCGTCGGCCAGCAGGATGTCCGGGTCGTTGATGAGGGCGCGGGCGATGGCCACCCGCTGCATCTGCCCGCCGGACATCTGGGACGGCACCTTGTTCAGCTGGTCCCCCAGCCCCACCCGCTCCAGGGCGTCCACCGCCCGGCGGCGGCGCTCCTTCTTGGACACCCCCGCCAGGGTCAGGGCCAGCTCCACATTGGCCAGCACCGACTGGTGGGGGATCAGGTTGTAGCTCTGGAACACGAAGCCGATGGAGTGGTTGCGGTAGGCGTCCCAGTCGGCGTCCTTGTAATCCTTGGTGGAGCGGCCGTTGATGATGAGGTCGCCGCTGGTGTAGCGGTCCAGCCCGCCGATGATGTTTAAGGTGGTGGTCTTGCCGCAGCCGGAGGGGCCCAGGATGGACACGAACTCGTTTTCCCGGAACTCCAGGTCGATGCCCCGCAGGGCGTCGATGGTGTTGCCCCCCAGGGTGTACTGCTTGGTGATGTTGGATAGCTTTAACATGGGCTTTGGTCTCCTTTGGTTTGTTCAAATAGGTAGTCCAGCATTTCTTCAACCGCCCGCAGCCCGCAGATCAGCGCCTCCCGATGCTCCTTGGGCCGGGTGTTGACCAGCGCGAGGTAGCGGTCCAGCCGCCGCTGGAGGCGGGTGACGGCCTCCCGGCCGCCGGGGGTCAGGGAGAGGGTGACCACCCGCCGGTCAGGGCAGCTGCGGCGGCGGGTGAGAAGGCCCTCCCGCTCCAGCTTCTTGCACAGGGAGGAGGCGTTGGCCTGCCCCATGCAGGTTATCTCGCTGATGTCGCCCACGGTTGCGTCGTGGTACGACAATTGGAGCAGCACGCGGGCCTGTAAAGCGGTCAGCCCCTCCGCCTGGACGATGGGTTCCACCAGGCGGGCTGTCTTGGCCTTTAGCGTTTGGAATACGGCGAGGATGGAGATTCGCTCGTCCCCGTTCACGCGATCACCTCCGATATATTTGCTTCACATATATTAGCCCCGGCTATCTCACCTGTCAAGTGAAATAATATGTAATTCATATATTGTTTACAGGAACAAAAACGCCCCCTCCCGGGAGGGAGGGGGCGGGGCTCTACCGCCTGCCCGACAGGGCAAACCCCAAAATTGTGCCGCACAGCCCGCCGATGATGTGGGTGAGCTGGGAGACGTTGTCGTCCACGAAGATGGCGTCCCACAGCTCGCCGCCCAGGTAGAACACCGCCACCAGGATCAGGGTGGTGGGGATGGCGCCGTTGCGCACCCCGCCGAAGGAGGACAGCAGGATCATCATGAACACGATGCCCGACGCCCCCAGCAGGGCGGTGCCGGGAAAGAAGATGAACTGCACCAGCCCGGACACCAGCGCGGTGAACAAAATGGCCCACAGCACGTTCCAGCTGCCGAAGCGGTCCTCCAGGTTGGGGCCCAGCACCAGGATCAGCACCATATTGCCGATGTAGTGGGCGTAGCCGCTGTGGCCCAGCGCGTGGCCAAAGAAGCGGAACCAGGCCAAGGGGTCCGCCAGGGAGCACTGGTAGACGGAGAACAGGTGGGCGTTGGTCCAGCCGCCGGTGAGGTAATTGGACGCCAGGGCGATGAGGGACAGCAGGGCGAAGGTGAGGGTCACGGGGGCGTTATAGGAGATCTTCATGGTGGGGCGGTTGTTGGACTGGGCCATAGGGATCACCTCAACGTAATACTGCCGGGCGGGCTGGGCCCGTCCGGCAGTATTATACCCGATCCTCCCGGAAAAGGGAAGGAAAATTTCGCGAACCGTGGCGGGAAACGCCCCGCCGCCCGCTGTTTTGCGCGTACCGGCCCTTATTCGTCCGGGGGGAGCAGGCCGTAATGGGCCGGCCGGCCCTCCTCCCCGGCCTGGGGCAGGTCCTCCGCGGGCCTGGCCCCGCCGGGGATAACCGTGCCGCCGGGAACGGGGGCGGACACGCGGGCGTCCGGCGCATCGCCGTCCACCGGGGTGGGATGAGTCTCCGGGTCAACGGGGGCGGGACCCTTCACCGATTCCTCGGTGAGCTGGATGCTTCCGCTATGGAATACCTGGACGCGGATGGCGTCCCCCTCCGGGTCCAGCTCCGCCAGGGCGGCCAGGGTTTCGTCCGTTGGAACAGCGCCGAAAAAGTCCAGCCCCAGGTAGTTGTCCATTACATACACGCCGTAGACCGAGGAGATACGAACGTTCTGCTCCTCAAAGATCCGGGAGATCCCGTCCATCAGGCCGTTCAGGTAGTTTTGGGAGTACTTCGCCCCGGTGAACAGCACGTCCCCCGTGCCGCCGCACCAGTTCTTGACATCCTCCTCCAGGGCGGGGGTGTGGAAGCCGTCCACAATGGCCACCGTCAGCCGGGATACGTTGTCCGGCCAGTCGCTGTCCAGCCACGCCCCGCCGAACCAGTCCGGGTATGTGTCGGGCTCCCGCCCCCCCACGCCCCCCATCCGCTGGAGGAGGCGGTCATACTGGGCGGAGGCCTCCTCCGTGGACAGGGCAGGGGCGCGCACCAGTTCGTCGGGGGCGTCCCCCCAGGGGGGCTGGACGAAGTCCGGGTCGGGCATGGGGGCGTCCCGCCCCGGCACGTCGATGCCGCCGCCCCCCGCCGGGACTTTCGCATCCCCCTCGGTGGTCATGATGGAGCGGCCCTCCTCAAACAGGGCGTAGTCATGGAGGCCGGGCTGGTGGACCAGCGTGCCGACCGGGTCCTGGGTGCTCTTGGGGGCGGGTCCCTCCATGGTCAGGCTGGGGAGCAGGGACGCGCCCAGCACCAGCGCCGCGCAGGCCGCGCAGGCCGCGATGGTTTTCCAGCGGAATTTCGGGCGGGCCACGTTTTCTCCCGCCGCCCGGACGTAGTCCTCGCTGGCCTCGCCCAGCAGGTCCAAAAGCTCATGGTTTTTCACAGTTCAAATCCCTCCTGTTGCAAGTGGACGCGCAGCTTTCCCCGCAGGCGGTGGAGCGTGGTGGTCACCTGGGTTTGGCTCATGGCGAAGCGGCGGGCCAGCGCCTCCACGCTGTCCAGGTACCAGTACCGGCGCAGGAACAGGTTCCGGTTCCGGGGCTCCAGGCCCGCCAAAAAGCCGTCCAGCGCCGCCCGGAAGGCCGCCCGGTCCAGCGCGTCCTCCGGCGTCTCGCCGCCGGACACCACCTCGTCCAGCTCGTCCAGGGCCAGCCAGACCTGACCGCCGCCCCGCTTCTGGGCGGTCCGGGCGCGGCAGGCGCTCAACGCCAGGTTGCGCACGATCCGCCCCGCGAAGCTCTTCAACGACCGGGGCCGCTGGGGCGGGATGGCCTGCCAGCACTTCAGCCATGCATCGTTGACGCACTCCTCCGCCGCCCCCCGGTCGCCCAGAATGTTGTGGGCAATGGAGGCGCAGTAGGCGCCGTACTCCCGCTGGGCGGCCTCCACCGCCCCCTCGTCCCGGGCGAAAAACAGCTCAATGATCGCGTTGTCGTCCATGGTTCATCACTCCTTGAAGGTCCCTTCACCCATAAGGACGCGGTTTCTCGCGGAATGTCACAGGGGGAAAGAAAAAGTTCGGGAGCTTTCTCCCGAACCCTTTCGTGTTATGAGCCGCTGCGCCCTCGCTGCCCGCTTCTCCGCGCTTCTCTGCTGTCACGCTGCGAAGCGGCCAGGACGCTCGGCCGCTTTCGCTGCGACTCAAGCAAAGCCCAGTCCCGCGCTGCGGGCCTTGGGCTTTTGCTTTCGCTTCGCTCCAAGCGGCCTCGCTGTCCGCTTCTCCGCGCTTCTCAGGTATTCCAGGTCAGAGACTTGCCGTCCTTGTCCACCAGGGGGCACAGCCCGCCGCCGTAGCCGGAGGCGACATACAGGTACTGCACCCCGGTGGCGGTATCCATCAGCACCATGCACTGGGGCTTGGTCAGGCCGTTTCCCTCCTGGTGGATGATCTCAAAGCGTTCGTTTTTCGCCATGGAAATCTTTCCTTTCTCAGTTGTGGCTGAACTTATTATGGGCGCACGGCGTGGCGCTGTCAACAGGGCTCCGGCCTTTTTTATGAATTTTTAAGAACCCGGACGCTGGAAAACGCCAGCAGCGCCATGGCGGTCAGCATGACCGCGCCGTTTGCCCGCACGGCCCAGTCCGGCAGGGTGAAAAAGATCCGCCCCGCCGTCCACAGAATCACCGACAGGCCCAAGGCCGCGGCGCTCACAGTCCGTAATTTTTTCATGAAATATCCTCCTCTGGAATCAGCGCCGCCATGTCGGCGGGCAGGGGGGCGGCAAAACGGAGCCGCTCCCCGGTGATGGGATGGGCCAGCTCCAGCCGCGCCGAATGGAGGGCAGGGCGGGCAATCAAGGTCCGGTCCTCCGCGCCGTACAGAAAGTCCCCGGTGAGGGGACAGCCCAGGTGGGCCATGTGGACCCGGATCTGATGGGTGCGGCCCGTCTCCAGCTCCAGCTCCACCAGAGCGCGAGGGCCGAGCGTTTGCAGCACCCGGTAATGGGTCCGGGCGGGCCTGCCGTCCGGCCGGACCGCTCGGGCCACGAGGGAGCCCTCCGCCGGGCCGATGGGGGCGTCCACCGTGCCGCTGGGCTGGGGCGGCGTCCCGTCGCACACCGCCAGGTACACCCGCCGGAAGGCCCCGGTGTGGAGCTGATTTTTCAGCTTCTCCTGGGCGTGGGGATGCTTGGCTATGACAATCAGCCCCGAAGTGCCCTTGTCCAGCCGGTGGACCGGGTGGAAGCCGGCCTCATCTCCGGCCATTTTGTAATGATGCATCAAAAAATTACCCAGCGTATCGTCAAAATGGCCGTGGCCGGGGTGGACCAGCACCCCGGGGGCCTTGTTGAGCACAATGAGGTCCGGGTCCTCGTACACGATGTCCAAGGGGCCGGGGGAGGGCGCCGCCCCGGAGAATTCACCCGGCGCAGTCACGCGGACGGCCAGGGTCTGGCCCTCCTTCACCCGCACCCGAACGTTTACCCGGACCCCGTCCAGGGTGATGCCGTCCTCCAGCCACTTCACCCGCCGCAGCACCGTGCCCGACAGCCCCAGGGTGCGGCGCAGAAGGGTGTTGACTTCCTGCCCCGCCAGGTCTGAGGTGATGTTCAGCGTCAGATACCGGGCGCTCACAGCTTCTTGGACAGGTAGAGGCTGGCGATGAGCCACACGATGGCGTACACCGCCACCACGCACAGCACCGCCAGGGCCGCCGCCATGCTCACCGCCACCAGCACGAACAGGGAGGCTGCGCAGGCGAAGAAGGTGAACATCCCGGCGAACTGGAACGCCTGGTTGACGATGGTTTTTTCACGCTCGTCCTGCTCCTTGATTTTGGCCTTTTTTTGGGCCGACCGGTTGGACAGCAGATAGGTCACCCGCACCAGCAGGAACACCGCCCCGATGCAGATGCCGCTGGCCCCGCCCAGGTAGAAGCCCCGGGCGAAGTCGGGCAGCACATCGCTGCCTTTGATGAGGAACAGGTAGCACAGAATGCCCGTGATCCCCACCGCCAGCAGGCCGAAGGCCACCAGACGGCGGCGGCGCAGGGAACGGTCGTAGTCTGACGTGTCGAATACCCTCATCAGCATGGCGTGTCCTCCCGGCCCAGCAGGCGCAGCTTGAAGGCGTGGAACTTGTCGAACAGGGGCCGGGTCTTGGGGGAGCCGACCAGCAGGCCCACAAAGGCCAACCCGATCCCCGCGCCGCAGGCCAGGTGGGTCAGGTTCAGCGCCGTCCCCTGGACTTCCAGCACGTTCTGGACGAACACACCCACCCATATCAGCACCAGTCCCGCGGCAAAGGCGGGGTTCATGTTGAAATTACAATTGCGCTTCATGATTCTTCCTCCTCAAACAGAAAAATGTCCTCAATGGTGGTCTCAAAGTATTTGGCGATCTTGTGGGCCAGCAGGAGCGAGGCGTTGTACCGCCCGTTTTCCAGCGAGATGATGGTCTGCCGGGTGACGGCCACCGCCTCCGCCAGCTCCGCCTGGGAGATCCGCCGCTCCTTCCGCAGGGCGGCGATGCGGTTTTCCATGTCATCCCTCCTTGCGATGTCAAGCTTGCTTTACAATTCAGAGTATAGCACGCTTTACATTTCATGTCAAGCGTGTTTTACATTTTTCTGAAATTTATTTTGTGCAGGGTCTGAGGAGTTCCCCGCAAACAGAAGAAATAAAAAGCGCCCGGAGCAACGCTCCGGGCGGCTGGGTAACTGGCTTATTCGGCGGAGATCATATAGTAGTAGACGGGCTGGCCGCCGGACAGCAGGGTGATCTCCGCGTTGGGGCACTCCCGCTGGAAGATGGCCAGCGCTTCATTGGCCTGCTCCTCCGTCACGTCCTCGCCGTAGAAGATGCTGATGAACTCGGCGCTCTGCTGGCTGTCCGCCTGGGCCAGCCGCTCCAGCAGGGAGCCGATGGCCCGGTCGGTGCCGAACAGCTGGCCCTCCGCCAGGGCCATGTAGTCCCCCTCGTGGATGTCGAAACCGTCGAAATCGGAGTCCCGGGCGGCGTAGGTGATCTCGGAGGTGCGCACGTTCTTCCGGGCCTCCTCCATGGCGGCGGCGTTGCTCTCGGTGTCCGCCTCCGGGTCCAGCACCAGCATGGCCGAGATGCCCTGGGGCACGGTGCGGGTGGGCACCACCACCACCTCTTTGCCCTCGATGAGGCCCTGGCACTGCTGGGCCGCCATGATGATATTCTTGTTGTTGGGCAGCACGAACACCACCTCGGCGGGAGTGCGGGCGATCTCCCGGCAGATGTCCTCGGTGGAGGGGTTCATGGTCTGGCCGCCGGAGATGACGCCGTCCACCCCCAGGTCCCGGAACACGCTGGCCATGCCCTCCCCGGCGCTGACGGCCACCACGCCGTATTTCTTCTCCGGGGCGGCCACGGCGTCCTCCCGGGCCTCCAGCTCCGCCTCTACCTGCTCCAGGTCGTCGGTGCTCTGGGCCTGCTTGCCCGCCGCCAGCTCCTCGGCCTGGGTGCGCATATTCTCAATCTTGGCCAGCTCCAGGGTGCCGTACTTCTGGGCCTCGCTGAGGGCCGCGCCCGGCGTGTCGGTGTGGACGTGGACCTTGAACGCCTCGTCGTCCTCGCCGATCACCAGGCTGTCGCCGATGCTGTTCAGGTAGGAGCGGAAGGGCTCGATGGACTGATTGCTGGTCTTGCGGACGATGAACACCGTGTCGAAGGTGAAGGTGATGTCCTCCTCGCCGAGGGCGGCGAAGTCGGCGGACTCCTTCACGGGAAGGCCGTCGTCCTCTTCCTCCGGGACCGGCAGGCCCCGCAGCTCGTCCAGCATCCCCTGGAGGATGGTCAGGAAGCCCTTGCCGCCCGCGTCCACCACCCCCGCCTTCTTCAGCACCGGGTTCTGGTTCACCGTGTCGGCCAGGGCGGTCTGCCCCTCCGCGATGGCGGCCTCCAGCACCGCCTCCACGCTGTTGTGGGCCTGGGCCGTCTCCACGCCCTTGGCCGCGGCCAGCCGGGATACCGTCAGGATGGTGCCCTCGGCGGGCTTCATCACCGCCTTGTAGGCGGCGGACACGCCCTCGTTCAGGGCGGCGGCGAAGGCGGCGCCGTCCGCCTGGTCCTTCTCCTTCAGGCCCTTGGACACCCCACGGAACAGCAGGGACAAAATCACGCCGGAGTTCCCCCGGGCCCCCCGGAGCAGGGCGGAGGCGTTGATGGACGCCGCCTTGCCGATGGAGCCGGCGGGCTTCTTCTTCGCCTCGGCGGCGGCAGTGCCGATGGTCAGGGACATATTGGTGCCGGTGTCTCCGTCGGGCACGGGAAATACGTTCAGATCGTTGATGGCCTGCTTCTGGGCGTTGATGGAGGCGGAGCCGTGGATCACCATGCGCTGGAACAGCGCGCCGTCAATGATATCTACCATAGTCGGATAATCCTTTCTGTCTGGTCACACGGCCTCAGCCGATCACCATGGAATCGACGCAGACGTTGACGCTGCGCACCTCCACCCCAGTGAGGCGGTGGACGTTGTACTTCACTTCGTTCTGGATGGATTCGCCCACGGCCAGCAGGTTCACCCCGTTGTCCACAATGATGTGGAGGTAGATGGTGATGGACTGGTCGCCGTTATACACGATCTTCACGCCCTTGGACATGGACTCCCGCCGGAGCAGGTGCACCAGGCCGTCCGTCTTGGAGCGGAACGCCATGCCCTTTACCCCGTAGCAGCTGGTGGCCACCGCGCCCGTCAGGTTGGAGTACACGTCGCTGGTGAGCCGGACGAGACCCTTTTCAGTCTGTATTTTCATGGGAACCTTCCTTTCTTCACAACAAGAGGGCTGCCTTCTATTTCATTCGCTCCCCATATTGTATTCTATTTTAAGGAAAAATACAAGCCCGTTTTGTTGCCGAATAATCGGAGAATGCCCCGAAGCTTTTGGGGCTTTCTGCCGGGGCAAGCCGCTCCGCCAGGGCGTTCCTTTCTGCTCGTGCAGAAAGGAACCAAAGACACGCTCAGGGGGAAAGCCGCCGGTTCGGCTTCGAGCGCCAGGGGCGCGCTCTCGCTCACAGGCGGCTCCCCCCCTGAGAACCCCCGTTACGGGGGACGCCCGATACGCAAAGCGGACGCGGCCCTTCCGGCGCGCGGGCGCTGGACGCGGGGGCCCCTATTTGCGCTGCCGCCTGTGTCCGGGCACGGAGCGGCGCGGGGCCCACGGACCGCGCCTGACTCTGCGCACCGCGTAATCCGAAGCGCAAAAATCCCCCGCCGTCAAGCGGGGGAAGCGCTATACCAAGTGCTGAAAAAATGCGTTAAAATCCGTTGCAAAAATCTGTTTCAACGCCACCAACTCACTCACCTTGATATTCATGCGGTTGGTTTCAAGTTTGGCGTAGGTGCTTTTGGATATCTCAAGACCCATGAGCTGCATTTTTGCAACAGTCTGCTCCTGGGTCAATCCGGCGGCCCTGCGCAGAGCGCCGATGTTGTGCCCAATATCCAAATCAGGCCGCAGTTTTTGCATAACATCACCACAGAATTCGTTATCAGGATTCTTCGTTATGAATCTGCTCCAGGCACTGGCCAATCATGGTAGCAACAATATTGTTAAAACTGGTGCTGTGTTTTGCCGCGAGGGCGTTGAGCTCGTCAATGACGGTTTGCGCAGGTAAATGCTTTTATAGGCGGCTTCTACTTTGTTCCGCGTCTTTTTTTGCTGAAACGGCATTCGATTCACCTCAATGAGGAGGGCTTATTCCTTCGTTTCATCGTAGTCCTTTAGGCACTGTTCAATCATGCTCACTACGATTGCGTTAAAGCTGGTTTCATTTTCCGCCGCCAGCTGTTCGATTTTGTCGATGGTACGCTGGCGCAGATATATCGTTTTATAAGCGGCTTCGCCTTTCCGCTGAATATTATTCGGCCCAAACGGCATATGAATCACCCCAACAGAATTCTAACTTGTTTTCTGTGGTATTTATAAGATAAAATTAAACAGTTTTTAAATGATAAATAAATTGTAATTACAATATATGTGTATTATAATCTATCTGAGGTGAAAAATATGGCGGATTATCAAGAAATGTATTTGACGCTGTTCCGGGCGGTGACGAAGGCGATCGAGCTGCTGGATGGGAAAGAGACGGCACGGGCCCGGGCGCTGTTGGTGCGGGCCCAGCAGGAGACGGAGGAGCTTTACATCAGCGGAGCATGAAAGAAGTACGGCCCGAACGGTGCGCCCCTTAGGCGCGGCCCGTGGGCCGTACTCTGTTTTCTGTATTTGGGTACGGGCGGCAGCGCTAATAGGGGCTGCCCGCGCCGTAAGAACCACGCGCCGGAAGGGCCGGCACCGCCCTGCGTATCGGGCGTCCCCCGTAACGGGGGTTCTTAGGGGGGAAAATCCTAAAGTGAGGTCCGAAGGGCCGAACGGTTCGGATTTTCCCCCCTAAGCGTGTCTTTGGGTACTTTCTGCACGAGCAGAAAGTACCGCCCCCGGCAGGGCGCCCCCCTGCCAGGAGTGCGGGGCGCGGCCCCGGCGGGGATCAGCCCATCAGGGAGCACACCAGCTCCGTATAGGCAGCCGGGTCCTCAATGGGCAGGCCCGCGATGAGCAGCGCCTGATGGTACAGCACCTGCGCGTATTTGGCGGCTTTCTCCCGGTCGCCCCCGTCCAGGGCGGATTTCAGCGCCCCAAAGGCGGCGCTGGACGGGTTCAGCTCCAGTACCCGCTCCGCCTTCATGGCGCCCATGGGGGAGGCCCCCTCCATTTTGGCGAAATACTTTTCCATCTCCAGCGACATGGGGCCGTCCGCCGTCATGCACACCGGGGCCGTCTTGAGAATCTTGGAGACGCGGGCCTCCTTGATCCGATCCCCCAGGGTCTCCTTCACGAAGTCCAGCACCGGCTTGCTCTCCTCCGCTTGCTTCTCCTGCTCCGCCTTCTCCTCATCGGTCTCCGGCAGGGCGTCCGGGTCGGACACCGACTTCAGCTTCTTGCCCGATACCTCACCCAGGGCCTGCATCACGAACTCGTCCACCTCTTCCGTCAGGTAGAGAATCTCCCAGCCCTTATCGGCCACGCGCTCCACCTGGGGCAGCCGGGCGGCCTGCTCCTTGGTGTCCGCGCAGACGTAGTAGACGAACTCCTGCCCCTCGGCCATCCGCTCCACGTACTCCGCCAGGGAGGCCAGCTTGCCCTCCTTGGAGGTGGTGAACAGCAGCAGGTCCTGCAAGAGCTCTTTCTTCGCGCCGTAGTTGTCCACCACGCTGTACTTCAGCTGGCGGCCGAAGGCGGACCAGAATTTCTCGTACTTCTCCCGGTCGTCCTTCATCAGCTTGACCAGCTCGTTCTTGATCTTCTTCTCCAGGGCGGAGGCGATGATCTTCAGCTGGCGGTCGTGCTGGAGCATCTCCCGGGAGATGTTCAGCGAGAAGTCGGGGGAGTCCACCACGCCCTTCACAAAGCGGAAGCAGTCGGGCAGCAGGTCGGCGCACTTGTCCATGATGAGCACCCCGGAGGAGTAGAGCTGAAGCCCCTTCTCGTACTCCCGGGTGTAAAAGTCATAGGGGGTGCTGGAGGGGACGAACAGCAGGGCCTTGAAGGTCACGGTGCCCTCCGAGGAGGTGGTGATGGTGGCCAGGGGGGGCTGCCAGTCGCCAAACTTCTCCCGGTAGAAGCCGTCGTACTCCTCCTGCTTCACCTTGGACCGGGGCCGCTGCCACAGGGGGACCATGGAATTGATGGTCTTTTCCTCCACCACCGTCTCCCACTCCGGCTTGTAGTCCTCCCCTGCGTCGGCGGGCTTCTCCTTCTCCCGGTAATCCTCCACCTCCATGCGGATGGGGTGGCGGATATAGTCGGAGTACTTCTTAATCAGGGACTGGAGCCGGTTGGTTTCCAGGTACTCGCTGTAATGCTCGTCCTCCGTGTCCGCCTTGATGTGCATGATGACATCGGTGCCGGGTTCCTCCTTCCCGCACTCCGTCACGGTGTAGCCGTCCGCCCCGGAGGACTTCCAGCAGTGGGCCGCTTCCTCCCCGTGGCGGCGGGTGACCACCGTCACCTCGTCCGCCACCATGAAGGCGGAGTAGAACCCCACCCCGAACTGGCCGATGATGTCGGCGGCGTCATCCTTCTGCTCCATGTCCCGCTTGAATTGCAGGGAGCCGCTGCGGGCAATGGTGCCCAGGTTCTGCTCCAGCTCCTCCGCCGTCATGCCCACGCCGTTGTCCGACACCGTCAGCGTCCGGGCCTCCTTGTCCGGCACCACCGTGATGCGCAGGTCGGACCGCTTTACCTTCACCGTGTCGTCGGTGAGGGAGAGGTAGGCCAGCTTGTCGATGGCGTCGCTGGCGTTGGAGATGATCTCCCGGAGGAAAATCTCCTTGTGGGTGTAGATGGAGTTGATCATCAGGTCCATCAGACGCTTGGATTCCGCTTTGAACTGCTTCTTTGCCATGGTTCGCGCACCTCGTATCATAAATTTTTTTGAAAACGATAGGTTAGCACTCTTGTGAATCGAGTGCTAACCGTACTATAATACAGCCGTTTGGATTTTGCAAGGGGTATCGCAGAAAATTCACAATTTTCCCGGAATATCTGGCCCCGCGGGGGGCAAAATATGGCTGGTTGGGAGAAATGACGGGGACAGTTGGGAAAGATGAAAGTTTTGGTTGCCTTTACTTACCTTCGGTGCTATAATAATGCGTTGGGAAATGTGCTCCCGGGCTTGCCCGGTCGAGCCGGCCCGCGCTGAATTGATAAAACAGAGGGCGCTGTCCCTCTTTCATGCGATCAAACCGGTATTGCCGGGAGTCAGAGGTGCTGATTTGAAAAAGTATTTAATTCACGGCGGGCGTCCGCTGTATGGCAAGGTCGAGATCAGCGGCGCGAAAAACGCCGCCGTGGGCATCATCCCCGCCGCCCTGTTGGTGGAAGGACCCTGCCGGATTGAAAATATTCCCGCCATCAGCGATGTGGACCTGCTCTTGAATATCCTGCGCGACCTGGGCGCCAGCGTGCGTATGCTCAACCGCACCACCGTGGAGGTGGACTGCACCGGGGCCCGGTGCATGACAGTGCCCTATGACGCGGGGCGGAAGCTCCGGGCCAGTTACTACCTGCTGGGGGCCATGCTGGGCCGCTTCGGCAAGGCCGAGGTGCCCCTGCCCGGCGGGTGCGACTTCGGCAGCCGCCCCATCGACCAGCACATCAAAGGCCTCACCGCCCTGGGGGCGGACGTGGTCGTGGAAAAGGGCTATATGTGCGCCGCCGCCAGGGCGGGCCGCATGAAGGGCAGCCAGATCTACCTGGACGTGGCCAGCGTGGGCGCCACCATGAACCTGATGCTGGCCGCCGTGCTGGCCAAAGGCACCACCGTCATTGAAAATACCGCCAAAGAGCCCCATATCGTGGATCTGGCCAATTTCCTCAACTCTATGGGGGCCGAGATCACCGGCGCGGGCACCGACGTCATCAAAATCCGGGGCGTGGACAAGCTCCGGGGCGGGGAGTACTCCATTATCCCCGACCAGATCGAGGCGGGCACCTATATGGCCGCCGTCGCCGCCGCCGGGGGCGAGGTGCGGGTTTGCAACGTCATCCCCAAACACCTGGAGTGCATCACCGCCAAGCTGGTGGAGATGGGCGCCGAGGTGGAGGAGCAGGGGGACAGCGTCATCGTCCGCCGCCATGGCCCCCTCCAGCGCACCAACATCAAGACTATGTTTTACCCCGGGTTTCCCACCGATATGCACCCCCAGATCGCCGCCGTGCTCTGCCTGGCCCGGGGCACCAGCGTCATCACCGAGGGCGTGTGGGACAACCGCTACCGCTATACCGAGGAGTTCCGCCGCCTGGGGGCCAAAATCCAGGTGGATGGCAAAATTGCCATTATTGAGGGCGTGGAGAAGCTCACCGGCGCCCCGATGGAGGCCTGCGACCTGCGGGCCGGCGCCGCTATGATTATTGCCGGCCTGGCCGCCCAGGGCACCAGCGAGATCACCAACGTGAAGCACATCGAGCGGGGCTACGAGGACATCATCGGCAAGCTGTCCCGCGTCGGCGCGGACATCCGGGTGGTGGAGGTGCCCGATCCGGAGCAGGGAAAGGTCTCGGCCGTCAGTTGACGGCGCGAATGGGCTGGCGCGGAGCCGCCATGAGCGGCGGTGCGGCTTCATATATAGGAATTCTGCCGGAAAGGGGCGCTCCCTTTCCGGCACATTTGTGAAATAACGGAAAAACCGCGCGTGACAGGGCCGCCTTTTGGCTTCGCGGGCGGAGAAGCGCAGGGGCGCACGGTGGCGCCGTCTTGCCAGAAAGGGGAGTTTTTATGCTGAGAGCGGCCACCCTGGCCAGCGGATCGTCGGGAAACTGCGCCGTGGTCAGCGACGGGCGGGTACATATCCTCATCGACGCGGGCATCTCCACCCGCCGCATCGCCCAGGGGCTGAAGGACCTGGGGCTGGAGCTGCGGCACATCTCCGGCGTGCTCATCACCCATGAGCATACCGACCACGTGGCCGCCCTGCCCGTGCTGTGCAGGCAGACGGCCGCACCCCTTTACACAGCCGAGGGCACCGCCGTCCAGCTGTGCGGCCGGTGGAGCGGCCTGGTGGAGCGCTTCCGGGTGTTCGAGCCCGGCCAGCGGTTCGCGATTCAAGGGCTGGAGATCGGCACCTTCCCCACCAGCCACGACTGTGCCCGCCCCGTCGGATTCTCGGTGAGCGACGGGAAGCAAAAACTGGTACTTTGTACCGACACCGGAGTGATTCCCCCACAGGCCCTGGAGGAGTTGCGGGGCGCCCATACCCTCATCGGCGAGTTCAACTATGACCCGGAGATGCTGCGCACCGGGCCCTATCCCATCCACCTCCAAAACCGGATCCGTGGGGACCGGGGGCACCTGTCCAATGAGATGGGCGGGGAGCTGGCCGCCTGGGCCGGGGCCCAGGGGACACGCAGGGTGGTGCTGGCCCACCTCTCCCAGGAGAACAACCGGCCCCGCCTTGCCCTGGAGGCCGCCCGGAAGGCCCTGGCCGGCCTGGGGCTGCGGGAGGGCGACGTGGAGCTGGCCGCCGCGCCCCGCAGCGAGGCCACCGATTGGTTCGAGGTATAGCGCGGGACGGCGCCGGAAAGGCGCAAAAATCCTCTGGGAGGGTCTGAAATGGCGGGCATTTCCGTGATCTGTGTGGGTAAACTGAAGGAAAAATTCTATCAGGAGGCCGCGGCGGAATACGCCAAGCGGCTGGGCGGCTATTGCAGGCTGAACATCGTTGAGCTGCCAGAGCAGAAGCTGCCCAAAAACCCCGCCCCGGCGGAAATCCAGAACGCACTGGAAAAGGAGGGGGAGGCCATCCGGGCAAAAATCCCCCCCGGCTCCAGGGTGGCCGCCCTGTGCGTCGAGGGGAGGATGCGGTCCAGCGAGGAACTGGCCCGGATGATCGCCGCCTGGGAGCAGAGCGCCGACAAAAACCTGGTGTTTGTCATCGGCGGGTCCTACGGGCTGCACCCGGACGTTAAGGCCATGGCCGCGGTCCGGCTGTCCATGTCCCCCATGACCTTCCCCCATCACCTTGCCCGGGTGATGCTGCTGGAACAGATCTACCGGGCGTTTAAAATCCGGGAGGGGTCGGAGTATCATAAATAAAAAGCGCGGAGCGTGACAGCAAGAAGCATGAAGCCGCCGCGGGCGGCGCCGAAATCCCGAAGCAGAAATTGCTTCGGGATTTTTTTGCGCCTTGCACCGGGACAGGCAACAAAACGGGTGTTTCGGCGGCGGACCGTGAGGAGGTTTGGAATGGAGACGCAGGAAAAAACCGAGGAGCAGAAAATCCGCCGGCAGCTGACGGCTTATCTGCGCAAGCTGATCCGATGGAAGAGCAACGACGTGGTGAAGCTGTCCCTGCTGGGGCCGGAGGATGCCGGGCAGGTGGACAGGCTGGACCTCGCCGGGGTGGCCGAGCTGAAGCGAAACGCCAACGGCGCCTTCGAGGTCAAATTTGTGGACAAGCTGCGGGTGCTGGCTATGCTCCGGGAACTGATGGAGGAGCGGCGGGACGGAGCGCTGGAGGACTTCCTGAACGGCCTGGGACGGGAGACAGGCGGCGGTGAGGCGTGAAAGAGCTCCGCTTTTCCCCCAAACAGCGCCAGGTCCTGGACTGGTGGAGGGAGGAGCGCTATGACGCCGTCATCTGCGACGGCGCGGTGCGGTCGGGCAAAACCTTCGCCCTCACCCTCTCCTTCCTCCTGTGGGCTATGGCCCGCTTCCACCGGCAGCGCTTCGGCCTGTGCGCCGGGTCCGTCAACGGCGTGCGGCGGAACCTCCTGGCCCAGGCCCGCCCCGTGCTGGAAGGGCTGGGCTTCCAATGGGAGGAAAAGGTCAGCCGCAATGAGGTGGCCCTCCGGGGCGGGGGCCGGGAAAACCGATTCTACCTCTACGGCGGGCGGGACGAGGGCAGCGCCGCCGCTATCCAGGGGGCTACCCTGGCGGGGGTGCTGCTGGACGAGGCCGCGCTCATGCCGCGCTCCTTCGTGGAGCAGGCCGCCGCCCGATGCTCTGTGGAGGGCGGAAAGCTTTGGTTCTCCTGCAACCCCGCCGGTTCGGAGCACTGGTTCTATCGGGAGTGGATCCAAAAAGCGGAGGAGAAACGAGCGCTGTACCTGCGCTTTACCATGGAGGACAACCCCAGGCTGTCCCCCCAGACCAGGGCGCGGTATGCGAGGTTGTTCCAGGGAACCTTCTACCGGCGGTATGTGCTGGGCGAGTGGACCGCCGCCGAAGGGCTGGTGTACGACTTCTTCCGCCGGGACCAGATGCCCGCGGCCCCGGAAGGGCCCTTCCGCCGGTGGCGGGTTTCCTGCGACTACGGAACCCGGAACCCCGCCTCCTTCGGCCTGTGGGGCGAGCTGGACGGGGTGTGGTACAGGGTCCGCGAATACTACTACGACGCACGGGCCCAGGGACGGCAGAAAACCGACGGGGAGTATGTCCGGGAGCTGGACTGTCTGGCGGCGGGGCGGGAGATTGAGACGGTTATTGTGGACCCGTCGGCGGCCAGCTTTATTGAGGCGCTGCGCCGGGCGGGCTGGACCGTCCGCAAGGCGGACAACCGGGTGCTGGAGGGCATCCGCCGGACGGCGGAGGCGCTGAAATCCGGGAAAATCGTCATCTGCCGGGAGTGCGGGGCGGCGGCCCGGGAGTTTGAGCTGTACCGCTGGGAGGACGACCGGGCCATGGACCGGGTGCGGAAGGAGCACGACCACGCCATGGACGATATCCGCTATTTCGTGATGGCGCTGGATGGCGGAAATGGGTATACCGCCCGGTTTGTGGAGCGGCAGGCGTTTTAGGGAGCGCGGGCACTCCGGCCCCGGCGCGGACGGTGCGCAAGCTCAGGCGCGGGGCGCGGACCGCATACAGCCGCAAGGACCAGACACAAGCGGCAGCACAAATAGAGGGCAGCGTGTCTTTGGTTACTTTCTGCACGAGCAGAAAGTAACGCCCCCGGCAGGGGGAGTGTGGGGGAATACCCCTGAACAGGGGGTTTCCATAGATACCTTATCAATGAGAGGAGAATGAACATGGACATCTGTTTCGAGGGCGTGGGCCAGACGGCCGCCACCTTCCAGGTGGAGGGCGAGGTGCAGCCCGGCATGGCGGTGGCCCTCACCAAAAACGGCACCGTGAGCAAGGGCGCCGCCGACGCCCTGCCCTGCGGCGTGGTGCTGGGCGGCGTGCGGGGCGGCGCGGCGGCGGTCCAGATCGGCGGCGTGGCCACGGTGGGCTACAGCGGCACCGCCCCGGCCGTGGGCTGGAAGGCCCTGGCCTGCGACGGCGAGGGCGGCGTCAAAACCGTCACCACCGGCGGGCTCCAGTGCCTGGTGCTGGCGGTGGACACCACGGCCAAAACCGCCGTCATCAAGCTGTAAAAGAGAAGGAGGAGAGGGAATATGGCGCAGAGATTCGACAACGTCAAGCTGGAAAAAGGGATGTACCACGAGGCCGGCAAGTCCTTCACCCAGGTTCTGGAAAAGCTGGACCCCAGCGAGCAGTACCGCGGCACCGCCCTGGAGGGGCTGGACGCCTATCAGCGGCAGCTGAAGCGCTTCGACATCCGGGTGAAGGGCGCGGGCTCCGACCTGGTGGATAAGTTTTTCTCCACCTCCCAGTCGGCGGTGCTCTTCCCCGAGTACATCGCCCGGGCCGTGAAGGTGGGCATGGAGGAGGCCAACATCCTCCCCGACATCACCGCCACCGAAACCCTCATCCAGGGGATGGATTACCGCTCCATCACCTCCGTGCCCGAGGATGAGAAGAAGCTCAAGCAGGTGGCCGAGGGCGCCGCCATCCCCCAGACCACCGTGCGCACCAGGGACAGCCTGGTGAAGCTCCACAAGCGGGGCCGGATGCTGGTGGCCTCCTACGAGGCCATTCGGTTCCAGAAGCTGGACCTGTTCTCCGTCACCCTGCGGCAGATCGGCGCCCAGATCGGCCGGATGCACCTGGAGGACGCCATCGACGTCATCATCAACGGCGACGGCAACGGCAACGCCGCCAAGAGCACCAGCGTGAAAACCGCCGGAACGCTGGCCTACAGCGACCTGCTGGCCTTCTGGAACAGCTTCGAGCCCTACCAGCTCAACACCCTGTTGGTGGGCACCGACACCATGCCCAAGCTGCTGGGCCTCAGCCAGATGCAGGACGCCATGGCCGGCCTGGATTTCCACGGCACCGGCAGGCTCATCACCCCCATGGGCGCCAAGGTGCTGCGCTCCTCCGCCGTGCCCGCCGGCAAAATCCTCGGCCTGGACAAAAACTACGCCCTGGAGATGGTCAAGGCCGGCGACGTGATGGTGGAGTACGACAAGATCATCGACCGCCAGCTGGAGCGGGCCGCCATCACCACCATCTCCGGCTACGCCAAAATCTTTGAGGACGCCAGCCGGGTACTCTCCGTCTGATGATCGGGGACAAGCGGAAAAAAACGGGGCGGGCGGCGGCCGCCGCCCAGCTCCGGGATGAGGGGCGGCACCCCTTCGTCCAGATGGACGGGTACGTGCCCCTCCACAACGGGGAAACCGCCCTCTACCGGGCCGTCCGGGAGGCCGTGCCCGTAGTGGACGCCGCTATCTGTAAACTGGTGCGGCTGTGCGGCGGGCTGAAGGTCGCCTGCCGGGACCGGGACGCCCAGGAGGAGCTGGACCGCTTCCTCCGCACCGTCCCCGTGGGGCGGGGGCAGCGGGGCGTTCAGGCCTTCCTGGACCAGTACCTGGACTCCATGCTGGTGTGCGGCCGGGCGGTGGGCGAGATCGTCCCCACCCGGGACGGCCGGGACATCGCCGCCCTGCTGTGCGCCGACGTGAGCCGGGTGGAGATCAAAGAGGGGGCCAGCCCCCTGGACTTCACCCTGTGCGCCCGGGACAGCGGCGGCGCGGTGCGGGAGCTGCCCCGCCAGGAGCTGCTGCTGTTCACCCCCTTCCAGCCGGAGACCTGCGCCCCCTATGGGGTGTCCATGCTGCGGTCCATGCCCTTCCTGGCGGAAATTTTCGTGAAAATCTTCCAGGCAGTCGGAAAAAACTGGGAGCGGATGGGCAACGTGCGCTTCGCCGTGGTTTGCCGGGACGGAGACGGCGGCGACCCCCAGGAGCGGTGCGCCCAGGTGGCGCGGGAGTGGTCCGCCGCCATGCAGGCCGGCCGGGACGGCGCCGTCCGGGATTTCGTGGCCGCCGGGGATGTGGAGATCCGCACCATCGGCGCGGACAACCAGATCCTGGACAGCGAGGTGCCCGTCCGGCAGATCCTGGAGCAGCTGGTGGCCAAGACTGGCATCCCCCCCTTCCTGCTGGGCCTGAGCTGGTCGTCCACCGAGCGGATGAGCAGCCAGCAGGCCGACATCATGACCAGCGAAATTTCCGCCATCCGGCGGAGCCTGGAGCCGGTGGTGGAGCGGGTGTGCGAGCTGTGGCTGCGGCTGAGGGGCTTCGACAGCCGGGTAACCGTGGATTGGCTGGACGTGAACCTTCAGGACGAGGAGTCGGAGGCCAGGGCGGCGCTGTACCGGGCCCAGGCCAGGGCCATGGAGGAGGAGAATGAACATGGAAATCAATAAGGACGCGCGGGTCAAAGGCATCGGAACCCCCGGCGGGGAGGAGCTGGCCCTCATCAACGCCCTGGCCCGGCGGGAGCTGGGGGCGGACGAGGTGTACACCTTTGCCCTCCGCCTGTGCGACAACGACATTGACCGGGATTTCGAGCGGTTCGACGACGGCACGCTGGACCAGCTGGCCCCCCTGTTCGTGGGGGTGTCCGGCGTGTTCGACCACCAGTGGTCCGCCAAAGGACAGGCCGCCCGCATTTACCGTACCCAGGTGGTGGGCGGAGACGGCTCCCTCACCCGGGACGGGCGGCCCTGCCGCTGGCTCAAAGGCTGGGCCTACATGATGCGCACCCCCGAAAACGCCGCCCTCATCGCCGAGATCGACGGCGGTATCAAGCGGGAGGTCAGCGTGGGCTGCGCCGTGGACCAGGTGCTGTGCTCCGTCTGCGGCCAGCCGCTGGGGTCCTGCGCCCACGAGAAGGGGGAGGAATACGGCGGCCAGCTGTGCTGCGGTGTGCTCACCGGGGCCTCCGACGTGTACGAGTGGTCCTTTGTGGCCGTGCCCGCCCAGCGCAGGTCCGGCGTGGTCAAGAGCGCTGGGCGGCTGGCGGACGAGGCCCGGCTGGGCCGGAAGTACCTCAAAAGCCTGCGGCGGGAGCTGGTGTGCCTGGCCGGCATCGCCGAGCGGTCCGCGGACCGCGCCCTGCTGGAAAGGGTGGCGGGCCGGCTGGAGGAGGAGGAGCTGCTGGGGCTCATCAAACTGTACCGGGACAAGGCGGACCGCCTGCTGACCCCCGGCGTTCAGCTGAACTATGAACAGGACGAGCCCCCCAGGGAAGCCAACCACGGGGCCTTCCTGATCTAGGAGGGCGGATATGCTGGAACAGGTGATGGAGCTGGTCCAGGCGCTGGGCGGCGCGGGACAGAGCGAGGCCCTGCTGGAGGCGGTGTGCGCCGCCGCCTGCCGGATGCTGGACCAAAAGCTGAAGGACGGCCTGGCCCCCGGGGACTGCCAGGGGGCATACCCCCTGGCGGCGGCGTGGCTGGCCATGGACTGGCTGCGGGGCGGCCAGGGCCTGGAGGGCGTCACGGCCCTGTCGGCGGGGGATATCTCTGTCCGCCGGGAGCCGGGAAGCGGGGACGGCGCGGAAAAACTGTCCCGCCAGGCCATGGAGCTGATGAGGCCCTATCTGCGGGATAACTCGTTTGTGTTTCAGGGGGTGAGCGGTTGATCGAGGCGTTTGAGTGGGTCATCAAGGCCTACGGGCAGGAGATGGTGTGCCGGAAAGAGGACGGTGCCGAGGCCGGCCGGGGCATGGCCATCGTGCAGCCCATGACCAAGGCGGACTGGCAGTACACCGCCGGGGCGCTGGGCAGTTTTTCCCAGGACCGGTTCCTGGGGCTGGCCGAGCCCGGCCTCCCCCTGGACAAGACCGGGCCCGGCGGCTGGCTGGAGTGGGGCGGAGAGCGGTATGAGGTGATGACTGTGCGGCCCATCTGGGTGGGCGGGCAGGTCACCCACCTGTGGCTGGCCCTGCGGCCCTGCCCGGAGAACGCGCCGTGAGCGGGGCGCTGAACGCCCTGCGGGAGCGGCTGGCGGATCAGCTGCGCCAAAACGGCCTCAGCGCCGTGGCCGCTATGGACTGCGCCCCGGCCCGCCGCTGGCGGGAGGCCGCGGCGGCGGTGTCCCTCAGCGGCATGACGTGCGCCCCCGGCGGGTTTAAGGATTACCTGGGCGTTTGGAAGGACCCGGAGACCGGGCGGGAACGGGAGACTTACGGCAGGGAGGCGGAACTCACCCTGACGCTGGACATCTTCGCCCCCAGGGACGGGGGCGGGGACGCCTGCCAGCGGGCGGCGGAGACCGCCGCGGAGGCCCTGCTGTGCCAGGGCGCGGCAGGGCTGCCCGTCCTGGAGGTTCAGGCGGGCCGGGTGGAGTTCCTGGAAAAGGAGGGACTGTACCGCCAGACCGTGAGCTGCCGGTGCAGGGCCTGGCTCGTCGCCCGGACGGACGGGGAGGCCGGGACCTTCGCGGAATTTGAAGTGAGAGGGAGGATAACATGAGCGCAGGAACCAAGCATGAACGACCGGGGGTGTATTCCTCCTACGAGGCGTCCGGCCTCACCGCCGCCGCCGCGGGAGGCGGCAGCGTGGCGGTGATCGCCGCCATGGACGGCGCGGATGGAAAAAAGAGTTATCAGTGGACCAGCTACAGCCGGGCGGCGGCGGATGTGGGCGACTGCCTGCTCAGCCGCATGGCCCAGCTGGCCATCCGCAACGGCGCGGGAGTGGTGTACGGCGTGCCCGCCGGACAGGACTATACGGCCGCGCTCGCCACCGTGGCGGCGCTGGACAACGTGAGCGTGGTGGTGTGCGACAGCAGTACGCTGTCCGTACAGCAGGCCCTGAAGGCCATGGTGCAGGAATGCTCCGCCGCCCGGCGGGAGCGCATCGCCGTGGTGGGCGGCGCCCAGGACGAGACCGTGGAGCAGCTGGTCCAGCGGGCCGGGCAGCTCAACTGCGAGCGGGTGGTGCTCACCGCACCCGGCGCCGGGGGCAGCTCCGGCGGGGCCCTGTGCGCCGCCGCCGTGGCAGGGGCCATTGCCGGCGGGACCGACCCCGCCCTGCCCCTGGGGGGTGCCCAGCTCTACGGGCTGGGCGAACTGGAGCGCAATTACTCCGACGGCGACATCGACCTGCTGGTCCAGGGGGGCGTGACCCCCCTGGAGACCCTGGCCGGGGCGTGTTACGTGGTGCGCGGCATCACCACCCGGACCAAAACCGGCGGCGCGGTGGACGCCACCTGGCGGGAGCTCACCACCATCCTGGTGGTGGACGAGGTGATCCCCGGCATCCGCAACGCCCTGCGGGCCAGGTTCAGCCGGGCCAAAAACACCGCCCAGAGCCGGGGCGCCATCCGCTCCCTCACGGTGATGGAGCTGGAAAAACGGGTCAGCCGGGAGATCATCGACAGCTATGAGGACGTGACTGTGTCCGCCCTGGACGCAGACCCCACCGTCTGCCTGGTGGAGTTCGCCTTCACCGTGGCCCACGGGCTCAACCAGATCTGGCTGTCCGCCCATATTACAGTATAGCGTTCGAGCCGTCGCGAGCAGCGCGGATGGACCAAAGCGAAGGCAAAAGCCCAAGGCCCGCGTAGCGGGACTGGGTTTTGCCTGAGTCGGAGGGAAGCCGCGCGTCGCGAGCAGGCGAGACGTGAATACAGGATACAAGGAGGAACTACAATGAGCGCAAACTTTAACGCCGGACTCAGCGCGGCGGGCTTCCCCACCAGTTCCGATATCTGGCTGGAGCTGGACGGCCAGAAGGTGGCCGTGGTGCAGAGCTACAACTGCAAAACCGCTCGGAGCTCCTATTCCGTGGAGGCCTTCGGCGAGGAGGAGCCGGTGGCCACCGTCCAGGGACCCCAGAGCTACGTCATCCAGCTTACCAGGCTGTACGCCACCGACCAGGCCATTGCCGACGGGCTGGACTTCTACAGCATGAAAAATTTCTCCCTGGTCATCTGCAAGCCGGACCGCAAGGTGATCTATTCCGACTGCCAGTGGAGCGGCATTGAGGAGGACGCCCAGCTGGGCCAAATGGTGGTGGAAAAGCTCACCCTGGTGGCAGGCCGCCGGATGGAGACGGCGGTGTGATGGGGAACGAATTTTGGGACGGGCCGGACCGGGTGAAGGTGAGAGAGGGCGCGCTGCGGCTGCTGTCCGCCCGGGAGGTGCTGGAGGCCCGCCGGGAGGGGGACGCCCTGGCCAAGGAGGGCAGGGAACGGGCCCTGTGCCGCAACGCCTGCCTGGTCGCCCGGGCGCTGGAACGGCATGGAAAACCCGTTTTTGACGGCGGGGAGGCGGTTTTGGACGCCCTGCGGGTGGAGGATATCGCCCGCCTGGCCGACGCCTGGGCGGCGTTTAACCGGGATTGCAACCCCTCCCCACTGGACGGGGCAGAGGAGACCGCCCGGCGAAAAAAAGCCTGGAGCACGCGCATTATGAGCGCCTTCAGTGGCGCGTGCTCCGCCTGTTCGGCGCTCTGCCCACCGAGGAGCGGGCGAAACGCATGACCGACCGGGATTACCTGTGGTGCGCCCTCAACCTGGCGCTGGATCAGGAGGAGGAGCTGGCGAGGCTGTGCCCCGGCTGCCGCCAGAGGGCGGAGGCCGAGCCCTGCCCCGTGTGCGGCGCGCCCCGGGAGAGCTGGTCCGTCAACGCCGGGTTCGACTGGGTCCGGTACCAGGAGCTGAAGGGGGGCGGCGGCGGTGGTTGACCGGCTGGAGGAGTTGCTGGCCCTGATGGAGGCCGAGGACGAGGAGGAGCGGGAGGACGGGCTGGAGATCCAGTGGGCCAAGCCCTCCGCCCGCGCCGCCCCGGAAGCCGGAGAGGAGCGGGACCCGCCGGAGCCGGAAGTTGGGGACCGCCAAAGCCCCCCGCCAGGGCCGGAGTTGTGGCCCGGGGCGGCGAGGGAGGCTGCCGCCGCCCCGCGGGGCGGCGCTTTGGAGCGGCGGGTGCTGGCGGAGGAGCTGGAAGGGGCCATCCTGGCCCCGCGCCCCGCGGCGGAGGCCGCCGGGCGGCTGGAGACAGCGGGCCGGGACGGCGGCGGCCCGGAGATTCCCCGCCAGGAGGCCGGAAGCGGGCTGGAGGAGCTGTACCGCCGGACCGCCCAGGCCGCCAGCCCGGCGGCGGCCCTGGCCCTGCCCGTGGAACAGGCGGGGCGAATCCCGCCCGCGGAGGAACCGGGGCGGTCCGCCGCCCTGGCCGTGGACGAGCTGGACCGGGCCGTCCGGCGGGACAGCAGGAGATACGACGGCGGTATGTCTATTTATTGAGGGGAGTGACGGAAACATGATCCTTACGCCTATGCGGTTCAAAAGCTTTGTGTGGCCCCACAACCCCAGGGTGTATTCCATTGCCTACGACCGAAAAATCGCGGTGCAGAAGATCCCCTTCGGCCGCTACCACCTCCAAAGCTTGGGACAGACCCGGCGGGTGCTCCGGGGAGAGGGGGAGTTTGTGGGCGAACACGCCTACGACACCTTCAAAGAGCTGGCTTCCGTGTTCTACGAGGAGACGCCCGGCGTGCTGGTCCACCCGGTGTGGATGACCACCACGGCCTGGTTCGCCTCCCTGGAGCTGCGGCAGGAGCCCAGGCGGGACTATGTGGCCTACTCCTTTGAGTTTTGGGAGGTGGTGGACGGCGCGGGAGACACCAAACTGGCGGCCCGGCCCTTGAACTCCGGCGGCGCTCCCCCCCAGGAGGCCGGGGAGGAAGACGCCCAGTGGCACACCGTGACCCGGGGGGATACCCTGTGGGAGCTGGCACGGCGGTATGGCGTGGAGCTCAACCGAATCATAGAGCTCAACCCGTCCATCCGAAATCCCAATCTCATCTACGCGGGACAGAGGGTGAGAATCAAATGATAAAATGTTGGGTGAAGCTGGGCGGAGGCGGTATTTTAACCCTGCCCACCGCCGTCAGCTGGCGGTTCTGCTACGGCACGGATACCCCCTGCGACAGCTTTTTCCTGCGGTGCCTGTGGGAGCGGGGACAGGAGACGCTGCTGTCCGCCGCCTGCCGCTTTTTCGCCGAGTGGGAGGGGGAGCGGGTGTTCACCGGCGTGGTGGACGAGTACGCCGTGCGGTGCGGAAAGGACGGGCTGTATCTGGAGCTGGCCGGCCGGGGGATGGCCGCCCTGCTGCTGGACAACGAGGCCATGCCCGCCGAGTATCAGCGGGCCACCCGGGCGGACATTATCGCCAACCATGTGGCCCCCTACGGCGTGGAGGCGGTGGGCGGCGCTGCCCTGCCCGCCGTGGATGGCTTCAACGTGTCCAGCGGGGAGAGCGAGTGGAGCGTGGTGCGGCGGTACGCCTGCTACTACGGCGGCGTGGTCCCCCGGTTCGACCGGGAGGGACGGCTGGTGCTGGCCCCCCACGGGGACGGGGAGGTTTTGCGCATCCGGGAGGGGGACCCCGTGACCGGCTGGGAGTACCGGGAGGAGCGCCACGGGGTGCTCAGTCAGGTGGCCGTGCGGCGGCGGACCGCCCTGGGGACCCAGTGGGTGTCCGACCCGGATTTCCTGGCCCAGGGCGGCTGCGCCCGGCGGGTGGTTACCGTGCCCAACACCACAGGCACCGCCGCCATGCGCTATACCGCCGGATACCAGCTGAAGGCGGCCCGGTCCGGCCGGGTGCGGATGCGCGCCACCATCGCCGGGGCGTTTTTGGCCTGGCCGGGCCAGCTGGTTTCGGTGGAGCTGAAAGACTGCGGGGCAAATGGAGTGTACCGGGCGGCCCAGACCGAAGTGTCCTGCGGCGGCGAGGGGCTGTCCACCACCCTGGTGCTGGGCGAGAGGGACGCGATGATTTGAGAGAAGCGCGGAGCCGTGGCGAGCAGGCGAAGCGTGACAAGAGGGAAGCGCGGAGCCGTGGCGAGCAGCGCGGAACGCGGCAATAGGAGGATACGATCATGTGGTTGAGCGGACAGCAGAAACAGCCCGCCGACCCGGGAGAGGGTCAGACCGGCATCGTCACCATGAGCGGCGGCGAGCTGGCGGTAATGTTGGACTGTGAACGGCGGGGCCTCCAGCTGTACGGGCCCGCGGGCTACCGCTGGACCCCCAAGGTGGGCCAGCGGGTGCTGGTCATCCAGGGTAAGGGGGAGACCCCCTGCGTGGTGGGCCTGCGCCAGGACGGCAGCGTGCCCGACCAGGTGGACATCAGCGCCAAACGGCTGACCGCCGGGGGTACGGCGGTGAACATCCAGGGCGGGACGGGAATCATCCTGGAAGCGCCCAAAATCAACCTGAAGGGCGAGGTCTATATCCGGGGCGAGAAGCTGGAGGATATGATCGCCAGGATTGTGATCGCCATCCTGGCGGGGCTGGGTTAGAGAAACGGAGGGACTGAGATGAGCCTGCTGTTGAAAGACAGGGATTACACGGCCGACGGCAACGGCGGCGTGGCGGTGGTGCGGGACGGAGAGGCCCTGGTGAACGAGGCCCTGTTCCGCCTCACCGCCCGGCGCGGGAGCTTCCCCTTCCTGCCGGAGCTGGGCAGCCGGATCTACCAGCTCCGGCGGGAGAAGCCCTCCGCCTGGGACGCCCTGGCCCGCCAATTCGCCGTGGAGGCGCTGACCGGCCTGGACGGCGTGACAGTGGCCGGCGCGGCGGTGCGGCGGGAACGGGATGTGCTGGCCGTGTCGGTGGAGCTGCTGTGGCAGGAGGCGCGGCTGCCGGTGGCAGTGCAGTTGGAGGGATGAGAGTTTGATTACGTTGGAGGAAATTTACCAGGGGCTGGCCTCGGACTTTCAGGCCCGGACGGGCCAGACCGCCGGCGGCAGCAGCGAACTGGCCGTGCGGTTCTATGCCGTGGCCGCCCAGATGTACAGCCTGTATGTACAGGCGGAGTGGACCCGGCGGCAGTGCTTCCCCCAGACGGCCCAGGGGGAGGACTTGGACAAGCACGCCGCCCTGCGGGGCGTGTCCCGGCATAAGGCGGTCCCCGCCGTGGGGACGGTGCGGTTTTATGTGGACGAGGCCCGGGAGACCGACACCGAGGTACCCGCCGGGACAGTGTGCATGACCGCGGGAGGCGTGCGGTTCCTCACCGATACGGCCGGGGTGGTGCCGGCGGGCCAGCCGTACTGCGAGCTGCCTGTGACGGCGGCGGAGGCCGGAACGGCGGGCAATGTGGGCCAGGGCGCCATTGTGTACATGGCCCTGCCCCCTACGGGCATTGTGGCCTGCGCCAACCCGGAGCCCCTGTCCAATGGGCAGGACCAGGAGGAGGACGAGGCCCTGCGGGCGCGGGTGCTGGCTACCTTCCGGCGGCTGGCCAACGGCGCCAACACCGCCTTCTACCGCCAGGCCGCCATGTCCTTCAACGGCGTGGCGGCGGTGACAGTGCTCCCCCGGAACCGGGGAGTGGGCACGGTGGACATTGTGCCCGCCGCCCCCGGCGGCGTGCCCGGCGAGGAGCTGATTGACGAGCTTCAGGACTACTTCGACGGGGTGCGGGAGATCGCGTGCGACGTGAAGGTGCTGAAGCCCACGGCCCAGACGGTGAACGTGTCCGTCCAGCTGTGGGCGGAGGAGGGCCGGGAGTTTGCCGAAGTGGCCGGGGCCGTGCGGGACCGGCTGGAGGATTGGTTCAACGGGGAGCGGCTGGGCCAGCCCCTCCCAAGGGCCCAGCTGGTGTCGCTGATCTACGCCGTGGACGGGGTGGCCAACTGCCGCCTCACCGCCCCGGAGGCCGACCTGCCCCTGGACAGCGTGACCTTGCCTGTGCTGGGAGAGCTGGTCATTGCGGACGGCGGGGTCCCCGCCCAGACCGAGGAAAGCGGCGGTGAGAGCGCGTGACGCCGAAATTTGAGGACTACCTGGTCTCCCTGCTCCAGCCGCTGGGGGCCTATGACCTGCGGCCCGGCGCGGTCAACCGGGGGGAGCTGGCCGCCTATGGCGCGAAGCTGGACGGGGCGGCGGAAGAGCTGGACCACACCGCCCGGGAGATGAACTTGGTCACGGCGGAGGACTTCGGCCTGGAGCGGGTGGAGGCGCTGCTGCCCTACCGCCCGGTGTGCGAGACGGTGAGGCAGCGGCGGGCCGCCCTGGCCGCCCTGCTGCGCATCAACGGGGACAGCTTCACCACCTCCGCCATCAACGACACCCTGCGGGGGTGCGGCCTTAACGCCCGGGCGGAGGAAGGGAGCCAGCCGGGATACGTGAAGGTGTATTTCCCCGATGTGGCGGGCATCCCCGAGGGATTTGACAGGCTCCGCCTCATCATTGAGGACATACTGCCCAGCCACGTGGACGTGACCTATGTGTTCTGGTACAACACCTGGGGCATGGTGGCCCAGCGCCACCCCACCTGGGGGGACGCCGCCTCCACAGGGTTGAGCTGGTACGGCGTGGCCATCGAGAACGACGGCTTTGAGGACGAGGGCTGACCGGCCCGGCCGGCCCCGCATCAGGCGGGGCCGGCTAAAATTTTTTTAAAAATCTCACAAAAAACTGTTGACAAACCCAAACCTATATAGTACAATACAGACAGAAAGGAAAAGGTGAGTCCAATGTACTAATAAGACCGCACCAACTACTTTCTGCGATTGGGAAACGCAAAGTGAAACGAATACTCGAATCGTTCCAAACACGCTTTTTAAAGCGACGGAAGCCAGATAAAGTCTGAAGCCCACCATTGTTTGAGGAAACTGAGAGACAAACGTTTCAAGCGGACCCCCAACGCAAGCACATCCGGGAAGAGCCCGGAAGAAAGCGAAGGTAACAGCCCTTGGACAATCAAACCCAGAAGTAAGCCCCCAGCCGCGAATGTAGGACGGCTGGGGGCTAAGTGTTGTTGGGATTGGTTTTGCAGTGCTGATTTGTGGGATATCCGGCGGCGCGGACGGCCGCGGCGGGCATTCCGACGAAAAAGCGGAGCTTTCCTTATGAAAAATTAAGGAGTACATTGGGGAAAAAAGCTTGCAAAATCACGGATTGTCTAGTATGATTGACATGAGTGCAGCGATATACCCCCCAGTGGGTATTTTAGATATGACTACGCGGGGCGCTTTTGGGGCAGACTGCTCCACAGATGGGGCTCGTGCGGGGCCAATACAGGAGTGAATGCTATGTTTGCTAGAGATATCGGCATTGATCTGGGTACCGCCAGCGTGCTGGTTTATATTAAGGACAAGGGAATCGTCCTGCGGGAGCCCTCCGTGGTGGCGCTGGATAAAAATACCGGCAAGCTGCTGAAGGTGGGCACCGAGGCCCAGCAGATGCTGGGCAAAACCCCGGGCAATATCGTGGCCATCCGCCCCCTGCGGGACGGCGTCATCTCCGACTACGACATGACCGAGCGGATGCTCCGGGAGTTCATCCGCAAGGTGGCCCCCGTCCACCTGTTCAAGCCCAGGGTGGTGATCTGCGTGCCCTCCGGCATCACCGAGGTGGAGGAGCGCGCCGTTATCGACGCGGGCATCCAGGCGGGCGCCCGGCGGGTATACCTCATTGAGGAGCCCCTGGCCGCCGCCATCGGCGCCGGGGTGGACATCACCCAGCCCGACGGCCACATGGTGGTGGACATCGGCGGCGGCACCGCCGATATCGCCGTCATCTCCCTGTCCGGCATCGTGGAGTCCGCCTCCATCAAGGTGGCGGGCGACGCCTTCAGCGAGGCGGTGGTGAAGTACATCCGCAAGCGGCACAACGTGCTCATCGGCGACCGCACCGCGGAGGAGCTGAAAATGACCATCGGCTGCGTGTTCCCCCGGCCGGAGGAGATCTCCATGGAGGTCAAGGGCCGCTGCCTCATGACCGGCCTGCCCCGGGTGTTCTCCGTCACCTCCGGCGAGATGATCGAGGCGTTTGAGGAGCCCTGCTCCCGCATCCTGGAGGCCATCCACGGCGTGCTGGAGCGCACTCCCCCCGAGCTGGTGGCCGATATCTCCAGCAACGGTATCATCATGACCGGTGGCGGGTCGCTGGTCTGGGGCTTTGACAAGCTGATCGAGTCCCACACCGGTATCGAGACCTACGTGGCCGACGACGCCATCTCCTGCGTGGCCCACGGCACCGGCCGGAGTCTGGATACCATCGACAATATGCAGGACGGCACCATGAATATCGGCAGAAGGCAGCAGATGAATTGAGAAGCGAGGAGAAGCGGGCAGCGAGGGAGCTTGGACCGAAGCGAAGGCAAAAAACCAAGATTTGCGGAGCAAATCTGTATTTTGCCTGAGACGGAGGGAAAGCGACCGAGCGCCCTGACCGCTTCGCAGCGTGACAGCACAGAAGCGCGGAGCCGTCGCGAGCAGCGCGGATGGAGCGGAGCGAAAGCAAAAGCCCAGGGCCCGCAGAGCGGGGCCGGATTTTGCTTGAGACGAAGCGAAGCCGCGCGTCGCGAACAGGCGGAGCGTGACAGCGCAGAAGCGCGGAGCCGTCGTGAGCAGCGCGGAGCGCCCCCTTTTGGGGGCGCTCTTTTCGATTCTTTAAGAATTTGTAAAAGCGGCCCAAGGTATATTGACAAGATAATATTATACAATATATAATATTGCTCGTAAAGCAAAACTCATGAATGGGACGCCCACGCGGGCCGGATGTGCGGGCCGCGTGGGAAGAGACGCCGCGGGAGGCCGCACCCGCGGCGGCGAAAGGAGGGGGCCTTATGGCTTTCGCAATCGGCCCGCAGCTGCTGGACGGGTGTGTGCTGGCGGTGCTGTCCCGGGGGGACGCCTACGGCTACATCCTCACCCAGCAGGTGAAGGCCCGGCTGGATATCTCGGAGTCCACCCTGTACCCGGTGCTCCGGCGGCTCCAGCGGGACGGGCTGCTGAAGGTGTACGACCGGCCCTACCAGGGCCGCAACCGCCGCTATTACGCCATCACCCCCGTGGGCCGCACCCAGCTGGAGCGGCGGCGGGAGGAGTGGAAGCGGTTCCGGGACGGCGTGGAGGAGCTTTTGAAGGAGGACGAGCAAGATGGACAAACTTACCTATTTGGCTGAACTGGCGGAGGGGCTGGCCCGCTGGGTGCCCGAGCGGGAGCGCCAGGATATCCTGCGCTACTACGCGGAATACTTCGAGGAGGCCGGGCCGGAGCGGGAAGCCCAGGTGGTGGCCGAGCTGGGCGACCCCTGGGCCCTGTCCTGCCGCCTGGCGGTGGAGGGCGGATTTGTCACCCAGCAGCAGGCGGACAGCTGGACGCCGCCTAAGAAGAAAAAATGGCCGTGGATTCTGCTGGGCGCGGCGGCGGTGCTGGTGTTCATTGTGGGCTCGGTGGTTATGTCGGCCATGCGCATCGGCAGCTGGTTCGGCCGGAATGTAGCCTCCTTCATCGCCGGGGAGCAGACGGCGGTGGTGGAAGAGGTAGAGAAGGCCCAATTCGGCACGGCCACCGAGGATACGGTTTATATGGAGGACGACGGCGCCGGCTTCTGGACCATGGAGGACGGTTATCTGGATCCCTTCGTCGAGATCGACGTGGACGTGAGCATCGCCAACGTGACGGTGACAGGCGGCGACGACTACACCCTGTCCATCAGCTCCGACGCCACCCTGGGCGGCTACAGCCTGAAGTGGGAGGTCAAGGACGGCGTGCTCAAGATCCGGGACGGCGGCTCTGCCGGACACGTGCAGATCAACAGCTGGGACGACTTTAAAAATATGTTCGGTGTCAATGCCAGCGCCATGGATGTGATCATCACCGTGCCCGAGACGGGTGTGATGGCGAATAAGATCAAGGCTAAGACCGGCCTGGGGGATGTGTTTCTCAGCAGCCTGTATGTGTCGGAACAGGTGACAGCCGAGACGGGGCTGGGCGACGTGGAGTGCTACAATATCCGCGCCTATGACGAGGTGGACCTGGAGAGCGGCATGGGCGACGTGACCCTTGGTGTGGACGAGGTGTTCGCCGGCGCCAAGTTCGACCTCAAGACCGGCATGGGCAATGTGGAGGCCAGCATAGACTTCCAGGAAAAGAACTGGGACTACACGGCCAAGACCGGCATGGGGGCCGTGACCGTCAACGGGGACGACCGGGGGACCAAGGCCCAGCGCAAGGGGGACGGCTCCTATGAGCTGGAGGCCGAGAGCGGCATGGGCGATATCAACCTGTATTTCCAGGATGACAGATGGTAACAGAGACAGCCCGGTGGGAAACCACCGGGCTGCCGTTTTGCGCGGCGGCGCAAATTTTTCGCGTCTACGGCCCGTCCGCCCCGTCTAAACTGCCATCCCCATGCTTATACTGATTTTATAGGTTGCATTTTCCCGCGGGGCATTATATAATGAATTGCTAAAAATATGAAAATGCGCCGCGACGCTGAAAATATGGGGTAATGAGTATGGAGACGAAGAATATCCGCGACTATTTACAGCCCGGGAAGCGGGCCCATCTGGTGGGCATCGGCGGGGTATCCATGGCGTCCCTGGCGGAGGTGCTCCACGGGGCGGGGGTGAAGGTCACCGGCTCCGACCAGCGGGAGAGCGCCACCGTGCTCCACCTGCGGCAGCTGGGCATCCCGGTGGTCATCGGCCACCTGCCCGGGAGCGTGGAGGGGGCGGACTGCATTGTGCGCACCGCCGCCGTCCACGACGGCAACCCCGAGATTGCCGCCGCCCTCGGCGCCGGCATCCCCGTGTTCGAGCGGGCCCAGGCCTGGGGGGCCATCATGCGGGACTACCAAAACGCCCTGTGCATCTCGGGCACCCACGGCAAAACCACCACCACCTCCATGTGCACCCACATCTTCATGGCGGCAAGGCGGGACCCCACCGTCATGATCGGCGGCACTCTGCCCCTGCTGGAGGCGGGCCACCGGGTGGGCCACGGGGACACTATCATTCTGGAGTCCTGTGAATACTGCAATTCCTTTTTGTCTTTCTTCCCGACGGTGGCGGTGATTTTGAACGTGGAGGCCGACCACCTGGACTTCTTCCAGGACCTGGACGACGTGGAGCGGTCCTTCCGGGCCTTTGCGGACAAGGTGCCGGAAAACGGCCTCATTGTGGCCAACTGCGAGGACGAGAACACCATGTTCACCCTGCGGGGGGAGACCCGGCCCGTCATGACCTTCGGCATTGAGAAGGGGGACGTCCACGCCCAAAACCTGTCCATGGACCACGGCTTCGGTTCCTTCGACGTGATGTACAAAGGGGAGAAGTACGCCCACCTGGACCTGTCGGTGCCGGGAGTGCACAACGTGAAAAACGCCATCGCGGCGGCCGCCGCCGCCATCGCCCTGGGGGTGCCGGGAAAGGCGGTGGAGGACGGGATGCGGGACTTCCGGCTTCCCGGCCGCCGGTTCGAGTACAAGGGGATGTACAACGGCGCGGAGGTGTGCGACGACTACGCCCACCACCCCGGCGAGCTGGCGGCGCTGTTCGACACGGCGGCGGCGCTGGACTTCAAGCGGGTGATCTGCGCCTTCCAGCCCCACACCTACTCCCGGACCCACGAGCTGTTTGACGACTTTGTGAAGGTGCTCCAGCGGCCCGCCGTCACCCTGCTGGCGGAGATCTTCGCCGCCCGGGAGGACAACGACATCGGGATTTCTTCCGCCGACCTGGCGGCGAAAATCCCGGGCAGCGTGTTCTGCCCCACCCTGGAGGATGTGACGGCCAAGCTCAAGCGCCTGGCCCAGCCGGGGGACCTGATTCTCACCGTGGGCGCGGGGGATATCTATCTGGCTGGAGAAGCTTTGGTAAAAGAATGACCTTGGGGCCCCGCGAAGCCGTTCTTTGGCTTTGTGGGGAGAGGAGGCACAGCGGAATGAGCGAGCCTTGGACGAAGGCGCGGTATATGGACCTCACCTGCTTTCAATGCCCAGGCACAGGCGGCAGCACCAATAAGGGGGATACCAATCGAAGGCCCCTCGCGCCGGAAAAATTGATGATTGTTTCTGTATAGGGCGTCCCCCGTAATGGGGATTCTTAAGGGGGAAAATCCTGTGACCACGGCCCGCCCTCTGGGCCGCAGGGAACCAGATTTTCCCCCTTAAGTGTGCTCTTTGGGTACTTTCTCTCACAGGAGAGAAAGTACCCCGCCGGCGTCCGTCCCCCGGCGGGGGTGCGGGGGATCAGTCCCCCTGCAAGAACAGAGTGTTCAGGAACCGCTTGAAGATGCCGCCCACGGACAGCCGGGGCACCTCCTGGGCGGCCACCAGGTCGATGGCGTCCACCTGCTCCCCGTCCACCAGCACCCGCAGCTCGCCCAGCTTCTGCCCCGGCTCCACCGGGGCCTCCACCTGGGAGGCCAGCTCCAGCTGGGTGGTTACGGTCCCCGTTTTGCTCTTTTCCAGCAGGATGGAGCACTCCCGGGCGGTGACGGGCTGTACGGTGTCCTGGACGCCCAGCAGCACTTCCACCGGGGGGATGGCCTCGCCGGGGTACACCGGCGTGAGGGCGTAGTTGGCGAAGCCGTAGTTCAGCAGGGCCTTGCAGCTGTCGAAGCGGTCGTTGGAGGTGGGGGCGTGCATCACCACCGCGATGAGCTCCATGCCGTCCCGCTCCGCCGTGGCGGACAGGCAGTACAGCGCCGTGTCGGTGAAGCCGGTTTTCAGGCCGGTGGCCCCCTCATAGTAGAAAATCAGCCGGTTGGTGTTGGACAGCTGAAAGGTGCCGTCCCGCAGGGTGTCCATCCAGATGGTGGTGTACTCCCGGATGGACGGGTGGTTCAGGATCAGCTCCCGGCTCATCAGCGCGATGTCATAGGCGCAGGTCAGGTGCCCCGGCGCGGGCAGGCCGGTGCAGTTTACAAAGTTGGTGCGCTCCATGCCCAGCTCCCTGGCCCGCTCGTTCATCCGGTCCACAAAGGCGGTCTCGCTGCCCGCCAGGTGCTCCGCCAGGGCCACGGCGCAGTCGTTGGCGGACACCACCGTCACCGCCTTCACCATGTCCCGGACGGTCATCTGCTCGTTTTCCTTCAGCCAGATCTGGGACCCGCCCATGGAAATGGCGTGGGGGGAGGCGGTGACGACGTCGTCCCAGTCCAGCCGGCCGCCGTCAATGGCCTCCATCACCAGCAGCAGGGTCATCACCTTGGTGACAGAGGCGGGCTCGTACTGGGCGTCGGCGTTCTGCTCACACAGAACCCTGCCGGTGGTCTTTTCCATCAGAATGGCGGAGGGGGCGGACACCTCCGCCGGGAGGGCGTAAGCCGGGGCGGTGAGCAGGCACAGGACGGCCAGGGCCAGCCCCAAGGCGGTCAATCGTTTCATGGCGTGAACCTCTTTTCCATTTGACTTCTGTGGGAAGGATGTGAAAAAAACGCCGGTCCTATGCGTGGAAAAAGCAGGACGGCGTTTTTTTCGTGTGAAGCGGCGGAGATTGGGGCATACTTTGGCCATCCTCTAAAAAAGGAGTGAGGTCAAATGGGCAAAATGGACAAATACTTGTGCGTGTGCGGCTGGGTCTACGACCCGGAGCTGGGCGACCCGGACGGCGGCATCGCTCCCGGCACCCCCTTCGAGGACATCCCCGACGACTGGGTGTGCCCGGTGTGCCTGCTGGGCAAGGACGCCTTTTCCCCCATGTGAGGGGCGCGGCCGGAGCCGTCAGGCTCCGGCCGTTTCCCCGCCCGCCGTTTGACAGGGTAAGCGGCCTGTGGTAAAATGTTTCCCGCGACAATACTTCTAGGAAAGGGGAGGATCGGGATGGCGCTTTTGAGCCTTATCGTCCCCTGTTACAATGAGGAGGCCGCCGTGGAGCTGTTCTACGCCAGGACCGCCGCGGTGTGCGCGGGGCTGGACGGCGTGGACGTGGAGTACATCTTTGTGGACGACGGCTCCACCGACCGCACGCTGGAGCTGCTGCGCGGGCTGGCGGCGGGCCATCCGGGGGTGCGCTGGCTGTCCTTCTCCCGGAACTTCGGCAAGGAGGCCGCCATGCTGGCCGGATTGGAGCACGCCCGGGGAGACTGGGCGGCGGTGATGGACGCCGACCTCCAGGACCCGCCGGAGCTGCTGCCAGAGCTGCTGGCGCTGGTGCGGAGCGGCCAGTGGGACTGCGCCGCCGTCCGCCGTGTGGACCGCAGGGGGGAGCCCCCCATCCGCTCCTGGTTCGCCCGGCAGTTCTACAAAATCATCAACCGGATGAGCAAAACGGAGATTGTGGACGGGGCCCGGGACTACCGCCTGATGAGCCGCCAGGTGGTGGACGCCATCCTCCGCCTGCCGGAGTACAACCGCTTCTCCAAGGGGATCTTCTCCTGGGTGGGCTTCCGCACCAAATGGGTGGAGACGGTGAACGCCGAGCGGTCCGCCGGGGAGAGCAAGTGGTCCTTCTTCAAGCTGCTGGTCTACGCCCTGGACGGCATCATCGCCTTTTCCACCGCGCCGCTGGCCATCGCGTCGGTGCTGGGGCTGGCGCTGTGCGCGGTGTCCTTCTTTGCCATCATTTTCGTCATCGTCCGCCAGCTGGTGTGGGGGGGCAGCGCCTTCGGGTGGCCCTCCCTGGTGTGCATCATCCTGTTCATCGCGGGCATCCAGCTGTTCTGCATGGGCATACTGGGGCAGTACCTGGCCAAGACCTACCTGGAGGTCAAGCGGCGGCCCATTTACATCCTGCGGGAGCAGGGAGGGGATCAAGATGAAAAAGAGCCTTGATCGGGCCGGGGCGGCGGTATACGCCCTGGCCTTTGCCGTGCCGGTGCTGGTGATGCTGGCGGTATGGGCGTCCCTGGGCATGGCCCCCTGGGGGGACAGAACGGTGCTCATCTCCGATATGTCCAGCCAGTATGTGGAGTTTTTCTGCGCCCTGAAGCACGGGGACCTGTTTTTCTCCTGGTCCAAGGCCCTGGGCACGTCCTACATCGGGGTGTTCTCCTACTATGTCTCCAGCCCCCTGTCCCTCCTCACCCTGCTGGCCCCCAACGAGGCCATGCCGGTGGCGCTGCTGTTCCTCATCACGGGGAAGATCGGGCTGGCGGGGCTGGCCTTCGCCGTTTTTGCCCGGCGCCGCTTCCCCGGCCGGGACGGGGCGGCGCTGTTCTGCGCGGTGTGCTACGCCCTCATGTCCTACAACATGATCTACGCCATCTGCGTCATGTGGCTGGATGGGGTGATCTGGCTGCCCCTCATCCTGCTGGCGGTGGAGCGCATCCTGGCGGGCCGGGGGGCGGGGCCCTTCATCGCCGCCCTGACGGTGTGCTTTTTCTCCACCTGGTACATCTCCTATATGGCGGGGGCCTTCTGCGCCCTGTACCTGTGCGCCCGGCTCACCGCCCTCCGGCCCGCCCGGCGGGAGCTGGCGCGGGTGCTGGGCCGATTCTTCGGCGGGGCGGCCTGCGCCCTGGGGCTGACCGCCTGGATGTGGGTGCCCACCTTTCTGGCCATGTTCGGCGGGAAGTTCGGCGGCGCTAATGTGGACTACGACGGCCTGCTGGCCTGCCATCCCCTGACCCTGCTGGCGCAGCTGCTGCCGGGGCGGTACGGCTCCATCGGCTACGGGGCCCCGCCCTACGTGTTCTGCGGCACGGCGGCGGTGATTTTGGCGGCGGCGTACTTCTTCCTGCGGGCGGTCCCTCCGCGGGACAGGCTGGCCAACGCGGGAGCGCTGGCGGCGCTGGTCCTGTCCATCCTCCTGTCCCCCCTGGACAAGGCGTGGCACCTGTTCCAGCGGCCCAACTGGTTCCCCTTCCGCTACTCCTTTGTGTTCTCCTTCTTCCTGCTGTATCTGGCCGTCCAGAGCCTGGGCCCCCTGCTGGAGGCGGCCAAGCACGCCCGGTGGGTCCGGGGAGCGGCGGCGGCGGTGGCGGCGTTCACCCTGCTGGAGCTGGGCGGAAACGCCTGGGCCGTTCTGGGCGGGCTGGCGGGGCAGTACGGCTCCGAATCCTATGCCCGGTACCAAAACTACTACGCCGCCAACGAGCGGCTGGCCCAGGCGGCGGAGGAGGACGCCGGGGGCGGCTTTTACCGCATGGGGGCGGCGGAGGACCGGGGGCTCAACAGCCCGCTGTCCTTCGGCTACCCCGGCATCACCCACTACAGCAGCCTGTACAACGGCCAGGTGAACCGCCTGCTGAAAAAGCTGGGCTTTGCCCAGGCGTGGATGTGGTGCGCCTATTACGGCTCCACCCCTGCAACCGACGCCCTGCTGGGGATCGAGTATGTCGCAGCCAGGGGCGGAATGCCCTCCGGGTACGAACCCGTGGAGCGGGCGGGCGGGCTCACCCTGTGGAAAAACCCGGACGCGCTGCCCCTGGCCTTCCTGGGGGAGGCGAGGGCGGTGCTGGACGGGGACACCCCCTTTGCGCGGCAGAACAGCCTGTTCTCCGCCCTGCTGGGAGAGGAGGCGGCCCTGTTTACCCCTCTGCCCGCCGACTCGGGCAGCCGGGAGGGGGAAACGGTTCTCACCTTTACCGGCACGGGCCGGCCCGTGTACGCCGACCTGTCCGACACCCGCCTGGAGGAGGTGCTGGTGGACGGGGAGCATCTGCTGTCCCTGGGGCGGGACGAGACCGCCTGCGTCCACTACCTGGGCACGCCCGCGCCCAGCCAGACCTGCACGGTGGCGGTCCGGGGCGCGGACCGCTGGTCCGGGGGGTTGTGGGAGCTGGATATGGACGCCCTCCATGCCGCCGCGGAGCGGCTGGACAATACGGACATCCTGTCGGTGGGGAAAAACGGCCGGGTGGAGCTGGCCGTTCAAGGGGACGGGCGCCCCCTGCTTACCACCATCCCCGCCGAAAGCGGCTGGACCGCCCGGGTGGACGGCGGGCAGGCGGAGCTGTCGGCTTGGCTGGACGGCACGTTCCTGGCCCTGAACCTGCCCGCCGGGCCCCACACGGTGGAGCTGCGCTATACCGCCCCGGGCCTGGTCCCGGGGCTGGCGCTGGGGGCGCTGTCCCTGGCGGGGCTGGCGGCGGCGATGCTGGCGCGCCGCCGGGACGGCGGCCACCGCTCGCCGGCCAGCGGCTGAATCGCCTCCACCCGCGGGATCACCGCCGGATTGGATTCCTGGACGGCCCCGCCCGGCTGTCCGCGAAATAGGACAGGGCTGCGATGGCGGCGTGATTCAACTGTTCCCCGGAAGGTTCCGCCTCCCTCTTGCTTTTTCCCCAAAAGTATGGTATATATGTTGACACTGCCCCCGCGGGGGTAAATCTTTACTTATTGTAGGAGTTGATTTGTCCATATGGACCCAGATAGTATGATACTGCTGGCCGTGGTGGTGCTGATGGTGGTCATGTCGGGATATTTCTCCGCCACCGAGACGGCCTTCACGTCCCTCAACCGCATCCGCTTGAAGAGCCGCGCCGAGGCCGGCGACAAAAAGGCGGAAAAGACCCTGGCCCTGGCCGAGGACTACGACAGGCTGCTGTCCACCATCCTCATCGGCAACAACATCGTCAACAACGTGGCCGCCACCCTGTCCACCCTGCTGTTCATCAAGCTGATCGACGAGGTGAACGGCCCGGCGGTGTCCACCATCGTCCTCACCGTGGTGGTGCTCATCTTCGGCGAGGTCTCCCCCAAGAGCCTGGCCAAGGAGTCCCCCGAGGCCTTCGCCATGTTCTCCGCCCCCCTGCTGCGGCTGTTCATGTGGCTCCTCACCCCGCTGAACTTCCTGTTCGGCCTGTGGAAGAAGCTGCTCACCAGGCTGTTCCACAGGGCGGAGGACGAGGGCATCACCGACGAGGAGCTGGTGACCATGGTGGAGGAGGCGGAGGACCAGGGCGGCCTGGACCGGGAGGAGAGCCAGCTGATCCGCTCCGCCATCCGCTTCGACGATCTGGAGGCCGGGGACATCCTCACCCCCCGGGTGGATGTGGTGGCGGTGGAGGATACCGCCACCCTCAGCGACGTTGCGGCGGTGTTCGCCGCCGAGGGCTATTCCCGCCTGCCGGTGTACCATGAGAGCGTGGACGACATCGTGGGGGTGATCCACCAGAAGGACCTGTTCTCCGCCCGCTACCACGGCCGGGACCAGCTGTCCCCCCTGGTGCGGCCGGTGCTCCATATCACCTCCGGCACCAAGATCGACGACCTCATGCGCCAGTTCCAGCGCACCAAAACCCAGATGGCGGTGGTGGTGGACGAGTACGGCGGCACCGAGGGTATCCTCACCATGGAGGACATTGTGGAGGAGCTGGTGGGCGAAATCTGGGACGAGCACGACGAGGTGGTGGAGCAGTTCCGCAAGCAGCCCGACGGCAGCTACCGCATCGCCTGCTCCGCCGATTTGGACGATATGTACGACCTGTTCCAGGTGACCGGGGAGTGCGACGCGGCCACTGTGTCCGGCTGGGTGCTGGAGCAGCTGGGCCGGGTGCCCGAGGTGGGGGACCACTTCGTGTGGCAGGACCTGGACGTCACCGTCACCCGGGCGGAGCACCACCGGGTGCTGGAGATCAAGGTGGTCGTCCTTCCCCGCGCGGAGGAAGAGGAATAAAACAGGACCGGCGGACACGGGAGCGTCCGCCGGTCTTTCGGTTATTTGATGGCCTTGCTCTTGACCTCGTCCCCCAGCAGGGCGGCGAACTGGTCCAGGCTCATGGCCCCCAGGTCCTCGCCGGTGCGGCGGCGGGGGGAGACGGTGCCGTTCTCCATGTCCCGGTCGCCCACCACCAGCATATAGGGCACCTTCTCCAGGGTGGCCTCCCGGATTTTCTTGCCGATCTTCTCATTGCGCTGGTCTACCTCGGTGCGGAAGCCCAGCTCCTCCAGCCTGGCGGACACCTGGGCGGCGTAGCCCTCCGCCCGGTCGGTGACGGGCAGCACCTTCACCTGCACCGGGGCCAGCCACGCCGGGAACGCCCCCGCGAAGTGCTCGGTGATGACGCCGATGAACCGCTCGATGGAGCCCAGCACCACCCGGTGGATCATGACGGGGCGGTGCTTCTGGCCGTCCTCGCCGGTGTACTCCAGCTCGAACCGCTCGGGGAGCTGGCTGTCCAGCTGGATGGTGCCGCACTGCCACGTCCGGCCCAGGGAGTCGGCCAGATGGAAGTCCAGCTTGGGCCCATAGAACGCGCCGTCCCCCTCGTTGATGACGAACTCCTTGCCCATGCCGGTGATGGCGTCCTTCAGAATGTCCTGGTTGCGCTCCCACTGGTCCACGGTGCCGATGTGGTCCTCCGGCATGGTGGACAGCTCGATGGTGTAGCTCAGGCCGAAGGTGGAGTACACCTCGTCAAACAGCCGCACCGTCTCCTGAATCACGTCCTTCATCTGGTCCCGGGTCATGAACACGTGGGCATCGTCCTGGGTGAAGCACCGCACCCGGAACAGGCCGTGGAGGGCCCCGGACAGCTCGTGCCGGTGGACCAGGCCCAGCTCGCCCACCCGCAGGGGCAGCTCCTTGTAGGAGTGGGGCTCGCTGGCGTACACCAGCATCCCGCCGGGGCAGTTCATGGGCTTGACGGCGAAGTCTACGTCGTCGATGACGGTGGTGTACATATTGTTCTTGTAGTGGTCCCAGTGGCCGGAGCGCTCCCACAGCTGCCGGTTGAGCATGATGGGGGTGGAGATCTCCACATAGCCGTACTTCTTGTGGATCTGCCGCCAGTAGTCAATCAGGGTGTTTTTCAGCACCATGCCCTTGGGCAGGAAGAAGGGGAAGCCGGGGCCCT
>CAMNQF010000024.1 GCA_946548895.1 uncultured bacterium | reverse complement strand
ATTGCTATCTTGTTGATTTAGCACATCTTTTCTGTTTTTTCAAACAGGCCCTAAAAAGTACATCGACGACCGGGGTTGGAAGTATCAGGTGATGTCCGGCATTGGCTTCGATCCCGCTTTCAAAGCCCGGTATCAGCGGCCGGAGAAGCAGGGGAACGTTGGCTGGAAAGGGCTGGCTGCTGTCCCTTGGCGGACGACCCGCGAGGAAGCCCAGGCAGACCTTGACCAGCTGACGACCAAGAAAGGCTGGAGGGAGTGGTGCGGATGAAAGCACTCACCATCTGGCAGCCCTGGGCCTCGCTGCTGATGTCCGGCAAGAAGAAATACGAAACCCGCAGCTGGGCTACCTCCTATCGTGGTCCCATCGCCATTCATGCGGCCAAGCGGCCAGTGCGTCAAACCATTGACGCGCTGGTTGCTGACCAGGGGGCTGGATGGCTCACGCTGGACTACTTTGATAGCCTGTTCATGCGGCCTGGGGAGCTGGATCGGTTACCACCGGGGCTATCATGGGGACGGCGATTCTGACCCGTTGCAACCTCGTTACAGAGGCTTTTCTGGCGAAGCTCACACCCATGGAACTTGCCCTGGGTGACTTTTCCCTAGGGCGGTACGCCTGGGAGTTCCGTGGTATAGTTCCCGTTGAACCGCCAGTGCCGGCGAAAGGGATGCAAGGGATGTGGGAATGGAGGGGCAGCCTATGAACCCGAAGTGCCCCTACTGCGGTCACGATATGACGCTGCTGACACTATCGCCCCAGTTCCCGTCTGACCTGACACATCGGTACATCTGCCTCCGCTGTGGAGCAGAGGCCCCAAAGGGGCTGGCGAGCTGGACGCATACAACAAAGCGATAACAAGGACGTGTGATATATGAGTGAAATTAAAGCAAACCGCACCCGCAATCTGCGGTACAAGCGCCCGGCGTTGGCCTCTATGGGCTTTGATGCGATGATTGCGGAGCTGGAAGAAATCGAGGAAGCCTGCTCTGATGTCCACTGGTCTGCGGATCAGGATGAGAAACCCTTAGCCCAAGTCCTGGAATGCCATATCGAGGACCTAATCGAGCCGGAGCCGGACGCCAGACCGGCGGAGAAGTAGCAGCGGGGCGGCGGGCAGAGGACCGCCGCCTTTCCCATGCAGACCAGGACAGAATAAAGCCGCCGGTTCTCCGGCGGCTTTATTCTGTAAATCACTTCTTTGGCAGAAACGACGATCCAGTGTTTGCCAGGTACATCGCACTCGGGATTAGCCTTCTCTTCCTTCCGCAGGGCCTCGCTTTTCGTAGCGGCAAACTCGTGCCCTTTCACAAGCTGCCCGGCCACGGGATGCCTATAGGTGCCAGCCCACGTTTTTATTTCAGGTGACCGCCCTTATTGATGGCGCCGTTGATATACCGGGTGTGAGGGTCTACGCCCTCCGGGAACCTATAATAATTTATCCTCATGACTATTTCCTTCCTCCGTTTATTTTGGGCTGGCCTTCCGCCCTTCGGGATGGCTGAATGTTACAGCACAAACGCCTTAAATGGAATCTGGAAAACAGTCTAAAATATACGGCGTGTGTATGGCAAAATGGTCTAAAGGGCCGGAGACAGCACACACTGCTTCCGGCCAGCAGACAGAAAAAAGCACCCGGCCAAAAGACCGAGTGCCTGAGTGCTCAGTGTCGCTTTTCAGGGAGCGACATGGCCAACACAAACACAGCGCCAACAAAGCAGATTGCCGGGTGTTCGTATAAGCCCCCTATGGTGGAGGCGAGGGGAGTCGAACCCCTGTCCGAAAGCGCGTCCACAGGAACCTCTCCGAGCGCAGACGGTCGGTTACATTCCCTCATTCAGCCGCAGGCCGTCAAACTGCTGAACTTGGTAGAGTCATGATCCATGGCACGGTCAACTCTTTCCGTACTCATGTTCACCACTGAGATGACGCCCCGGCCCGGCTCGTGGTCCTTCCGGGCGGGACGGCCGCGTTAAGCCGCGGCGAGAACTACGTTATCGTTGTTCTTTAATTTATAAGTTGCCCGTTTTTAGGATGCCAGGCGCATCCGCTCGCTATTCCTGCTTCTGTACCCCCGTCGAAACCAGTACGCCCCCTCATCGGGGCCAGCTCCATATCACAACCGCTTCGCTGAATTGCAATTTGGGGCCGCCCTGCGGGATGAAAAACAATGCTACACCTTCTCCGGCGCTGGATAATCCACACCTTGGGTATCCACAGTAATCTTCTTCATCCGCTGGTCTTTCTTGGGCCGGTCGCTCCAATCCCGCTTGGCATTGGCAATGGCGTCCGCCGTCTCCATGCCCTCAATCACCTTGCCAAAAGCGGCGTAGCCACCGTCCAGGTGAGGCGCGTCATCTACCATAATGAAGAACTGGCTCCCCGCCGAATCCGGGTCCATGGTCCGGGCCATGGACAGTACGCCCCGGGTGTGAACCAGATCATTTTTGAAACCGTTCTGGCTGAACTCCCCCTTGATGGAGTAGCCCGGCCCGCCGGAGCCCGCACCGTCCGGGTCGCCGCCCTGAATCATGAAGCCGGGAATCACCCGGTGAAAGATCAGCCCGTCGTAAAACCCGGACCGGGCCAGCGAAATAAAGTTGTTCACCGTGTTGGGCGCGGCCTCGGGATACAGCTCCGCTTTCATTACGCCGCCATCCTCCATCTCAATGGTGACGATGGGATTGCTCATAGTTACCATCCCTTTCTCCGATCAATACCGGGACCGCATGGCACGGTCCATTTCCCGCTTGGCGTCCCGCTGGGCGGCGGCCTCCCGCTTGTCATACAGCTTTTTGCCCTTGGCCAGGGCCAGCTCCACCTTCACCCGGGGACCGGAAAAGTACAGCGACAGCGGGATCAGGGCATAGCCGTCCTGCTGCACCCTGGCCTGGAGCTTGCGGATCTCCCGGCGGTGGAGCAGCAGCTTACGGGTGCGCCTTGGGTCCTTATTGAAAATGTTACCCTTCTCATAGGGGGAGATATGCATCCCATGCAGGAACATCTCCCCGTCCTTCACGGCGCAGAAAGCGTCCCGAAGGTTCACCGCCCCCAGCCGGATGGACTTCACCTCAGTGCCCGCCAGCTCAATGCCCGCCTCATATTTGTCCTCAATAAAATAGTCGTGGAACGCCTTCCGATTGGAGGCGACCTGTTTTACCGATTGTTTTCCCATGGGTCCGCCTCCTCTCAGCTCCATCCCAGTGCGGGTATTTAGTATATCACGTCCTTCCCAAAACCGCAAGGGGAAAATCCGGGAAAACCGCTGTTTTTCCCGGCGGAACCGTCCCGATAATGCCATGCCCAAATATTCATGCCTTTACGAACCGCCCCGCATGAGGTATAATAAAAGCGCGCGAAGGAGGGACCGCCCGATGACTGTCACCATTTTGGATGAGTACATTCTCCCCACCCTGGTCCGCTACCGGGACCGCTACCACTGGAGCTGGAATATGGCCATGCGGCTCATCAATATGTATTACGGCACCGACTACACGGAGCGGCAATTGAAGCGGCTGTACCAGCGGCAGCGAAAGCCGTCCTGAACTGGAGCGTCCCCTCCCCCGTTTGCCAGGGAGGGGACGCTTTTCGTTACAGCAGCGGCGCGAACAGCCGCAGCAAGTCCCGGAGGGTCCGGTGGGGCAGGGAAACAGAGCGGCAATCCTCCAGCGTGACCATCAGGCTCTTGGTTTGGGTATCCAGGAAGTCCTCCCGGATGGCGTGGACCGACGGCGTCTCATACAGCAGCACGCCGTTCTCAAAGTGGAGAAACATACTGCGGTAGTCCAGATTCACCGTGCCCACGGTGGCAAACCGGTCATCCACCACAAAGTTTTTGGAGTGTATGAACCCCGGCTCGTACTCAAAGACCTGCACCCCCGCCTCCAGCAGTTCCTCATAGTGGGAGCGGGTCAGCTCGAACACCGTCTTTTTGTCCGGAATGTGGGGGGTGATGATGCGCACATCCACCCCGGACTTGGCGGCGGTGGTGAGGGCCATGGTCAGGGAGTAGTCAATGACCAGATAGGGCGTGGTGATATACACGTACCGCTTGGCCCGGTAGATCAGGTTCAGGTACACGGTCTGGCCCACCGGCTCGTTATCCCAGGGGCAGTCGTGGTAGGGCTGGACGTAGCCCGGCGTCCCGCCCCGGGCGGGAGCCGGGCGGAAGGGGGTGAAGTGCTCCTCCTCGCTGTGGGTGAAGTCCCACATGGCCAGGAAGGACACCGTCATGGACCACACCGCGTCCCCCTCCAGCCGGATGGCGGAATCCTTCCAGTGGCCGAACCGGGGCTTGACGTTGATGTACTCGTCCGCCATGTTGATGCCCCCGGTGAAGGCCACCCGGCCGTCGATAATCATATACTTACGGTGGTCCCGGTTGTTCTGTCGCAGAGATACCACCGGCACAAAGCGGTTGAACACCCGGCAGTGCACCCCCAGCTTCTCCAGGGTGGCGGGATAGTCCCCGGGCAGGGTGGAGATGGAGCCGATGTCGTCATAGATCACCCGAACCTCCAGCCCGGCCTGGGCCTTCTCCCTCAGGATTTCCAGCACCGAGTTCCACAGCTTGCCCTCTTCAATGATGAAGTATTCGATGAAGATATACCGCTCCGCCCCCCGCAGGGCCTCCAGGATGTCGTCGTAGCAGTCGTCTCCCAGGGGGTAATACTTGGTGTGGGTGTTGCCGTAGACGGGGCAGTGGGTGGTTTGCTCCAAATACCGGGCCATGCAGGCCGCGTCCCGTCCCAGCAGCTCCCCCAGGGAGGCGGACCGGCCGCACTCCGCCCCCAGGTTCTTGCGGATCTTCCGCTCCATCGCTCTCAGCCGCCGCTGGTTAAACGCGGACAGGTGGTTTCCGCCCAGCAGCAGGTAGGCCAGCGACCCGAAGGGCATCAGTCCCAGCACGATGATGAGCCAGCCGATTTTATAGCCTGGATTGCTCTTGCTGCCCACAATCCACATGGCCGACAGCACCGACAGGGCGATGAACAGCCACTCCACCCAGTCAAAGTAAGCGCTGTCCCGCAGCACCCCCAGCCCTATGGCGTACAGCACAATCTGCGCGACAATCAGCACCCCCACCACGCCCAGGCGGTGGAACAGCAGCTTTCCGATTTTGCTTTGTACTCTTCTCTTTTTCATATAGGTCTCCTCGGCCCCGCGGCGCTAACCCGGTCAGCCCCTGGCCGGCTTCGCCTTGAGCACCACGTTCTCCTCCCCCAGCGTCTCCCGCAGCTCGGCCAGCAGGGCCTCGTGGATGACGCAGCGGGTCTGGCGCCTCTTTTTGATGTCCGCCAAATAGACGATGGCGGTGGACTCCCCGGGGAACATATTCATCAGCTTGCCCAGCCAGGACAGGGACTCTCCCCCGTCGGGGAGCTTGATCCACAGCACCTGGTCGTCTGCGGCCCCGCCGGCGGGCTGTTTCTCGGACAGGGGAACCACCCGGTCCACCATGAGCTGGGGCGCCTTCTCGTCCCGGATGGACACCCGGCCCGTCACCGCCACCGGCAGGTTGACCTTTAAATATGCCCCGCTCTCGCTGAGGGTCCGGGAAAAGCACAAAAGCTCCATGGACCCGGTGGCGTCCTCCAGCACGACATAGGCCATGAGGGAGTTGTTTTTGGTGGTCTTGGTGCGCACTGAGGCCACCACCCCCGCCAGCGTGACATTGGCGCCGTCGCCATAGCGGGAGGGGCCGTTCTCCTCCCCCGCCGCCATCACCGCGGCGATGGACACCGCGCCGTGCCTCTGGGCCTGCCTGCGGTACTCGTCCATGGGGTGGCCGGACAGGTACAGCCCCGTGGTCTCCTTCTCCATGGCCATCAGCTCCGCCGGGGAGAACTCCGGGATGTCGGGCAGGATAACGGTGGGGACGGATATGGCGTCCCCGCCCCCGCCGAACAGGTCAAACTGGCCCTCCAGGTTCTTCCTGCGGTCCCGGGCGATGGAGTCCACCACCTGCTCGTATACCTTCAGCAGCTGGGAGCGCCTGGCCCCCATGCGGTCGAAGCAGCCGGAACGGATCAGGCTGTCCAGCACCCGCTTGTTCAGGTCCGCATCATACATTCGGGCGCAGAACTCCGGGAAAGAGGCAAAGGGCCCCCCCTTCTCCCGCTCGGCCAGCACGGCGTTGGTGAACCCCATGCCCACCCCCTTCAGCGCCGCCAGGCCGAAGCGGATGTTGGGGCCGGACACGGTGAAGGCCGCGCCCGACTCATTGATGTCCGGCGGCAGCAGGGCAATGCCGTTGTCCCGGCACTCGGCGATATACTCCGCCACCTTGTCCTGGGAGTCCAGCACCGAGGTGAGCAGGGCGGCCATATACTCCCGGGGATAGCGGCACTTGAACCAGGCGGTCTGATAGGCCACAATGGCGTAGGCCAGGGAGTGGGACTTGTTGAAGGCGTAGTGGGCGAAGTCGTTGATCTCGCCATAGATGGACTCCGCAACCGCCGCCGGGATGCCGTTGGCCTCGCACCCCGGGATGTTTCGGCCGGGGTCGCCGTGGATGAAGAACTGCCGCTCCCGCTGGACGTCTTTCTCTTTCTTTTTGCTCATGGCCCGGCGCACCATGTCCGCCTGCCCCAGGGAGTAGCCCGCCAGCTTGCGGAAGATCTCGATGACCTGCTCCTGATAGACAATGCAGCCGTAGGTGTTGGACAGGATGGGCTCCAGCATCGGGTGCTTGTAGACCACCAGCTTGGGATCCTGGGCACAGGCCAGGAACCGGGGGATGGAGTCCATGGGGCCGGGGCGGTACAGGGCGATGATGGCGCAGATATCCTCAATGCTCTTGGGCTTGAGGCCCACACACACGCCGGTCATGCCCGCCGATTCCATCTGGAACACGCCGGAGGTTTTCCCGTCGGACAGCATTTTGTAGACTTCCATGTCGTCCTCCGGGATGTCCTCCAGCCGGAAGCCGGGCTGCGCGTCCCGCACCATTTTGGCCGCGTCGTCCAGCACCGTCAGGTTGCGCAGGCCCAGGAAGTCCATCTTCAGCAGTCCCAGCTGCTCAATGGTGTCCTTGGTGTACTGGGTCACTGGCTGTCCGTCGTTGGTGGCCAGGGGGACGTATTCGTACACCGGGCGCTTGGTGATGACCACCCCGGCGGCGTGGGTGGAGGCGTTGCGGGGCATCCCCTCGATCTTCCGGGCCATGTCCACCAGCTCTTTGACCCGCTCGTCCCCGTTGTACAGGTCGGCAAATCCCTTGGACAGCACCAGGGCCTTGTCCAGGGTCATTTTCGGGTCAAAGGGCACCTGCTTGGCGATGTTGTCCACCTCGGCATAGGGGAAGTTGAGCACCCGGCCCACGTCCCGGATAGCCGCCTTGGCCTTCATGGTGCCGAAGGTGACGATCTGCACCACGCGGTCCTCCCCGTACTTTCGGGACACATAGTCGATGACCTCCTGCCTCCGCCGGATGCAGAAGTCAATGTCGATATCGGGCATCGTCACCCGCTCCGGGTTCAAAAACCGCTCGAAGATCAGACCGTACTTGATGGGGTCCACGCCGGTGATCCGCAGGCAGTAGGCCGCCATGGACCCGGCTCCTGACCCGCGGCCCGGCCCCACCGGGATGCCGTTTTTCCTGGCGTAGCCGATAAAGTCGGACACGATGAGGAAATAATCCACAAACCCCATCTGCCGGATGACCCCCATCTCCATGCGCATACGGTCCTTGAGCTCCTCGCCGCCGCCGGGATAGCGCTGGGCGAATCCCTGCCAGCACAGCTTCTCGAAATAGGCGTCCCCGTCGGCCTCTCCCCGGGGGAGCTTGAACTCGGGCAGGTGGTACTTGCCGAACTCGAATTCCACGCCGCACTGGTCCACAATCTTTTGCGTGTTGTCAATGGCCTCGGGGCAGTTGGGGAAGAGGGCGCGCATCTCCTCCTCGCTCTTGACGTAAAACTCCTGGGTCTCGAACCGCATTCGGTCCTGATCCTCCACCAGCTTGCCCGTCTGAATGCACATGAGCACATCCTGCATGGCGGCGTCTCCCCGGGTGAGGTAGTGGCAGTCGTTGGTGGCCACCAGGGGGATGCCGGTTTCCTGGTGCAGCCGCAGGATGCCCGCGTTGACCACCTGCTGCTCGGCAATCCCGTGGTCCTGGATTTCCAGGTAATAGCCGTCCTCCCCGAACAGCTCCCGCATCTCCAGGGCGTGGGCCTTCGCCCCCTGGTAGTCGCCGTTGCGCAGACGGCGGGGGATCTCGCCCCCCAGGCAGGCGGACAGGGCGATGAGGCCCTCGTGATGCTCCCGCAGCAGGTCCATGTCGATCCGGGGCCGGATGTAAAAGCCCTCGGTAAAGGACATGGACACCATATAGCTCAGGTTGCGGTATCCCTCCTCGTTCCGGCACAGCAGCACCAGGTGCCGGGCGGATGAGTCCAGCTCGTGGACCCGGTCGAAGCGGGTGCGGGGGGCCACGTAAACCTCGCAGCCGATGATGGGCTTGATCCCCGCCGCCTTGCAGGCCCGGTAGAAGTCGATGACGCCGTACATCACGCCGTGGTCGGTGATGGCCACGGCGGACTGGCCCAGCTCCTTCACCCGGTCGACCAGCTGGTTGATCCGGCAGGCGCCGTCTAAGAGGGAGTATTCGGTGTGGAGATGCAGGTGGGTAAAGGCCATGGTGGAACCTCCTTATCTCTCTATTTCAGCAGGTTATCCTCAATGAATTTCAGAATTATGTTTCGGCGGTTCCAGAAGCACACAAGCTGGATGATGGAGAAAAATCCCAGCAGGAGAAGCAGCCACACCGCAGTCAAAAGCAGGAAAGGCAGCGGCGGCTGGCCGGTGCACACGCCGAAAATCCAAAATACGCCGCCCACAACGGCAAAGGGCAGTCCAGTCTCCCGCAGCAGAGAAAAACCACCCGCAACGACACTCCCGTCCTTTTCAGCACGGACCGTCCCGCAGAATGGCACAAACCCCCGGGCGGGGACGATCCCCGTATATCCCAAACGAAACTGTTCGCCCTTTCTGTCACAGAGAAATTCCTCCGGCGCCCGGAGGCTGTAATTCCTGCTGCGCTTCGTGCGGGCGTCCAGCCGGGCGAACACCTCCTCCGGGGGCAGGCTGCTGTGAAATTCATACCGCTTCATGGCAAGCACCGCCCCTCGCTCCACTCCATCCGCGCCGCTCACGACGGCTCCGCACTTCCCGCCAGCTCCATCAGCTTGCGCATCCGGTGGCTGAACGCCGGCTTGCTCACGGGCGGATCGCACAGCGCCCCCAGCTGGGCCAGATTCAGCTCGGGATTGTCCACCCTCAGCCGCGCCGCCTCCCGGAGCTTGTCCGGCAGGGCGTCCAGCCGCCCCGCCTCCCGCAGGCGCTCGATGGCCGCCAGCTGCTCCCGGGCCGCCGCCACCGTCTTGTCCAAGTTGGCGCTGTCGCAGTTCACCTGCCGGTTCACCCGGCCCTGGAGGTCCCGCTCCAGCTTGGCGTTCATCACCGCCATGGCCGCCACCGGCGCCCCCAAATAGGTCAAAAAGTCCTCGATGTGGTCGGAGTGCTTGAAATACACCACCCGGTTGCCCTTCCGCTCCGTCTCCTTGGGCTCGAAGCCCGCCTCCCGCAGCAGGGCGGGCAGCTCCCGGCCCACGTGGTAGTGGGAGGTGGCCAGCTCCAGGTGGTAGCCCTTCATGGGGTCGGTCACCGACCCCCCCGCCAGAAAGGCCCCTCGGAGGAAGGCCGTCCGGCAGTGCTCCTCCTCCAGCAGGGCCAGGTTGATGTGGAGGGACACCGCGCCGTCCCACTCCAGGTCAAAGGCGTGAAAGACGGCCCGGAGTTTGGCGGGGTCCTCCATCAGGAAGATCCCCTTTCCCTCCCCCGGCTCGGGGACCTGGTCAAAGGACAACTTGAACGCCTTTCGGAACAGCAGGGGGAGCCGCTCCTTCAGCGCGCCGCACTCGGTGGCGATCCGGGCCTGGCGGGGATGAAAGGCCCCGCAGAACAGCAGGACGCCGTAGGCCTCCGCCTGGGCGCAGCATTTCCGCCTGATGCCGGGGCGGCACAGCTCCCGCTTTACGTCGGCGGAAAAAGCCATGGCGCGTCCCTCCCTCCGTCAGAATACTTTTGTGTCCGCCCGCTGCTCATAGAGGTCCAGCACCGCCCGGGCCACCTTTGCCCCGGAGTGCCGGGCATACCCGCACGACCTGTCCAGCAGGGGCCGGTACACCACCTCGGCCCCCAGCAGCTCCATCTCCCGGCGGTCCACCCGCATGGGCTCCGCGTCCTCCGCCGAGTAGCGCTCCAGCAGCTCAGGCCCGACGGGGTCCGAGTTGCACAGGCACAGCTTTACCAGCCCCGGCCCGCCGTGCTCCAGCAGGGCGGCCACATGGTCCTGGGCGGTCATGCCCTCCGTCTCCCCATCCTGGGTCATGATGTTGCAGATATAGATCTTCATCGCGGCGCTGTCCGCGATGGCTTCCGCCACGCCGTCCACCAGCAGGTTGGGGATGACGCTGGTGTACAGGCTTCCCGGCCCCAGCAGGATCACGTCCGCCCGGTGGATGGCGTCCAGGGCTTCGGGGAGGGCGGGGGCGTGCTCCGGCAGCAGGCGCACGTGGTGGATGCGGCAGTTCTGCGCCTTTTTGGCGGCGAAGATCTTGGATTCCCCCCGGACGCTGGAGCCGTTGTCAAAAATGGCCTCCAATTGCACATTGGCATTTGTCACGGGGAGAATACGCCCGGTAATTGCCAATACTTCGCTCATCCGGGCCACCGCCTGGTCGAAGGAGTCGGAGATGCCGTCCAGCGCCGCCAGCAGCAGGTTGCCGAAGGCCTGCCCCGCCAGCCGCCCGTCGGGGAAGCGGTAGGCCAGCAGCCGCTGCATCAGGGATTCGGTGTCCGCCAGGGCCTCCATGCAGCTGCGGATGTCGCCGGGCGGGGGCATCCCCAAATCCTCCCGGAGCACCCCGGAACCGCCGCCGTCGTCGGCCACGGTGACAATGGCGGTCAGGTCGTCGGTGTACAGCTTCAGCCCCCGCAGGATGGCGGACAGCCCGTGGCCGCCCCCCAGGGCCGCGATGGCGGGTCCATGCCGCCGCTTCAGCTCGCCCGTCATGGTCAGGCCCTCGTCATGTCCCGGTGGGTCTCGCCGGCGGCGTAACCCAGGGACTGGATGTACTCCGTCAGCGCGTGGGTCACCGCCACGGACCGGTGCCGCCCGCCGGTGCAGCCGATGGCCACCACTAAGGCGCTCTTGCCCTCCTCCACGAAGTGGGGAAGCAGGAAGTCCATCAGCCCCCGCAGGCGCTCCATCAGCTCCCGGGCGGCGGGATTGGCGAACACGTAGTCCGACACCCCCTGGTCCAGCCCGGTCTGGGGCCGCAGCGCCTCCACGTAGAAGGGATTGGGCAGGAAGCGCACGTCAAACACCAGGTCGGCCTCCAGGGGCAGGCCGTACTTGAAGCCGAAGGAGGTCACCGTTACGCTCATCTCGTTGAAGCTCTTGTGGTAGGGGGCGAACAGGTCCAGCACCTGCCCCCGGAGCTTCTGCACCGGCAGGGAGGTGGTGGTGATGACGTAGTCCGACCGGCGGCGCACCGGCTCCATCAGCGCCCGCTCCCGCTCCACCGCCTGGCTCAGGCTGTCCACCTCCCCCATGAGGGGATGGCTGCGGCGGGTCTCCTTATAGCGCTTGATGATGGCGGCGTCGTCCGCCTCCACGAATACCACCTTGTACTGGAACCTCATGGCCTTCAAGGCGTCCATGGCCTCGAACAGGCCGTCGAAGTTCTCGCCGCCCCGGATGTCGCACACCATGGCCACCCGCTCGTAGGATCCCGCCCCCGCCAGGCACACCTCGGCGAACTTGGGGATGAGCACCGGGGGCAGGTTGTCCACGCAGAAATAGCCGCTGTCCTCCAATATGGACATGACGGTGGACTTGCCCGCCCCGGACAGGCCGGACACGATCAGAAATTCCATCCTTCTCCCTCCTTGCCCAGATAACGCACCTCGGGCTCCAAAATCACGCCGGTCTCCCGGAACACCCGCTCCCGCACCTGGGCCATCAGTTCTACAATATCGCCGCAGGTGGCCCCGCCCCGGTTGACCACGAAGCCCGCGTGTTTCTCCGACACCTGGGCCCCGCCCACCGCCAGCCCCTTCAGCCCGCATTGGTCGATGAGGGCGGCGGCGTACACCGGCCGGCCGTCCACCGGGGCAGGCCGTTTGAAGGTAGACCCGGCGCTGGGGTACTCTAAAGGCTGTTTTTCCCGGCGGCGCTGGGCCAGGTCGTCCATTTTGGCTTTGATCTCCGCCGGGTCGCCCTTTTTCAGAATGAATACCGCCTCTAAAATGAGGTGATGTTCATCCAAAAAGACACTGTGGCGATAGGAAAAATCGCATTCCTCATTCCGAAACACCTCAAAACGGCCATCATAGCCCAAAGTGTGCACCTGATGAAGCACCTGGGATATCTCCCCGCCGTAAGCCCCGGCATTCATGGAAACGGCGCCCCCTACCGTTCCGGGTATCCCCGCCGCCCATTCCAGCCCGGTGAGGCCGTGCTCCAGCGCGAGGTTTGCCACCCGGGAGAGGGGCATACCTCCCCCCGCCATCAACTCGTTGGTGTAGACCTCCCCCCCGCTGTATGGTTCCCCCAGTTTTACCACGAAACCGTCATAACCACTGTCGGACACCAGCAGATTGGAACCGTTGCCCAAAAAAAGGGGGACTACATTCCAGTGAAAGGCGGTCTCTATGACTGCTTTGACCTCTTCTCCCCTGGGCAGGGCCATCAACGCCGCCGGCCCCCCCACCCGGAAGGTGGTGTGGCGGCTCATAGGCTCGTCCCGGCGCAGGTCCAGGCCTGGGGCCTCGGTTTTCAGGCGGTCATAAAGCGCATTCCAGTTCATCACGGCCCTCCTCGGAGCGCAGCGCGCCCGGCTGATATTTTAAATAGTTTACCACGTTTTGGCGGAAAAGAGAATAGTGTTCATGAAAAATTAAGAAGCGGCGCCCGCCGCCCGCCAGAGGCGGGCGGCGGGCACACTTCGGTAGAGCCTGCGCCCGATCAGACGCAGCAGTTCTTGGTCTCCTGGAATCCCTCCGGCGGGGTGATGGTATTGGGCGGGAAGAACTCCTCCATGGGGAACTGCACCTGGCGGAAGATGGCGCAGGGATCCTCCTGGACGCCGCCGCCGGCGGTGCACTCCTTGCTGGGCACACAGTAGTCGTAGGCGGGAATGAGCAGCTGGCTGTCCCGCTCCAGGCGGATGATGGAGAACTGGCCCAGGGTGACGTACACCCGGCGGCCCTCCCCGCCCATGTTCAGCTCTCCGGGGAAGCACCCGGCGATGCCCGCGGGCACCTCCGCTCCGTCGCCGCAGCCGCAGGCGGGCGGCTCACAGGAGTCAGCCAGGCGCATACTCAGGATGATGGGGTCCACGGAGTTCACCACCGCCACGGGCAGGTTGGTGCTCATCAGGTTCTGCTCGTCCAGGTCGTCCACCCGGCTGTTGGAGGAGAACACCTTGGCGCTGCCCTCGCTGCCGAACAGGATGGCTCGCTTGTCGAACACGGCCAGCCCGCAGATGGCCACCGGCCGGGCCGCGCCTACGAAGGCGTCGGCGGTCACCCGGTAGAAGTAGCGCACGTCCACGGTGAAGTAACCCCGGTTGAAGCCCACGGGCTCCACGTCGATGTAAGCGTACAGCAGCTCGGCCTGACCGGCCTTCAAACTGATGGCCCGGTCGATGACGGCCTGGGAGCTGACAGTGGGATAGAGCCGCAGGTCCTCCACGCAGTCCTTGTCGCGGCAGCTGTCAAAGATCTTTCGGGTGTGGATGCACACGGCCTCGCGGATACCGGCGGTATCGCAGATCGGGCCCGGCTCAATAAATTCAGCCATTTTTGTACCTCCCGATTGTGGTTGATCGAAGGGAGGCCCTCAGGCCGTTCCCCTTCCACTCCCATTGTATGCGGGGGGATAAAACGGGTGAAAAACGGCGGCAGGGCATAACCCGCCGCCATCCCCTGATCCTGAATACAAGTCCGTTCCACCTGTGCGGCACAAGCCATAGACCGGCGGCGGCGCGGGGGCGCTTTCCACCGCGAAAGCGGCCGCGAATCCACCGCGCTCTGGCGGCGGAACATTATTAATTTCAGGCAGCTCAATTTCCCGCCACGCCCCCAAGCCCATGGCCGGCCTGTAATTCACGGAACTGGTTGGGCGCAATTCCATACTCCCGCTTAAAGGCCCGGAAAAAGGAGGCGGCCAGGCAGATCCAGACCGCCGGAGGCGGCGGGGTGGAGATCCACGCCGCCCACGGCCTGCTGTGCGGATTCCTGTCCCCGCTGTACAACAAGCGCTCCGACAAGTACGGCGGCGATATTAACGGCCGCCTGCGCCTCACCCTGGAGGTCGTGGCCGAGGCGCGCCGCCAGTGCGGGGAGGATTTCATCATCGACGTGCGCATCTCCGGCGACGAGTACACCGACGGCGGGCAGAACCTGAACGACGCGGTCTATGTGGCCAAACAGCTGAAAAGAGCCGGGGCGGACTTCCCCCACGTCTCCGGCGGCACCACCGTCATGCGGGGCAGCTCCATGGGCTCCCGCGCCCGGCTGGCGGGCACCGAGACGACGGAACCCGTCTCTATCCCCTGCGGCTGGGTGGTGATGGCCGCGGGCTCCAGAAAGGCGCCCTTCTCCACCCAGGGCGTCACGGCCCCGGTGACGTTTGTGGGCGGCTGCTCCGGCGAGCGCACCGCCAGCATCGCCGAGGCTGTTCGGAGCGGGTACCACGCCGCCAACGCAACCTGAGCGGACACAGCGACCCCCCTCCAGCCGCTGGAGGGGGTTCATCAGCCAGCCTGCGTTTACAGGCACGGCACTTTCGCGCCGAAACACGCCTGGTTCAACGTGTTTCGGCGCTTTTTTACAGGCAGAACCATGTGGAAGACGGCGGCGCTCCAAAAAACTTTTTTGCGGACAAGCCGGCAAGTCGAATTTCTGATAAATTTCTCCCAAAATGATTGACAAACGGAGTGTGAAACGCTATAGTGTATCTCGCTATCCGTGAAACCCCGGCCTGTCCTTCCGCCGGGGACTATAACAAGGGAGCTGACAACACACTCATCATTAGAAATGGGGGAGGATCAATGTCCAAGGAGCTGATCCGCCTGCGGGACTGCGTCATGTCCTATGGCGACGAGGTCGTGCTCGACCACATCAACCTGTATATCAACGATAAAGAATTCCTCACGCTGCTGGGCCCCAGCGGGTGCGGCAAGACAACCACGCTTAGGATCATAGGCGGGTTTTTGTCGCCCACCGCCGGGGATGTTTTTTTTGACGGCGTGAGGATGAACGACATCCCGCCCCACAAGCGGGCGGTCAACACCGTGTTCCAACGCTACGCCCTGTTCCCCCACCTCAACGTGTTTGAGAACGTGGCCTTCGGCCTGCGCATCCCCAAGGCGGACCGGGACGGCCGCAAGGTGAAGCTCCCCGAGCGGGAGATCCACCAGCGGGTGATGGAGATGCTGGAGGTCGTCAACCTGAAGGGCTTTGAAAAACGGCCGGTGTCCGCCCTGTCCGGCGGGCAGCAGCAGCGGGTGGCCATTGCCCGGGCCCTGGTGAACCGGCCCAAGGTGCTGCTGCTGGACGAACCGCTGGGGGCGCTGGATATGCGCCTGCGCAAGGATATGCAGATTGAGCTGAAGCGCATTCAGCAGGAGATGGAGATCACCTTCATCTATGTGACCCACGACCAGGAGGAGGCGCTGGCCATGTCGGACACCGTGGTGGTGATGGACGGCGGGCGCATCCAGCAGATCGGCACCCCCGAGGACATTTACAACGAGCCGAAAAACGCCTTCGTGGCCGACTTTATCGGCGAGTCCAACATCATCGACGGCATCATGCGCGCCGACGGGGTGGTGGAGATCTTCAACCGCCGGTTCCAGTGCCTGGACAAGGGCTTCGAGAAGGACGAGCCGGTGGACGTGGTCATCCGCCCGGAGGACGTGGACATCGTGGACGAGGCCGCCGGCCAGCTCCGGGGCACCGTCACCGCCGTCACCTTCAAGGGGATGCAGTACGACACCATCGTGGACTTCTACGGCTTCAAGTGGCTGATCCAGACCACCGACTACTGCCCGGTGGACAGCCGCATCGGCATCAAAATCGACCCGGACGGCATCCATGTCATGAAAAAAAGCCAGTACTCCGGGATGTTTGGGGACTACTCCTCCTATTCCGAGGAGTACGAGGAGTTGGACGTGGCCGAGCCGGAGGACGGGGAGGAGGACGGCTCCCGGGAGGGCGGCTATGAGGAATAAACGCGGCTGGTTTGCCTTCCCCTACGTGATCTGGATGGCCCTGTTCGTGGTCATCCCCATCGTCATCATGGCGGTATACGCTTTCACCGTCGCCGACCCCGCCACCAACGCCACCCAGGCGTCCCTGGACAATTTCACCGACATGGGGGTCTACCTGTCCGTATTCCTGCGCTCCTTCTGGCTCGCCATCCTGGCCACCCTGGTGTGCCTGCTGGTGGGCTACCCGGTGTCCTACTGGATGGCCAAGGAGGGGCCCCGGTTCCAGCGCGTCGCCATGGCGCTCATCATGCTGCCCATGTGGATGAACTTCCTGCTGCGCACCTACTCCTGGATGTCCATTCTTGAGAACAACGGCCTGCTCAACCAGCTTTTCCGGGCCGTCGGATTGCTGGACCTGCTGGGGGTTGACCACATCCAGATGATCGGCACCTCCGGCGCGGTGGTGCTGGGCATGGTGTACAACTACCTGCCCTTCATGATCCTGCCCATCTACTCCGTCATCGTCAAGCTGGACGGCTCCCTCCTTGAGGCCGCCCGGGACCTGGGGGCGGACTCCGCCCGGGTGTTCTCCAAGGTGATCTTCCCCCTGTCCCTGCCGGGCATCCTGTCCGGGGTGACCATGGTGTTTGTCCCCTCCGTGTCCACCTTTGCCATTTCCAACCTGCTGGGCGGCGGCAACCAGATGATGCTGGGCGACCTGATCGAGCTGCAGTTCCTGGGCGGGGCGTACAACCCCCACCTGGGCGCCGCCGTCTCCATGGTGATGATGGCGGTCGTGGTGGTGTGCATGGTGGTCATGAACCACTTCGGCGAGGGCGAGGAACAGGCGGTGATGCTATGACCTACTTTTTCTTGAAAGAAAAAGTAGGCAAAAAGAACTTTAGCTCCGCTTCTTTTTGTCTGCTTCATCCGCCGCTGTGCGGCGGCCACGGAAGGAGGGATGTGGTTTGAAACGTTCTAACCACGTGGGAAGCCGCCTGTTCATCGGCCTGGTATTCCTGTTCCTGTACCTGCCCATTTTCCTGCTGATTATCTTTTCCTTCAACGCCGGGGACTCCAGCGCCGTGTGGAAGGGCTTTTCTCTGGACTGGTACGCCGCCCTGTTCCAGAACCGGCTCATCATGGAGAGCCTGTACACCACCCTGCTGGTGTCCCTGCTGGCCACCGCCATCGCCACCGCCGCCGGCACCTTCGCCGCCATCGGCCTGTACTCCCTGTCCAAGCGCAGGCGGGACGCCCTGCTGGTGGTCAACGACATCCCCATGATGAACGCCGACATTGTCACCGGCGTGTCCCTGTGCCTGTTTTTCGTGGCGTTCTTCCAGGGCTGGGGGGCCTTTGCCCAGTGGTTCAACGGCGTGCAGGATGTGGTGGAGCTGCCTGTCCGGCTCACCCTGGGCTTCGGCACCATGCTGCTGGCCCACATCGCCTTCAACATCCCCTATGTGATCCTCAACGTGGCCCCCAAGCTGCGCCAGATGGACAAGAACCTGGTGGACGCCGCCCAGGACCTGGGCTGCACCTGGATGCAGGCCTTCTGGAAGGTCATCCTGCCGGAGATCAAGCCGGGCATCGTGTCCGGGGCCCTCATCGCCTTCACCATGTCCATTGACGACTTCGTCATCTCCTACTTCACCGCCGGGTCGTCCACCTCCACCCTGGCCATGCGCATCTACTCCATGACCAAAAAGCGCATCACCCCGGAGGTCAACGCGGTGTCCACCCTGCTGTTCCTATCGGTGCTGGCCCTGCTGGTGCTCAACAACGTGCGGGAGGTCCGCCAGCAGCGCCGGGCCGAACGCCAGGAAATCCGGGAGCCCTCCTTTTTTGAGCGGCTGTCCATGCGCTTCAGCCAGCCCGCCCTGCGGTGGGCCCGCCGTGGAGCCGCCGCCGCTCTGGCCTGCGGCTTCATCGTGGCGGTGGCCCTGCTCACCGGGGCCACCTACTCCCAGCCGGTGGTCAACGTGTGCTCCTGGGGGGAGTACATCGACGAGGACCTCATCACTCAGTTTGAGGACCAAACCGGCATCCGGGTGAATTACCAGACCGCCGAGAGCAACGAGGCGCTGTACTCCCTGCTAAAGAGCGGCGGCGCGGACTATGATGTCATCGTCCCCTCCGACTATATGATCTCCCAGCTCATCGAGGAGGGAATGCTGGAGGAGCTGGACTACAGCCAGATCCCCAACTTTGAGCTCATCGACCCCCGTTTCCGCGGCCTGCCCTACGACCCGGAAAACAAGTATACCGTCCCCTACTCCTGGGGCACCCTGGGGCTCATCTATAACGCCAACATGGTGGACGAGGAGCCTGACAGCTGGGGCGCCCTGTACGACAGCCAGTACGCCGGAAGCGTGCTGCTCATCAACAACTCCCGGGACGCCCTGGGGGCGGCCCTGCTCCACTTGGGCTACTCGGTGAACACCACCGACGAGGCCCAGATCCGGGAGGCCTTTGAACTCATTGCCGGCGCCAGCCGCCGGGGCGTGTTCCAGGGCAAGGTGATGGACCAGGTGTTCCAGAAAATGGAGGGGGGCAACGCCGCTATCGCCACTTACTACGCCGGAGACTACCTGTCCATGCTGGATAACCAGGCGGACGGCGTGGACCTGCGCTATGTCATCCCGGAAGAGGGGGCCAACTGGTTTGTGGACGCCATGTGCGTGCTGAAAGGCGCTCCCCACTACGACAACGCCTTGGCATGGATCAACTTCATTGCCTCCACCGACGCCAACCTGGCCAATATGGATTATATCTGGTACGCCTCCCCCAACACCCAGGCGCTGGAGGAGTACCCCGCCTACTACGAGGAGCTGTACGGCGAGGAGCTGGACCCGGAGCTGTACGAGATCATGGCCGCCCCGCCGGAGGTGCTGGAGCGGTGCGAGATGTACTTGGCGCTCCCCCCGGCCACCCGGGCGCTGTACAACAGCCTGTGGATTGAGCTGGGCATCTGAAAGCCAAGACAAGACCGCCGGAGGGCTTCCCCTCCGGCGGTCCCCGTTTACTGGGCCCCGTCGTATTTGGCGATGATGGCGTCCCGCTCCTGGGCGTGACCGGCGGACCAGGCCCGCCAGTCCTGTCCCGACGCCGCCGCGGCCCGGCCCAGCTCCACCAGCAGGGCGGGCAGGTCCCGCTCCAGGATGGTGCCTGCCGGCTCCCCAAAGCGGGCCCGTCCCGTGCCATCGCTGCCGTCCAGGAACATCCGAAAGGCGGGCATGGGGACCTTGTTCACCGGCTTGATCCCGCCCTGGAAACCGATGGCCCCCGCCTGGTGGGCGGAACAGCTGGAGGGGCAGCCGGAGATGCAGATTTTCGGCAGCGCCCCGTCGGGAATTCCGGCCTCCCGCACCGCGTCCACCACGGCCCGCAGGGCGCTCTGGCTGTCCCGAACCCCCTGCTGGCACACCGCCGCGCCGATGCACGCCACGCTGTGTTCAAACTCGGTGGCGGCGCTGTCGGCGGTGGCCTCCAGCGCCCGCTCCGCCTCGGAGGCGGTGAGGTTGATGATATACAGCGTCTCGTCCGGGGCCACGCGGATCTCGCTGCCCGCCATGTTTTCCAGCAGGGCGCAGAGCTGGGCCGGTTTTTCCGGCGGCAGCAGCCCGCCGATGGGGTGGTATTTCACCGCATAGAGGCCGGGCTGCTTCTGGGGCAGGGCCCGGGGGTGGGACAGCTGGCCCTCTCCGGCTTTGTCCACGGCGGCGGGCGACAGGTCCAGGTCCAGCCCCCCCGCCGCCTTTGCCGCGGCCACATTGGCCAAGTAGGCCTCCTTCAGGCCCTCCGGCCCCAGGGTGTCCTGCATATAGCGGGTGCGGGCCCGGGCGCGGTTCTCATAGTTGCCGTGGGCGCAGAAGGTGTCCACCATGGCCTTGACATAGTACAGCACCTCGCGGGGCGGCACGCGCTCCTCCACCAGCACACCCATTTTGGGATTGGCCGCCCCCAGCCCCCCGGCGATCCGCAGGGAAAAAGTCCCGTCCGCCTGGGCCAGAAAGCCCATGTCACGGAAAGCGGAGTGGACACTGTCGTCAACGCCGTTGGAGAAGGCCACCTTCAGCTTGCGGGGCATATGAATATCCCGGCAGACGGACAGCAGGTACTCTCCCGCCGTCTCCGCCCAGGGAATGGGGTCGAACGCCTCCCCTGGCTGGACGCCGGACAGGGGGCTGCACATCACGTTGCGGGGGTTGTCGCCGCCGCCGCCCCTGGTGTAGATGCCGGCGTCCGCAGCCGCCTGAATGATGCCGGGCACCTGTCCGGCGGCCAGGTCGTGAAGCTGAATGGTCTGGCAGGTGGTGAGCTTCAGCCGCCCCACCCGCTCCCGCTCCACCGTCTCCGCCAGGAACCGCAGCCGTTCCGGCGTCAGCCGCCCTCCCGCCAGGCGCAGGCGCAGCATATGCCGGGCGGGGTCCCGCTGGGCGTAGGTGCCAAAACCGCCGGAGCGGCCCTTGTAGGCCTTTCGGTCCAGCTCGCCCCTGTCGAAAGCGTCAATGGTCTCCGCGAAAGAGCCGATCTCCTCGCGGAAGGTTTCCGTCCACTTTTGATCCATATTCGTTTCCCAGCCTTTCATCCTTACTGGCCGGCCCAGTCCTGGACCGCCGATCAAACATTAGTATTTCCAAAAAACGGGTCCGCTTATGTCTCCGCCCCAAGGACCGCGTGGTCCTTCCGCAGCAGGTCGATAACCGCCTTCAGCCGCTCCATGTCCAGGGGCTTGGCGGTGTGGGCGCTCATGCCCGCCGCCAGCGCCGCCTGGACATCTTCCTCAAAGGCGTTGGCGGTCATGGCGATGATGGGAATGGTCCGGGCCATGGGGTGGGCGCTGGCCCGAATGGCCCGGGCCGCCTCATAGCCGTCCATCACCGGCATCTGAATATCCATGAAGATCATGTCAAACTCACCGGGCGCGGACTGAAGGAATCGGTCCAGCGCCTGCCTGCCGTTGGGCACCACCTCACAGTGGACCCCCTCCATCTCCAGCAGTTCCAGCAGGATCTCCGCGTTGATCTCATTGTCCTCCGCCGCCAGCACCCGAAGGCCTTCCAGGGAAATTTCCTCCCGGCCGGGCTCTCCCGCCGCACCGGCCTCATCCCCCTCCAGCAGCTGGGCCGCCGCCCGCTGCAAGCTGGACGGAAAGAAGGGCTTGGGCAGAAACGCGTCAACGCCCCCGTTTCGGGCGGCCTCCCGGGCCTCCTCCAGGTCGTAGGATGTGAGGATGATGATGGGCTTCTCCTCCGCCGCCTGCCGGATACGGCGGGCAGTCTCCAGCCCGTCCATTCCAGGCATACGCCAGTCCAGCAGCACCAGGTGAAACGCCTCTCCCCTGTCCTGGGCTGCCCGGAACAGCTCCAGCGCCGCCGCGCCGCCGGTGGCGTAGGAGACCTCCACGCCGAAGCCCTTCATGGAGTCCTGAATGGCGCGGCAGATATCCTCCTCATCGTCCGCCGCAAGCATCCTGCCGATGCCATGGCGCGTCCAAAAGTCCGAATCCCGGCGGCCTCCGGCCGCCGCCAGCTCCACCTCCACGGTAAAGGTGCTGCCCTGGCCCAGCTCGCTGTCCACAAAAATCGTTCCGCCCATCAGGTCCACAATATTTTTGGTGATCGCCATGCCCAGGCCGGTCCCCTGGATCTCCCGGGTGGCTTCGGTGACCTCCCGGGCAAAGGGGTCGAAAATCACCTGGACAAAACCGGCGCTCATGCCGTAGCCATTGTCCGACACGGCAAAGCGCAGGTGGGCGTGGCCGGGGGAGTTCTGCTCCAGCTCCTCAACGGTCAGGGAAATCTCCCCGCCGGGCTGGGTGTACTTCACCGCGTTGGACAACAGGTTGATGAGCACCTGGTTCAGCCGGAGCTTGTCGCCCAGCAGCAGCTCGGGCACCGCGCCCCTGGTGTGCAGCTCAAAGCTCTGGCTCTTAGCCCGGGCCTGGGGCAGCATCATGGTGTACAGCTCATCCAGCAGCTGGGGCAGGCTGAACTCGGTCATATTCAGCGAGGTCTTGCCGCTCTCGATCTTGCTCATGTCCAGGATGTCGTTGATGAGGCCCAGCAGGTGCTGGCTGGAGGAGGAAATTTTCCGGGTATACTCCCGCACCTTCTCCGGGTCGTCCGCGTCCCGGTTCAACAGGGCGGAAAAGCCCACGATGGCGTTCATCGGCGTGCGGATATCGTGGGACATATTGGCCAGGAAGTTGCTCTTCGCCTCGTTGGCGGCTTTGGCGGTGTTCAAGGCCTCTCCCAGGGTCTCGTTCATCTGCCGCTCCTGGGTGCGGTCGGACAGCATGAAAATAAACTGGTCCCGCATCTCCAGGGTGCAGTGGTGGAGCAGCTGCTTGAACCAGCGCAGCTCATGGGTCTTGGTGTGGAGCATATCCCGCTCCCCAGTCCACACGCCCCCCACGGGCACCTCCTTCAGGACCTGGGGGGTGAGGGCCTGCTCATCGGGGAACAGGCTGTCCGGGTCGCCAAACAGCAGGGGCCGCACATCCCGCGCGACCTTCTCCGCGTCCAGTCCCAGTACCCGTTCCAGGTTAGGGCTGACGTACTGGGCGGTGAAGTCGCCGGGCGAAAACAGGATAAAGATGTCCTCCGTGTTCTGTGTCAGCAGATTAAACAGCTGCTCCCGGGAGCGGATCTCCCGGTTCTTCTCCCACATACGGCGGCGGCTGTTCTGCACGATAATGGCTGTTACGCAGGTGACCACAATGGCGCACAGCGCCGCCATGACGCAAAAGGTGACAACAATGAAACGGCTGATGCTGGCGTTCACCACCCGCACCGGCGCGGCGCTCGCCAGCATCCACCCGGCAAAGCCTACCGGCTGGTAGCACAGGTAATAGGCGCTGCCCTCCAGGGTGCAGGTGAGCACCCCGCTGTTTCCCTCCCGCCAGTCCCGGTCCAGGGCGTCCGCTTCCGCGCCCGAAAAGGCCCCGCCGTTCCGCAGGTAGGACAGGAAGTTCTCCGGCTGCTCCCCGCCCGGACGGGAGGAAAACAACACCCGCCCGTCGGGATAGGTGACATAGCAGTCGCTCTGTCCCTGAAAAGCGCGGATGCTCAACGCGCCGGTCATGTCGCCGGCGTTGAAGCAGATCCCTATTGCCTGATAGGCCAGGCCCTGATAGCTTCCCTGCTGGGTGGGCACGGCAAACACCGTGACCTTCTGCCCGTCGGACAGGATGCCGTCCGCCACGATGTCCTCCCGGCCGTCCATCAGCCGCCCGAGATCCTCCCCCAGATTCATGCGGCCGGTTTCGCCCAGCGCCGTGACATAGCTGCCGTCCCGGGCCAGGAAATAGAAGGTGGTAAAGTGCCACTCTTTCTTCTCCTCCTGAATGAACGCCAGGAATTCCTCCGGGCGCTCCTCCGCGGCGGAAATATAGCCCCGCCAGCTGTGGAGCAGCCGCCAGTTTTTGGACATGGTGGCCCGAAATGTGCCGCCGATCTGGGTGTAAATCTCGTTGAGGTGGCTCACGCTCTCCTGATAAATCTGGCTGGAGGCAAACTGGTAATAGGCCGCGCTGATGAGGACCGCCACGGCAATGGCAGACAGCACGGCGAAGCCTCCCAGCAGCTTTTTCCGGGTCAAGGAGGTCCCCCCTTGTTATTTCGCGTCTCGCGGCGCGAACGCCGCGGCTGTTGAGCGTATTATACCATTTCCCTTTTCCCCTGGCAAGTGGCGATCAGAATCCGTGAAAGCTTTTCCGCCCGCCGGCGCGGCTTTACCCCGGATAAGCTGAAAGCGGGGTTCTTCCCCCCGCCGCTCCCGGCATTATGTTCCGCATATCGCGGTTTTTTCTCCCTATTCGCCCCATATTCCCTCAGATTTAGAAAGAACTGGAACCAATCTGTCAGCCTGTCCTTCGGTTTTGGACGTGTTATACAAAATGGACGGCACTTTTTTTGTCAATTCTCCGCTTGAAACTTAGTACCGGCCCTGGTATAATAGAACTGGTGATCGAAATGGTGTATATCTGCGAGAATTGTGGCTTTTTATTCAGCAGGACCAACGAAAAACACCAGTGCCCCGACTGTGGGAAAACCCGGGTCCGGTCTGCCAGCAAGGCGGAGGTATACGAGTTCATCTCCCGTATCGCCCAGCTGATTCACGGCAGATACGCGCAGGATCCTCGGTTTCCCAATCTGGTGGAGACCGAAATCTCCACCCTCAACTGCTTTGCCTTTACCCTCCCCGCCACCGCGCTGCAAATCGACAGCGACATGACGACCGAGATCATCGTCAACTACGGCCAGAGCTCCGCCGACCAGGACAAATTGACCGCCAATGTCTGGGCCAAGCGGGACAACGGCGTAACGGTGGATTTCCTCATGTCCCTCCACCTGCCAGCCAAGGAGGACGAACCGCCCAACGAGCAGGTGGGTCGCATTTTCGCGGCGCTGAACATGAACGGCTCCTTCAAAACGCGCCTTTTTGACTTCATGACAAAGCAGCTGGAGGCCGGCGGCTGACGCCGGCCTCCCAGTTTGCGCGGGCCGCGGACGGGCAGGCGCCGGGGACAGGCCCGCCCGGCATGGACCTCATTGCTGGTTTTCCTCCTCCGCCCAATTTAGAACCCCTGTTTTCAGCGCGTCCTCATACCGGGCAATCTTATAATTCAAGCGCTCCAGCGCCTGGGCGATCTGGCCCTGCCGCTCCAGCAGGCCCTCCCGCTGGCCTTGCAGCAAGGCAAGGCGGTCTTTGATGGTGCCGTCCCCAAGGCGGGCCAGCCGGACATACTCGGAGATGGCCTCCACGGACAGCCCCGCGCTCCTCATGCACAGCGCCAGCTCCACCCAGGCCAGGTCCTCGTCCTGGTAATCCCGTGCGCCCCCCGCCGTGCGGGAAACCGGCGGAATCATCCCGATCCGCTCGTAATAGCGCAGCGCGTCCTGGGTGACGCCGTACTGCCTGCTCACTTCCCTAATGGTGATTTTCCCCACGCCCCTTCCAAGCCGCTGATGACCCTATTATAATCGTTGGAGTAAGCTCCAAGTCAAGTGTGAAATCGAAAAACAGTCCTTTGATGCAGCGGGCCTCCAGGCCCTTAACCGCTCCACGCACGCCCAGCGCAATAAAATTCCCGCGCTGAAAAAACAAACCGCCCTGCTGACCGGCAAATTCAGCAGGCGGTTTGTTTTTTCTGTTTGTGATCCCTTCAAGGGGCACAGGGCGCGTCAGCGGCCGTTTTAGTCCAGCTCAAACTGCCCGGTGTAGAGCTGGTAATACCGTCCCTGCTCCTCCATGAGCTGGGCGTGGCTGCCCTTTTCCATGATGCGCCCGCCCTCGATGACCACAATGCAGTCGGCGTTGCGCACGGTGGACAGCCGGTGGGCGATGACAAACACCGTCCGCCCCTCCATCAGGGCGTCCATGCCGCGCTGGATATACCGCTCGGTGCGGGTGTCGATGGAGGAGGTGGCCTCGTCCAGCACCATGATAGGCGGGTCCTTCACCGCCGCCCGGGCGATGGCCAGCAGCTGCCGCTGCCCCTGGGACAGGTTGGCCCCGTCCCCGGTGATCTGGGTGCGGTAGCCCTCCGGCAGGCGGCGGATGAAGCCGTCGGCGTTGGCGGCCTTGGCGGCCTGGACGCACTCCTCATCGGTGGCGTCCAGTCGGCCGTACCGGATATTGTCCATGACGGTGCCGGTGAACAGGTGGGTATCCTGGAGCACCGCGCCCTGGCTCAACCGCAGGGAGTCTTTCTGGATGTCCCGCACGTCGATGCCGTCGCAGGTAATCATGCCCCCCTGAATCTCGTAGAAGCGGTTGATCAGGTTGGTGACGGTGGTTTTGCCCGCGCCGGTGGAGCCCACAAAGGCGATCTTCTGCCCCGGATCGGCGTAGACGGACAGGGTTTTCAGCACCGGCTTGCCCTCCACATAGGAGAAGTCCACCTGGTTGAGCCGCACCGCCCCCCGCAGCTCGGCATAGCAGAATTCCTCACCGGGGACGTTGCGGACCGTCCCCCGAATGAGGTGGAGGCCCACCGCCCCGTCGGGCCCCGGGTACTTCCAGGCCCAGCTGTGACCCGCCATCTCCCCGGGGGTCAGGGGGGTGAGGGCCCCGTCCTGCCCCAGCCGCACCCATAGCCCGGTTTTGGATTCCACCCCCGGCGGCAGCAGCTTCAGGGCTCCGTTCTCCTCGTCCGCCTGGCCCAGCTCGGTGAGGGTCTCGTCCGCACCCACCAGCACCGGCACCAGCGCCAGGCCGCAGCTCCGGGGCACCTTCCAGGCCCAGGCCTTCGGCCTGCCCTGGCCGCTGAACTTGGACAGGGAGCCGTTGGCGTCCTTGTCCACCGGCACCAGCACAACCTGGCCCCGGTCTATCTCCGGCTGGGTGTCCATGACGGCAAAGATGCGCTCGGCGCCCGCCATCGCGGACAGCAGGGAGTTCATCTGCATGGAGATCTGGTTGACGGGCTGCGTCACCTGCTGGTTGTACTTCAGATAGGCCACCAGGGAGCCCAGAGTGAACCCGGCGTTCATCCCGCCGCCCATGGCCAGAGCGGCCCCAAGCACGGCGGTGACCGCATATCCGATGCTGGTGAGGTTGGAGGCCACCGGCATGATGGCCGAGGAGTAAAACCCAGCCTGGCTGGCCGCCGTGCGGTAGTCCTCGTTCAGGCTCTCAAACCTGGCCTTGGCCTGTTCCTCGTGGTTGAAAGCCTTGACCACCTTCAGCCCCTCGATCATCTCCTGGATGTTGCCGTTCACGGCCCCCAGGGCCGCCTGCTGCCGGGCAAAGTACCTCCTGCTGCGCTTGCCGAACACCGCGAACACCGCCATCACCCCGGCCAGCATCACCAAAGTCGCCAGGAACAGGCTGGGGGACAGGGTGACCATCATGACCACCACGCCCACAAAGGTGACCGCGCTGGAGATCAGCTGCACCACAGACTGCTCCAGGGCGGTCTGCACATTGTCCGCGTCGTTGGTGAAGCGGCTCATGAGCTCGCCATGGGTGTGGGCGTCGAAATAGCTCAGGGGAAGCTGCTGGAGCTTATCAAACAGCTCCCGGCGCAGGCGGTTGCACCCCTTCTGGGCCAGCTGGGCCATCAGGCTGGCCTGGGCATAGGAGCACAGCGCCGCCAGGCCATAGATGCCCATGAGCTGCAAGCATCGGACCGCCAGGCCGGGCCAGTCGGCCTGGCCCGCCGCCCAGGCGCTGGTGATGCCGTCGATGATGGGCTTCTGCATATAGGTGGCCGCCACGCCCAGCACCGCCGAGGCCACCACGCTGGCCAGCGCCGCGATCAGCAGGACGGGCCGGTTCGCGATGTATTTCGCCGTGCGCAGCAGAGTGCGGCGCAAATTTTTGGGCTTGCCAAAGCCGCCCCGGGGTCCGCCGGGGCCGTGGGGTCCTCTAGGTCCCGCCATTGCCGTCCCCTCCTTCCTGCTGGGAGTCGTAGATTTCCCGGTAAATCTTGTTGGTTTCCATCAGTTCCCCGTGGGTGCCCACGCCGGCCACCGTGCCCTCGTCCAGCACCACGATCTTGTCGGCGTACTGCACCGAGCTGATGCGCTGGGCGATGATGATGACGGTGGTGCCCTTCAGGTTCTCCCGGAAGGACTCCCGGATGCGCCCCTCGGTGGCGGAGTCCACGGCGGAGGTGGAGTCGTCCAAAATGAGGACGGCGGGCTTGCGCACCATGGCCCGGGCGATGCACAGCCGCTGCTTCTGCCCGCCGGACACGTTGACGCCCCCCTGGTCCAGGCTGGTGTCAAACCCGTCCGGGAAGGACATGATGAAGTCGTAGGCCTGGGCGTCCTTGGCCGCCTGGATGAGCTCCTCCTCCGTGGCGTTCTCGTTGCCCCACAGCAGGTTCTCCCGGATGGTGCCCGAAAACAGCACGTTGTTCTGCAGCACCATGCCGATGCGGCCGCGCAGGCCGTCCAGGGGGTAGTCCCGCACATCCATGCCGTCCACCAGCACCTTGCCCCGGTGCACGTCATAGAACCGGGGGATCAGGTTCACCAGGGAGGATTTGCCCGTGCCGGTGCCCCCCACAATGGCCACAAACTCCCCGGGCTGTATGTCCAGGCTGATGCCGCGCAGCACGTCCTCGCCCGCCCCTTCGGTCTGGTAGCGGAAGGACACGTCCCGGAACTCCACCCGGCCCCTGGGGGCGGGCAGGTCCGTCCCGCCGCCGTCAACGATGGCGCTCTGGGCGTCCAGCACCTCAAACACCCGGTGCATGGACGCCTGGGCCCGGGTGTATTGCAGGATGGCCATGCCCACCATCATGATGGACATGAGGATCTGCATGATATAATCCAGCACCGTCTGAAGATAGCCCACGTCCAGCTCCAGCCCCAGCACCATATTGCCGCCGAAGTAGAGCACCAGCACGGTGGCCGCCGCCATGCAGATCATCATCACCGGCTGCATGGCCACCATCCGCATCACCGCACGCAGGCCGGCGGCGGTGAAGCCGTCATTGGCGTCGATGAACTTCTCCCGCTCCCGGTTCTCCCGGACGTAGGACTTCACCACCCGCACGGCGATGAGGTTTTCCTGCACCGTCTCGTTGAGGTGGTCCAGGGCCCTCTGCATCTTCTCAAACAGCGGGAAGCAGATCTTCATCAGCGCCAGCAGCGCCACGGCCATAATGGGCAGGATGACCAGCACCACCAGGGCCAGCTGCGGGCTGATGGTCAGGGTGAGGACCACGCTGGCCACCAGCATGGTCAGCGCCCGGATGAAGATGCGCAGGCAGATCATGGCCGTGTTCTGAATGTTGGTCACGTCGTTGGTCATGCGGGTGATGAGGGAGGAGGAGGAAAACCGGTCAATGTCCGCAAAGGAAAAGCCGGATATCTTCCTGAACTCCGCCTGACGCAGGTTGGCCCCCAGGCCCTGGGCGGCGTTGGCGGCGCACTTGGCGGACATGGCGCCGGTGAAAATGGCCACAAGGGCCACCGCCACCATCAGCGCGCCTGACTGCCAGACCACCGTCATGCTGTTCCCGTAAATGCCCTGGTTGATGATCCGGGCCATAAGCAGGGGGATGATAAGCTGGCAGACCGTCTCCACGATCACCAGCAGCGGCGAGCCCACGGCGTAGCCGCCGTAGCCTTTCAGGTAAGACGCGATGCGTCTCAGCATGGGTCACACTTCCTTTCTGGGAGGTTCCGGCGGAGACGGGGGGCACCATTCGTCCCACCGCTTTCCGCCAATTTGATAGAGGTTTTCCAGCATACGCCGGTGGAACTGGTACACCTGCTCCCGCTCCTCCGGGGAGAAGCCCTGGTACATGGCGTCGTCCACCTGCCGGAAGGCCTGGAGGCCCGCCTCCAGAGCGTCCCGCGCTTTCTGCGTGATGAAGATGCGGTTGCGGCGGCTGTCCGCCGGGTCCACCCGGCGGGTGACATAGCCCTGCCGCTCCAGGCACTTCAGGGACGCGGCGACGGTGGCAGGCGCGCTGTGAAGCAAGTCGGCCAGTTCCCTCTGCGTAGGGGCCCGGTCCGGGTCGTCCGGATACTGGGCCAACGCCACCAGCAGCCGCGGGGAACCCACGTCCCCCGCCCCGTGGCGGGCCAAAGCGGCCATGCAGGCGTTGTGGTGGGTTCGGAGCAGCTGGTTGAACAGCAGCGCGGAGTCGTCCATGGAGCGCCCTCCTTCACAGTATTGCCGCGCCATTTCGTTCGCGGCCTAATCATTCGTGCGCGTATTATTTTACACCGCCCCATGGAAATGTCAAGAGCCAGTGTGTGAAATTTTTGTAACAATCGCTTATGAACGATAAAATGATTGACATACGCCCTGAAATGGGGTATGATGGCGTCACGGGATTCACGATAAGAAATCAATTTTCATATTATGAAAGGAAGGCGAGGATTTTGCGGGAAGAAACCATTCGATGCGCACTGGAAGAAAAGGTGGTCGCCATTGTGCGCGGCGTCTCCGGGCCTCAATGCCTGGAGCTTGCCCAGGCGCTGTATGACGGCGGAATCCGAATGATGGAGGTCACCTATAACCAGCGGGATCCCGGCAGCTGGAAGGACACCGCCAACGCCATCAGCGCTATTTCCGAACAGTTTGCGGGACGGCTGCTGGCCGGGGCCGGCACCGTCACAACGCCGGAGCTGGTGGAACTGAGCCGCCGCGCCGGGGCGAATTTCATCATCTCCCCCGATACCAATCCGGCAGTCATTGCGCGTACCCGCGAGCTGGAGATGGTTTCCATGCCCGGCGCCATGACCCCCACGGAGATCCTGTCCGCCCACGCGGCGGGCGCCGATATCGTAAAGCTGTTCCCCGCCGCGGCCCTTGGGCCGGCCTACCTGAAAGCCATCCTCAGCCCGCTCAACCATATCAAGATCATGGCCGTGGGCGGCGTGGACGCGGCCAATGTGGGATCGTTCCTGAAGGCCGGCGCCGCGGGCGCCGGCGTGGGCGGGAACCTGGTCAACCGCGGGTGGATCGCGGAGGGGCGCTTCGACCTGATTACCGAAGCCGCGCGGTCGCTCACCAGCGCGGCAAAACAATAAGGAGGAATGGCATATGGCCCGTATCATTACATTCGGAGAAATCATGATGCGCCTCAACCCGGAAGGCTGCCTGCGCATCGTTCAAAGCCCCAAATTCGAGGCCACATACGCCGGCGGCGAGGCAAACGTGGCCGTGTCCCTGGCGAACTTCGGCATGGATGCCGCTTTCGTCACCAAGGTTCCGGCCCACGAGGTGGGGCAGTGCGCCGTCAACGAGCTGCGCCGCTATGGCGTGGACACCCGGTTCATCGTCCGCGGCGGGGACCGCTTGGGCATCTATTTTTGTGAGAAGGGAGCCTCTCAGCGGCCCTCCAAGGTCATCTACGACCGGGCCGGTTCCGCCATCGCCCTGGCCCGCCCGGAGGATTTTGACTGGGACGCCATTTTTGACGGCGCGGACTGGTTCCATTGGACCGGCATCACCCCCGCTCTGGGCGGGGCGCTGCCGGAGATCTGTATGGCCGCCTGCCAGACGGCAAAAAAGCGGGGCGTCACTATATCCTGCGACCTGAATTTTCGGAAAAAGCTCTGGTCCTCCCGGCAGGCCGGAGAGGTCATGGGCCGCCTGATGCCCTATGTGGACCTGTGCATCGCCAACGAGGAGGACGCCAAGGACGTATTTGGCATTGAAGCGGCTGAAAGCGATGTCAACAGCGGGCAGTTGAGCCATGACGGTTATATCGACGTGGCCCGGCAGCTCACCCGGCGCTTCGGCTGCAAAAAAGTGGCCATCACCCTGCGCGGCTCCCGCTCCGCCAGCGATAACGACTGGGCGGGCGTTCTCTACGACGGCGCCCTGGACAAAGCGGTCTTTTCCACCACCTATCATATCCATATCGTGGACCGGGTGGGCGGCGGCGATTCCTTCGGCGGCGGCCTGATCTACGCGCTGCTCAACGGCTACGGCGGCCAGCGGGCCATTGATTTTGCCGTCGCGGCCTCCTGCCTGAAGCACTCCATCGAACACGATTTCAACCTGGTGACCGTAGACGAGGTGGCGTCGCTGGCCGCCGGAAACGCCTCCGGCCGGGTACAGCGCTAAGGGGCCGGACATGGCGGAAAAGAGTCAGCCCGGACGCGGGGAGCCGGTCCAGCGCCCCCCCGTGCAGTCCATCGACCGGGTTCTGGATATCATAGAGGCCCTGTCCGCCTGCCCCAGGGGCGCGGCGCTGACAGATTTGGCCGGCAGCGTAAACCTGCATATCAGCACGGTTCACCGTATGCTCTCAGCGCTGATCTCCCGGGGATACGCCAAAAAGGACCCGGAAACAGGAAAATACGCCCTGACCCTGCGGCTGTTTGAGCTCGGGAGCCGGGTGGCCGGCAGCATGGACTGGGCCGCCGCGGCCCGCCCTCAGCTGGAGCGCCTGGCCCGGGCTACGGGAGAGACCGTCCACCTGGTGGCCCGAGACGGAGACGCCGTGGTCTATATCTATAAGCAGAGCCCCGCGGACAGCATCCTGCGCGCCTCATCCTTTGTGGGCCTGCGCAATCCCATGTACTGTACCGGGGTGGGAAAAAGCATTCTGGCTTTCCTTCCCCCGGAGGAAGTCAAAGCCATCTGGGCGCGCACACCGCCGGTCCAATTCACCCCCCACACTCTGACGGACCCAGGGCGGCTGTACGCCGACCTGGACATCATCCGCGCCCGGGGCTGGGCCGTGGACGAGGAGGAGCACGAAATAGGGGTCGTGTGCGTCGCCGCGCCGGTGTTCAGCTTTGACGGCACGCCTGTGGGGGCGGTCAGCGTTGCCGCTCCCAGCGCCAGGATGGGAGGCGAGGTCAGGCTGCGCTGCGCACAGGAGGTTTTGGGCTGCACCCGCGCGGTGTCCGCCCTTCTGGGCGCTCCCCCCGCGGAGGGCAAAGCCTGACCCATATCGGCAAAAGAGCCGGTACACGAAACCGTGTACCGGCTCTTTTGCCGCCTTAAGGGTTACATATCGGAGATTCCGTCGATCCGCACAAAGGGAAGGCTTTCTTCGATGAGGATGCGGCACTCCGCGTTAAAAACGGGGTTGTCGATGGTGCGCTCCCCGGCCAGATATTCATTCATGATGTTGACGGCATTGTACCACTGCTGGGCAGGCCCCTGGCAGATGGTGGCGCAGATGATCCCCTCCTGAATAAACGTGCAGGTCATCTCCGTGCGTTCAAAGCCCAGCACGCGGATCGCCCCCTGCTTTTTGTGGTTCTTGACCGCCGCGGCCGCCCATTGCGTCAGGCCGTTGGTGACGTAAAGCAGGTTCATATCAGGATGCTGCTCCATCTGCTGTTCGGCAATCTCGTAGATTTTTTGGTAGCCCATGCGCTCTGTCTCCAGGGGAATCTCGCACAGCTCCAGAATGCGCCCATTGGGGTCGTTTTTTTTCAGGAAGTCCGAAAACCCCCGGATGCGCTCCCGCGTGCCGCAGAAACGCTGGTTCGCCGCCAGCACCCCGCACCGAATGCCCGGACCGTTGTACAGCAGGGCAAGCCGCCCGGCCAAAAGGCCCATCGCGTGGTCGTCGGGGCCCACATGGAACAGCCGCCGGGAATTGGGGATGTCCTCAATCACGGTGGCATAGGGGATTTCGGGCGGGATCAGCTGGTCCAGCTGCGGCCCCTCCCCCTGCACCGGGGTGAGGATCAGCGCGTTGGCGCCCTGAGCCATCAGGCGCAGCAGCGCGTCCTTTTGATCGAAGAAATCATAGCTGTGGATGACCTCCAACAGCACCTCCACCCCAAATGGCTGCAGCTTTTCCCGGGCAAACTCCACTCCGTTCACCGCTTCGGCCCAGAATTCCGTCTCCACGCGGGAGATGCACACACCGATCTTAAAATTGCTCTTCCGGCTGACCAACGCCCGCGCGATGCGGCTGGGGCGGTACCCCAGCGCCTCAATGGCGTTCTGGACCGACCTCATATTCTGTTCGGACACCTTGCCCCGGTTGTGGAGTACCCGGTCAACTGTGCCAATGGAGACGCCGGACAGACGGGCCACGTCCTTAATCGTCGGCTGTGAAGACATTGGGATCCCTCGCTTTTCCTCTGGAAGATGCTAACATTATACAGGAGCAGCCCCTCTTTGTAAAGACTTTGGCTCAGGGATCCGTCAAAATACGCGCCGCCGCGCGGCGATCCGGCGGGGCCCATGGCCCCGCTTTTCAGCGGGCCGGGTCCAAAACCGCGCGGTACTCCTCCACCCCTTTCACGCCGGGCTTCAGCATCCAGACGCCGCCCTCCTGGCCGCCAGAGGTCCCCACAGCCGCCGATGTGACCAGCAGGGTGTCCATTTCCCCGCCGCCAAAGGCCACGCTGCTGACCTGGCTGGCCGGCAGGAGGTATGTTTCCATCCGCGCCCCGCCCGGGCTGTACCGTTCCACGCGGCCGCCGCCCCAGCAGGCCGTCCATAAGCAGCCTTCCGCGTCCACCGTCATTCCGTCGGGCACGCAGCCGGGCTCCACCTCCACCAGCACCCGCCCGCCGGACAGGCCGCCGCTCCCTATGTCGTAGTCGTAGCGCCGGATGGCCCGGTCCGGGGAATCGGTGTGGTAGAAGATCCGGCCCTGGCCGGAAAAACCCATCCCGTTGGATATTTTTAGTCCGCTGAGTATCCGGCGGGGAGGCCGCCCGGGGCTAAACTGCCACAGGCTCCCGTCCCGGTCCTGTTCCGTCTTGGTCCCCGCCAGGATGCGCCCCGCCGGGTCGCAGATGGCGTCGTTGAACCGCTCGCCCGGGACCATGGGCACCTGCCAGACCAGGCGGAAGTCCTTTTCGCCGCCGCCGTAGGGACAGGCAAATACGCCGGCCTCCGTCAGCAGCAGCAGGTCGCCCGCCGTGTCGAAGAGGAACGCCCCCAGCTGGTAGCGGCAGCGCAGCAAGGTGCGCACGGTTCCCTCCTCCCCGGCGGCATACAGCGTCCCGTTCACGATGTCTGTAAAGACGAATTCCCGGCTTTCCTTCCGCCACAGCGGCCCTTCGCCCAGCATACAGGGGGGCAGCTCCAATTTTTTCGGCATGGCGCTCACCACTCCGTGACGCATCCGTCCGGCAGGCGGAACACCGGGTTCTTCCACTCCAGGCCGGGTTTGGCCATTCGCCGCACCGCTTCCTCATCCACCTCAACCCCCAGGCCGGGACCCTCCAGCCGCGACACAAAGCCGTCCCGGTACTGAAAAACCGATTTGTCTTGGAGGTAGCTGTCCACCTCTTGGCCCTTATTGTAAGCCATGCCGATGCTCTGCTCCTGGAGGCAGGCATTGACGCAGGTAAAATCCACCTGAAGGCAGGAGGCCAGGGCCACGGGACCCAGGGGGCAGTGGGGCGCCAGGGCCACGTCGTAGGCCTCCGCCATGGCGGCGATGCGCCGCACCTCGCTGATGCCGCCCGCATGGGACAGGTCCGGCTGGATGATGTCCACGCATCCCCGCTCCAGCAGGTCTTTAAAGCCCCAGCGGGTATAATTGCGCTCGCCGGTGGCCAGCGGGATGCTGGTGCAGCGGTGCAGCCGCTCAAAGACGTCGATGTTCTCCACCAGCACCAGCTCCTCCACAAAGAGGGGCTTCAGGGGCTCCAGCTCCCGGAGAAGCACCTTGGCCGTGCTCTGGTGGGCGCGACCGTGGAAATCTATGGCGATTCCAAAATCGGGGCCCGCGGCGTCCCGCACCGCCTGCACCTTTTCCATCAGGCAGGTCACCGCCGCGTTGTCGCCCAGCCAGCCGAGGCGGTCGGTCCCCATCATTTTGACGTTGCGGAAGCCCTGGGCCTTCTTTTCCAGCGCAGACTTGGCGGCGGTCTCCGGCGTGTCGGAGTCAATCCAGCTGTAGACCTCCATCTTCTCCCGGACCGGCCCGCCCAGCAGCTCATATACCGGCACGCCCAGAGCTTTCCCTTTCAGGTCCCACAGCGCCTGGTCAATGCCGGACAGGGCGCTGGTCAGCACCGGCCCTCCCCGGTAGAAGCCGCCCCGGTAGATGGTCTGCCAGATGTCTTCAATATTGCGGGCATCCGCGCCCAGCAGATAGGGCTCCAGCTCGTGCACGCACGCTTCGGTGGTGGCCGCGCGCCCCTCCACCACAGGCTCTCCCCAGCCCACCAGGCCGTCGTCCGTCTCCAGCCGCAGCAGCAGCCACCGCGGGAGGATGCGGAAGGTCTCAACCTTTGTCAGTTTCATTGTTTTTCCTCCGTTTCATGGATGACCAGCGGCAGCAGCGCCCCCCCGGTCATGGTATTCTCCGGCACCACCGGCAGCAGCGCGCCGCCGTCCACGGTGACGCGGGTGCCGGTCATGTAAGCGCACTGGTCGGAAGCCAGGAACAGCAGGATGTTGGCCACCTCCTGGGGCGTGGCGAAGCGGCCCAGCGGGATGCGCTCCCGAACGGCCTGAATGGGGTTATCCGGCGCCCACACGTCGGTGTACCCCGGCGCCAGGGCCAGCACCCGGATGTGATACGGGGCCAATTCCATGGCGGCGTTCCGGCAAAAGGTGTCCACCGCCGCTTTGCTGGGGGCGTAGATGTTGGCATCCGGGAAACAGCCGTCCACGTGGTTGGAGACGATGTTGACGATAACGCCCGCCGTTCCGTTGGCCGCCATGTTGCGGGCGGCCAGCTGGGTTCCAAAATAGGCGGCCTTCCAGTCGATGCGCGTGACCCGCTCCCATTGCTCCTCCGTCACCTCCAGCAGCGGATGGAACTCGCTGACCCCCGCGTTGTTGACCATCAGGTCAATGGCGCCGAATTTGGCAAAAAAGGCGTCAAATAGGCCGCAAAGCGCCTGATAGTCACCCACATCGGCCCGCAGAGCCACCGCTTTTGCCCCGGCCTGGCGGGCCAGGCGGCAGGTCTCCTCGGCGCCATCCGCATTGTTGCAGTAGTTCACTCCCACATCATACCCATTGTTTGCCAGCGTGATGGCAATGGCTTGACCGATCCCGTGACTCGCGCCGGTCACAAGCGCTGTTTTTCGCGGCATAGCTAGTCCACTCCCTTTTCAATCAGTTCACACGGTTCGCGGAGAAATGCGTGTACGTTAACGCATTATACCATATTTTTAAGATTATACAAGTATTACATGAAGCTTTCCGTTATTTTGGCCTATTTTTATTGATTATGCACAAAACCATTCTGTGTTATTCTCTGTTTTTAACAACAGGGCATTTTCGCGGCGGTCAATTCGGGCGTTGTTTTCAGCGGAACAAATCCAGATCTCTTGCATTACGCACAAAGCAGCGCCTTTATTTTTGATAAATCCGACGAAAATATCATTATATTATTGACAAGACAGGGCAATATAGCTATACTCGCCTTAGTGTTAACGAAAACATTCCCGAAGGAGGCCGTGCCGTATGCTTCATTCCGTCGAATTCCGGCACATCAGCAAATTTTTCCCTGGCGTCAAGGCTCTGGACGACATCAGCTTTCTGGCCGAGAGCGGGCAGGTCTACGCCTTTCTGGGGGAAAACGGCGCCGGCAAGTCCACCCTGTTGAAAATTCTGAACGGCGATTACCAGCCGGACGCGGGCGAGTATCTGATTAACGGGCAGGCTATCCACTTCTCCACACCGAAGGAGGCCATCGCCCACGGGGTCAGCGTCATTTACCAGGAACGGCAGGTCCTGCTGGATATGACCGTGGCCGAAAACATTTTTTTGGGCGATTGGCCGAAAAAGATGGGCGGCATGGTGGACGCCGAGCTGATGAGGCGCCGGGCGGCCGAGATCGCCGCGCGGTTCGGCCTGGATATCAGCCCCGACACCAAGGTGGGAACCTTGAGCATCGCCCACCAGCAGATGGTGGAGATCATGAAAGCCGTCAACCGAAATTCCAATATCATCGCCTTTGACGAGCCCACCGCCAGCCTCAGCGACAGCGAGATCGACATCCTGTTCCAGATCATCCGCCAGCTGAAGGAGGAGGGCAAAGTCATCTTCTACGTGTCCCACCGCATGAACGAAATCGCCCAGGTGGCCCAGAAGGTCATCATCTTTAAGGACGGGCAGCTGGTGGATGTGGTGGACCAGGCCACCACCAGCGAGGATGAGATGATCCGCCTGATGGTAGGCCGGTCCCTGGGGGACATCTTCAACGAGCTTCCCCGCAGCGCGTCCAGGGGGGAGCCGCTGGTGGAGGTAAAGGACCTCACCACCCCTTATGTCAGCGGCATCTCCTTCACCGCGTACAGGGGCGAAGTGCTGGGCTTCGCCGGTTTGGTCGGGGCGGGGCGTACGGAGGTCATGCGGGCCCTGTTCGGCCTGGACCCGGTCTACGGGGGGACCATTACGGTGGAGGGGAAGGCCGTCCAGCCCCGCTCCCCCGCCCAGGCCCAGGCGCTGGGCTTCGCCATGGTGCCGGAGGACCGCAAGATGCAGGGCATCCTGCCCAATATCTCGGTCCGGGGCAATATTACCATCTCCATGCTGAAATCGCTGCTGAACAAATGGGGTTTCCTGATGGAGAGCAAGGAGGAGGAGATCGCGCAGCGGGAGATCCGGGAGCTGAACATCAAAACGCCCAATTCGGACAAGTTGATCTCGCAGCTCTCCGGCGGCAACCAGCAAAAGGTGATTCTGGCCAGATGGCTAGAGACCCATCCAAAACTGCTCATCCTGGACGAGCCCACCAAGGGCATCGACGTGGGCGCGAAGGCGGAATTCTACCGCATCATCGCGGAGTGCGCCCGGCGGGGCATGGCGGTCATCGTAATCTCTTCGGAACTGCCCGAGGTAATCGGCCTGTCCGACCGCATCCTGGTCATGCGGGAGGGACGGATCAGCGGCGAGGTTATGCGGTCCGGCTTCAGCGAAGAGACCATTTTGAAATACGCGATGACCGACATTTCCAAATAACGGCTGCCGGGGAACAGGAGGAACACAACAATGAAAAATATTGTCAACAAACTGAAAAAAAGCGACTTTGCCGATAAAATCACACTGATCCTGGCGATGTTGCTGCTGCTGGTCCTGTTTGGGTCGCTGAACCGAAACTATGTCACCTTCGCCAACATCATCAACATCCTGATCGCGTGCTCCCTCACCGGCTTTGTGGCAATCGGAGAGACCAACCTCATCATCGCCGGGCAGAACGACCTGTCGGCAGGCTCCGTGGCCGCCTGCGCCGGGGTGCTGGCCGCCCTCCTGTCCCGGGCGGGTATGCCCATGCCCGTGGCTTTGCTGGCCGCCGTGGCCGCCGGATGCGTGGTGGGGGCGGTCAACGCCTCTCTGGTCACGTTCCTGAAGCTGCAGCCCTTCATCGCCACTCTGGCCACCATGAGCGTGGTGCGGGGGCTGGCCTATATCCTGTGCGACGGCAAAGCCGTGGGCATCAGCGACAAAACCTTCATCCGCATGGGCACCTACCGCCTGTTCGGCGTCCTCCCCATCCCCGTGCTGGTGCTTCTCATCACCTTCATCGTGTTCGGCATTCTGTTGAGCAAAACCTATTTCGGGCGCAGCATCTATGTTTTGGGCGGCAACACCTACGCCGCCCGCCTTGCCGGCCTGAACCCCACCCGCATCGTGTTCAAGCTGCACATCATGGAGTCCGGTCTGGCCGCGTTCGCCGGCGTGCTGCTGGCGGCCCGGATGAACTCCGGCCAGCCCCAGGCCTGCGATGGGCTGGAATTTGACGCCATCACCGCCGCTGTGCTGGGCGGCACCGCGTTCACCGGCGGCGTAGGCACCATTTTCGGCACCTTCCTGGGAATGCTGGTGCTCCAAAGCTTCAAAACCGGCCTGAACATGGTGGGCGTGCCGACCTTCTGGCAGCAGGTGGCCCAGGGCTGCCTGCTGGTGGTGGCGCTGTCCTTCGACTTCTACCGCAAGCATACCCGCGATAAGCACGCCCTGGCGGAGAGCATGGCGGCACGCAACGCCGCAGCGCCGAAAGCAAAGGGCTGAACCGATGGATTCCCGCGGGCTGTCAGCCGCCCGCTGAATCAAATTTCAATAAAGGAGAAGGATTATGAAAAAAGTATGGAAAAGAGCTCTCGCGGCCCTGCTTGGTTTGGGCATGGTGTTCTCTCTGACCGCCTGTGGAAACGACTCCGGCGAAAGCAGCCAGCCCCCCGCCAATTCGGGCACCGCCGCCAGCGCCGAGCCCTCCGCCGGAACCCCCTCCGGCGGCGGAAGCAAAACCATCGTCGGCATCTACAAGATGGGCACCGCCACCTGGTTCATCCAGGAGGGCGCCGCCTCCCAGAAGGTGGTGGAGGACGCGGGCTATACCTGGAAGTACATGGACTGTGACCAGAACGCCGCAACCTACATGGACCTGCTGAACACCGTCATCACGGATAAGGTGGACGGCGTGCTGGTGTGCCTGCCCGACCAGAACCTGAGCCAGACCACCGTGGATATGCTGACCGAGGCCGGCATCCCCGTGATTGCCGTGGACGACGCTCTGGAAGACGAAAACGGCGAGAAGCTGGCTCCCTGGGTGGGCATCGACGGCTATAACATCGGCCTGACCACCGGCGAGTGGGGCGTGAACTACATCAAAGAAAACAATCTGGCTGACGACGAGAGCTTCGGCATCCTGCTGATGACCGCCGACACCATCTCCTCCTGCGTCCCCCGCACCGAGGGTGAGCTGGCCGCCATCAACGAGGCGTTCCCCGACTTCCCCGCTTCGCGCATCTTCCGCGCCGACTGCGACACCTCCGCCGCCGACGGCAACCAGGCCGCCGACGCCGTGATCACCGGCCACCCGGAGATCAAGAAGTGGCTGGTGCTGGGCGTTTCCGACGAGAGCAGCCAGGGCGCGGCCCGCGCCATTGAGTCCGCCGGCCTCGGCGCCAACTCCATGGTGGTCGGTTTGGGCGCCTACCTGTGCCCGGACGAGTTTGACAACCCCGATTCCTGCTTCCGCGCCGCCGCTTACTTCTCCGCCCGCGACATCGGCGGCACCGCCGCCCAGTCCATGCTGGACTACCTGGAGAATGGCACAGAAATCCCCGCCATCCACGCCGTGGGCGCCACCATTGTGGAGTATGGCGACGATCTGGCCGCTGTGATGCCCGAGTACGCCGGCTAATACCGTTCCATCACACAACCACACGCACAGAGAGGGGCCGCGGAACACAGGTCTTTGTTCCGTGGCCCCCTTTGATCACGCCCATCAGGGGCCGAGAAAAGGTGATCGCATGAAAAAGCTCCGTTTTGAAACACTCACACCCGCTGAACTGAACGAGGCCGTCACAGGCAGGAGCTTGGTGTATCAGCCTGTGGGCAGCATGGAATGGCACGGGCCCCACATGGGAATGGGGATGGATACCGCCAACGCCTATTCGTCGTCCCTGGCGGCCGCCGAACAGACCGGGGGCGTCGTGATGCCGCCCCTTTACATCGGCACAGAGACCCCGCGCAGCCCGGAGACGCTGCGCAAAGTGGGGTTTTCCGGCAGCGAACACATCGTCGGCATGGATTTCCCCGCCAACAGCCTGAAAAGCTTTTACTGGCCCCCGGAGCTGTTTGAGCGCATTGTGCGCCAGCAGACGCAGATGCTCCTGGACATGGGATTCCTCCAAGTGGTATGGATGAACGGCCACGGGGCCGACGCCCAGGTCGAAATTTTGCAGCGCGTGTGCGCCCAGGCGTCCCAGACTTCAGGGCGCTGTGTTATGACGGTCCTGACCCTATTCGAAGGATGCGGGGCCGGGCTCGGGCACGCCGGGCTGGCGGAAACCGCCATTTTCATGCACCTGTGCCCCGAAGCGGTGGAGCTGGACCGCCTGCCGCCCAAGCCGGAGAAGCTTTATAACACCCGTTTCGCCATCGTGGACAACGACACGTTCCAGCAGGGCCCCAACGAGGATTTCAGCGTGCGCTACGATCCCAGAGACGCCACGGCGGAGCTGGGCCGGACAATCATGGAGCACACCGTGGCGCAGTGCGTTCGGCTGGTGGAGGACGCCGCGCCGCGCGGCGGGAACGGCGGGACAATGAAACTTGGGAGGTCAATTCAGTTATGATGAAACAAATCACACAAGGCGTCGCCGTTTGGCGGGAGGACGTGGTCATCCCCACCTATCCCACGGGCAGGCCGGACAAAAACCCCATGTTCCTGGAAAAGCGCGTGTATCAAGGCAGCAGCGGAAAGGTGTATCCCCACAGCGTGATTGATAAGATCTGCGACGAGAAGGAGGACCGCGTCTATCACGCCCTGTGCCTGGAGAACAAGTACCTATTTGTCATGGTGCTGCCGGAGCTGGGCGGGCGGATTCAGCGGGCCTACGACAAAACCAACGGCTACGACTTCGTCTATTACAACCACGTAATCAAGCCCGCGCTGGTGGGGCTGACCGGCCCATGGATCAGCGGGGGGATCGAGTTCAACTGGCCCCAGCACCACCGCCCCAGCACCTTTGACCCGGTGGACTGCTCCATCCGGGAAAACTCAGACGGGAGCTGTACCATCGTGGTCAGCGAAATCGAAAATATGTTCCGCACCAAGGGCATGGCCAGTTTCACCATCTACCCCGACAAGGCCTATATCCGCATCGACGCCCAGCTCTACAACCGAACCGAGGTCCCCCAGACCTTCCTCTGGTGGGCAAACCCCGCGGTGCCGGTCAACGACGATACCCAGTCCGTTTTCCCGCCGGACGTCCACGCGGTGATGGACCACGGGAAGCGGGACGTGTCCCGGTTCCCCATCGCCACGGGCGTGTACTATAAGCAGGACTACTCTGCCGGCGTGGATATCTCCCGCTATAAAAACATCCCGGTGCCCACCTCTTATATGGCGTACCGCTCCGACTTTGACTTTGTCGGCGGCTATGACCACGGCCGCCGGGCGGGCATCCTCCACGTGGCGGACCACCACGTGGCGCCGGGCAAAAAGCAGTGGACATGGGGGTGCGGCGATTTCGGCCAGGCCTGGGACCGCAACCTCACCGACAGCGACGGCCCTTATGTGGAGCTGATGACCGGATGCTTCACCGATAACCAGCCGGATTTCACCTGGCTCGCGCCTTATGAGGAAAAGACCTTCACCCAATATTTTATGCCCTACAAAGAGGTGGGCATGATTCGGTGCGCAAGCGTGGACGCGGCGGTGAGCCTGGAACTGGAAAACGGCACAGCGGAGCTGGCTGTGTACGCCAGCGGCGAATTCCCCGGCGCCCGGGTGGTCTTGGAGCGGGACGGCGCTCCGCTGTGGGAGGCGTCCCTTGACCTCTCTCCGGTGCGGACCCTCCGCCAGCGGGTGGCCCGCGCCGGGCAGGACCCCTGCGCCCTGACGCTGAAGGTGCTGACCGCGTCCGGGAATACGCTCGTGTCCTACACGCCCCTGCCGGATACCATTGAAAAGACGCCGGACCCGGCCAAAGCCATCCCGGCGCCCGAGGCCGTCCCCAGCAATGAGGACCTGTTCCTCTACGGCCAGCACATCGAGCAGTACCGCCACGCCACCTACCTGGCGGAAGACTACTACCGGGAGGGATTGAAGCGGGACCCCACGGACGGGCGGATTAACAACGCCTACGGCCTGCTTCTGCTGCGCCGGGGCCTGCTGGAGGACGCCGAGACGTATTTCCGGGCCTCCATCGCCAAGTACACCCGGTCCAACCCCAACCCCTACGACAGCGAACCCTACTATAACCTGGGCCTGAGCCTGAAGCTCCAGGGGCGGAACGCGGAAGCCTACGACGCTTTCTATAAAGCCACGTGGAGCGGCGCCTGGCAGGGTCCCGCCTTCTATGCCATGGCCTGTATCAAAACGGCGGAAAAGGATTACGAGCTGGCGCTGTCCCACCTGACCCGCAGCCTGGTCATGGGCGCCCACAACATGAAAGCGCGCACATTGAAAACCGCCCTTCTCCGCCGCACCGGCCGCTTGGAGGACGCGCTTTCTTTCGCCCGTGAGACGCTGCGCATTGATCCCATGGACTACGCGGCCAAATGGGAGCTGGGCGGAAGCAGCCGGTCTCAGCTGCTTTCCAGCATTGCCGCCAACCCCAACTGGTGCATCGAGCTGGCGCTGGAATACGCCGGGGCCGGACTGTACGAGGAGGCCGCCGGTATTCTGGAGTCCGCCGCCAGCGCCGGCCAGCGCTATCCCATGGTGCGCTACCACCTGGCCCGCTTTTATGACGCCCTGGGCCAGGGAGAGCGGGCCCAGGAGCAGCGCCTCCGCGCCGCCGCCGCCCCCAGCGACTATTGCTTCCCACACCGGCTGGAGGATCTGCTGGCCCTCACCGCCGCCCTGGAGAAAAACGCCGGGGACGCGAAAGGCTGGTACTACCTGGGGTGCCTGTGGTATGACAAGCGCCAATACGCCAAAGCGGTGGACTGCTGGCAGCGTTCCGCCGAGCTGGACGGCAGCTTCCCCACCGTACACCGAAACCTGGCGCTGGCCTATTACAACAAGGCGGGCCGCCCCCAGGACGCCCTGCGGGAGCTGGAACGCGCCTATGCCCTGGACGAAACCGACGCCCGCGTGCTGATGGAGCTGGACCAGCTGTACAAAAAGATGGGCCGCGCGGCGCCGGAGCGGCTGCCCCTGCTGGAACGGCATCTGGACGTGGTGCGCGCCCGGGACGACCTGTATCTGGAATATATCAGCCTCTACAACGCAACCGGGCGGTATGAAGAGGCGCTGGAAATGCTTTTAAACCGTCATTTCCACCCCTGGGAGGGCGGTGAAGGGAAGGTTCCCGCCCAGTACCGCCTGTCCCTTACCGAGCTGGCCAAGCAGGCACTCGGCCGGGGGGACGCCGCCGGGGCGCGGGACTATCTGCGCCGGGCCACCGAGTACCCCCACAGCCTGGGCGAAGGCAAGCTGGCAGGAGCGCAGGAAAACGACGTCTATTATTACCTGGGTCTCGCCGAACGGGCCCTGGGCAATGAGCCGGCGGCGGCAGACTGCCTGCGGAAAGCCGCGGTTGGGCTGTCGGAACCCGCCGGGATGATGTATTATAATGACCAGCCGCCGGAGACAATCTTTTACCAGGGGCTGGCCCACCGGGCCCTGGGCGACGAGGCCGGCGCCCTGAGCCGGTTCAACAAGCTGGTGGACTACGCCGAGCGGCATCTGAACGACCACGTGAAAATCGACTATTTCGCCGTCTCCCTGCCGGACCTCCAAATTTTTGAAGAGGACCTGGACATCCGCAACCGGGTGCACTGCCTGTTCATGCGGGGCCTGGGGCTGCTGGGCAAGGGCGAGACGGAAAAAGCGCGGGGCTGTTTCGACGAGGCGCGGCGGCTGGACCCCAATCACGCCGGCATCCGCATCCATCAAAATTTCCAGCCAGCCCCCTGAGCCGCCAGAAAGGAAGGGAAAACCATGCCTGTCACCCCTTGCTCTTTTCAGGGCGCAGAGGCCCTGACGCTGGAAAACAGCCTCCTGAAAGCCGTGATCCTGCCCGCCCACGGCGGAAAAGTGGCGTCGATGTGGTACCGCCCCGCCCAGTTTGAGCTGCTGTTTCAAAACCCAAAGCCCGCCTTTCAGAAAGCCCGCTGCGGGGATGACTTTTCCGCTTTCGAGGCCTGCGGATTTGACGAAGCTTTTCCCTGCGTGGACGCGTGCACGGTATCGGTGGGCGGGCGCGAGGTGGCGTATCCCGACCACGGGGAGCTGTGGTCGGCGGCTTTCGCCGCCCACACGGAGGGGGAAGCGGTCCGGCTCACTTTCCACAGCCCGCTGCTGGGATACCAGTATGAAAAGCGCTTTTCCCTGGACGGTTCCACCCTCGTTTGCGATTACAGCATTGATAACCCTACAGGCAGCGCCATTCCGGCCCTTTGGGTGTGCCACGCGCTGGTGCGGGCAGAGCCGTCCATGCGGATCTGCCTCCCTCCCGAGGTTGAGACGGTTCAAAACACCTTTTCCTCCGACTGGCTGGGGGAGGCAAAGCGCTTGCTGCCCTATCCTGTGGCGGAGGGCCCCCGCGGGCGGATCCGTTTAGACCGAATGCCGGCGGACGGCCAGCTGAAGTTCTACGTCCATGGCAAGACGGCAGCCGGATGGTGCGGATATGAATATCCCGCGCAAGGGGTGCGCGTGTTGCTGCGCAGCGATCCGCACGCCCTGCCCTACCTGGGCTTTTGGGCCACGGCGGGGGGCTACCGCGGGGATGTGAACTGCGCCCTGGAGCCGGCAAACGGCTATTATGACAGCATCCCCAACGCGCTGGAGTGGAACGCCTGCCCCGTGCTCGAACCGGGAGGGCGCTGGGAATTTCAGCTGAAGTTTGTCTTCTCCGGCATCTGAGCCAAATCGCTGAACCAGACCACAGCGCCTGCCTGGATCTCTCTGGGCAGGCGCTGTGCCGTCCAAGCCGCCTGGCGTTCGGGCAGGCCTCCAGGAAAAGTGATTTTATCACGGAACCGGCGCCCGCGTTTGTGTATACTAAAATTACAGAACAAAAGAAAGGGGCGACAAGCCATGGGGTTCTTTGACTTCCTGCGCGGCGCCGATATCAACGAAGGCATAAAAGAGTACGCCGGGATTGACGGCGCGGTCCTGCTGGATGTCCGCGCGCCTCAGGAGTATCAGGCGGGTCATATTCCCGGCAGCCAGAACATCCCGCTTCAGGAGATCGGCCGCGTGAGCGCCGCGGTCAGCGAAAAGGACACGCCGCTCTTTGTGTACTGCCACAGCGGGGCCAGAAGCCGGCAGGCTGTAAACGAATTGCGGCGCATGGGATATCAAAACGCAAAAAACATAGGCGGTATCTCCGCCTATGCCGGAAAGGTGGAATCTACATGAAGGTAGTCATCATCGGCGGCGTGGCGGGAGGCGCCACGGCGGCGGCCCGCATCCGCCGGCTGGACGAACAGGCGGAGATCGTGGTGTTCGAGCGGTCGGGGTATATCTCTTACGCCAACTGCGGCTTGCCCTACTATATCGGGGATACGATTACCGACCCCGGGGCGCTGACCCTGCAAACTCCAGAGAGCTTTTTCTCCCGCTTCCGTGTGAGCGTGAAGGTGCGCCACGAGGTAACGGCCATACACCCGGACAGCAAAACCGTCTCGGTGAAAAACCTGGAGACAGGGGAGAGTTTTGAGGAGTCCTATGATAAGCTGGTCCTGTCCCCCGGGGCCAAGCCCACCCAACCCAGGCTCCCGGGGGTGGGTCTGGACCGGGTGTTCACCCTGCGGACGGTGGAGGACACGTTCCGCATCAAGCATTACATCAACGGGCACCGGCCGCGATCGGCTGTGCTGGCGGGGGGCGGCTTCATCGGCCTGGAGCTGGCGGAAAACCTACGGGAGTTGGGCATGGAGGTGACCATCGTCCAGCGTCCAAAGCAGCTGATGAACCCCTTTGACCCGGACATGGCCGCGTTTATCCATGGGGAGATGCGCAGGCACGGCGTCAAGCTGGCCCTGGGCCGCACGGTGGAGGGCTTCGCCGGACGGGACGGCGGCGTGGACGTACTGCTGGGGGACGGCGCGGCCGTCCACGCCGATATGGTGGCGCTGGCCATCGGCGTCACCCCGGACACCGCGCTGGCCAGGGAGGCGGGGCTGGAGCTTGGCCTCAAGGGCGGCATTGTGGTGAACGACCGTATGGAGACCTCTGTCCCGGACATCTACGCCGTCGGGGACGCGGTCCAGGTCAAGCACGCCGTCACCGGGCAGGACGCCCTGATCTCCCTGGCGGGCCCGGCCAACCGGCAGGGGCGGATCGCGGCCGACAACATCTGCGGCGGAGACAGCCGGTACCTGGGTTCCCAGGGCAGCAGCGTCATCAAGGTTTTCGACATGACGGCGGCTGTCACCGGCGTGAACGAGGCAAATGCCAAAAAGGCGGGGCTGGACGTGGACAAGGTGATCCTCTCCCCCATGAGCCACGCGGGCTACTATCCCGGCGGAAAGCTGATGACTATGAAGGTGGTGTTTGAAAAGGAGACCTACCGGCTTTTGGGCGCACAGATCGTAGGCTATGAGGGCGTTGATAAGCGCATTGACGTTCTGGCGGCAGCGGTCCACGCGGGGCTGAGGGCCACCGAGCTGAAAGACCTGGATCTGGCCTACGCGCCGCCCTACTCCTCCGCCAAGGACCCGGTGAACATGGCCGGCTTCATGGCCGACAACATCGAACAGGGCGTCCTCCGCCAGTGGTTCCTGGAGGACCTGGACAGCCTTCCCCGCGGCGGAAGCGCCACCTTGCTGGACGTCCGAACGGCTGGCGAATATGAAGGCGGACACCTGGACGGGTTTCTCAACATCCCCGTGGATGAACTGCGTGGGCGGCTGAACGAGGTGGAGCGGGGCAAGCCGGTCTATGTAATCTGCCAGAGCGGCCTGCGCAGCTACATCGCCTGCCGGATTCTGGCCGGATTCGGCTATGAGGCGTACAATTTTGCCGGGGGCTTCCGATTCTACGACGCGGTAACCCATGAGCGCCGCCTGATTGAATCCGCCTCTCCCTGCGGAATGGACCAATAGGCGCGCTATTCGCCGCCCAGCGCCTCCAGCTTGGCCCGGTCCGCAATCTCCACCGCGCCGCGGGCCAGCTTGACCATGCCCTCGCTCTGAAAATAGCGGAGCATTCGTGTCACCACCTCCCGGTGGGTCCCCAGATGGTTGGCGATGCCCTCATGGGTGATGCGCAGGCGGTCCCCGCCCTCAATAGACGCCTCCTCCAAAAGGAACGCGGCCACCCGCCGGTCCATGCTGTCCCACATGACCTGCTCCATCAGCCACATGACCTCTGAAAAACGGGAGGCCATGATCTCGTTGGTGTAGTTGGCCACACCGGCGGACTGCTCCATGAGCCGCTTGTAGACATCCGCCGGAATGATCCACAGCCGCGTGTCCTTTTCCGCCGCGATGGTCACGTCAAACTGGATGGAGCGCAGGAGGCAGGAGGCGGAAAACAGGCAGATATCCCGGCTAAACAGCCGGTAGAGCGTGACCTCACGCCCCTCCCTGGAGAGGATGAAAACCCGAAGCTGGCCCGATTCCACCACCAGAAGGCCGGTACAGTCCGTTCCGCCGCCGCGGAGGACCGTCCCCTTCTCCACGGCGCGGCTGGTCAGGCTGGCGGAAACCGCTTCCCGCTGGCGGGGCGTCAATTTGCCCCATATGGGAAAGTAATCCGAAAATTCCATCATGGTCCCTCCTCGCGGCAGTCTGTGCCCAGTATAAGGCATTTTATGGCATATGTCAATTTCACCGCTGACCGGTCCCGCCGGCACCCCCGCGCGTCGCGGAGTTCACTGGAGATTCCCGCGCGCCGCAAAGCAGCCATGAAAAAGGCCCAGGGTGCGCGCGGGGCGGTATGACGCGGGTCTGCTGATACCGCCGGATTCAAGAGGACAGCGCCGATGGGAAATCGCGGGATAAACCGCCCTGTTCCAGCGCAAAATAACCCCGGAGGCGATACAATGGAACAGCAGACCATTCCCATGGGACAGGTCACCTATGAGCTGCGGCGGGTCTTTCTGGGGACGCGCCCCCTCTCTGAACTGATGGCCGAGCGGTTAGCCCAAAATCTCCCAGCCCCTCAGCCCGTTGACGGAGGCGGCAGCCATGGGGTATAATCAGACTAGTGGGCCGGTTCACCGAAGGAGGCGCGCATGAAAACCGGCAGATTCACACTGGGCTTCGCCTACCTGCGGCTCTCCAACGAGGAGGCTCAGGGCGGGGAATCGTCCAGCATCACCAATCAACGCATGATCGTGCAGAATTACTGCAAACAGAACGGAATTACTCTCGTCCGGGAATTTGTGGATGACGGCTACTCCGGAGGCAACTTCAACCGCCCCGGTTTCAAGGAAATGCTGAAGCAGCTGGAGCTGGGCAAAGCCGGCCTGGTCATCACCAAGGACCTGTCCCGGCTGGGCCGCGATATGCGGGAGGCCAGCTACTACGCCGAACAGTTTTTTCCGGAGCACGGCATCCAGTATATTGCCATCGCGGACAACTTCGACACAGAACACGACAACATCATGGCGCCCTTCCTGTTCGCCATGAACGAGGTCTACCTTCGGGACGGCTCCCGCAAGGTAAAGGATGTGCTGAGAAGCAAGCGGGAGAACGGCCAGTACTGTGCCTGCCCGCCCTACGGCTACCGCAAGGACCGGGAGGACAAACACCGCCTGACCCCGGACGAGGCCACCGCCCCGGTGGTGGAGCGGATTTTCCGCCGGGCGGCGGCGGGGGATTCCTCCCGAAAGATCGCCCTGGATCTGAACACAGATGGTATTATCCCGCCGCTCAAATACCGGGTGTTGTACCGGGATGCGTTCAGCGAGGAGGGTGCGGCCCGGGCGTCCGACCTGTGGAACTACACCACGGTGAAGCGCATTCTGAAAAATCCGGTGTATCTGGGTCACACCCTGTTGGGCAAGAGCAAAAAGGTCAGCGTCAAGTCCAAGAAAAAAGCGGCTGTCCCCCGGGACAAATGGGCGGTGACCGAGAATACCCACCCGCCGCTGGTGGACGGGGCGCTGTTTCAACGGGCCCAGGAAAACCTGGGCCGGGGCAGCCGGGACTACCGGGCCTATGACCATGTGCGGAAGAGCATCTTCGGCGGCGTGGCGGTGTGCGCCAAGTGCGGGCACGCCCTGTGCTCCTGCGGCACGGTGTATAAGGGGGAGCGGGAGAAGTACTGGTATCTCTCCTGCACCCACCAGCGCCAGGACATCGCCAACCCCTGCCAGGGGGTGCGCATCCGCTACGCCGACCTGGTGGAGCTGGTGCGGCAGGACCTGAACAGCCTGCTGGCTCTCAACGACCAAGAGATTGAAAATTTGGTTCAAGAGGCCGTCCGCCGCGCGGGGAGCAAGGAAAGCCTCAAAACCCGGCAGATGAAAAAGGAGCGGGCCGAGGCCCGAATCACGGCCATCGACAAGATTGTCACCAAGCTCTACACCGACAACGCGGCGGGCAAGCTGGACGACGACCGGCTGAACCGCATGGTGGCCGGCCTGGAAAAAGAGTCCGCCGGGCTGAAAGCGGCGCTGGAAGAACTGAACGCCCCCAGTCCCGCCCAGCGAACGGCGGACAGCTACGCCCGGTTTTTTGAGCTGGCCCGGTCCTGCACCCACCTGGAGGAGCTGAACCGGGACACCTTGGTCACTTTTGTGGACCGCATTGAGATTGGCCCCAAGCTCTACGAAAACGGCGGCCACAAGGTCCCCGCCCGGGCCAATCAGCCCTACCGGCAAAGCGTTCGCATTTTTTACAAATTCATCGGCGAGCTGGCCGAAAGCGGCAAGAGCCGCCCTGACGAAAAGCCCGCTTAAGATGGAGCGGGCACACCAAGGGAGGTGGGCGTCAACCTGAAGCAGGGCTACAACGGCGACCTGACCAGCCGTCAGGCGGGCTCCGTGGGCGGCCAGATGGTCAAGAAGATGATCGAGGCCTACGAGAACGGCCTGAAGTAACAGACACAGCATTCCCCCTTTCCCAAAAAGTAAACGGCGGCGCTTTCATGCGTTTTTTCCCAAGCCGTCCTTGCCAAAAACTGCTTGCTGTG
>CAMNQF010000023.1 GCA_946548895.1 uncultured bacterium | reverse complement strand
GCGCCGAAAATACTTGGCTGGCGACGGCCCGGAAAGATAGGTAGTGCCGACACAAGAAAGCGGACAGTCAAAAGACTGTCCGCTTTCTTTTTTCCTTTGTGTGGGTTACAGCACGAAATCCTCATCGCGGAGATGCTCGAAGCTGATGGGGACCGGCTTGGGAGGGACGCGCTTCAAGGGGTCATAGCGAAAGCGGCGGCAGGAGCCGGCGCAGGCTACGATCCCCTTTTTGACGCACATCATCTGCGCCTCATCCAGCGGCGTCGCCCATTGGCAGTAGCCGCAGCGCGGCTCAATATGCTTGTTGAACAGCATGGCCCATCCCTCAATTCCCGCAGAATGCTTTGTGTCTGCTATTATACACGAAACCGAGATGGATTTCCACACTTATTTCGCCAGAGGGACCGGCACAGCGCAGCCAATAACAGCCAGCCGCCCAGCGCCGCCAGAGAGGAGGCCGCCAGAGCCGTGGAGAAGTCCAGCGCCGCGATGGATTCCGCCTGGTCGGCCAGGTACTCGGCGACCGGGGCCGACAGGGGAAACAGCCGGGTGAGGCACCAGGTCAGGCCCGCGGCGATAAGCCCGTGGCACAGCTTTCCCAGTAAGTAGGTCTTGGCGGACAGCCCGCTGTCCACCAGGAAGGAAAGCACCTGGCAGTGGACCGACAGCCCAGCCCAGCCCAGCATAAACGCGGCCATGGACACCCGGCCTGTCAGCTGGGCGCCGCCCCGCAGGGAGGACACCCCAGAGGACAGTTCCAGCAGGCCGGCCACCAGCCGCTTTGCCCACTCCGGCTCAAAGCCCGCCAGCGCCAGCAGCTGGGCCAGCGCCGTGAATACCCCGCAGGCGGACAGCAGCTGGAGCACCACCGCGAAAAACACCACAAAGGCGCAGATATTCAGGGTGCTCTGAAGGGACCGGGCCACCGCCCCGGTGAAGGCGGCGGGCACTGTGACGGTCTGAATGGGTTTGGGGCGGGTGAAGGCGGTCCGGCGCTCGTCCCGCCCGCCGTAAAAGCGGAAGATCAGTCCCACCAGCACCGAGGCCAGGGCGTGGGTCAGGTAGAGCAGCAGGCCCACCCGGCTGTCCCCGAAGACCCCGGCCCCCACCACCCCCAGAATGAAGGCCGGGCCGGAGTTGTTGCAGAAAGCCAGCAGGCGCTCCGCCTCCGCTTTGGTGCACAGGCCCTGCTGGTACAGCTGGAGAGCGGTTCTGGCCCCCACGGGATAGCCGCCGATGAATCCCAGGGCCACCGCCGCCGCGCAGCTGCCGCTTACCCGGAACAGGGGGCGCATCAGGCCTTCCATAGCGCGGCCCAGATAGGCCGCCAGCCCCAAGTCTACCACCAGGGAAGACATCACAAAAAAGGGAAACAGGGATGGCACGATGACGTTATAGCACAGCGCCAGCCCGTCCTTGGCCCCCGCGATGGCCTGATCCGGCATGGCCACCAGTCCCGCCGTGGCGGCTATCAGCGCCAGTCCCACCAGCGCGTCCCGCACCCGTTTTTCCTTGAGCAGTCTCAGCAATGCCTTCACCCCCGTGGGGAGAGCCTATGCGGCCCGATGCGGCGGCTTGCCTGTCCCCAAAAAATTTTGAGGGAGACGGCGCGAGGTTTATGCCGCGGCCCTTGGAAATCCGGGACAGCTGTGGTAAAATGGAAAAAATGCGGGAGGGACGCCTATGCAGTATGAAATCACCCAGCAGATCCCCTTGCTGGACGGAGAGGGAAACCTGACCCGGGCGGGCTACGCCAAGCGCCTGCTTCCCGTCTACGACCGAAAACGGGTCCGGGGCAGCTTCACCCGGCTGAAGGAATGGGATTACTACTATGCGGGGAACGACCGCTTCGGGGTGGCCCTCACCATTGCCGACAACAGCTATATGGGGCTGGACTCCATCTCCTTCCTGTCCTTTGCGGGGGAGCCCTGGGAGGTGACCAGGAGCCCTATGTCCGCCTTTCCCATGGGCCGGACCGGCCTGCCTGCCACCTCGGCGGCGGGGATCACCGCCAGCTCCGGCAAAAAACACGCCCTGCTGTTCCAGGTGGGGGAGGGAAAGCGGCGGCTTACCGCCCATATGGAGCGCTTCAAGGACGGAAAGCCCATCGACGTTCAGCTCACCCTCACCGGGGAGCCGCCGGAATCCATGGTGATCTGCACCCCTTTTGAAAAGAAAGGCCACTTTTACTACAACCAGAAGATCAACTGTATGCGGGCGGCGGGCACGGTGCGTATCGGGGAGGAGGAGTACCGCTTCGAGCCGGACAGCGCCTTTGCCGTGCTGGACTGGGGCCGGGGGGTGTGGACCTACCGCAACACCTGGTATTGGGGATCCGCCTCTGGGCTGGTGGGCGGGGTTGACTTCGGCTTCAATATTGGCTATGGCTTCGGGGACACCTCTTCCGCCACGGAGAATATGCTGTTTTACGGCGGAAAGGCCCACAAGCTGTCTCAGGTGACCTTCGGTATTCCCCTGCGGGACGGAAGGGAGGACTATCTGAGCCCCTGGCGGTTTACCAGCGACGACGGGCGGTTCGAGATGAGTTTCGCCCCGGTCCTCGACCGGGCCTCCCGTACCGACGTGAAGCTCATCAAGAGCGACCAGCACCAGGTATTCGGCCGGTTCACCGGCACGGCGGTGCTGGACGACGGAACGCGGCTCCGAATACAGGACCTGTTCGGCTTCGCGGAGAAGGTGGAGAACAAGTGGTGAGACAATTGCCCGCCCCCAGGCCTGGAGGCGGGTTCGCCGCTTTAACGCGGTAAAAATTTCTGAAAAAAGGGGGTTGACAAATCCACCGCGCCTGCGTATAATGACAACAACAACTGAACAGAGCAAACCAGTGACGGAGAGAAGTATCCGGCGCGGCAGACCTTCAGAGAGCCCCCGACGGTGGAAACGGGGCGGCGAGCGGCCGGTGAATGGACTTCGGAGGGCGGACCGAACGGCTTGGGCCAAGTAGGGACCGACGGGTATCCCACCCGTTATCCATCGGGGCGCGTATGATGGTACGCGTAAGCGAGCGGACGTTTTATAACGTCAATTTGGGTGGTATCGCAGAAGCAACGGCTTTTGTCCCATGTGTGGGACAGGAGCTTTTTCTTTTTCCCCGAATACTGGCAAAATTCGGGTCATCTACCGCTCAAAATCACATAATCTGGAGGAAAATATCATGAAAAAGCACAACATCGTCAAAAAATTCTTTGCCGTCGCCGCCGCCGCGGCCCTGACCCTCTCCCTGGGGGCCTGCACCGGGGGCCAGACCCAGGACTCCCAGCCCCCCCAAAATGAGACCCAGGACGTGGCCGGCGCCACCCAGCAGCCCGCCGGGGGCAAAACCTACAAGGTGGCCATCATCAAGCAGATGGACCACGCCTCCCTGGACGAAATCGCCGAAGCGGTGGAGAAGCGGCTGGACGAGATCGCCGCCGGGAACGGCGTCACCATTGAGTACGAGACCACCTCCGGCCAAAACGACCAGAGCACCTTGAAGCAGCTGGCCGACCAGGCCATTGCCGACAAGGTGGACGTGATCATCCCCATTGCCACCGCGGCCGCCAAGGTGGCCGCCCTGTCCGCCGAGGACACCAAGACCCCCGTGGTGTTTGCCGCCGTGTCCTATCCCGCCGACGAAAAGGTGCAGCTCACCGGCATCGACCACGTCACCGGCACCAGCGACGCGCTGAACACCCGGTTCATCATCGACATGATGCTGGCCCAGAACCCGGAGCTGAAGAAGGTGGGCCTGCTCTACTCCCTGTCCGAGGACAACTCCGCCATCCCCATTGCCGAGGCCAAGGACTACCTGACCGAAAAGGGTATCGCCTACTCCGAGCAGACTGCCAACAGCAACGACGAGGTGATCGCGGCGGTGTCCGCCCTCATCGCCGACGGCGTGGACGCGGTGTTCACCCCCACCGACAACGTGATCCAGTCCGCCGAGCTGGCCATCTACGAGAGCCTGATCGACGCGGGCATCCCCCACTACGGCGGGGCCGACTCCTTTGCCCGCAACGGGGCCTTCGCCGGCAGCGGCGTGAATTACACCCTGCTGGGCGGCCAGACCGCCGACCTGGCCTATGACGTGCTGACAAAGGGCATGGACAGCATGGAAGATTACTACCTGCTGGAGGGCGGCATCATCACCGTCAACACCGAGACCGCCGCCGCCATGAACATCGACTACTCCGTGTTCAGCTCCATGGGCACCGTGGTGGAGGTCGTCACCACGGAGGATTAACTTCCTTTTTCTGTTACTTCTTCTTGAAAGAGAAAGTAACCAAAAAGAACTTGAGTCCGCTTCGATCGGCGCACAAACCTGTTCCGACTCCGCCCGATCACATACTATTTTTGATAGATACTGTTTAAAGCCTTTCTTTTTGCTTCTTTTTCTTTCTTCAGAAAGAAAAAGAAGGCCCTTGACCGTTGTGGGCAGGATTTAAAGCAATCCCACCCCCGGCCCCGCCGGGGGTGGGCGCACGAGAGGAGCTGAACCCCATGGGTTCCATACTGTTGATCTCCCAGACCGCCCTAGAGCTCGGTTTCCAGTACGCTCTGGTGGCCATGGCGCTGTTTCTGAGCTACCGCATTCTGGATATCGCCGACCTGACCACCGACGGCTGCTTTGTCCTGGGCGCGGCGGTGTCGGTGACGGTGACGGCGGCGGGCCACCCGGTCCTGGCCATCCCTGCCGCCATGGCGGCGGGGGCCTGCGCCGGGTTTGTCACCGCCTTCCTCCAGACCCGCATGGGGGTGCCGTCCATCCTGGCGGGCATTGTCACCAACACCGGGCTGTACACCGTCAACCTGATGGCCATGGGCTGGAAGTCCAGCGCCAGCCTGATGAAGAAGGACACCTTGTTCACCCTGTCCAAGGGCCTGCTGGCGGGCACCCCCCTGGCCCCCTTCTGGGAACAGTGGCATGAGCTGATCCTGTCCGCCGCCGCCACCATTCTGGCGGGGGTGCTGCTGTACCTGTTCCTGGGCACCCGGCTGGGGCTGTCCATCCGGGCCACCGGCGACAACCGGGACATGGTGCGGGCCTCGTCGGTGAACCCCACCTTTACCATCACCGTGGGCCTGTGCGTTGCCAACGCCCTCACCGGGCTGTCCGGCGCGGTGGTGGGCCAGTACCAGCGCACGGTGGACATGGGCTCGGGCACGGGCATCGTGGTCATCGGCCTGGCCTGCCTCATCATCGGCGAGACGGTGGTGGGGCGCCGGGGCATGGGCCGCGGCGTCATCGCCGTCATGGTGGGGTCGGTCATCTACCGGTTTATTTACGCCATCGTGTTCTATACCAAGGTGGTGCCGGTGGACTGCCTGAAGCTGCTCACCGCGGCCGTGGTGGCCCTGGCCATCGCCGCCCCCACCATCAAGGCGGGCGCGGGCCTTCAGAAGCGGAAGCTGGCCGCGGGCCGGAAGGGGGGGCGCTGATATGCTCCGCATCGACAATATTTCCAAGACCTTCAACCCGGGCACCGTCAACGAAAAGATGGTGCTGTCCGGCCTGTCCCTTCACCTCCGGCCGGGGGATTTCGCCTCCATCATTGGCTCCAACGGGGCGGGCAAGTCCACCCTGCTCAACGCCATTGCGGGCAGCTTCATTGTGGACAGCGGGTCCATCGCCCTGGACGGAAGGGACATCACCTTCGACCCGGACCACCGGCGCAGCGTGGTCATCGGCCGGCTGTTCCAGGACCCCCTCCGGGGCACCGCGCCCTCCATGACCATTGAGGAAAACCTGGCCCTGGCCTACCTGCGTTCGTCGGAGGGCACCGCCCCCTTCAGCCGCATCCGAAAGAAAGATAAGGACTTTTTTGCGGAAAAGCTGAAGCTGCTGGGGATGGGGCTGGAGGACCGTATGCGCCAGCCGGTGGGGCTGCTGTCCGGGGGCCAGCGCCAGGCGCTGACCCTGCTGATGGCCACCCTGGTTACCCCCAAGCTGCTGCTGCTGGACGAGCACACCGCCGCCCTGGACCCCGCCACGGCGGAAAAGGTGCTGGAGCTCACCCGGAGCATCGTGGCGGACCACCACATCACCTGCCTCATGGTCACCCACAACATGAAGCAGGCCCTGGAGCTGGGAAACCGCACGCTGATGATGGCGGGCGGGCAGATTGTGCTGGACGTGTCCGGGGAGGAGCGGGCCGGCATGACGGTGGACGACCTGCTCCGCCGGTTCCGGGCGGGCACGGGCCGGGATCTGGACAACGACCGTATCCTGCTCTCCGACTAGGCGAAACGCGGGGGGCCGGTAAATATCAGCTCCCGCTGGTTATGTTCAGCGCGGCGGCCCACTCGGCCTCCCGGAACCCCACCAGCGCGAAGCCGTCCCCCACCAGGATGGGGCGTTTCACCAGCATCCCGTCCGACGCCAGCAGGGCGAGCTGCTCTTCCGCGCTCATGCCGGGCAGCCTGTCCTTCAGCGCGAGCTCCTTGTACTTCAGGCCGCTGGTGTTGAAGAACCGCTTCAGCGGCAGGCCGCTGAGGGCGCGCCACGCCCTCAGCTCGTCCGCGGTGGGCGCGTCCTCCCGGATGTGGCGGGCCGTAAACGCGATGCCTTGGGCCTCCAGCCACTTCCGGGCCCTTTTGCAGGTGGAACAGTTCGGATATTCAATCAGCAGCATATTGACCTCCCCTTTTGATAAAGACATAATGGTTTTCCTCCGAAAGGCCCGGGGAAAAGCCGTATTCCAGGTCGCAAAACGCCCGGATATCCTCCGGCCGCTCAATCCTGTTTTCTGCCAGCCAGCGCGTCATCTGTCCCCGGGCCATTTTGCACATGGTGCCCTTTTCCACAACCTTCCCGCCGCTCTGCTGGCCGAACGTGCAGGTGAGGACGCGGACCCCGGGCGGCAGGTGGGGCGTCACGGCCCGGCTGTACTCCCTGGAGGCCAGGTTCAGCACCCAGTCCGTCTCCGCCGCCAGCCGCTCCGCCAGGCGGCCGCCCCAGAAAGCGTACAAATCCTTTGCGCCGCCCACGGACAGTTTGGCCTGCATTTCCAGGCGGTAGGGAGCAACGCCGTCAAAGGGGCGCAGGAGCCCATAGAAGCCGGACAGGATCCGCAGGTGTTCCCGCAGATAGTTTAGCTGCCCCGCCTCCATCACGCCGGGAGCCAGGTACTGGTACTGGATGCCCTCATAGGACAGGACGGCGGGCGTGAGCCCCCGCCGCAGATCCATGTTCCGCAGGCGTTCCACATTGAGCCGGGCGATGGCGTCATTGCATTTCCAAAGGGCTTGCAGCTCCCCGCCGGGCGTGGACCGCATGGCCGCCAGCAGCCGCTCCGTATCCGCCAAAAACTGCGGCAACGCTTCGATCAGGAAGCTGTCCGTGTCTGTCCGCATTTTTTTCGCCGGAGAAATGATGATCCGCATGGCGATCCCCCCTGCCCCATTTTACCACATCTATGAGAAAAAGTCTGCCTTCTGGCAGACTTTTTTGACAGGCTGGAAATCTATTTTCTGCAACAAAGGATTTTGATGATCTTTGCTTAAGTCGATATAAAATAGATATCAAGCTTCCATTTTCCCGCCACCGTCTGGATTTCTCCACCAGCCCCGCCTTCACCAAATTGTCCAGTGCCCGCTTCACTGTCGAGCGGCCGGTCCCCCGGCCGCTCCCGTTTTTGAGGGATTCACGGGCCGGACGCCTCCGACCACGCCTCTTTCAGCCGCGCCGCGGCCTGCCCGATCTCCTCCTCGGTCAGCCCCGCGAAACCCAGCACCACCGTGGACGGCCGGGGGAGGACAGCATGGCAGTACCGGCTCAGGGGGTGGACCCGGACGGACCGCTCCGCCGCCCGCTCCACCAGTTCCCCCTCGGAAAAGCGGGGCAGAGTGAGCAGGAAGTGGAGCCCCGCCTCCGCCCCGGAGATGGACGCGCCGGGAATTCCGGCCAGCGCCCCGGTAAACAGGGCGCATTTTTTGCGGTACAGGTTGCCGGTGCGCCGCAGGTGCCGCCCGTACAGCCCCTGGGTGATGAACCGGCGCAGGCTCTCCTGCTCGAACCGGGAGACGGCGCAGGCGCCGTGGGAAAAGGTGCCCCGGTAGCGCTCCAGCAGGGCGGGCGGGAGGATCATGTAGGCCACCCGGATGGCGGGGGCGATGGACCGGGAGAAAGTGCCCATGTACACCACCCGGCCCGCCCGGTCCATACCCTGCATGGCGGGGATGGGGCGGGAGGACCAGCGGAATTCGCTGTCGTAGTCGTCCTCAATGAGCCAGCGGTCCGGGGCGGACGCCGCCCAGTGGAGCAGGCGGCTGCGCCGCCCGGCGGGCATGGACACGCCCAGGGGAAACTGGTGGGAGGGGGTGACGTAGGCCAGCCCCGCGCCGGAGGCCGCCAGGGCGTCCGGGTCGATCCCCTCCCCGTCCACGGGGATGGGGACCGCCTCCCGGCCGTGGAGGGCGGCGGCGGCGTAGGCGGCGGGATAGCCCGGGTCCTCCAGGGCCACGGCCCTGTGCTCCGGCAGAAGCTGGAGCAGCAGGGACAGCAGGTAGTCTGCACCCGCCCCCACCACCACCTGCTCCGGGGCGCAGCGGACCCCCCGGTACTGGGCCAGCAGCTGGGCCAGGGCGGCGCGGAGGGGCAGGTCCCCCTGGGGGTGGCCCCGCTGGAGCAGGCCGGGGTTTTCGTACACCGCCTCCTTGGTGATCCGGGCCCAGGAGGAGAAGGGGAAAGCGGAGGTGTCCACCGCCGAGGTGGAACAGTCGAAGGCCCACCGGGAGGGCGCGGGGGCCGGTGCGGGGGCCGCCGCCGGGGCGGGGACCTCCAGCCCGGGGGCGGCGGGGAGCAAGTGGGCGCACACATAGCCGCTGCGTGGCTTGGCCAGTATGTAGCCCTCCGCCGCCAGCAGGGAGTAGGCTGTCTCCACCGTGCTCATGCTCACCCCGGCCAGGGCGCACAGCCGCCGCTTGGAGGGCAGCTTGGCCCCCGGGGACAGGGAGCCGGACTGAATGGCCCCGGCGATATGGCGGTAGAGCTGGTCGTACAGGGGGGCGCCTCCGTTGAACACGGGGAGGGGGAAGGACTGGGCCATGGGGACCACCTCCGGGATGGGATTTCCGGCCAGCCAGCCGCCCGGGCTGGGGCCGTCAAAACTGACCACATAAAAAAGATGAAAACTGGAGCTGGAAACCATGCCAGTTTTTCATATAATAGCACCAGAACAAGGGGCGCGTCAAGGCCCCGGAAGGAGCTGTCAGAAATGAACGAATCGAAAAACAGCCGGTTTTTGATGAAGCTGTGTATGGCCGCGGCGATGGCGGCGCTGGTGGCCCTGGGGTCCAAGCTGGAGATCCAGATCCCCTCCGTTTTGGGCAGCAACCGGTTCCACCTGGGGAACGTGATGTGCGCCCTGTCCGGCCTGCTGCTGGGACCCTGGTGGGGGGCGCTGGCCTCTGGGCTGGGCTCCGCCATTTTTGACCTGTTTGACCCCCTGCGCATTATGGAGAGCCCCATCACTTTCGTCACCAAGGGCGTGTACGGCCTGGTGGCCGGGGTGGTGTACTTCAAAGTGTTCAAGGGCAGGAGCAATTACGTGACGGAGGCCGTGTCCACGGCGGCGGCGGCGGTGAGCTATATCGCCATTTACCTGGTGAAGGTCTTTTTCTACAACGGCCTGCTCATCAAGGGCTTGGCCCCGGACGCGGCCTGGCTGGCGGTGCTGGAGAAGATCCCGTCCTCCGCCTTCAACGGCGTCGTGGCCGTCATATTTGCCCCTATTCTGGGGGTGGCCCTCCACAAGGCGCTGAAGGCCGCCCATTTGGAGGCAAAGCTGGGGATGGCCGTGTGAAACGCGCCCGCCGCGCGGGCGGTATTTGCCGGCTCTGGGCCCTGAAATGAAAACGTCCCCGCGGCATCCGGGCCGCGGGGACGCTTTTGCGCCGGGAAAAATCCACCGTTGAAGTATTTCCCGTTTCGGGCTATACTATATGCAGCGAATGAGAGGGGGGGAGCGCCGTGTCCGGGCGGAACCGTGGAAAATATTGGACAGCGTCCCTGCTGAAGCGGCGAGGCTGGACCGGCGGGCTCATCGGGGAGCTCCTCCCCAAGCCCCGGTACATCCCCACAGGGGAGGGGTATTCAGTCCGGGTGTGGGACAAGGAAGACGTGCGGCGGGCGGAGGCGGACCCTCGGTTTGCCGCGCGGCCGCCGGCGGCGGGGGTCGCCAGAGGGCCGCACGCAGGCCCCGCGCCGGGGGCGGCCCGGGCCCGGGAAATGCTGGACCGGGCGTGGAAGAGCGCGGCCCGGGAGGGCTCCGCCCCCTGGCTGCTGGCGGGGCATTACCACGCCGCCCTCCTGGCCCGGCTGTCCGGCGGGGGGGCGGAGGGGCGCGGGGTGCGCGGCTCCCAAGCCGCCGCCTGGACCGGGGAGTTTTTGGCCCTGGAGCGGCGGTGCGACCCCAAGCGCCTGCCGGAGATCATGAAGAATTTCCTCCGGGCGGGGGGCTGGCTGGGGGACCACCCAGACCACCCGCTGGCGCTGGAGGTCTGCGGCAGCTATCCCCAGGCCCTGCTGGGGGCGGCGGGGCGGGTACTGGAGGAGTTCACCGCCGCCCAGCCCGAGGCCAACGTGGACGCCCTGCTGTCCGTCAAGGGTTTCCCCGTATCCCAGCTGCTCCGGGAGGGGCTGGGCACGGTGTGGTCGGTGTGGTACGTCCCCCAGGCCATCCGGACCAGCCTGTCCCTGCTCATCGCCCTCAACCCCAAGGACGAGTACCCGGAGGCCCGGGCCATGCACCGCCGCTTCATCCTCCACCTGGGCGGCACCAACACCGGCAAGACCTATGCCGGGTTCCAGCGGCTGATCCGGGCCAAGACCGGGGTGTACCTGGCCCCCCTGCGCCTGCTGGCCCTGGAGGCCCAGGAGGCCCTGCTGGACGCGGGGGTGGACTGCTCCCTGTCCACCGGCGAGGAGGAGGACCTGCGGGAGGGGGACACCCACGTGGCGGCCACGGCGGAAAAGCTGGACCTGAAGCGCCGGTGGGAGGCGGCGGTGATCGACGAGTGCCAGATGATCGCCGACCCCCAGCGGGGGTACGCCTGGACCCGGGCGATTTTGGGCGTGCTGGCCCCGGAGGTCCACCTGTGCGCCGCCCCGGAGGCCAAGGAGCTGCTCATCCGGCTCATTGAGAGCTGCGGCGACAGCGTGGAGGTGGAGGTCCACCGGCGGACCACCCCGCTGGTCTGTATGTCCCACCCGGTGGACTACCAGCGGGTCCAGCCCGGGGACGCCCTCATCACCTTCTCCAAGGTGGGGGTGCTCAGCGTGGCGGAGGACCTGCGCCAGAGCGGCAAGGAGCCCGCCATCATCTACGGGGCCCTGCCCTACGCCACCCGCCGCAGGCAGATGGAGGGGTTCCTCAAGGGCGAGATGGAGTATATCGTGTCCACCGACGCCATCGGCATGGGGCTCAACCTGCCCATACGGCGGATTATTTTCATGGAGGCGGAGAAATTCGACGGTGTGGAGCGCCGGCCGCTGAATCCGGCGGAGATCAAGCAGATCGCGGGCCGGGCGGGGCGGTTCGGAATGTACAACAAGGGCTGGGTGGGGGCCACCCAGGACCTGCCCGTCATCCAGGCGGGGCTGGAGACGGCGGTGCCCCCTCTGGAGTACGCCGTGGCGGGGTTTTCCGACCTGGTGCTCCAGGTGGATTTCGACCTGCTGGAGGTGCTCACCCAGTGGAACCAGATGCCCACGGTGGAGCCCTACCGCAAGCTGGACATCTCCCGGTATATCGCCGTGATTTCCAAAATGCGGGAGATGGGCTTCGTCCTCACCCGGGAGCAGGAGCTGCGGGCGGCCAACATCCCCTTTGACGAGACGGAGGACGCCCTGCGGGAGCTGTTTTTTCAGTTCCTCCACCGCTGGCAGCGGGGGGAGCCCCTGGAGCAGCCCGGCCTGCCGGAGGGGGAGCCCACCCTGCCGGAGCTGGAGCTGTACTACCGAAGGCTGGACCTCTATTTCTCCTTTTCCAAGGCCTTCGGCTGCCCGGTGGACGAGGACAAGCTCTATGACACCCGGGAGCGGGTGGCGGAGGAGATCAACGAGATCTTGCTGCACCGCCTGCGGAATAACATCCGCTTCTGCGCCCGGTGCGGCAAGGCCCTGCCCCTGCACCACCGGGGGCGGCTGTGCGGCGCCTGCTTCGTCCGGGAGCGGGGCCGCCGCGGGCGGTGAAAAGGCGGAAAAGCGCCCTGGGAACCGGCGGCTCCCAAGGCGCTTTTATGTATCACAGAACCTGATAGTAGAACCCGGAGTAGGGGGGGAGGGCCAGCTCCGCCCCGGCTTCGGGCAGGGAGAGGTCCGGCCCGGCGGGGCCCTCATGGCAGGGATCGCTGTCCAGCAGGGGGCGGAGGGCGCTGGCCCCGTCCAGCTTCAGGAGGAAGGCCTGCTCCCGGTCGGAGAAGTTGAACACGGCGGCCAGCCGTTCGCCGCCGCCCCGCCGCTCAAAGGCGTACACGCATTTCTCCTCCTGGTGGCAGTCGATCCACTGGAAGCCCTCCCGGCTGTAGTCCCCGGCCCACAGGGCGGGATGGTCCAGATACAGCCGGTTCAGCCGCGCCATGAAGCGGTGGAACCCGTCGTGGAGGGGGTAGGCCAGCAGATCCCAGTCCTGCTGGCGCTTTTCATCCCACTCCCGCACCTGGGCGAACTCGTTGCCCATGAAGTTGAGCTTTTTGCCGGGGTGGGCGTACATATACAGGTAAAACGCCCGGAGCTGGCGGTGCTTGTCCTCGTATTCCCCGGCCATTTTCTGAAAGACGCTTGCCTTGCCGTGGACCACTTCGTCGTGGGACAGGGGGAGGAGGTAGCGGGCGTCGTAGTAGTACATCATGGAGAAGGTCAGCCGGTGGTAGGCGCCGGGCCTGTGCTCCGGCGGAGTGCGGAAGTAGTCCAGAGTGTCGTTCATCCAGCCCATGTCCCACTTGTAGTCAAAGCCCAGCCCACCCTGGTCCGCCGGCACGGTGACGCCGGGAAAGGAGGTGGAGTCCTCCGCCGCCAGGATGGCGGTGGGGTGGAGGGCCTTGAGCCCCCGGTTCATCTCCCGCAGGAAGTCCACGGCGCTGCCGTTCACCCCCCGGGCGGGGTCCCCCTGCCAGTAGATGGCCCGGCTGATGGCGTCCATCCGCAGGCCGTCGAAGTGGAACTCCTCCAGCCAGTAGTGGGCGGCGGACTGGAGGAAGCTGCGCACCTCCCCCCGGGAGTGCATGAAGTTGCAGCTGCCCCACTCGCTCTCGCCCACGGCGGAGTGGGGGTACTCGTACAGCGCGGTGCCGTCGTACTTGGCCAGGGCGTAGCCGTCCACGGCGAAGTGGACGGGGACGAAGTCCATGATGACGCCGATGCCGTTCTGGTGGCAGGCGTCGATGAAGGCCTTCAGCTGGTCCGCCGTGCCGTACCGGGCGGTGGGGCTGAAAAATCCCGTGACCTGGTAGCCCCAGGATTGGTCGCAGGGGTACTCGGTCAGCGGCAGGACCTCCACATAGTTGTAGCCCCACTCCTTGAGATAAGGCAGGAGGATGGGGGCCAGTTCCTCGTAATTGTACCAGTCGTCCGGCTCCGGCCCCGGCTTGCGGAAGGAGCCGAAGTGGAGCTCGTAGATGTTCAGCGGACCATCCCGGCGGTCGGAGCGGGCGCCCATCCACGGTCCATCGGAAAAACGGTAGGCGTGGAGGTCCCGGAGGATGGAGGCGCAGGCGGGCCGCAGCTCCATGCCGAAGCCGTAGGGGTCGCAGTGGTCGGTGAAGCCGCCGCCGCGGTCATAGACGCGGTATTTGTACATCATGCCCGCCGCCGCGCCCTCCACCCGGCAGCCCCAGAAATTCCCGTCGTGCTCTTGGTCCATGGGGACCTCCCGCCAGCCGCTGAACTCCCCGATCAGGGACACCCGCCCGGCGGCGGGGGCGAAGGTGCGGAATACCGCGCCCGTCCCGTCCAGGTGCGCGCCCAGGTATTGGTAGGCGTCAAAGCTTTTCCCTGTGTAGAACCCGTAGTGATCCATGGTAGAACTCCCTCCAAAGATGGTGGACAACCGTCGGTTAAATTGCTATAATGATTGTAAAGAACAGGCGCGGCTCTGTCCACCGACAGTCGTCGGCATCAGGCGGATAAACGACTTTTCGATAAAATTGTCCAGTAGGAGGGCGCAGGCATGGATATCCGCGTACGAAAGACGGAGGCGGCCATCAAAGGGGCGTTTACGGAGCTGAGGGCACAGCGGCCGGTGGAGAAGATCTCGGTAAAGGAGCTGTGCCGCCTGGCTCAGATCAACAAATCCACCTTTTACGCCCACTACGCGGACATCTACGCCCTGTCCGACGCCATGCAGGCGGAGGCCATCGCCTTTGTGCTGGGCACCATCTCCCACGAGCGGGAGTGGTCCATGAAGGACCCGGGGGCCCTGACCCGGGCCATTTTCCAGGCGGTGTCCGCCAACCGGCCGCTGATCGACGGCCTGTTCTCCGCCCACGAGCGCACCCGCCTGGCCGACGCCCTGGAACGGGGGATCAAGGAGATGGTCTACGAAAAGTACCCGGAGCAGCGGGGAGACGCGGATATGGGCATCCTGCTGTCCTACTGCATCCAAGGCGCGTACCACGCCTATCTGAACAATCAGGATGTGGAGGAGGAGGTTCTGGTGGGGGCCATTGAGCGGATCTCCCGGACGCTGGAGCCGCTGTATTAGGGGGGACGGCATGAAGTACCAGGTCATTGATTGGGGGAGCTACCCCCGCCGGGCGCATTTTGAATACTTCAACGCCATGGCGGACCCCTACGCCGGGGTGACGGCTGAGGTGGATATCACCCGCTTTCTGGCTACGTGCCGGGAGGAAGAGCTGCCCTTTTTCCTCAGCTTTTTGTACTGCGCCGGGCGGGCGGCCAACGCCGTGCCCCAGCTGCGCCAGCGCGTCCTGGCCGGCAGGCCGGTGGAGTTTGCGGCCTGCGACACCTCCCACACCGTGCTGCGGGAGGACGGGACGTACAGCTACTGCCGGCTGAACTGTATGCAGCCCTTTGGGACGTACCTGCCCGCCGCCCTGGCCGCCCAGGAGGAGGCCCGGATCCATGGGGATCTGGATGATGGGGAGGACGCCTTGAGCCTGCTGTTTGTGTCCACCCTGCCCTGGGTGCGGTATACCGCCCTGCGCCAGCCGGTGCCCGTCCCGGCGGACAGCAACCCCCGCCTCACCTGGGGCCGGTACGGGACGTCTGGCGGGCGGACCCTTATGCCCGTCACCCTGCTGGTCAACCACGCTTTGGTGGATGGGGTGCACATGGGACAATTTTACGCCGCTCTGGACAGGGAGCTGGCGGCCTTCGGCCCGTCAAAGCCGGTGTGAGCGCACCGGCGTGAAAAGGACCTCCCGCGAGACGTCTCGCGGGAGGTCCTTTTGATGCGCAAAGGGGGGTGACGGGCGGTTACGGTTCACGCCGCTTTTTGTGGGAACCCGCCAGCCATAGTGCGCCCAGCCCAACGGCGGAGCCCGCAGACAGGATGGTCCACAGGATGGGGTTGCCGTGGTCGCCGGTGTCGGGTACGTCCAGATACCACAGGGGGAGCTCCTCCTCCGGGATCCAGACATACTCCTCTTGCTCGGGGTCCCACACCTTGATGTAAGTGGTGGGTATGCCCTCCTCCAGAATGGTGATCTCGTCCGGGCTGTCAGGGTCGTTGGGATCGGGCAGCTCGGTGGGCAGCTCCGAGGTGGTCGTCGGATTGGGGCCGGGAGTGGTGTCAGGACCAGGGGTAGTGTCGGGGCCGGGAGTGGTGTCAGGACCAGGGGTAGTGTCGGGGCCGGGAGTGGTGTCAGGACCAGGGGTAGTGTCCGGCCCGGGAGTGGTGTCAGGGCCGGGGGTAGTGTCGGGGCCGGGAGTGGTGTCGGGACCGGGGGTAGCGGTAGGCGCAGGCGTCGGCGTTGGTCCCGGCGTAGGAGTAGGCGCGGGCGTCGGCGTCGGTCCCGGCGTAGGAGTGGGCGCGGGCGTCGGCGTTGGTCCCGGCGTGGGCCGGGGCGTAGGCTCCGGCGTCGGGGTGACAGGCGGGGTAGTCGGCGTGGTAGGCGGTGTGCCGCCCACTTCGCGGTAGTAGCGGATGATAATGATTTCATCGCCCTTTTCTGTGCCCGTGGCGCTGTTCATGCCGTCGATGGCCGTGTAGCTGCCGCTGGCGTCCCGTTTGCCGTAAGCGTGGTCGTATCGGGCGTACTGATAGGAGCCATAGCCGTTAATGGAATCCACCCTGGCCTCGGTGTAGGTGCTGTTCAGCGAGGCGGGGTGCTCCGTGATATCGCTTATGCCCTCCAGCGTGTATTTGTAGGAGTCCCCATCGCTGTCGGTGTCCTCGCTCCCCGGGGTGTCCTCCTCGCTGCCGCCCGACTCCTCCTCGGAGCCGCTGTCGTCCAGCGGCATGATGCCATCCTCGGCGGAGGCGGCTGCCGCGCCATCATCGGCGGGGGTGCGCAGATAGTACTCGTGGACCACATTGTACGAGGCCTCCACGCGGTAGTACCGCAGGACGATGGCCTCCTTGCCGTCCACCGTGGCAAAGGCGCAGTCCTTGGTGGACTCGGGCACATACCCGTCCTCCGTGGACCCGGCGAAATCGCCGTAGACGGCACCGTCATAGGTGTACACGTGGGGTACGCCGCCCGCCGGGGTGAATCCGGTCAGCTTGTTCACCGAGTCGGCGGTGTACTTGTTGTTGTTGTCAATGGGCAGGCCGGAGGGGGCTTCGCCCACCACCACGCCTTCCAGCGTATCGCCGGTGGAGGTGCGGTGGTAATAGCGGTGGACTACATGGTAGGAGCCGGTGATGGGGATGGTCCGGCGCACATACCGCAGGATGATGATCTGGCTGCCCTCCGCGGTGGGTACGACGTAACTCATGGCGGGGTCGGCCTCATATTTGCCGTTGTCCTGGAAAACCTTCCTCGTCTGGGGCGCCTCCCCGGAGTTCTGCGCGCCGCCGTCCGGGTCCTGGGCGTCATCGGGGTCTTGGCCCTGGGCGCCGCCGCCCGTACCCTGGGCGCCATCGGGGTTCTGATTCTGGGCGCCGTCGTCCGGGTCCTGGGCGTCACCGGGGTTTTGACCCTGGGCGCCGTCGTCCGGGTCTTGAGTGTCACCGGGGTTCTGGCCGTTATCATCCTGGCCGCCGCCGGCGGGAGGCTGGCCGTCACCGTCCGGGCCGTCCCCGGCCGCGCTGTAGGCGGCGGCCAGGGCCTGGGTCTCCGTTGTGCCGGAGTTGCCCGGGTCCAGGTTCTGGTCCGGGTCCGTGCCGGGATTTTCGGGAGGTGTGGCAGGGTTCTCCGGGTCCGAGCCGGAATTTTCCGGGGGAGTGACGGGGTTCTCCGGGTCCGTGCCGGGATTTTCGGGAGGCGCGGCAGGGTCCTCCGGGTCCGTGCCGGAATCCTCCGGGGGAGTGGCAGGGTTCTCCGGGTCCGCGTCCCCGCCGGGAGCCTCCCCGGACGCGGCGTTCTGAGCCGGTTCGTCAGCAAATTCGCCGTAGACGCCGTAGGCGGCCTGGACATAGTCGTATACGTTGTTGTTGAAATTGATGATTCGGTCGACGCCATTTTCGGTGTAGGTTTTGTCCAGCGCCTCGGTGTCCATGCTGATAATGGGACTTATGCCGTCCAGGTTTTCGGGGGACACGCTGTCGTGATAGTACTCGTGGACCACCCGGTAGAATCCCTTGGACGCGCCGTAGGTGTTGGTGACGGTGACGGTGGCGCCGGAGTGCACCACGGCCAGGGCGCAGCTGTCGCTGTACCGCAGGGTGAAGCCGGTGAGGTAGTCGCCGTCCAGGGCCTTCACGGCATATTGGCCCGGTACATACCCGTCAGCCAGCGGGTAGCCGGCCTTATTGAGAAAATCTTTCAGGTAGTCTGTCTGGCCGTCCGTGAGGGCGATAACCACGCCCTCCGCGGGCAGGCTGGGCCCGGTGACCCTGAAATGGTACTCCCGGCCGCCGTCGTCCACGCCGGGCTCACAGGCGGGCTTGCTCAGGACGATGGAGCTGTCCGCGCACTGGATGTCGGCGTAGAGGGTTTCATTTGTGTTTGTGGTGTACTGGGGGTCCTCCGCGGCCATGGTGAAGCCGGTGCGGATGTCCTGCGTTTCAATTTTCTGTGATACGATGTAGGTGCCTGCCGCCAGGCCGGTCACTCGCTGGGTCAGGGTATTGCCGCCGAGTTCGACGGTGGCGGCAACCTTGTTTGTGCTTTTGTTGGTGATGGTATAGGTGTAGGTGGCGGCTCCGGGATGCTGGTCCTTTGGCTTGGTGATTTCCATCCAGCCGCTGCCGTCCACCGTCACTGTTTTTTGAGTCCCGTCATTGGAGGCGTATTCCACATTTTCAGGCCGGAACACAGTCCAATGGATCTTGAAGCTAGTCACATTTGTTGGTGATGCTGCATTAGTGGGAGTGTAAACGCGAAATCTAGGTTTGCACTCAAGACCAGGACCAAAGGGAATGCGGTAGTTATCACTCGGGTACATGGATTTGCTGGTTACGGTGTGTTTGACAGAATTTGATATGGATGCCACCGATATTGTGTACTTCCCGTTACTGTCCTTCTTGTAAGAACTCGCTATTTGAGTTTTCCCATCCTTATCCTTGTAACTGTAGGCCGTCATCTGAATTGGAATGTTTCTGGTGGGAGTGGTCGGATTAATTGCGGATATACCAAGCTTGATGTAATCGTTTTCACCAACATCATCACGCTTGGCGGTGACGGTATAGTATCTGCCAATGATGGCGTTACTTACCGTACCAGAACCGCTATTAAGCTTGGTGGACTTGGGCGCTACCACCTTAAATTCAGGCGCTCCGTCATAGGTATGCTCGGTCACCGTATAGGTGCCCTTTTTCAGGTGCTCCATGGTGAAGCTCTCCCCGGAGGCCAGGGAGAACGTGTTCTCATAATAGCCGTTTCCGCTTTCGTTGGTCCCGTAGCTGCCCTTCACTGTGAAGGAATGGGTCTGGCCGTCCCCGGAGGTCCCGCCCGCCGTGACGGTGAGCTTGCCGGAGTCGTCCCCGAAGGTCACGGTGCCATTCTTCCCTGCCTCCACCGGGATCTTGGGGTTGCTCAGGTGGAGGGAAAAGCCGCTGGGGGCCTTCTGGGCCTCGATGGTATAGACGCCCTCGGCCAGATTGTCGAAGCGGATGGCGCCGCCGTCCGTGACCGACTGGGACGCCGTGTAGCCGTTAGTGCCGGTGAGCTTATAGGTGCGGTTGACGGGGATGCCGTCATCCGCCGCCGCCGGGGTGGTGAGCTCGATCCAGCCGCCCTTTTTGGTCAGGTTTACCTCCGCGTAGTGGTTGTTCGCCGTCATAAAGCTCTCATAGGAGGTTTCCAGCAGGCCAATATTTTTGTTATGCAGGTTGTCGTCGTGGCCGGTCATCTCAATCAGGCTGACGATGCCGGGACTTCCAAGATCAATCGTAGCCGTGCCGGTGCCGTCTGGGCCAATGGTGATTTTGGCCTCTTTATTGAAGGGCGTCCACGTTGTTCCGCTCTTGACGGTGCCCTCCACATCAAAGGTGTATGTCTTGCCGATGACGTCCGCCACCGTCATGCCGCTGGGAAGATTGTTGAGGTCTACCCTTTTGGTAATGGTGAACGCGTAGGAGCCGGCGGATTCGTCGGCAAACGCCACGGTGGCCAGCGCCAGCAGGACCAGCAGGGCCAGAATTGCCGCGCTGAGGAGATAACGCCGTTTTCGCTGTTGCTTCATAGAAAGAATCCCTTCCTTTCAAACATCCTTTGGATGGGCTTCTGCCCGGATTATGATAAACGCGCTGCCGCGCGGGTCATCCTCGCAGGGCTTCATACAGGCCGCAGGCAAACACGGCGGCGGACGCCCCGAAAAACAGCTTCAGGGGGAGCCCGCCCAGCTTCCGCCCCCCGGAGTGGGGCTCCCCGGAGGTGAGCAGGGCCAGGGCGGTGACGCCGGTGTAAAAAAAGCTGGTATCCATCAGGTTGTGGACGAAAAAAGCGAAAAAACCCGCCTGCTCCGGCGCGGACCTTGGTTTTTGCAGGCCCCGGGCCGCGGCCCCCACCAGCAGGGCCATGGCGGGCAGGCCCAGCTCCACCCCCACGTGGAGCAGGGCGTTGTGGATGTGCCAGGTGTTGAAGTAGGTACCGCCGTCGGCCAGGTCCAACAGCCGCCAATGGTAGGGCCCCACCCCTGTCAGGGGCCGGGCGGCGAGGTATCCGGCGGCGCTGGCCATCATCTCCAGCCGTTCGGCGAAGGTGGCCAGGGAGCTGGGCCGGAGGAACACGGCGGCGGCGGCCACCAGCAGGCCGGCGGCGGCCAGCAGGCCGGCCATCACGGGCAGGTCCTCCAGGAAGCGGAGGAACCGGGGCCAGCAGGCGGCCAGGGCTAGGATACAGGCCAGCACCGGCAGGGCCAGCCAGGGGGCGTCCGTCCGGGAGGCGGCCAGGAGGAGAAGCACGCCGGAGCCCATCCCCAGGGCGGCCCGGGCCAGCAGGCGGCAGGTGTACCGAAGAGCCTCCCGCGGGGGGGCGCGCCGCCGCTGGGACGCCGCCAGCCACAGCACCCCCGCCGCCATGGCGGCGAAGCTGCCCATGGACAGGGTCAGGGCCAGCGCCGCCAGCAGGAGGGGCTCCAGCCGGAGGAGCAGGGCGGTCCGCCGGGGGCGGTCCGGGCCGCCCTGGGCGTCCGCGTGGAGCAGGGCGAACCATCCCACCACCAGAAAGATGCCCATAGCGTTGGGGTTGCCCAGAATTCCGCCCGAACGGGCGGAGCCGCCGCGCGCGGCGGCTGTGAAAGCGTATGAAAACAGGCTGGCCGAGGCGGTCAGGCCGGCCCAGGCGGCGCACGCCTCCTTGAGCAGGGCCAGGTCTCCCCGGCTCAGGCAGGCCATGAGCAGGTAGAGCACCGGGAAAATGGCCTGGGTGGCGGCATAGCCGCCGCCGATGCCGCCATAGGCGGCCAGGGTGGACAGAATGTTGGCCAACTCATAGGCGGCCAGGGGCAACAGGAACCACAGGTCCGCTTGGGCGGAGGGCTGGATCATGCCCTCCGCGCACAAAAGCAGGCCCAGCAGGCATATAATGGCGGCGTTGCCCACGCCGCACCAGGTGAGGATAAACAGGGCCAGAAATACGCAGATCATGGCGTGGCGGTCCATTATGCCGTCCAGCATCCGCGGGGCGCTGCCGCCCATGCCGCCACCTCCCAGTGGAAATTCCAGATAATGGGTCAACAAAAGGAAATGCGGGACTTTTCGATACTTATTATAGAAGCCTTTCCCGCCGGTGTCAAGCGGGTGGGGCGGGGTTACTCCGTCATTTTCTCCACGTCGTCCGGGCGGCCGGCCACCAGGATGTGGGTGTCGGCGGCAAAGACAAAGGAGGCGTCAATGGGGAGTATGGCTCCCTCTTCCTTGCGGCCAATGACGTTCACGTTCCACTTTTTACGGATGTCCAGGTCGATGATGGTCCGGCCCGCCCAGTGGTCGGGCACGTCCAGCTCCACAATGGCGTAGCCCGGGGCCAGCTCGATGTATTCCAGCGCGCCGTTGACGCTGAAGCGCATGGCGGTGCGCTGGGCCATGTCCCGCTCCGGGAACACCACCTCGTCCGCGCCGATTTTCAGCAGCAGCTTGGCGTGGAGGTCCCGGTCCGCCTTGGCCACCACCATGGGGGCCCCCAGCTCCTTCAGCAGGGAGGTGGTCTCCAGGGAGGACTGGAAATTCTCGCTGATGCACACGAAGCAGAAGTCAAAGCTGGCCGGGTCCAGGGCGCGGAGCACCTCCTCGTCCATGCAGTCGCCGATCTTAGCCTGGGTGACATGGGGGGCGATGCGGTTGACCGCCTCCTCGTCGCTGTCGATGACCATCACCTCGTTGCCCGCGTCCATCAGCCGCAGGGCCAGGTTGGCGCCGAACCGGCCCAGGCCGATCACCAGAAATGTCGCAGCCATAACGAACCACACCTTTCCTAATACTGTTATCCGATGGTGATGTGCTCCACCGGGTCCTTTACCCGGGGCGGGGTGCGCTCCGCCAGGGCCATCAGCATGGACAGGCTGCCGATGCGCCCGCAGAACATCATCACAATGAGAATGGCCCGGTTGAAGGGGACCAGGTCCCGGGTGATGCCGGTGGACAGGCCCACGGTGCTCAGGGCGGAGAACACCTCGAACAGCGCGTCCTGGAGGGGGAAGGGCTGGACGGCCAGCAGCAGGAAGCCCCCCGCCGCCGCCAGGGTCATGTACAGCGTGACCCCCGCCGCCGCCCGGTGGATCTGCTCCTCGTCCAGCCGGCGGTTGAATGCGCCCACCTCCCGTTTGCCCCGGATGTAGGCCCCCAGGGTGAGCAGGCACACCGCCACGGTGGTCACCTTCACGCCGCCGCCGGTGGAGCCGGGGCCCGCGCCGATGAACATCAGCATGATGGTCAGCAGCCCGCCGCCGCTGGTGAGCTTGGCCAGGTCCACGGTGTTGAACCCCGCCGTCCGGGGGGACACCGCCTGGAACAGGGATACCAGGGCCTGCTGCCCCGGGTCCATCCCGGCCAGCAGGTTGTCCCGCTCCGCCAGCCAGAACAGGGCGGCGCCCCCCGCGGTGAGGATCAGGGTGGCGGTGAGCATCAGCTTGGAGTGGAGAGAGTACCGCCGGAAGCGCAGGCCGTTCTCCCGCACGTCCCGCCACACCAGGAAGCCCAGCCCGCCCAGCAGGATCAGGGCGCAGGCGGTGAGGTTCACCAGGGGATCGTACACATAGTGCGTGAGGGAGCTGTAGGGCTCCCGGAAGCCCATCAGGTCAAAGCCCGCGTTGCAGAAGGCGGACACGCTGTGAAAGACGGCGTACCACAGCCCCCGGGCCAGGCCCAGTTCCGGGACGAAGCGGACGGCCAGCAGGACCGCCCCCGCGCCCTCAATGAGGGCGGTGCCCCCAAGAATGTAGCGCAGGAGGGTGAGCACGTCGCTGAGGCGCTGGGCGCTGACGCTCTCCATCATCACCGAGCGCTGGCGCAGGCCCAGCTTTTTTCCCATGAGCAGGGACGCCTGGAGCATCATGGTCATGTAGCCCAGCCCGCCCACCTGGATGAGGGCAAGCAGGACAGCCTGGCCCAGCGGGTTGAACTGGGTCCAGGTGTCCGCCACCACCAGGCCGGTGACGCAGGTGGCGGAGGTGGCGGTGAACAGGCTGTCCAGGAAGGACAGCCCCCGCCCGTCCCGGTTGGCGAAGGGGAGCATGAGCAGCAGCGCCCCTGCCAAAATGATGGCCAGAAAGCCCAGGGCGATGGTTCGGTTGGGGGAGAGGGGGATGGATCTTCGTTTCACGGCCAGGACCTCTTTTCGGCGGCGGGGGCGTTTGCCGGGATGGGGGCTCGCAGTCAATCCATATTATAGTGGCATCGGGGAGGATTTGCAAGAGAAGATTGCGGCGGGAGGGCGGAGCGATTCCCCTTGACAGCGGGAGGCGTTCTGATACAATGGAGGCGGAAGATTACAAAAGACCGGCGGGGCGTTGAGCCGCCCGCCGGGAGGGGGAACCTATGATGGACAGACGACCCAACCTGATCCTGCTCATGGCCGACCAGTTCCGGGGGGACTGCCTGGGCATCGCCGGCCACCCGGACGTGAAAACCCCCTATCTGGACGCCCTGGCGGCGGAGGGGGTGCGCTTTCCCAACGCCTACTCCGCCTGCCCCACCTGCGTCCCCGCCCGGGCCTGCCTGTACACCGGCATGAGCCAGGCCCACGCCGGACGGGTGGGGTATGAGGACCTGGTGCCCTGGAATTATGAGCACACCCTGGCCGGGGAGCTGGCCAAGGCGGGGTATTACACCCAGTGCGTGGGCAAGATGCACGTCCACCCCCTGCGGAACAACCTGGGCTTTCACGACGTGCGCCTCCACGACGGCTACCTCCACGCCTACCGCCGCCCGGACACCCCCGCCTGTGAGGACCAGCGGACGGCGGACGACTACTACTGGTGGCTGCGGCAGGAGCTGGGGGCGGCCGCCGACCCCACGGACACCGGGCTGGACTGCAACAGCTGGATCGCCCGGCCCTGGATGTACGGGGAGAAATACCACCCCACCAACTGGGCGGCGTCGGAGTGCCTGGACTTCCTCCGCCGCCGGGATCGGTCCATGCCTTTTTTCCTCATGGCCAGCTTTGTGCGGCCCCACCCGCCCCTGGACCCGCCCGGATACTACTTTGACCTCTACGACCGGAAGGAGCTGGCCCCGCCCTGGCGGGGGGACTGGAACTGGACGGACCGGGCGGAGGAAGCCCGGTACAGCTACCACGCCCAGACCGCCCCCCTGGACCCGGACCACATCCACCGGCTCCGGGCGGGTTACTACGGCTCCATCACCCACCTGGACCACCAGATCGGGCGGATTGTCTCCGCCCTGGTGGAGCAGGGGCTGATGGACAACACGGTGATCCTGTTTGTCTCCGACCACGGAGAGATGCTGGGGGACCACCTGTTCTTCCAGAAGGCCAAGCCCTACCAGGGCAGCGTCCGGGTGCCCCTGTTCCTGTCCGGGCGGCGGGACCTGGTGGGCCGGGGGGTGCGGCCCGACCTGGCGGAGCTGCGGGACGTGATGCCCACCCTGCTGGAGCTGGCGGGGGCCCCTGTCCCGGACACGGTGGACGGGTCTAGCCTGCTGAAGGCCGTGGACCGGCCCTGGCTCCACGGGGAGCACGCCCTGGGGCGGGACTCCATGCACTTCATCGTCACCCGGACGGACAAGTTCATCTGGTACTCCCAGACGGGGGAGGAGCTGTACTTCGACCTGGAGCGGGACCCCCATGAGACCCACAACGCCGTCCGGGACCCGGACTGCGCCCGGCGGGTGGACCAGCTGCGGGGCTGGCTGGTCCAGGCGCTGTCCGGCCGTGAGGAGGGGTATACCGACGGGGCGCGGCTCATTCCGGGCCGCCCGCCGAAAACCGTCCTCAGCCATGTGAGGCGGGGGTGAGGCCATGCTGTTCCGAAAAAAGAAAAAGGCCCCGGCCTATGACTGGACGGGGAAGGTCCCGGTGGTCCGGGCCAGCATCTGCACCGGGGAGCAGGTGGCGGGCTTCAAGGATGAGAAAACCGGGAAATTTACCGAGATCATGCTGATCCGGGGGGAGGCTGACCTTCGGGAGTTTCTGGACGGCTACGGCGTGGCCCGGGAGGACCTGCGCCGGGAGTGGTAGGCAAAAAGGAGCGCGGCAGACGCCGCGCTCCTTTTTTGCGCTCAGATCTGGAACCAGCGGATCTCGTTGGCCGCCAGGTCCAGGGGGAAGCCCTCCCCGCCGTCCTTCCAGACGGTGGTGGACTGGGGCTCGTAGGTGTTGTTGACCACGCAGAATTTGCCGTTTTCCACAAAGGCGTGGACGTCCACGTTGACGTTGGAGGAGAACCAGCGGTGGAGCTCCCCCTCCCCGTGGGCGGACCACAGCACGGCCCGGTACAGCAGGCGGCTGTTGGCAAAGCTGTAGGGCAGGCCGGAGAGGTACACCGCCCGGCCCCGGCCGAACTGGTTGACCGCCAGCCGCACCTCCCGGTCCCGCTGGACCAGCACCTGGGTTCCCTCCAGGGCGTACACGTCCCGGGCGCCGTGGCCGAAGTCGATCCCGCCGGGGCAGTCCGCCAGGATGAAGTGGTCCGGGTGCTCCTCCCAGTTGTACTTGTCGTAGCCCAGGGTGAGGCCGGTCTCCCGCTCCACCCCCAGCACCCGGGACAGCTGGAGGTATTGGCCCTGGTACTGGTGGCCGGCGGGCTCGCCCACCCCGATGAGGCCGCCGCCCTGGTAGACGAAGCGTTTTACCGCGGCGGAGATGTCCGGGTCCTCCCAGACGGCGCCGCCGGTGTGGGCGGTGTCGCCGCCGCCCACGTTGAGCAGCACGTCCACCCCGTCCAGGGCATGGGGATCGGCCTTCAGGTCGTCAAAGCTGAGGAACCGCACGTCGAAGGGGGCGCCGGACAGGGCCTCAATCACCCCGGCGTAGGCGGTGTTCTGCTTCTGGTACAGGGCGTGGTGCACCATATGGCACCCCCAGGAGCGGGCCTTGCCCCAGGCGTTGAGCACGGCCACGGTCTTGACGCAGTAGGGCGTGGTCCCCTTGATGTTGGCGTACAGCTCCCGGAACTCGTGGCACACGGACTCCACGTAGTCCAGGAACGCCGGGAACTGGCAGGCCAGCTTGAGGTAGCCGCCGTAGCCGATGCGGTCGATGGGCTTGCGGAGGATGGCCCGCCGGGCGGTGACCCAGTTCTCCTTGGCCTCCCGCACCGGGTCGCCCCCCTCGTGGAAGGTGTCCGGGAAGAAGTAGGGCAGAAAACGGCCCTCGGTGTATTTGACGCCCTGGATGTCGGAGAGAAGCCGCAGGGTGGAGCCGTTGCCCACGGAGCCCACCACCGCATCCAGCCCGATGGTTTTGAACTCGTCCATGTAGGGTTCGGTGCCGATCCAGTGGTCCCCCAGGAACATCATGGCCTCCTTGCCCAGCTCGTGGGTGATGTCCACCATCTCGCGGGCCAGGGCGGCCACCTCCCGGCGCTGGAAGGCCATGAAGTCTTTGAACTCCTTGGAGGGGACGCGGTACTGGTTGTTGTAATAGCCCTGGTCGATGATGAACTCGGGGCGGAAGGGATAGCCCGCCTCCTTTTCAAATCGCTCCAGGATATAGGGGGAGACGGAGGCGGAATAGCCGTACCAGTCCACATATTTCTCCCGCTTCAGCTCGTCGAAGATGAGGGTGAACTGGTGGAAAAAAGTGGTGTACCGGATCACGTCCACATAGGGGTGGTCGGCGATGAATTTCCGCAGCCGCTCCATGGTGTAGGCCCGGGTTTTGGGCTGGCGCACGTCGAAGGTGATCTGGTGCTCGAAGTCGGTCCAGCCGTTGGTGACGGCGTTGTACATATGCACCGGGTCCCAGATGAGGTAGGCCAGGAAGCTGACGGTGTAGTCGTGGAAGTCCTGGGGGGCGTCGATGACCACGCAGCCGGACGCCCCGTCGTACCGCCAGGCCTCCGGCGGGAGGGGCCGGCCCGCGGAACGGTCCATGACCTCCCACCAGCGCTTGATGTCGTCCCGGGTGTTCACCTGGAGCAGCTCGCCGCTGACCCCCTGCATCAGGGGGATGGACAGCGGGCCGCCGCCGGCGGTATGGAAGCCGGTCATGATATAGCACTGCTGGACCTCGTCGGGATTGGCCTTGGCCCAGGCGTTGTCCTTCCGGGTGGTGTAATAGGTGGAGTAGACCTTGGCGTCCGCCTCCTTCAGCGCCGGCGGGAAGCCGGTGCCGTCGCAGTCCCGGATGGCGTCCGCTCCCCAGCGCTTTAAAAGCGCCAGGGTTTCGGGCACCACGTCCACGTCGGTGGGAATGGTGACGCGGCCAGTGTTTGTCGTGTTTGCCATCATCGTAAAGAGTTCCCCTCTCATACCGTCTCCGCCCGTTGCCGGGCGGAGGCTTGCAGGATAATGCCGCACCGGTCCGTCAGCGGCCTCAAGCTCTTTTTGGTTCCTTTTTCTCCTGAGAAAAAGGAACTAGCCTTTGACGCCGCCGCCGGTGACGCCGGCGATGATCTTTTCGGACATGAAGATGTACAGCAGGAAGGTGGGCAGGAACACGATGATGACCGCCGCGAACATACCGCCCACGTTGCCGGTGTACTTCATGGAGTTGATGATGTTCAGCAGGCCCACGCCCACAGGCGCCATGGACTCGCTGGAGGTGAAGATCAACGCCATGAAGAACTCGTTCCACACGGACATGAAGTTGAAAATCGTCACCGTGATGATGGCGGGCTGCACCAGGGGCAGCATGATCTTCAGGAAGGTGTTGGGGCCGCTGCATCCGTCCAGGTAGGCCGCCTCCTCATAGGTGCGGGACAGGGTGGAGAAGAAGTCCAGCAGGTAAATGGTGGTATACGGCACCCGGAGCATAATGTACAGGATCACCAGCAGCACCCGGCCCTTGATGCCCCACTGGACGGACAGGGAGTAGATGGGCATGATGACCATGATGACGGGCACGCTCATGGCGATGACCAGGCCGATGCGCAGGGCCTTGCCCCCCACGAACTCCCAGCGGGAGAGGACGTAGGCGGCGGGGGCGGCGATGGCCAGCACCCCCACGCAGGAGATGACGGAGTAGAGCAGGGAGTTGCCGAAGAACACGGACACGTTCTGGACGTTCCAGGCGTCGGCATAGTTGGACCAGTGGAAGCCGCTCTCAAACTTGAAAATCTGCCCGGAGTAGATCTCCCGGGAGGTGGACAGGCTGGCGCCCAGAATCCAGAACAGCATCACCGCCGTGAACAGCACCCAGACGCCCACGATGAGATAGCCGGGCAAAAGCCGCGCTTCTTTTTTCCAGTTGATTTTTTTCATGCCGCTTCCCCCTTCCTCAGTATTCCAGGTCGCTGCCCTTGAAGAGCCGCTCCGTAATCAGGTACACCGCGATGATAATCAGCGTCAGCACCACGCCCACCGCGGCGCCGGCCCCGGCGTCCCGCTGTGTGATGCCCTTTCCGCCGAACACCATGTCGTACAGGTAGATCACCGGCACAATGGTGGACGACTCGGTGTCGATGGGGGAGAACATCTTGGTCCACAGGAAGAAGGTGGTGGTGTTGATGCTCCAGAAGGTGATGGAGGTCTTGATGACCCCTTTCAGCAGGGGCAGGGTGATGTCGAAGAACTGGCGGCCCTTGCCCGCGCCGTCGATGGTGGCGGCCTCGTACAGGTCCTGGGGGATGCCCTCGATGCCGCTGATGTAGATGAGCATATAGTAGCCCACGCTGCCGAAGATGAAGGAGCCGGTCATAGCCCAGAACTTCAGGTCGGTGCCCAGCCACTTGACCTTATCGCCGCCGAAGAGTTGGACGATGGTATTGAGCAGGCCGTAATCGTACTGGAAGATGTACTGGATCCACATGGTGGCCAGTGCCACGGCGCTGATGATGTTGGGCATATAGATGGCGGCCCGGAAGAACTTCTTGCCCCGGATGCCGCTGGTGACCACCACCGCCATCAGCATAGCCAGCAGCAGGGTGAAAACGCCGCCCACGATCCAAATCAGCAGCATATTGCGCATGGAGGTCATGAAGCTGGCGCTGCCGAAGATCTTGAAGTAGTTGCCCAGCCCGTAGAAGCTCCAGTCCGCCGTGGTGGCGGTGACGCTCTCCACCTGGAAGAAGCTCATGACCACCGTGCGGCACACCGGGTAGACGAACATGATCACCAGGGACAGCAGGGCCGGCAGGCAGAACCAAAAGATCATCGCCTTGTTTTTCCGCATACGTTGCTCTCTCCTTTCTGGTCCGGGTATAAAAGGCAGGCGGCGCCGTGGGGCGCCGCCTGCCAGCGCGACGGGGTTACACTAGGATCAATACAGGGCGTCCAGGGCGGCGCAGAAGTCGGCGCCGGTGGCGTACTTGCCCTCGAACAGCTCCACGCACAGGGACTTGATGGTGTCCTTGATGTCGGCGTTGGCGGACAGGCCCGCGCACCAGGTCATGGGGGACTCGGCGGCCTGGAGGGTCTCGATGGTGCCGGTCAGGTCGGCGGGGGCGGTGTTGCGGCTGTCGGCGGGGATCTGGTGGGCATCGTCGGCCAGCTTCTGGCCCCACTCGCCGGTGGTCAGGAACATGATGAAGTCAAAAGCCTCCTGGGGGTTCTGGCTGTAGCTGGTGATGGCCAGGGAGTTGGCGCCCATGTAGGCCGCGCCGTTGTCCGCGCCGCCGTCCACGGCGGGGTAGTTGAACAGGCCCCAATTCACCTGGGTGCCGGTGTTGTTGTTCACCTCGGCGGTGACATAGTCGGCGCAGATTACCATGGCGGCCAGGCCGAAGCCGATCTTGTTCTCGCTGGAGGGGAACTCATCGGGGGCGCCGTCCACAAAGTAGCCGGCCTTCACCAGGTCAATGATGTCCTGGGCGGCCTGCTCGGCGGCGGTGCCGGACCAGCCGCCGTTCAGATCCAGCTCCTCAATCTTCTCCTCGCCCAGGTAGCGGACCAGGGTGTGATAGAACGCGAAGTCGCAGTAGGCGCTGTCCTGAGCCAGGGGGGCGACGCCCGCGTCCTTCAGCTTCTGGCAGACATCCAGGAACTCGGACCAGGTTTTGGGCTCGGCGGTGATTTCGGCCTTGGCAAAGGCGTCCTTGTCGTAGAAGATGCCGCCGATCTGGGGCTGCTCGGCGATGGCGTTCAGGTAGCCGGCCCACTTGATGGACTGGTTGTTCAGGCAGGCGTAGCTGAAGCTGTCGTAGTTGGCGGCCTTGGCCATGTCGGTCAGGTCATAGGTGAACTTGTTGTAGACGGTGCCGATGCGCTTGTAGTCGTCCTCAATGATGTCGATGTTCTCATTGGCTTCCAGGGAGGCGGCCAGCACCTTGTTCACGTCGCGGCCCTTGAACTCAATATTGACCTTGACGCCGGTCTGCTCCTCAAACGCGGCGGCGGCGGCGGAGATGACGTTGGCCTGGGGCTCGCCGGAGGACCACATGGACCACATGGTGATGGTCTTGCCGCCGGTGGACTCGTTGTTGTTGTTGTTCTCCGCGGGCTGGGAGGCCGCGGCGGGGGGATTGCTCTCCGCCGGGGGATTGCTGGATGCGCTGGGCTGGTTGCTGCACCCGGCCAGCATGGCCAGCACCATGACGGAGGCCAGGAGCGCGCTCAGAATCTTCTTCATTTCAGTTCCTCCATTTCAAAATTATGTAGTGGCACGGCTGCGGCGGGATGTTGCCCGCCTGACAAGTTTAGGGTAAAGGTTTCCACCTGGCTTGACAATTCGATTGTTGCTTCTGTTTTTATAAATATTGCTCGATTTTACAGTTTGACAGAAAAGCGGCGGAAGGGTGCGGAACCTTTTGGTCACTATATATAGTTTTCGGCGCCACGATTTGGTAAAAGACACAAATGTGAATGGAGGCGCGGAGAGAAGCAAAAAGTTTTTAGAGCAGTTGCACAAGAGGAGAAAAACCGCTATAATAAAAATAAGCGGCCCTGCACCCCATTTTTCGCGATATTGCGGAGGAGGACGGGAGAACTGTGAGCACCCATCAATACATTTTAGCGGAGGAGTCCCGCGGCCCCGCCGGGGCCGCGGAGCGCAGCCGGATCCGGCTGCGCTATGTGACCTATGCCCATTACAGCCAGGAATGGACCTCCCAGCTCCACTCCCACACCTGCGCGGAGATGTTTTTCATCACCGGCGGGCGGGGGGATTTCCTCATCCGGCAGGACCGGTTCCCCGTGGGGATCAGCGACATGATGGTGGTGAACGCCGGGGTGCCCCACACCGAGACCAGCCAGAACGGCAGCCCCATGGAGTATGTGGTGCTGGGGGTGGAGGGGCTGGAGACGGTGGGCGACGCCGGGGGCTACGCCCTGCTGGACCTGACGGCGGAGGACGCCATCTCCGGCTGCCTGCGCATCCTCATCCAGGAGAGCCGGGAGCCCCGGGCCGGGTGCGACCAGATCTGCCAGAACCTGCTGGAGGTCATCCTGCTGCGCCTGCGCCGCCGGGACGACTTCGCCCTGTCCGACGCGCCGCCGGCCGCCGCGGGGGCCAGCCGGGAGTGCAACCTGGTCCGGCAGTATATCGACGGCCACTTTAAAGAGAACCTCACCCTGGACCAGCTGGCCGGGCTGGCCCACATCAACAAATACTATCTGTCCCACACCTTCCGGCGGGAGTTCAACACCTCCCCCATCAGCTACCTGATCTCCCGGCGCATTCAGGAGAGCCGCTTCCTGCTGGGGGAGACGGACCACTCCCTGTCCCATATCGCCCAGATCCTGGGCTTTTCCTCCCTGAGCTACTTCTCCCAGAGCTTCCGGCGGGTGGTGGGTATGAGCCCCATGGAGTACCGCCGGCAGCGCCGGGCGGAAAAAGGCGTAAATATTATATAAAAAATGGACAATTTCTCTATTCCCATTTTCCCCCGGCCCGGTTATAATACAAATGAAGGCGGCGGGGCCCTGTCCGCCCGCCCAAGACATCAACAATGAAAAGGAGCGTGCCCATATGTCTATTCTGGTCTGCGGCGGCGCCGGCTATATCGGCAGCCACACCTGCGTGGAGCTTCTCAACGCGGGCTATGAGATCGTGGTGGCGGACAACCTGGTCAATTCCAGCCGGGAGGCCCTGCGCCGCGTGGAGAAGATCACCGGAAAGCCCGTCCCCTTCGTGGAGGCGGAGCTGTGCCATGAGGACGAGGTGGAGGCCCTGTTCGCCCAGCACCCGGACATCGGCGCGGTCATCCACTTTGCCGGGCTGAAGGCGGTGGGGGAGAGCGTGTCCAAGCCCCTGGAGTACTACTCCAACAACCTCATCAGCACCCTGTACCTCCTCCAGGCCATGCGCCGCCACGGGGTGAAGAACTTCGTGTTCTCCTCCTCCGCCACGGTGTACGGCGACCCGGCCACCGTCCCCATCCGGGAGGACTTCCCCACTGGCGGCACCACCAACCCCTACGGCACCTCCAAGCTGTTCCAGGAGCGGATCCTGTCCGACATCTGCGCCGCCGACCCCGAGCTGAACGTGGCCCTGCTGCGCTACTTCAACCCCATTGGCGCCCACGAGAGCGGCCTCATGGGGGAGGACCCCAACGGCATCCCCAACAACCTGGTGCCCTATATCGCCAAGGTGTCCGTGGGCCAGCTGGAGAAGCTCCATGTCTATGGGAACGATTACCCCACCCCCGACGGCACCGGCGTGCGGGACTATATCCATGTGGTGGACCTGGCAAAGGGCCACGTGGCGGCGCTGAAGAAGCTGGACGCCAAGTGCGGCCTGTTCGTGTGCAACCTGGGCACCGGCAAGGGCTACAGCGTGCTGGATGTGCTCCACGCTTATGAGAAGGCCTGCGGCAAGACCCTGCCCTATGTCATTGAGGCCCGCCGCCCCGGCGACATCGCCGTGTGCTACGCCGACCCCGCCAAGGCCCGGGAGGAGCTGGGCTGGACGGCGGAGCTGGGCATCGAGGAGATGTGCGCGTCGTCCTACAAGTGGCAGTCCATGAACCCCAACGGCTATAAAGGCTGAAAATAGACAAGGCCGGGTGCGCCCGGCGGGAGGGAGAGTCATATGGCACAGGCAGAGCAGACCCTGCGGGAGGCCCTGGCGGCCTTTGGGTTCGGAAAAGACGTAACCGGGGCCGTCCGCTACGGGGCGGGCCACATCAACGACACCTTTTTGGTGGAGGGGGAGGAGCGGCGCTTCATCCTCCAGCGGGTGAGCTCCGCCGCCTTCAAGGAGCCGGACAAGCTGATGGAAAATATCGTGAACGTCACCGAGTACCTGGGCCGGGAGATCGCCCGCCAGGGGGGCGACCCCGCCCGGGAGACGCTGACGGTGGTCCACCCCCGGGACGGCGGACACAGCTTCACCGACAGCGCTGGCGGCGTGTGGCGGGCGTTCTACTTTGTGGAGGGCACCGAATGCTACCAGGCGGCGGAGACCCCCCAGCTGTTCGCCGCCTCCGGCCGGGCCTTCGGCCGGTTCCAGCGGCTGCTGCGGGACTACCCCGCCGCCACCCTCCACGAGACGATCCCCCGCTTCCACGACACGGAGGACCGCCTGCGCAAGCTGAAGGCGGCCATCGCCGCCGACTCCCTGGGCCGGGCGAAAGACTGCCGGGCGGAGATCGACTTCATGCTGGCCCGGGAGGCGGACTGCTCCATGGCGCTCAACGCCCTGCGGGAGGGGGCGCTGCCCCTGCGGGTGACCCACAACGACACCAAGCTGAACAACGTCCTCATGGACGCGGAGACGGGGGAGGCCCTGTGCGTCATCGACCTGGACACGGTGATGCCCGGCCTGTCCATCAACGACTTCGGCGACTCCATCCGCTTCGGTGCCAACCACAGCGCCGAAGACGAGCGGGACCTGTCCAAGGTCAGCCTGGACGTGGACCTGTACCGGGTGTACGCCGCCGCTTTCCTGGGGGAGGCGGGGGAGGCCCTCACCGGGGCGGAGGTCCGCTATTTGCCCTGGGGGGCCAAGCTGATGACGCTGGAGTGCGGCATTCGGTTCCTCACCGACCACCTGGAGGGGGACTCCTATTTCCACATCAGCCGCCCCGGCCAGAACCTGGACCGGGCCCGCACCCAGTGCAAGCTGGTGGCGGATATGGAGGCCCATTGGGGCGAGCTGAACGCCGTGTCGGAGGAGTATCTGGCGCGGGCGGAGTGATCGGAGTATCAAAGCAAATGGAGGCGCGGCCATGGCCAGCTTTACCCGCAGGGCCATCAAGGAGACCTTTTTGAAGCTGCTCAACCAGCGGCCCCTGAGCCAGATCACCGTGAAAGACATTGTGGAGGACTGCGGCATCAACCGCAACTCCTTCTACTACCACTTTGAGGACCTGCCCGCCCTGGTGGAGGAGATGGTGGGGGAGCAGGTGCAGAACCTGATCCAGAAGCACCCCACCGTCTCGTCGGTGGAGGAGTGCGCCGACGCGGTGATGGAGCTGGTGATGGAGAACCGCCGGGCCATTTACCACATCTACAACTCCCTGAGCCGGGATGTGTTCGAGCGGCACCTCATGGACGCCTGCCAGTACATCGTGTCCACCTACTTAACCGCGGAGTTCGCCGGGAAGCCCATAGCCCCCCAGGACCTGGACGCCCTCATCCGCCTCCACAAGTGCGCCTGCTTCGGCTCGGTGATCGACTGGCTCAACGGCGGCATGAAGGACGACATCGCCGGCTATTTCCGCCGTGTGTGCGCCCTGCAAAAGAGCGGGCTGGAGCAGCTGGCCCGCTGAATGCCGCGGGCATCCCAACACGGGACAGGTCTGTGCCCAGTTTTTAGGCACGGGCCTGTCCCGTGTCTGAATTTTAGGCAATGATTCCCCCGTGCCCTGTTTTTGGGCACGGGGGCTTTTTCTGCCCATGGTAAAGGGTCTGCCTCCCTGCTATACTTGCCATCACACAAGGGAAAACACGAAACCGGCAGGAGGTGTAACGTATGAAAAACCGCTGTACCATCCCGATGTGGCTGGCAAAGGCAGGCTACATCGTCATGTCCCTGGTGTTCTGCGCGGTGGGGGCCCTGCTCGTGGCGCGGCCGGAGCTGTCCAGCCTGGTGATCGGCCGGACGCTGGGCGGGGCCATGGTGCTCTTCGGCGCGGTGAAGCTGGTGGGCTATTTCTCCCGGGACCTGTACCGGCTGGCCTTCCAGTACGACCTGGGCTTCGGGCTGCTGCTCATCGCCCTGGGGGCGCTGGCGCTGGCCCGCCCCGGCGGGGTGCTGGACTTCCTCTTCACCGCCCTGGGCGTGGCCATCCTGGCCGACGGCCTGTTTAAGGTGCAGATCGCCGTGGACGCCAAGCGCTTCGGCATCGCCGCATGGTGGGTGACCCTGCTGCTGGCCGTCACCGCCGGGGCGGTGGGGCTGGCCCTGGTGTTCCGGCCCTGGGACAGCGCCCGGCTGCTCACCATCCTGATGGGGGCGGCCCTGCTGGCGGAGGGCATCCTGAACCTCTGCGTGGCGGTGAGCACGGTGAAAATCGTGAGCCACCAGCGGCCCGACGTCATTGAGGTTACCTCCTACGAGGTGAAAGACGAGACATTGTAAACTGTGAAAGGATGTATGCTGTATGAAATTTTCCAAAGCGGTGGTCAAGTACCGCGTCCCCATCCTGATCTGCGCGCTGCTGCTGATGATCCCGTCGGTGCTGGGCATGGCGGGCACCAGGGTCAACTATGATATGCTCAACTACCTGCCCGGGGACATGGACACCGTCATCGGCCAGGAGGAACTGATGAACGACTTCCACAAGGGGGCCTTCTCCTTCCTCATCCTGGAGGATATGCCCGCCAAGGACGCCGCCGCCCTGAAAAAACAGGTGGAGCGGGTGGACCACGTGGACACCGTGCTGTGGTACGACAGCCTGATGGACATAACCGTCCCCATGGAGCTGCTGCCCGACAAGCTCTATGACGCCTTTAACACCGAAAACGCCACCATGATGGCCGTGTTCTTCGACACCTCCACCTCCTCCGACCTGACCATGGACGCCATCCGAGAGATCCGGGCCCTGGCGGGGGAGAAGTGCTTCGTGTCCGGTATGTCCGCCCTGGTCACCGACCTGAAGGACCTGTGCGAGGTGGAGGAGCCCATCTACGTGGGCATCGCCGTGGCCCTGGCCTGCGCGGCCATGCTGCTCCTGCTGGACAGCTGGCTGGCCCCCTTCGTGTTCCTGGCCAGCATCGGCATGATGATCTTGATGAACCTGGGCTCCAACTACTTCCTGGGGGAGATCTCCTATATCACCAAGGCCCTGTCCGCCGTGCTCCAATTGGCCGTCACCATGGATTATTCCATCTTCCTGTGGAACAGCTACAACGAGCAGCGGCGGCTGTGCGGGGGCAGGGAGGAGGCCATGGCCGCCGCCATCCGGGCCACCCTGTCCTCTGTGGTGGGGTCGTCCATCACCACCGTGGCCGGCTTCATCGCCCTGTGCTTCATGTCCTTCACCATGGGCCGGGACCTGGGCGTGGTCATGGCCAAGGGGGTCCTGCTAGGCGTGCTGGGCTGCGTCACCGTGCTGCCCGCCCTCATCCTGGTGTTCGACAAGCCCCTGCAAAGGACCCGCCACCGCTCCCTCATCCCCGATATGGGCAGGCTGTCGGCTGGCGTGGTGAAGGCCTTCCCCGTGTTCCTGGTGGTATTCGCCCTGATTGTGCCCCCGGCCCTGTACGGCTATAACCGGGCCAACGGCGAGGTGTACTACGACATGGGCCAGTGCCTGCCCCGGGATATGGAGTACGTCGTCGCCGAGGGCAAGCTCCGGGACGATTTCAACATCGCCTCCACCCATATGCTGCTGGTGGACGCGGGCCTGCCCGCCAAGGACGTGCGGGCCATGGCGGAGGAGATGGAGGCGGTGGACGGCGTGAAATATGTCCTGGGCATGGAGTCGGTGATGGGCTCCCGGGTGCCGGAGGAGTTCCTGCCCCGGTCCGTCACGGAAAAGCTGAAAAGCGGCAACTGGCGGCTGCTGCTCATCAACTCCGAGTACAAGGTGGCCAGCGACGCGGTGAACGCCCAGATCGGGCAGCTCAACGGCATTTTGAAGCGGTATGACCAGGGCGGTATGCTCATCGGCGAGGCCCCCTGTATGCGGGACATGATCCAGACCACCGACCGCGACTTCAAGATGGTGAACGCCGTGTCCATCATCGCCATCTTCCTCATCATCGCCCTGGTGGAAAAGAGCTTCACCCTGCCCGTCATCCTCATCGCGGTGATCGAGGCGGCTATCTTCGTCAACCTGGGCCTGCCCCACTACCTGGGCCAGAGCCTGCCCTTCATCGCCCCCATCTGCATCAGCACCATCCAGCTGGGCGCCACGGTGGACTACGCCATTCTCCTCACCAACCGCTACAAGGCGGAGCGCATGGGCGGCGCGGATAAGAAAACCGCCGTCCGCACCGCCCTCACCGTCTCCATCCCGTCCATCCTGGTGTCCGGCATGGGGCTGTTCGCCGCCACCTTCGGCGTGGCCCTCTACTCCGAGATCGACATCATCAGCTCCATGTGTATGCTCATGGCCCGGGGGGCCCTGGTGAGCGTGCTGTCCGTCATCTTTGCCCTGCCCTCCCTGCTGCTGCTGTGCGACCGGCTCATCTGCGCCACCACCGCCGGGATGCGGCAGGCCAAACACCCTGAAATTTCTAATGTGGAGGTATACGCGAAATGAAAAAGCCTGTTGTCAAGACCATCTCCCTCACCCTGTGCGCCCTGCTGGCCCTGGGGGGCCTGGGGGGCACCGTGTACGCCATGAACGCCGCGGGGAGCGCCGCCCCCGCCGGCCCGGCCCCGGTGGAAACCGGGGCGGAATCCGCCCCCTCCGCCGGGGAGCGGAACGCGAAGGACGAGACGGTGTACGTCCTGGCCCGGGCCGACGGCACGGTGGACAAGATCATCGTCAGCGACTGGGTGCGCAACGCCCGGAACGTAGACCTTCTGGAGGATAAAACCGGGCTGTCCGGTATTGAAAACGTGAAGGGGAACGAGACGTACACCCTGGGCGGGGACGGCTCCTGCGTGTGGGACGCCCGGGGGAACGACATCTATTATCAGGGCTCCATCGACCGGGAACTGCCGGTGGACCTGTCGGTGTCCTACACCCTGGACGGCGCGCCCATCTCCCCGGAGGAGCTGGCGGGGAAAAGCGGCCGGGTGTCCATCCGCTTCGACTACGCCAACAAGCAGTATGAAATGGTGGACATTGGCGGCAGGCAGGAGAAAATCTACGTCCCCTTCGCCATGCTCACCGGGGTGCTGCTGGACAACGGCGCGTTCACCAACGTCTCCGTGTCCAACGGCAAGATCATGAACGACGGCGGCCGCACCATTGTGGCGGGGCTGGCCTTCCCCGGCCTGCGGGACAGCCTGGGCCTGGACCGGGACGCCCTGGATCTGCCGGATTATGTGGAGATCACCGCCGACGTGGAGGACTTTGCGCTGGAGACCACCGTCACCCTGGCCGCCAACGGGCTGTTCAACGACGCGGCCAGAGAGGCGGAGGGGAATGGCAAGCTGGATGGCCTCGACGATCTGGACGGCAAACTGGAGGAGCTCACCGGCGCCATGGAGCAGCTCATCGACGGCTCCTCCCGGCTGTACGACGGCCTGTGCGCCCTGCTGGACAGCTCCAAGGAGCTGGTATCCGGCATCGACCGGCTGGCGGCGGGGGCGGCCCAGCTCAAGCAGGGGGCGGACGATCTGAGCGACGGGGCCACCCGGCTCCAGGCCGGGGCCGCCTCCCTGAGCCAGGGTCTTGACCAGCTGGCCGGACAGAACGACACGCTCAATGGCGGCGCGGCCCAGGTGTTCGACAGCCTGCTGGCCTCCGCCAGCGCTCAGCTGAAGGCCGCCGGCGTGGAGGCCCCGGAGCTGACGGCGGAGAACTACGCCCAGGTGCTGGAGGGCGTCATCGCCGCCGCCGGAGAGTCCCCCGCCGGGCAGCGGGTGGCCGCGCTGAAGGGCTCCCTGGACAGCTATAATGGCTTTTACCAGGGGCTCCGGCAGTACACCGCCGGGGTGGCCCAGGCCCAGGCCGGGGCCGGGGAGCTGAACCAGGGCGCGGGCAGCCTGAAAAACGGCGCGGACAGCCTGTCCGCCGGGGCGGGCCAGCTCTATGACGGCATTCTCACCATGCAGAACGGCGCCCCCGCCCTCATTGACGGCGTGACCCGGCTGCGGGACGGGGCCATGGAGCTGACCGGCGGGCTCAAGGAGTTCGACGAGCAGGGAGTGCGGAAGCTGGCGGACGCCTTCGACGGCGATCTGGGGGAGCTCATGGACCGGGTGGACGCGGTGAAGGCCGTGTCCCAGCGGTACAATACCTTCTCCGGCGTCAGCCCGGACATGGACGGCCAGGTGAAGTTCCTCTGGCGGACCGAGTCCGTGGAACGCACGGACTGAATAAAGGCTCACAAAAAATGCGGGGAGGCGGCCGTCCGGCCGCCTCCCTCAGGCTGTTAATAAGGTGCGCTCCGTGCGGTCATCGGGAAGGAAGATAGTGTGAAAGAAACCCAGGAAGGGTGTCTTTCACGTTCAATCAACCGATTTTTTGAACGTTTCTTTGTTCAAAAAATCGAGGTCAGCTTGTCGAAAAGACTTTTTCGACAAGCTGGGGGAGGCGGCCGTCCGGCCGCCTCCCCGCGTTTTTTGCGTTCAGCCTTGGAACATGGGGGTGGACAGGTAGCGGTCCCCGGTGTCGGGCAGCAGGACCACGATGGTTTTGCCCCTGTTTTCCGGCCGCTTGGCCAGCTCGACGGCGGCCCACAGCGCCGCCCCGGAGGAGACCCCCGCCAGCACGCCCTCGGTGCGGCCCAGCATCCGCCCGGCGGCAAAAGCGTCCTCGTCCTTCACCGGGATGACCTCGTCATAGACGGCGGTGTTCAGCACTTCGGGGACGAAGCCCGCGCCGATGCCCTGGATGGCGTGGCGCCCCGCGGCTCCGCCGCCCAGGACCGGGGAGGAGGCGGGTTCCACCGCTACCACCTTCACCGCGGGATTTTTGCCCTTGAGGTACTCCCCCACGCCGGTGATGGTGCCGCCGGTGCCCACCCCGGCCACGAATATGTCCACCTGCCCGCCGGTGTCCTCCCAGATCTCCGGGCCGGTGGACGCCCGGTGGGCGGCGGGGTTGGCGGGGTTGACGAACTGGCCGGGGATGAAGCTGTTGGGGATCTCCCCGGCCAGCTCCCCGGCCCTGGCGATGGCCCCGGCCATGCCCTTGGCCCCCTCGGTGAGCACCAGCTCCGCGCCGTAGGCCCCCATCAGCTGGCGGCGCTCCACGCTCATGGAATCGGGCATGACGATGATCACCCGGTAGCCCCGGGCGGCGGCCACGCTGGCCAGGCCGATGCCGGTGTTGCCGGAGGTGGGCTCAATGATGACGGAGTCCGGCTTCAGCAGGCCCCTGGCCTCAGCGTCGTCGATCATGGCCTTGGCGACGCGGTCCTTCGCGCTGCCCGCGGGGTTGAAATATTCCAGCTTGGCCAGGACGCGGGCCTGGAGCCCTTGGACCCGCTCCACGCGGGTGAGCTCCAGCAAAGGGGTGTGGCCGATCAGCTGGTCGGCGGAGGTGAAAATATGGCTCATGGCGGTTTCCTCCTGACAGGTTCAAAGATTTGGGCGCGGCGCGCCCCCGGGGCGGCCGCTCCTGTGGACGATTATAGAACCGCCGCCCGTCCCTGTCAATGGCCCCCGCTTGTTCCTTTTTTGCCTCTGGACGGACGGCGGAAAATGTGATATAGTCGAAAGACTGGAATCCAACAGGCGGATTTGCGGCCCCGGCGGGCCCCGCGCGGCAGAGAGGAGCAGGCGGCGTGATCTTCGGAAGGCACATCAACAAGTATTACATCAAATATGCGGGGTGGCTGCTGCTGGGGCTGGCGGCGCTGGTGATGGTGGACTATATTCAGCTGATCGTCCCCAACCTGTACCAGCAGGTCATCAACGGCATGAACCAGGGGTATGTGACGGTGGGCGGCGCGGACCTCCCCTTTGACATGGACTTTTTGCTGGACCGGATCTGCCTGCCCATGGTGGGCATTGTGGTGGCCATGGTAGTGGGCCGGTTTTTATGGCGGGTGTGCATTTTCGGCGCGGCCATCAAGGTGGAGACCGGCCTGCGCAACGAGATGTTTGACCACGCCAAGGACCTGGACCGGCAGTTCTACCAGGAGAACAAGGTGGGCGGGCTGATGAGCCTGTTCACCAACGACCTGGAGACGGTGCAGGACTGCTATGGCTCCGGCTTCCTCATGTTTTTCGACGCGCTGCTGCTGGGGGGCCTGTCCGTCCACCATATGTGGCGGATGGATCCTTTTATGACCACCCTGACCCTGATTCCCATGGGGCTGCTGCTGGCGTCCAGCGCGGTGGTGGGCCGGTACATGATGAAGAAGTGGGACATCCGGCAGGCGGCGTTCTCCAAGCTGTCCGACTTCTCCCAGGAGAGCTTTTCCGGCATCGCCGTCATCAAGGCTTTCGTCAAGGAGGCCAAGGAGCTGATGGCTTTTCAGAAGCTCAACGTGGAGAACGAGAAGGCCAACGTGGACTTCACCCGCGCCTCCGTCCTTCTGCGCATTTTGGTGGCGCTGTTTGTGGAGTCGGTGGTGTGCATCATTCTGGGCTACGGCGGATACCTGGTGTGGAAGGGCGCGTTCAACGCCGGGGAGCTGATGGAGTTCATCGGCTACTTTGAGGCGGTGGTGTGGCCCATCATGGCGGTGTCCGAGCTCATCGACATGACCAGCCGGGGCCGGGCGTCCCTGAAGCGCATCAGCGGGCTGCTGGACGCGCCGGTGAACGTGGCCGACCGCCCGGGCGTCACCCCCCTGGGCGAGGTGAGGGGGGACGTGGAGTTCCGGCACCTCACCTTCCGCTACCCCGGCGGGGAGTTCGACGCCCTGCGGGATGTGTCCTTCTCCATCCGCGCCGGGGAGAACGTGGGCATTGTGGGCCGCACCGGGTCGGGCAAGACCACGGTGGTGGACCTGATCCTGCGCACCTGCAACGTGCCCGATGGCACGGTGTTCATAGACGGCCGGGACGTGAACGCCGTCCCCATCCGGGACGTGCGGCAGGCGGCGGCCTACGTGCCTCAGGACAACTTCCTGTTCAGCGACACCATCGCCCGGAACGTGGACTTCACCGGGGCCGTCCCAGACCGGCAGCGGGTGTCCGCCGCCGCCCTGCTGGCCGACGTGGACGCCGACGTGCGGGACTTCCCCCGGGGCTACGACACCGTGCTGGGGGAGCGGGGGGTCACCGTGTCCGGGGGGCAGAAGCAGCGCATCTCCATCGCCCGGGCCCTGGTGAAGGACGCCCCCATCCTGATCCTGGACGACTCGGTGTCCGCTGTGGACACCCGGACCGAGCGGGCCATTCTGGACAACCTGCGGGAGACCCGCCGGGGCCGCACCACCATCCTCATCGCCCACCGCATCTCCACGGTGGAGCGGATGGACCGGATCATCTTCCTGGAGGAGGGGGCGGTCACCGCCGCGGGGACCCACCAGGAGCTGTACGGGGGCTGCCCCGCCTACCGCCGCATGGTGGAGCTGCAAAAACTGGAGGAGGAGGGGGCCAGGCACAATGGATAACCCAATGCGCGAATATCTGCCCATCCTGTTTGTGGGGGCGGTTATCGGGGTGTTTTCCCTGATTTTCCTGCTGGCCTGGCGGCGGGAGCGCCGGGACAACTCCGCCCCCGACTTTGACCGCCATATCCCGGACCGGGAGATCTTCCGGCGGCTGGCCAAATACGCCGCGCCCTATCAAAAGCAGTTCCTGCTGGTGCTGGCCGTCATGCTGCTGTCCATCACCTACGACCTGGCCGCCCCCCTCATCGTGGGCCGGGTGGAGGGACTCATCAAGGACCATTTTGAGCCGTCCGTGCTGCTGCGCTGGGTGGCGCTGTACGCCGGGATCCTGGTGGTGGCCCTGGCCTGCACCTATTTCCAGTCCATCGTTCTGCAAAAGACGGGGCAGAAAATCCTCTCCGCCCTGCGGCAGGACCTGTTTACCCACATTGAGAGCCTGTCCCACGACCAGCTGAACAAAATCCCCGTGGGCAAGCTGGTCACCCGGGTGGCCAACGACACCAACGCCATCTCCCAGATGTTCACCAACGTGCTGGTGGCCATGGCGAAAAACGTGCTGATCGTGGCGGGGGTGCTGGCGGCCATGCTGGCCCTCAACCTGTCCCTCACCCTGGCGTTTTTGTGCTTCGCCCCCTTCCTGGTGCTGTTCACCGTCATCTTCCGCAAGTTCACCCGGAAGGTGTACCGGGTGGTGAAGGACCGCACCACCGACATCAACACCTATCTGTCGGAAAACCTGTCCGGCATCAAGGTCACCCAGATTTTCAACCAGGAGGAGCGCAAGCGGGAGGAGTTCTTCGCCAAGAGCGAAAGCCTGAAAAAAGCCAAGCAGAACCAGATTTTCGTGTTCAGCATTTTCCGGCCCATGGTGTATATGCTGTACATCTCCTCCGTGCTGTGCCTGCTGTACCTGGGGGGCAAGGGCTACATCCAGGACACCGCCTTCCTGGGCCAGGTGGTGACCAGCGAGACCATTGTGGCCTTTTACCTCTACATTGAGAAGTTCTTCAACCCCATCCAGACGCTGGCGGAGCAGTTCAACCAGCTCCAGTCCGCCTTGGCCTCGGCGGAGAAGATTTTCACCGTGTTCGACCTGGAGCCGGAGGTGGTGGACGGCCCGGACGCCGTGGAGCTGGACCACATCCGGGGGGAGATTGAGTTCCGGGACGTGTGGTTTGCCTACGAGCCCGGGGAGTGGGTGCTGAAGGGGGTGTCCTTCCACGTGGAGGCCCGCCAGACCGCCGCCTTCGTGGGGGCCACCGGGTCGGGCAAGACCACCATCCTCTCCCTCATCTGCCGGAACTATGACATTCAGAAGGGGCAGATTCTCATCGACGGCCGGGACATCCGCGCCATCAAGATCGCCTCCCTTCGGCGGCGGTTCGGCCAGATGCTCCAGGACGTGTTCCTGTTCTCCGGCACCATCCGCAGCAACATCGTCCTCCGGGAGGAGGGCTTCACCGACCAGGAGATCTGGGAGGCCTGCAAGTATGTCAACGCCGACTCCTTCATCGGCAGGCTGGACAAGGGGCTGGACGAGGAGGTCCGGGAGCGGGGGGCCAACTTCTCCGCCGGGCAGCGGCAGCTGTTGAGCTTTGTGCGCACCATCCTCCACCGGCCCGCCGTCATGATCCTGGACGAGGCCACAGCCAACATCGACACCGAGACCGAGCTGCTCATCCAGGATTCCCTGGAGAAGATGAAGAACATCGGCACCATGCTCATCGTGGCCCACCGGCTGTCCACCATCCAGCACGCGGACCAGATTATCGTGCTGTCCCACGGGGAGATCGTGGAGCAGGGGGGCCACCAGGAGCTGCTGGCGAAAAAGGGCCGGTACTTCCAGCTCTACACCCTGCAATTTAACAAGGAGAAGCTGCTGGGAACGTAGAAGTGCGGAGCCGTCGTGAGCAGCGCGGATGGACCGAAGCGAGGACAAAAGCCCAAGGAGGGCCAAGGGCCCGAATGGGTTTTGTCCGAGTCGGAGGGAAGCCGCGCGTCGCGAACAGGCGAAGCGTGACAACAGCGCAGAGGGAGGGGCTAAAACCCCTCCCCTGCTTTTTCCCCTTGACAAATCCGTTTGCTCGAACTATAATGTTTTTAACAGTAGCAAAAAATATAGTAGCGAACCGTATATCAGTGAAAGGAGAACAGTCCATGAAAAAGGATTACATGACCCGGCTGGAGGGCTGGGCCCGGTGGATGCTCCCGCCCCAGGAGGCGGAGGACGTGATCGCCGACTACCGGGACATCGTGGCGGACGACGAGCTGCGCCGGGGCCTGGGCAAGCCCCGGGAGGTCATTGCCCCCCTCACCACGAAAAAAGCCTACCGCGTGTGGCTGGCGGTGTTTGCCGTCATGGCGGCGTGCATCCTGATCCCGGCGGACAGTCCCCTGCCTTTGGGGCTTTACCCTGTATGGTATACGTTGTTCTCCCCCGACGGGTTTATCATTCCCGGCGTCCCCATGTTTCTCTGGTTTATGATAACGGGGCTTGCGCTGTCCCTGATTTGGTTCCGGCCCCGGCGGGGGGAGGGAAAAGCGCCCCTGCCCCGCTCGATTCTCATTGTGCTGGCCGTGCTGCTGGCGGTTATGGGGTTGATATGGTGGACCTTCTGGCAGATCACCCTGTACCCTGACGGCGCGCTGGCAAACCCGGTTTTTCTCCTTCCTTATGGGTTTTGGTGGCCCTTGGCCGACATTTACGTCGGCGGAAACCTCCTCTCGTTCCTGCTGGAATGGAGCGCGGTTCCCCTTGCCGTCGTGGGGATGACAGGGCTGGTGAAGGCCCGCGTCCGGGACCGCCGCTGGCGGGCGGTGTATTTCCTCAGCCTTTCGGTCATGATGCTGGCCTTTGCCGTGCTGGCCCTGTTGACCAGCATGACTGTCTCCGCAGAGCCCCTCGACACCTGGCGGCTGTGCATTGAGATCACAGTCATCGGCCTGATCGGCACGGGGGTGTCCCTATGCTGAAGAAGGACCTGATCGAGCTGTGCCTGCTCCACCTGCTGGCCCAGGGGGACCAGTACGGCTACGATCTGCTCCGGCGGCTCCACGACGCCTTTCCCGGCACCCAGGAGAGCGCCGTCTACGCCCTTCTCCGGGGGCTGTGCCGGGAGGGCTGCTCGGAGCAGTATATGGGTCAGGTCTCCGGCGGCCCTGCCCGGAAATACTACCACATCACTGACGGCGGGCTGGCCCGGTACGGCGGGCTGCTGAAGCAGTGGCGGGCGCTGGCGGAGGCGCTGGCGGAGCTGGGCATCGCGTAAAACAGGAGCGCGGGGGGTTCCCCGCGCTCCTGTTTTGACGCTTTCGGCTTCACGCCCCGCCCGCCCCCAGGCGTTCGTTCCGCTCCCGCTCCGCCTGGCTGAGGCGGTGGTAGCTGGGGGCCATGGCCGCGGCGGACACCAGCTTCCCCGCCCGGGCCATGCCCAGGGCGCACCGGGCCACCCCCCAGGCGGTCTGGTAGCGCAGGTGGGGCGGCATAAGGACCCAGGGCAGGCCCTGCTCTTCCAGCGCCCTTTGGACCAGATGGGCCCCATCCCCCACTAGGATCTGGGGCCTGCCCGACGCCCGGACCTCCCCGGCCAGCTGGTCCAGGCCCAGGGCCCGGTCCCCGGTGAGGCGGGTCAGTTCCCCGTTTTCCGCCCGGAACCGGGCGCAGTACACCTGGTTTCTGCGGGCGTCCATGGCGGCGCAGATCTCGCCCCCCATGTGGGCGCACTGCCAGGCCATGGACTCCAGGGTGGAGCAGGGGGCGCAGGGCTTGTCCTCCGGCCAGGCCAGCCCCTTGGCGGCGGCTACCCCGATGCGCACCCCAGTGAAGGACCCTGGCCCCGCCGCCACCGCCACCACATCCATCTGCCCCAGGGTGAGGCCGGCGTTTTTCAGCAGGTCCGCCGCCATGGGCATCAGGGTGGCGGAGTGGGTCAGCCCGCTGTGCTGAAAGGACTGGGCCAGCAGCGTCTCGTCCTCGGTGACGGCCACGGAGGCCGTCACCGCCGAGCTCTCCAGCGCGATGATTTTCACAGCTCCACCCCCTCAATGGTGATGACGCGGTCATCTTCCCCGGCGCCCCGGCGGATGGACACCCGCACCGCGTCCGGCTCGATGGCCTCCGCCACGTTTTCGCTCCACTCCACGGCGCACACGCCCCCCCGGGCCAGGTAGTCCTCCCAGCCGATGTGGAACAGCTCGTCGGCGCTGCCCAGCCGGTACATATCGAAGTGGAACAGGGGCAGGCGGCCCCCCTCGTACTCGTTGACAATGGTGAAGGTGGGGCTGGTCACCCGCTCCTCCACCCCCAGTGATCGGGCCATGCCGGACACAAAGGCGGTCTTGCCCGCCCCCAGGTCCCCGGTGAAGGCCACCACCCGCCCCTCGGTCAGGGCGCTTGCCAGCCGCCCGCCCAGGGCCTCGGTTTCCTCCCGGCTGTGGGTGACAAATTCCATCTGCGGACACTTCCCAACATAATAAGGTTAAGATTTCAAAAACTCTTGCGAAACAGTATAGCATATTTCGAAAGATTGTGCTATACTAATTTGCAACTGTTTTCCCCCCTTCATGGGGCGGGAAGCACAAGGCTGAACGGCGCGATATGAATTTGCGGTTTTGCCAGAAGGGGGGGCACGCCTTGCAGCCGACGCGCACACTGCGGGAATTTTTCAAAAAGGGAGACGTGGTCCTGCTGCTGCTGTGCATTCTGGCCAGCCTCATGGGGCTGGTGCTCATCTACAGCGCCACCCAGTATGACCCCAAGCTTGATGGGTACGCCGTGAAGCAGGCCCAGTTCATCTGCATGGGCGTTGTGGCCTACGTCTGGGTTACGTTTATCGATATTGAGTACCTGATGGAAAAGTGGTGGTGGGTGTTCCTGCTGCTGGGTTTGTTTGTCATCGCCCTCATCTATCCCTTCGGTTACGACAGCGGCACCGGCAACAAGAGCTGGGTGTTCCTCCCCATCCCCCACTTCCCCGGTTTCCAGCCCGGGGAGATCGCCAAGCTGGCCTTCATCGTGGTGCTGGCCTGGATGATTAACAAGGAGCGGCCCCGGGGGCTGGGGCGTTTTTCCGCCATCGTGAAATACGGGGTCCTCACCGGCGTGTTCGCCGGCTCACTGGCGGTGCTGTCCAGCGATTGGGGCATGGTCATTGTCTACCTGTTTATCTTTGTGATTATGGCCTGGGTGGCCGGGGTGAGCAAGTGGTGGTTCATTGGGCTGGGGGTGCCCATGGCGGGCGGGCTGGTATTTTTGTGGCATTTCATCCTGCCCCGTACCAAATATTGGGACGACTACCGCATCATGCGCTTCCGCGTGGTGGTGGAGCACCTCAAGGGAAACGATTTGGACCCGCTGAACCGGGGCTGGCAGCAGAGCCGTTCCCTGCTGGCCATTGGCTCAGGGAGGCTCACCGGCCAGGGCTGGCTGAAGGGCCGCCAGACCCAGTCCCTTCGGACGGACAGCCTGCCCGCCCGGCACACCGACAACATCTTCGCCGTGTGCGGGGAGGAGTTCGGCATGATCGGCTGCTGCGCGGTGCTGCTGGTGCTGCTTCTGATTATCCTGCGGTGCGTGTGGGTGTCCCGGCGGGCCAAGAGCCATATGTCCGCCTACATCGCCATGGGCATCGCCGGGATGCTCATGATCCAGACCGTCATCAACGTGGCCATGACCTTGTATGTGGGGCCGGTCATCGGCCTGACCCTGCCCTTTTTCAGTTACGGAGGGTCGTCCACCCTGACGCTGTTTATCGCCATGGGCATCGTGTCGGGCATCAAAATGCGGCCCCTGCCCAGCTGGCTCAAGGACCGCAGTCAACTGTAAAAACGCGCGCGGGCTTCCGCCTGGAAGCCCGCGCCAGCCTGAGGAAAAAGTCTGCCGGGAGGCAGACTTTTTCCTCAGGCTGCGTTTCGCCGCTGAACGGCGGGCCGTTTTTGCGGACGGAGGAAAGCTTCTCCGTTTTGTACATGAAATGGCGGGTTCTCTCTATGTACACCGGGGCCGCCGGCGTATATAATAGTCTTGCGAACAGGGATCAGGACCTCTGATTTTTCGGCGCACGGGACCGGCGGTCAGTTCTCCCGTTTAAAAAGAGATCTGTTTTGTGCAGATCCATCCCCGGGCCCGGCCATGTATCCCCGGGGAGACACGCCGTACTTCTTTTTAAACAGCCGGGAAAAATACAGGGGGTCGGAAAAACCGCACAGGCGGGCGGTCTCCGAGATGTTTCCCCGGCCGCAGAAGGTGGCCAGCGTGCTGGCGGCGTTTTCCAGCCGCTTGTCGGTGAGGTATTGGAGGGGAGTGAGCCCCGTCTCCTTCTTGAACAGCTTTTTCAGGTATTCCGTACTGAAGGGCAGGGAGCTGAGGTAGGCGTTCAGGTCGTAGGCGCAGTCCGGGTAATGGTGCAGGATGTGGTCCTCCACCCGCTGGACCACCTCGCTGCGGCGGGGGCCAGGCTGGCAGGCGGCCACCAGGGCGGCGATCAGCTGGCCGTAGACCGGCAGCAGCGCGTGCCCGGCGGAGGGCTCCGACCAATAGTAGAACGCGGCGGAGAAGGCGTCCGCCAAGAAGCCGTTGGGGTCGCCGCGGATGACCAGGGGTTCCGTGTAGGGAAACGCCGCGTCCATCAGGTTGACGTGGATGTTGGTGAAGCCCTCCTGGCTCATGTTGGAGTGGGGCGCCAGGGGCGGGATGACGGCCACATCGTTGGCGGCGTAGGGCAGTGTCTGGCCCTCAAAGAGGAGCTCCCCGTCTCCGCCGGTGCAGTAGATCAGCTCCCAGCTGCTGTGGGTGTGGCGGGACACCGCCCGCGTGAGGGTATGCCGGCCGGCGTAGACAATGGTGTTCATGGCGTGTCCGCCCCTTTCTGCCTGATTGGTCCTGGTGAAAAAACCATACCATATTTTTTCCAATCTGTCCATGAAAAATATGAAGAAACGAGGTAATGCAGCATGGATATCCGCTATTCCGCCAGTCCCAGAGATGTCAAACGGTACACCACCCAGGAGCTGAGGGACGAGTTCCTCATCACCGGGCTGTACGTGCCGGACACCGTCCAGGCCACCTACTCCCACGTGGACCGCATGGTGGTCATGGGCGTCATGCCCGTGAACGAGCGGGTGCCCGTTGACAAGGGCATCGACGTGTGGGGCAACTTCGGCACCCAGTTTTTCCTGGAGCGCCGGGAGGCCGGCGTGTTCAACCTGGGGGGCAAGGGCTCCATTGAAGTGGACGGGGAGCGCTATGAGCTGGGCTATGAGGACTGCCTGTATATCTCCAAAGGGTCCCGCAGCGTGACATTCGCCAGCGCGGACCCCGCCGATCCCGCCAGGTTCTATCTGGCCTCCACCCCGGCCCACAAGGCCTGCAAGACCACCCTGCTCACCATGGACAACGCCAACCACCGCCCCTGCGGCGACAAGGCGCTGGCCAACGAGCGCGTCATCAACCAGTTTATCCACCCCGACGTGCTGGAGACCTGCCAGCTGTCCATGGGCCTGACCCAGCTGGCCCCCGGCTCGGTGTGGAACACCATGCCCAGCCACACCCACGAGCGGCGGATGGAGGTCTACACCTACTTTGAGATCCCGGAGGACCAGGTGGTGTTCCACATGATGGGCCAGCCGGAGGAGACGCGGCACCTGGTGATGCAGAATTTCGACGCGGTGATCTCTCCCTCCTGGTCTATCCACAGCGGCTGCGGCACCGCCAACTACACCTTCATCTGGGCCATGGGCGGCGAGAACCAGGCCTTTGACGATATGGATAATCTGAAGCCCAGCGAAATGAAGTGACAAGGCTGGGCAAGTCAGGTTTCAATTCAACATGAGAGGAGCGGCAAACATGAATCAAAACGCATTTCGGCTGGATGGCAAGGTGGCTCTGGTGACAGGCGCGTCCTATGGCATCGGTTTCGCCATTGCCAACGCCCTGGCGGGGGCCGGGGCCACCATCGTGTTCAACGACATCAAGCAGGAGCTGGTGGACAAGGGCGTGGCCGCCTATGCCGAAAAGGGCATCAAGGCCCACGGCTACGTCTGCGACGTGACGGACGAGGACGCGGTGAACGCGCTGGTGGCCAAGGTGGAGCAAGAGGTGGGCGTCATCGACATCCTGGTGAACAACGCCGGCATCATCAAGCGCATCCCCATGCTGGAGATGTCCGCCAAGGACTTCCGCCAGGTCATTGACGTGGACCTGAACGCCCCCTTCATCGTCTCCAAGGCGGTGATCCCCGGCATGATGAAAAAGGGCGGCGGCAAGATCATCAACATCTGCTCCATGATGAGCGAGCTGGGCCGGGAGACCGTGTCCGCTTACGCCGCCGCCAAGGGCGGGCTGAAGATGCTGACGAAGAACATCGCCAGCGAGTACGGCCAGTACAACATCCAGTGCAACGGCATCGGCCCCGGCTATATCGCCACCCCCCAGACCGCCCCCCTGCGGGAGGTCCAGCCCGACGGCTCCAAGCACCCCTTCGACCAGTTCATCCTGGCCAAGACCCCGGCCAACCGCTGGGGCGAGGCGTCCGACCTGGGCGGCCCGGCGGTGTTCCTGGCCTCCTCCGCCTCCGACTTTGTCAACGGCCACATCCTGTACGTGGACGGCGGCATCCTGGCCTATATCGGCAAGCAGCCCTGACCCGCAAAAAAAGAGAAGCGGGGGGGGGGGGGGGGGGCGCGTGGTGGGGGGGGTACGGATGGCGGGGCGGGTGGCGTGTGGGGAGGGGGCGTGCACGGCGGCGCCCGCGCCCCCGGGGGAGGGGGGCGCGGGGGGGCG
>CAMNQF010000022.1 GCA_946548895.1 uncultured bacterium | reverse complement strand
ACCGAGACCCTGGACGCCATCCAGATGGCCAACCGGGCCGGCTACACCGCCATCGTGTCCCACCGCTCCGGCGAGACCGAGGACGCCACCATCGCCGACATCGCCGTGGCCACCAACGCCGGCCAGATCAAGACCGGCGCTCCCAGCCGCACCGACCGCGTGGCCAAGTACAATCAGCTGCTGCGCATTGAGGAGGAGCTGGACGAGGCCGCCATTTACCTGGGCAAGAACGCCTTCTTCAACCTGAAGTAATAAGCATTGCCGGAAAAGGGCCTGGAGCATTTGCTCCAGGCCCTTTTTTCGTCACAATCCCGTCAAATCAAAAGCAGGGATAAACCCCTCCCCCGCCGCATCCAGCTCCTGGACATATCCCGGCAGTCCCAAGTTCTCCATATACGTCCGGGCTAACCGAAGTTCCGAAGGCCGCACCGTGCGCCTAAGTTCCGGGAAGCCTTCCAGAGACCCCACCGGCGTATATTGGGCCATGAGGGAAAACAGCACCGTCCCAAGCGGAAATGCTTCCGCCACCCAGTCCATCACCCGCTTGGCTTCCGCCGCCTGTCCCGGCAGGATCAAATGGCGGATCAACACCCCGCTTTTCAGCAGGCCGCCCTCCAGCCGCACCGGCCCCCGCTGGCGGACCATCTCCAGAATGGCCGCCTTGGCCGCCTCCGGGTAGTCCGCCGCGCCGGAATACTTTTCCGCGACGGACGGCGTGACGTACTTTAAATCAGGCAAATACACATCTACCTTGCCTTCCAGCGCCCGCAGCACCGTCTGGCGTTCATAACCGCCGCTATTCCACACCACCGGCAGGCCGCCAGGGACAGGCCGGTTCAGCACCCTGGCCAGTACGTGGGTGAACTGGGTGGGCGTGACCAGTTCAATGCATGAGGCGCCCTGGTCCGCCAGCCGCTGAAAGACCGCGTACAAATCATCCTCCGTCAGGATTTTTCCAAAATTCTCCCGGCTAATAGATCGGTTCTGGCAGAACACGCATCCCAGGGTACAGCCGGAAAAAAACACGGTCCCCGCCCCTGCCCTGCCGGAGACGCAGGGCTCCTCCCAGAGGTGCAGCGCGGCCCGCGCGCATACCGGCAGGGCGGGCATTTGGCAGAAACCCTCTCCGTGGGACTCGTCCCGCAGAGCCCCACACCGGCGGGGGCAGAGATTACAAGTCATGATGTTTTGGCCAGTCCGGGCCTAAGTTCCCGGCTTTCCAATGCCGCCGGCACAGGCCGATATAGCAGTCGTTAGCCCCCAGCACCACCTGCTCCCCCTCCTTTAACACCACACCGCTGGGGTCAAACCGGGCGTTGCAGATGGCCTTTTTGCCGCACCAGCAGATGGTCTTGACCTCCTCAATGATGTCCGCACAGGCCAGCAGGGCTTCAGACCCTGGGAACAGCCGTCCGCTGAAATCCGCCCGCAGGCCATAGCAAATCACCGGCACATTCATGTCGTCCACGATCTCCGTCAGGTAGTCCACCTGGGCGTGGGTGAGAAACTGGGCCTCGTCCACGATGACGCACTGGTAGGCTTTGATCTCCGCCCCAGACATTTTTTCCAGATCCTCGAACCAGATGCAGGCATACCTCAGCCCAATGCGGGAATTGACTACCCGTTCCCCCTCCCGCTGGTCCAGAGCGGGCTTCACCATTAGGGCATTCTGACCCCGCTCCTCATAGTTGTAGCGCACCATCAGCGCGTTGGCCGACTTGCTGGACCCCATCACGCCATAGCGAAAGTATAGCTTTGCCATTTAAGCTCCCCCGTTCCATCTTTCTTTGACCAGTCCCAGTGCCCTCCCATAGGCGCTGGGCACGGCGTATTTCTGTTCCAGTTCATCCCTGCCCGCCCACACCCAGCCGTCAGGCAGGGTGTCTGACCCTGCCTCCACAATCCGCAGGGTCATGCGCCACTCAATATGGGTGAAAATGTGTTTGGCCTGTCCAGCGTATTCATTAAGCAGGGCTCTGACGCCCCACGGCTCCGGCAGCGGGCCGTCCCCAGCCTCGTTGGGGAACTCCCACAGCCCCGCCAGCAGCCCTTTGCCTGGACGGAGGCGCAGGGCCACGCTGTCCTCCCAGAAGATCAGCCATACCGTGCGTTTCTCCACCCGCCGCGCCTTTTTAGGGGCCTTCACCGGCAGCTCACGGATCCGATCCTGGGCCAGAGCGGCGCAAAACCCCTTTGCCGGGCACCGTTCACATAACGGTGCGCCATTCGGAAGGCAGACGGTGGCCCCCAGCTCCATCAGCGCTTGGTTGAAGGTTCCCGGCGCGTTTAGAGGCATCACCCGCGCAATGGCGTTGGACACCGTTTTTTTCATCTGCGGAGTGGAAATGTCCCCTTTATCCCCCGTGATCCGGGCGTACACCCGCAGTACATTGCCGTCCACAGCGGGAACCGCCTGTCCAAAAGCAATGGAACAGACGGCCCCGGCGGTGTAGTCCCCCACCCCAGGCAGAGCGCGGATGGCGGCATAGTCCGGCGGAAATGCCCCGCAGTGCTCCTCCACAATGATCTTCGCTGCCTTTTGCAGATTCCGGGCCCGGGAGTAGTACCCCAACCCCTGCCACAGCTTCATCAACCGATCCTCCGGGAGCGCCGCCAGCGCAGCCACATCCGGCGCCTCCTCCAAAAACCGCCTGTAATAGTCCAGTACCGCCGCCACCCGGGTCTGCTGGAGCATGATCTCCGACAGCCAGACATGATAAGGCGTGGGGGCGTCCCGCCAGGGGAGCCGCCGGGCGTTGTCCCGGAACCACTCCAGCAGGGGGATCGGCAATTGTTCCAGCGGGCCCACGGCGGTTCCTCCCTTTGATAAGATATCCCATTTTACCATGGAGGCGGCATTTTTTCAACTTGAATCATTGAGCGCCCTGTGCTATAGTCAGTTCAGTGGAAAACAAACAAGCGATGCCCAAAGTTATTACCGCTAGGAGTGTTTCTCATGGAAATCAAAGAGGTCAAGCAGAATAAAAAACGATATCTCCCTCTGCTTCTGCTGGCGGATGAGCAGGAGGACATGATCGACCGCTATCTGGAACGGGGCGCGATGTATGTGCTGGATGACGGCGGAATAAAGGGGCAGTGCGTGGTTACAGATGAAGGGAACGGTGTGCTGGAACTGAAGAGCCTGGCCGTTGAACCAGCTTTTCAGCGGAAAAGCTATGGGAGAACCCTCATTGATTTCGTCTGCAGCATATACCGGGGACAATTCTCCATCATCCAGGTGGGCACCGGCGACAGTCCGCTGACAGTCCCATTTTACGAAAAATGCGGTTTTGTCCGCTCCCACACGGTGAAAAACTTTTTCACCGACCACTATAACCACCCTATTTTTGAGGGCGGGGTCCAGCTGGTGGATATGGTCTATCTGCGAAAGTACCTGTAAAAGAGAGCGCCCCGCTGAAAAGCGGGGCGCTCTTGTGTCATATCGAAGAGAAGCGGGCTTACTTCACGCCCATCCAGCCGGAGATGACCATGCGCTGAACCTCGGAGGTGCCCTCGTAGATCTCGGTGATCTTGGCGTCCCGCATCATGCGCTCAAAGGGATACTCACGGGTGTAGCCGTAGCCGCCGGTGAGCTGGAGGGTGCGGCGGGTCACGTCGGAAGCGGTCTCAGAGGCCACCAGCTTGGCCATAGCGGCCAGGTGGCTGTGAGGCTCGTGATCCTGCTTGGCCTGGGCGGCGCGGTAGACCAGCAGACGGGCGGCGTCCACCTTGGCCTGCATATCGGCCAGCTGGAACTGGGTGTTCTGGAACTGGCTGATGCGCTTGCCGAACTGCACGCGCTCCTTGGTGTACTTCACGCACTCGTCGATGCTGGCCTGGGCAATGCCGATGGCCTGGGCCGCGATGCCGATACGGCCGCCGTCCAGAGTGGTCATGGCCACCTTGAAGCCCTTGTTCAGCTCGCCCAGCAGGTTCTCCTTGGGCACAATGCAGTCCTCAAACACCAGCTCACAGGTGGAGGAGCCGCGGATACCCATCTTCTTCTCGTGGGAGCCCACCTTGAAGCCGGGGAAGTCCCGCTCCACGATGAAAGCGGAGATGCCCTTGGTGCCCAGGGACTTGTCGGTCATGGCGAACACCACAAACACATTGGCGAAGCCGGCGTTGGTGATGAAGATCTTGGAGCCGTTCAGCACCCAGTGGTCGCCCTTGTCCTCGGCGATGGTCTTCTGCATGGCGGCGTCGGTGCCGGCACCGGGCTCGGTCAGGCCGAAGGCGCCCAGCCACTCGCCGGAGCACAGCTTGCTCAGATACTTCTGCTTCTGCTCCTCGGTGCCGTACTGGCTGATGGGCCAGCAGCACAGGGAGGTGTGGGCGGACACCATGACGGAGGTGGTGGCGCAATGCTTGGCCAGCTCCTCGCACACGCCGATGTAGTTGAGGTAGCTCAGGCCGGCCCCGCCGTACTCCTCGGCGAAGGGAACGCCCATCATACCCATCTCGGACAGCTTGTGCCAAGTCTCCTCGGGAAAGCGCTCGTTCTCGTCCACCTCAGCGGCGATGGGGGCGACCTCTTTCAGGCAGAAGTCATGGAGCATATCAAGGATTTCCTGCTCCTCTTCGTTAAAATGGAAATTCATGGCGCATTATCCTTTCTTGATTTTAATTTATACCTACCCTCCCAGGGGCGGGTACGAAATCTCGGGATTAGCCGCGGGCCTTCTTAATCTCGTCCACCAGGACGGGAAGCACCTCGAAGAGGTTGCCCACCACGCCGTAGTCGGCCACGTCGAAGATGGGAGCGTCGGGGTCCTTGTTGATGGCCACGATGACGTCGGAGCCGCTCATGCCCGCCAGATGCTGGATCGCGCCGCTGATGCCGCAGGCAATGTACAGCTTGGGACCCACGGTCTTGCCGGTCTGGCCCACCTGGTGGGCGTGGGCGATCCAACCCGCGTCCACCGCCGCGCGGGAAGCGCCCACGGTGGCGCCCAGCGCGTCGGCCAGCGCCTTGATGGTGTCGAAGCCCTCCGGGCCGCCCACGCCGCGCCCGCCAGACACGATGATCTCAGCGCCCTCCAGGTCCACGTTCTCGCCGCCCATCTCCTTGATGAGCTCGATCACCTGGGTGCGGATCTGGTCCTCGGGCACATGGATGTCTTCCTTGATGATCTCAGCCTTGCCCTCCACGGCGTCGCCCTTCTTGAACACGCCGGGACGCACGGTGCCGATCTGGGGACGGTGGTTGGGGCACAGGATGGTGGCCATCAGGTTGCCGCCGAAAGCGGGACGGGTCCACGCCACGTTGCCGGTCTCCTCGTCGATGTCCAGCGCGGTGCAGTCGGCGGTCAGGCCGGTCTTCAGCCGGCAGCTGACCCGGGGGCCCAGGTCGCGGCCGTTATTCGTCGCGCCGATGAGCATACTGGTGGGGCCGTACTTCTCCACCAGGGTCACCAGGGCAATCGCGTAGGCGTCGGTGGTGTAATGCTTGTACTCCGGGCCGTCCACCACGATGATCTTGTCCGCTCCGTGCTCGTTGGCGGCCTTCACCGCCTCCTCCACGCCGCTGCCGATGACAACCGCCACCAGAGCGCCGCCCTGCTTGCCCGCCATCATCTTGCCGGGGGTCAGCAGCTCGATGCCCACGTTCTTCGCGGTGCCGTCCTCGTTGGTCTCTACAAATACCCACAGGTCTTTGGTCTTGGCTTCCATTGCGCTTCCCCTCCCTTAAATGATGCTGGCCGCATTGAGCAGCTCGAACAGCTTCTTGGCGGACGCGGCGTTGTCCTCTTCCTTGATCTTCACGCCGCCGGTCTTCTTCTGGGGCACGAAGGTCTTCTTCACGTTGGTGGGGGAGCCCTTCAGGCCGATGCGCGCTGTGTCGATGTCCGGGAAGGCGTCGTCCCCCAGCACGGGGATCTCCGCCTTGTTGGCCGCCATCTTCCGCTTGATGGTGGGATAGCGGGGGTCCCAGGCGGGCTTGGTGTAGGTGACCAGGCAGGGGAACTTCACGCCGATGATCTCCACGCCCTCCTCGACCTCTTTCTTCACCTTGAGCATACCGCCGTCCACCTCGGCCTCCAGGCCGTAGGTCACCTGGGGATAGCCCAGGTGCTCGGCCAGCTCCGGGCCAACCTGGGCGGTGTCGCCGTCGATGGCCTGCTTGCCGCAGAAAATGGCGTCAAACTTCGCGCCCTCCAGCTCCTCCACCTTCTTCACCGCGTTGTACAGGATGTAGCTGGTGGCCAGAGTGTCGGAGCCGCCGAAGGTGCGGCCGGACACCAGGTAAGCCTTGTCGGCGGCGATGGCCAGGCACTCCTTCAGAGCGGCGGTGGCCTGCGGGGGGCCCATGGACAGCACCACGATCTTCGTGTCGGGGTTCTTGTCCTTGATCCGGGCGGCCGCCTCCAGCGCGTAGCCGTCAAACGGGTTGACGATGCTGGGCACGCCCTCACGGATCAGCGTGTTCTTCACCGGATCAATTTTGATCTCGGTGGTGTCAGGCACCTGCTTGACACAGACGAGTATATTCATCTTGGGGTTCCTCCTAACTAAAATTTTTGCCGGGATCTGTGCAGGTATCGTTTTGTTTACCACGTTCCCATCTTACCATAGTTTTATCAACAATTCAATGCCCAGAATCAAGGCAAAATCGTTTAATTTTTGACAATGTTTAGAGGTTGTCCGATGACAACGCGCTTTTCTCTCATACCCCGCCTTTATGCTCAGGCCGGCGGGAAAACGCAGCTTTTTCCCGCCGGCCTGCACAATTTCTGTCTACATCCACTCTAAATCGTTTTGGCGCTCCCGCTCTTTTTTATAGTACTGCGCTTGGGCTTCCCACAGGGCCCGGTATTTGCCCTCTGTCTCCACCAGCGTGTCGTGGACGCCCTGCTGAACCACTTTTCCGTGATCGAACACGGCAATCTCATCGCAGAACCGGCAGGAGGACAGCCGGTGACTGATATAAACAGCGGTTTTGTCCTCTACAATATCATTGAATTTGCTGTACATCTCGGCCTCCGCCTCCGGGTCCAGCGCCGCCGTGGGCTCATCCAGCACGATGAAGGGCGCGTCCTGATAGAGCACCCGGGCCAGGGCTATTTTCTGAGCCTCGCCGCCGGATACCTCCACCCCGTCGTCCTCAAACTCACGGTAGAGACAGGTGTCCAGCCCCTTGGGCAGCTCCGCCAGCCTTGCCCCAAAGCCCGCCTTGACCAAACACTCCTCCGCCCGGGCCCGGTCATAGTCTTCCGCCGCCGCCACATTCTGCCCCAGGGGCTGGGACAGCAGTTTGAAGTCCTGAAACACCACGGAGAACAGGGCCAGATAGTCGTCGTAGCGGTACTTGCGGATGTCGATGCCGTTGAGCAGGATCTCCCCCTCGGCGGGGTCGTAGAGGCGGCAAAGCAGCTTGATGAAGGTGGTTTTGCCGGAGCCGTTCTCCCCCACCACCGCCAGCCGCTCCCCCACGTCAAACTTCATGGACACGTGGCGCAGAGCCCAGGCCTCCGTGCCGGGGTATTGGAAGCCCACATTCCGGAACTCAATCTCGTACTTCCGGTCGGCGCGCTTCTCGGTGGTCAGGCTGCCCTGGTACATTTTGTTGGGGATATCCAAAAATTCGTAGGTGGGCTTGAGAAATTCGGCGTTGGCCCGCAGTACGCCCACCAGCTCCAGCAGGTCACTCAACCCTTTGGACAATCCCGCCAGCGCCCCCACGTACTGGGTAACGGACCCTACCCCGAAGGCCCCGCCCAGGGCCTTCAGCCCGGCAAATAGGTAGACGGCCCCCACAAACACCTGAGACACCGCCCCTGACGCGGCCGCGAAGGCCCCCGCCCTTCCCCGGTACGCCTTTGCTACGGTGGAAGTAGGCCCAAAGGAGTCATCGCCTCCCATATTGGCCCTTCCTCCCGCCTCAAAATATCTGTCCTGGGCATAGGCGCGGATATCGGCGCTCCGATGGCGCTCTCTCATGGCGATAAAATAGAAAAAAGAAAAGTTTCGGTTTCCCTGGGTGCCGTCGTACTGGTCCCAATAGCTCTCCGCCCAATTGGCAAACCTTGCGGACAAGAATACCGATAGCAGCATCAGCACCGCCATACCGAGCAGGCAGAGCGGATGGTTGAGCCAGACCAGAGCGCTGTCCGGCCGCACCGGCAGGATAAACAGGCTCACCGACAGGGCCGCCGCCCCCAGCACCCGGCACAGCGCCCCTATGGCTTCCGCAGAGACGCGGTACACCCGGTTCAGCCCAAAGCCGCCCCAGTTTCTGAGCTGGTCGATCTGGGTGCGCAGAGCCTGGTTTTTAGGATCGTCAATATCGCAGAAGTCCATGGACAGCAGCTTGTCAAAGAAAATACGGTTCCAGGCGGGCCACTGGTGGGCGCGGCGCATGGTTTCATCCCAGCAGTGTACCGCCGCCCGGACCACCGCCACCACCGCCGTGGAAGCCAGCAGGGCGGCCAGCATGATCCACACATCCCCGCCGCCGGAAATGGCGTTCACCAGCTGTGCGGTGAAATAGAGGGGCAGATAGGGGAACAGGGCGTCCACCCCCTCCCGCACCCAGCCGGAGACCAGCACCTCCGGCGCAGCCTCCCACCAGATGGACAGGCCCCGGCGTGTGTAGGCCGCGGCCTGCCGGAAGGACAGGCGCTCTTTTTTCTCAGCCATGGCGCGCGCCCCCCTGCCCCGCCTGTCTCCGGCGGGGTTCAAAAGTGAACAGTTCCGGCGGGAGCTTCCCCCATGCCATCATCCCGCGCCTGTCATAGTCCAAAACCTTCCACAGCAGCTCTTTATTCATCCTCTGCCGCCCCTTCCTTGTAATACTTGCTCTGAATGTCAAACAGATAGGCATACCGCCCGCCCCGCTTTAACAGCTCCTCATGGGTGCCCTCCTCGGCGATGCCGCCGTTCTCAATGAGCAGCACCCTGTCGCAGAACCGGGTGGACGCCAGCCGGTGGGAAATATACACGCTGGTGCAATGGCCGGTGAGATCGCTGTAGCGCTGGTACAGGTCGCTCTCGGCGATGGGGTCCAGGGCCGCCGTGGGCTCGTCCAGCACCACCACCGGCGCGTTTTTGTACAGCGCCCGGGCCAGCATCAGCCGCTGCATCTGGCCCCCGGACAGGTCGATGCCGTCCAGGTACACCTCCCGGCCCAGGTGGGTGTCCTCCCGCTGGGGCAGCTCCCGGATTTTGTCCGCCACCCCGGCCCGTTCCAAGCAGTCCCACACCCGGGGCAGGTCCGCCCTATCCCCCATAACCTGGGCCACGTTCTCCGCAACGGTGCCTGCCAGCACGGAAAACTGCTGAAATACGGCGGAAAAATGCTTGTAATAGTCCCGGCGGTTGTACTGCCGGATGTCCTCCCCATCCAGCAGCACCTGCCCCTCCGTGGGGTCGTAAAAGCCGCAAAGCAGCTTGATGAGGGTAGTCTTGCCCGCGCCGTTTTTGCCCACCACCGCCAGCTTTTCACCGGGATGTATGGTCAGGTTCACGTGGGACAGGGTGTCGCTCTCCGCGCCGGGGTAGCGGAAGGACACGTCCCGCAGCTCCAGTGTGTACAGGTGGCCCGGCTTGACCTCCAGCGGCCTGCCGTCCTCAAAGCGGAACGGCTCGGGCGTGTCCGCCACCTCCCGCAGGGTGGACAGCTCCAGGCTCTGCCGGTGGAGCTCCGTCAGCTGGGCAAAGATGCCCGCCACCCACTGGGTGAAGCCGCTGACCGCCGTAAAGTACAGCACAAACTGCGCCACGGTCAGCTCCCCGCGGAGGGCCATGGCGATGAGCAGGCCATAGGCCGCGCCGTTGCGCAGGAGGGCCAGCGCCGCGTCCAGCAGATCCCCCCACAGATAGTACCGCTGGCTTTTTGCGTAGAAGTCCTGATAGAGCCGGGTATACTTGCCGTACAGCTCGGTGAGCCAGGGGCCGATGCCGAAAATGCGGATATCCTTGGCCAGCTTCATATCATTGCTCTGCCTGACCGCGTACTCCATTTTGTGCAGCAGCCCGCCCTCCTCCTCCCGGTGGCGGTAGCGCCAGGAGCGGATGCGCTCCCCGGCAAAGTAGCCCACGGCGGACAGGGCCGCGCACAGCGCCGCGACCCACGGGCCCACCTGGGCCAGCAGCAGCAGGTAGATCAAAAAACTGATCAGGTTGGTCAGCAGCTCGGTCATGGTGGTCCAAATATATTCCCCGGCGTCGTCATTGCCGTCCAGGCACCTGAACGCCTTTTTCAGCCGCCTGATATAGTCCGGGTCCTCCACGTGGGGGTAGGATGTGCGGCAGAAGGTCAGGTGCAGGTCCTGGCACAGCCCCTGGCGCACCCGGACGCGCCCAAAGATAGCGTTGTTGTCCAGATACTCCCGCAGGGCCCGGACCAGCGCCATTCCCAGGGTAAACCAGCCGATCATGCCCGCCAGCCCTCCGGGCGTGACGCCCCGCTCCACCGCCTCCAAAACGGCGGGGACCACAAACAGCTCCAGCAGGCTGGCGGCCACCCCGCAGAATACGATGCCCGCCGCCACAACCAGCACACCTTTGCAGTCCCTCCAAGCGCGGCGGACCATGAAGGCGCAGTTGGAAGCCATGCCGTAGGCGGCCTTTTGCCTGTCGTTCTTCGGTTTTTCCATGTCTCTCACCTCAAGGAGAAGAATAGCATAAAAACCCCCGGCTGTGTGGGCCGGGGGCTGAACCGTCATTTCTGGGGGCTGAATTGCGCGCGTCCCCGCCGGAGGGCCGTCAGCCCTGCGGAAGGAGAATCTCCGTGGTAAAGGCCCCGTCCTCGCTGTTCCGGCTCAGGTATCCCCCCAGCCGGTCTACAATTGTGTCGATGCGCACCAGCCCGAAGCCATGGCCCTCTCCCTTGGTGGTGCGGAAGCGCCCTCCCTGCTTCACCCGCCGGCCGCCGGCCGCAAAGTTGGTGAAGGAGATATACAGCTGGCTCCCCTTCATGTCGATGTACACCCGAATGAGCCGCTCCTCCTCGGGGAGGGCCAGGCTGGCCTCAATGGCGTTGTCAAACAGGTTGCCGATGATGACGCACAGGTCCAGCTGGGAGATTTGCAGCGCCACGGGGATGCTGGCGTCCGCCCGCACTGGGATGTGCTTGGACCGGGCCAGGGATATCTTGCTGTTAAGAATGGCGTCCGCCATGGCGTTGCCCGTCTTGACCACCGTATCCACGGTGGAGAGGTCGGTCTCCAGCTCGTCCAGATAGGCCCGGACCGCTTCCCAGTCCTCCCGGGCGGCGTGGGCCTTCAGCGCCTGGATATGGCTGCGGTAGTCGTGCCGCCAGCCCCGCATCTGGCGGTACATATTCTCCACCTCGGCATAGTGGATTTCGATGAGCTCCCGCTGGTAGGCGGCGATTCGCTTGTCAATCAGCTTAGACAGCAGCGGCATGAGACGTCCTCCTTTACATCCGCTGAATGATAGCCCGGTTCAGCTTTTCGTATTGGCCGCGGGGCAGCGGGACCCGCTCCCCCGTGGTCAGCTCCGCTTCCACGCGGGTGGCACGCTGGACATAGGCCAGATTGATGATGCAGGAGCGGCCCACCCGGAAAAAACGGCTGTCCAGCTCCTTTTCCAGCTCACCCAGGGACCGCTTCACCGCATAGTCACGGACAGCGTGGACCGTGGCATAGTTGTGGAGCACATCAATGTACCGGATTTTGCTCAGGGGCACCCGGACCGTCTCCCCCGGCAGCTCCATTGTGAGGACAGGCTCGTTCCGGGCCAGCCGGCCCACGGCCCGGTTCAGGACCTGAAACAGCTTATCCCGGTCCACCGGCTTGGTCAGGTAGTGGAGGGCGGATACCTCATAGCCCTCGGCGATGTAGTCCGTATAGCCGGTGACAAACACAATCTGGACGCCGTCATCATCCCTGCGGACAGCCTTTGCCAGCTCCACCCCGTCCATTCCCGCCATCTCAATGTCCAGCAGCAGCACGTCGAAATCCTTCCGCTCCGCGTAGCGGAACAGAAACGCCTCCGCCGAGGGGAACCGCTCCGTCTCCAGCTCCACCCCCGCCTGCCGGGCCCATTGGGCCGCCAAGCCGTCAATATATCCGGCGTAATCCCCGTCGTCGTCGCAAATCGCGAAGCGGTAGTCCATGATCCTCACCTCACTGGATGGAAGTATACCATCTCCCGGCGGCAAACGCAACCGGCAGGGCGCGGCAAAGCCCCGGCATAAGCCGGGGCTTTGCGGATTCGTCATTGGGGATTGATGGTGTAGTTGGGGGCTTCCTTGGTGATATAGATATCGTGGGGATGAGATTCCTTCAGGCCGGCGGCGGTAATCTGGGTGAACTGGGCCTTGGTGCGCAGCTCCTCGATGGTGCCGCAGCCGCAGTAGCCCATGCCGGAGCGCAGGCCGCCCATCATCTGGTAGATGGTCTCGGATACCGGCCCCTTGTAGGGTACGCGGCCCTCCACGCCCTCGGGCACCAGCTTCTTGTTGTTCTGCTGGAAATAACGGTCTTTGGAGCCCTTGGCCATGGCCCCCAGGGACCCCATGCCCCGGTAGACCTTGAACTGGCGGCCCTGGTACACCTCGGTGTCGCCGGGGGACTCCTCGCAGCCCGCCAGCAGGGAGCCCAGCATCACCACGTTGCCACCGGCGGCGATGGCTTTGGCGATGTCGCCGGAATATTTGATGCCGCCGTCGGCGATAATAGGCACGCCGTACTCCGCCGCCACCTGGGCCGCGTCGAACACGGCGGTGATCTGGGGCACGCCGATGCCCGCCACCACGCGGGTGGTACAGATGGAGCCGGGGCCGATGCCGATCTTCACGCAGTCGGCGCCTGCCTCGATCAGGGCCCGGGTGCCTTCGGCGGTGGCCACGTTGCCCGCCACCAGCTGGACGTCGGGGTACAGGGATTTGATGCGCATGACGCACTCCAAAATATTTCGGGAGTGGCCATGGGCGGAGTCCAGGCACAGCACATCCGCCCCCGCCTCCACCAGGGCGGCCACCCGGTCCAGCACGTCGGGCGTGACGCCGATGGCCGCGCCCACCATCAACCGGCCCTTCTCGTCCCGGGCGGAATTGGGGTAGACCTGGGCCTTCTCAATATCCTTGATGGTAATGAGGCCCTTCAGGTGGAACTGGTCGTCTACGATGGGCAGCTTCTCAATCTTATGCTTGCGGAGGATCTCCCGGGCCTGGTCCAGCGTGGTGCCCTCGGGCGCGGTAACCAGGTTTTCCTTGGTCATCACATTGTCGATCAGCTTGCTCATATCGGTCTCAAACTTCATATCCCGGTTGGTGATGATGCCGATGAGCTTGCCGTTTTCGCAGATGGGCACGCCGGAAATCTTGTACTTGGCGCACAGCTCGTCCGCCTCCGCCAGGGTATGTCCGGGCCCCAGCCAGAAGGGATTGGTGATGACGCCGTTCTCGCTGCGCTTCACCATATCCACCTGCTCGGCCTGCTGGCCGATGGACATATTCTTATGGATCACGCCGATGCCGCCCTCCCGGGCCAGGGCGATGGCCATGCGGGACTCGGTGACTGTGTCCATCGCCGCGCTCATCACCGGGATATTCAGGGTGATCTTTTTTGTCAGCTGGGTGTGCAGGTCCACGTCCGCCGGAAGCACATTGCTCTCCGCCGGGATGAGCAGCACGTCGTCAAAGGTGAGCCCCCGCTTGCCGAACTTGTCGTTCCAATCCATCTGCGCCATAGTTCATCCTCCTATTACTTAATTTTTCCTATTTTACGCTCTGTTTGGGTACCTGTCAAGATAAACAAACTATAACGTCATTTTTCGGCACTTTTGCCCAGGAGAACTGGCGGACAAGCTCCCTGGCTGTCACTTTTTCCGGCCTGTCCATCAGCCCCGCGTAAAAGGCCAGCAGGCCGGTGAGCTCCTCCGGCCCATACCGCTGCCGCAGAGCCCCCATATCCAGGTCGTGGTCCCGCTTGGCCAGCCGCCGTCCGTCCGGGGCCAGCAGCAGGGGCGTATGGAAAAAACGGGGCGGCTCATAGCCCAGCACCCGGTGGAGCCACGCCTGCCGGGGGGCGGAACACAGCAGGTCCCAGCCCCGGACCACATGGTTCACCCCCATGAGCGCGTCATCCACCACCACCGCCAGCTGGTAGGCGAATACCCCGTCAGACCGCCGGACGATGAAGTCACCGCAGTCCCGGGCCAGATTTTCGGCATAGGGCCCGCAGTTTCCGTCCTCCAGGGCCACGGTTTGGTCGGGACAACGTACCCGCCAGGCCGGACGGCGGCCCTGCCGTTCCAGCTCCGACCGCTCCGCCGCCGTCAGGTGAAAACACTTTCCTGAGTATACCACCGCTCCGTCGTCCCGGTGAGGGGCGGAGGCGGCCATGCGCTCCGACCGGGTGCAGTAGCAGGGATAGATCAGCCCCCTTCCCTCCAGGATTCGGAACGCCTCCTCGTAATAGGCGGCGCGGCGGCTTTGCATATAGTCCGGCTCCAAGCCGCCCTCGTCCCAGTCCAGCCCCAGCCAGCGCAGGTCGTCCATGAGCTGCCGGGCAAGGTCCGGGCTGGTGCGCTGGGTATCCAGGTCCTCAATCCGCAGGACCAGCTCTCCGCCGGCGGCGCGCGCATCCAGCCAGGCCAGCAGCGCCGCCAGCAGGTTGCCCAAATGCATCCGCCCGCTGGGGGTGGGGGCAAACCGTCCTTTTACACCCATATCCTTCCCCCTCAGTCAAAAAAAGTGAGCTGGCGGTCCCCATAGCCCAAAGTCGCCGCCCGGACAATGGACTTCATGTCATACAAAATCCCCCGCTCCCGGCAGGCGGCGGTGAACACTCTCCACAGCTCCCGCCTACGGGGACTGGCGCACTGGTAGCGGTCCCCGTACTGCCGCAGATACCGCTCCTTCAGGCCCCGGCCGGGAAAGGCCCGCTCCAGGCCGTCCAAAAAGTACTCCCTCTGGCCCTGCCGCATGGTGACGCCAAAAGCGGGATAGATAAACCGTGCCCCCGCCCGGGCGGCCCCCTCCACCACTGCCAGCACATTTTCGTCGCTGTCCTCCAGAAAGGGCAGCACTGGCATGAGGAGCACCCCGGAATACAGACCCGCCCCGCTCAACTTTTCCAGCGCCGCAAGGCGGCGGCTGGGCGGGGGCGCGCCAGGCTCCAGCTTTGCCGCCAGCGCGTCGTCCGCCGTGGTGACAGTGAGCTTGCAGATCACCGGGGCGTGGTCTTGGACCAATTTCAAAACGTCAATATCCCGCACAATGAGATCGCTTTTTGTGGCGATGGCCACGCCGCAGCCGTAAGCGCCGATGAGCTCCAGCCCGTGGCGGGTGAGCTGCAACTCCTCCTCAAAGGGGTTGTAGGGGTCGCTCATGGAGCCGGAGCAGATAAAGGCGGGCCGGACCTTCCGGGCCAAGTCGTCCCGGAGGACACGCATGGCGTCCGCCTTGGCCCGCACCTGGTCAAACACCCCGATCTGATAGCAGTCACTGCGGCTGTCACAGTACAGGCAGCCATGGCAGCATCCCCGGTAGATATTCAAGGTGTGATCGGTGCCGAACCACTCTGTGGAACGGCTGCGGTGCAGCAGATGCTTGGCGGGTACATACTCCACGGCCGCCGCCTCCTCCCCCGCCCGGCCCTGGCAACAGGCGCAAACCCCTCCCGGCGGCCAGTCGGGAGGGGCAAATTTCTCAGCGTTTGTTAAAAATACGGAAAATGTCGTCGAAAGGATCGTCCTCCACCGGCTCGGCCGCGGTCTCCGACAGGGGCCGGGGCGGCGTAATAGGGCCAACCCCGGCGGGGACGCACTTGGGCCTGTCCTCCGCGGCGGCATTGGGCTGGCCCTTGGCCTGAGGCTGCGCCTGAACAGGCGGCTGCTCCCCCTCTTTGGCGGGAACGGGGTTGTCCACCGCACCGAAGCCGGTGGCGATCACCGTGACCCTCAGCTCATCCTCCAGGGTGTCGTCAAAAGCGGTGCCCATCATGAACAGCGCGTCCGGGTCGGCCACCTGCTTGACCATCTCTGCGGCCTGTTCTACTTCCTCCAGGCCCATATCCATGGGCCCGGTGATGTTGACAATGATGCCCTTCGCCCCCTGGATAGAGGTCTCCAGCAGGGGGCTGTTGATGGCGATGCGGGTGGCTTCCTCTGCTTTGTTCTTGCCCGCGGCCCGGCCCACACCCATGTGGGCCAGCCCCGCGTCCTTCATCACGGCGGTGACATCGGCAAAGTCCAGGTTGATGAGCCCGGTGGTCTTAATCAAATCGGAGATGGACTGCACCGCCTGGCGCAGCACATCGTCGGCGATGGCGAAGGCGTTGGCAAACGTGATTTTTTCGTCGGTGGCGTACTGGAGCCGGTCGTTGGGGATGATAACCAGGGAATCCACCTTCTGCCGCAGCTCCTCAATGCCCTGGGCGGCCTGTTCCATGCGGCGGCGGCCCTCAAAGTTGAAGGGCTTTGTCACCACGCCCACGGTGAGGATGCCCTTCTCCTTGGCAATCTCCGCCACCACGGGGGCCGCGCCGGTGCCGGTGCCGCCCCCCATGCCGGCGGTGACAAACACCATATCCGCCCCCTCCAGCAGGGCGTTGATCTGCTCCTTGCTCTCCTTGGCGGACTCCCGGCCCACCTCCGGGTTGGCCCCCGCGCCCTTGCCGCCGGTGAGCTTTTCGCCAATGGCCAGCTTCTGGGTGGCCTCAGAGGCGTTGAGGCACTGGCGGTCGGTGTTCACCGCGATGAACTCCACGCCCTGCATCCCCGCACGGACCATGCGGTTGACCACGTTATTGCCGCCGCCGCCCACGCCAATGACCTTTAATACGTCCTCATGGCTGGCGGCGGAATCCATTACAAATGCCATCCTGTGACCCTCCTATGTAAAACCAGTGATCTATAGTGAAAGTTGATATTAAACCATATCTTGTAGTATTGTACCCTTTTTTCCCCACGGGGTCAATAGAAAATCGCAGTTTTTTGCCGCTGGGAAAAATCTTAGCCGTTATCCGGGCGGAACCGGGCCCTGCCGTCCGCCACTGTCAGGTCCAGCAGTCCCCCCTGGCCCTCCAAAATCTTGCCCTCCTCCAGGCCGGTGGTCAAGGCGCTCAGGGCCAGGCGAATGCAGTAGTCGTAATCCCCGCCCCTGGGCAGGCGCAGGCGGTATATGCCATAATTCAGCGTCATGGACGAAGCGGCGGTGCAATCCAGCGCCGTGCATTGGCCAAGTATCCCCTGCTTTTCCAGTACGGCCAACAGGTCTTTCACATATTCCAGAGTGAGCCGGTCCGCCTCCTCCGTCTGGACCATCCCTCCGGCGTAAGGCCCCACAGCCGTCAGCCCGGTAATCTGGATGGTCTGGACGGCGCCGTTATCCCTCTCCAGCAGCTTGCCCTGGGCAGAGATGAGCCAGCGGCCCTCGGCGGACTCCACCGACGCCGACGCCACCCGCTCCGTCACCCGGATCACCAGCCGGTCCGGGTAACGGACCTTGAACGCCACGTTTTCCACGTAAGGCAATTGAGTCAGGATTCGCGCCGACACCCGGCTTCTGGGCAGAAAGATGAGGTTATCGCCGGTCTGTATGCCGGAGGCCTCCACCACCTCCTGGGCGGTATAGCGCACATTGCCCTCCACCTCTATGGAGTTCACCCGGAAGAACACCACGCAGGCCACCACCACCGCCGCCGCGATCAGCAGAATGGACAGCACCTTGTAGAGTCCGCTGAACCGGCCCCGCCTGCGGCTGGGTCTGCTGTGTTTGCGCTGCCGCGCCATGGCAGTCACCTCCGTTCTATCTAATTCTCACGCTTCCCGCCGCTCCACATCGGCGCCCAAAGCGCGAAGCATCTCCTCCAGGCCCTCATAACCCCGGTCGATATGGTTCAGGCCAGACAGAATCGTGGTTCCCTCCGCCCCCAGGGCCGCCGCCGCCAGCGCTCCGCCGCCCCGCAGGTCGGCGGCCTCTACCCGCGCCCCGCGCAGCCGGTCCGTCCCCCGGACCAAGGCCACCCGGCCCTCCGTGGTGATGTCCGCCCCCATGCGGATCAGTTCGGGCACATGGCGGTAACGGCTGTCAAACATGGTCTCCACAAACAGGGTGCACCCCTGGGACGCGGCCAGTGCCGCCATAATGGGGGCCTGCGCGTCGGTGGGAAAACCGGGATAGGGGGCCGTGCGGATGGTGGGCACCGCCTTCAGCGGCACATCCCGGTCCCGCTCCAGCTCTACGTACTCCAACCTGCTCTCCACCCGGCATCCAGCCTGGTGGAGCACCGACAGAACGGTGGCCAGGTGCCGCCAGTCTACCCCGCTCAACCGCACCCGGCCCCCCGCCGCCGCGCCGGCGGACAATAGGGTGGCGGCCACAATGCGGTCACCCATGACGGTGAATTCCCCGCCGGACAGGGTTCTGCCTCCCTCCACGGTAATGGTGGAGCTGCCCGCCCCCCGCACCTCCGCACCCAGCCGGTTGAGGAAGCTCTGAAGGTCGCCGATCTCCGGCTCCCGGGCGGCGTTGGCGATGGTGGTGGACCCCGACGCCCCTACGGCGCACAGGATGGCGTTCTCCGTGGCGCCCACGCTGGGCAGGCCCAGCTGGACCTCTCCCCCTTTGGGCCTCCCCTGGCAATGGATGCCCAATTCCTCATTCACCTGACACCCCATGGCCCGGATGGCGGCCAGATGCAGGTCAATGGGCCGGGGGCCCAGCTCACACCCGCCGGGGTAAGTCAGATGTGCCTCTCCCATCCGGGCCAGCAGCGGTCCCAGGAAAATGATGGACGAGCGCATGGCCCGCATCTGCTCCTCCGAGACGGAGCATCCCGCCGCCCCGGAGGGGTCAACAGTGATGGTGTGGCCCTCCTGCTCCGCCCGGCAGCCCAGCCGGCGCAGTATGCCCAGCGCAGCGGTGACGTCGGTGAGCCGGGGGCAGTTGTGGAGCACCACCGGCCCCCGGGCCAACAGACAGGCCGCTAATATGGGCAAAACACTGTTTTTTGCCCCATGGACGGACAGCTCACCTTCCAGCGGCGTTCCGCCCCGCAGATACATCACACTCATGGCAAAGCCTCCCCATAGAAAGAATCTCGCTTCATTCTATGCGGAGGGGCTTTCAGCCGTTATTTTGTGAGCTGGATGAGGTTTTCATAGATGTCCTGGGCGGCATGGGGCGCGGCCAGCTCTCTCAGAGCGCGGCCCATGGCCGCCCGGCGGGCTCCGCCTGCCAGCAGCTCCATTGCCGCGCCGTACAGCCCCTCGCCGGTGCAGTCCTTCTCCTCTATCAGCTCCACCCCGCCCCGGTCCGCCAGCACTTTGGCGTTCTTAAACTGATGGTTTGCCGCCACAAAGGGAGACGGCACCAAAATAGCGGGCTTACCCAGGGCGGTGAGCTCCCCGATGGTGGACGCCCCCGCCCGGCAGATCACCAGGTCCGCCGCCGCCATCACCACCGGCATATCGTCAATATAGGGCCGTACCTCCCGGTCCGTCACCGCCACCCCCCGTTTCTTCAATTCGGCGGTCATGTCCTCATAGTCGCGGCCGGCGGCGTGGATGTAGTGGAACCTGCGGCCCTCGACCGCCCAGCGCTCCACAAAGTCCACCGTCCGCTCGCTCATGTGCCCCGCCCCCTGGGACCCCCAGAAGGAGATGACCAGGGGCTGGCTGTCTGTCAGGCCCAGCTCCAGCCGGGCCCGCTCCCGGTCCAGGGAAAAGAACTCCCCCCGCACCGGCGTGCCGGTGACGGCCACCCGCTTGGCGTCCTTGTAGTACTCCGCCGCCTCGGGAAAGCCCACCATCACCAGATCCACCTTGTTGGCCAGTGCCCGGGTGGTGAGGCCCGGATAGGCGTTGGACTCGTGAATGGCGCAGGGAATACGCCGCCTGGCCGCCCCATGGACGGCGGGATAGGAGGCATACCCCCCGGTGCCCACCACCAGGTCCGGCTTAAACCGTTTGAGGATCGCATCCGCCTCACGCTGGCCCACCGGGAGCTTGAGGGCGCTGCTCACGTTGTGCTTGAGCACCTTGAAACTCCAGGCCCGCTCAAAGGTGGATACCTTCACCGTCTCAATGGGATAGCCCGCTTGGGACACCAGCCGCTGCTCCATCCCCCGCTCCGCCCCCACAAACAGGATCTCACAGCCGGGGTGATGGGCCTCAAACTGCTGGGCCACGGCCAGGGCCGGGTTGACGTGGCCCGCCGAGCCGCCGCAGGTAAATATCACTCTCATGTCGTCCTCACACCGCCGAAGCAAAGTCCGCCTGACTTTGTTTCCGCCTTTGGCGAAAACTGCGCCCGCTCCCTTGCTTCTCCTCTCCCCGCAAAGCCAAAGACCGGCTTTGTGGGGGCCCCTGTTTGTCTCACAAGCTTCATTCTCTCGCCTCCGCTTTTCCTCATTACTCCGCCTTGGGGGCGGCAATCTGCCTGGATACGCTCAATACCATGCCCATCTCCGCCAGCTGGATAGCCAGAGCCGTGCCGCCGTAGCTGAAGAAGGGCAGCGAGATGCCGGTGGGGGGCAGAACGCCGGTAACCACGCCGATGTTGAAAAAGGTCTGGAAGGCAGTCAGCGACGTGATGCCCACAATGAGCAGGGTGCCGAACCGGTCCCGGGCGTGGAGGGCCAGCCAGTATCCCCGGATGATGAGCAGGGCGAACAGCGCCATGATGACACAGGCCCCCACCATGCCCATCTCCTCGCAGACAATGGCGAAGATGTAATCGTTGTGCTCCTCCGGGAGGAACAGGTACTTCTGGCGGCTGTTGCCCAGCCCCGTCCCCAGCAATCCGCCGGAGCCAATGGCGATCTTGGACTGGATGGGCTGAAAACCGTCCCCTCTGGGGTCGCTGAAGGGGTCTTGCCAGATCTTGATTCGGGCGGTCATATAGCTGGTCTGGGTGATGATCCATACCAGCACCCCGCTCACCAGCGCCCCGCCCATGGCGAACCAGCCCAGCGGCACGCCGGAGGCAAACAGCACCGAGGCCGCCGCCACCACGATCAGGACCATGGCCGACATATGGTGCTGCATGGCGATGACTCCCAGCACCACCACCAGAACAATACCGTAAGGGATCAGCTCCAGGAGGCCCACCCGGTCCAGCCGGGCGGCCATCCGCCCGGTGAGGGTGCGCTTGCTCCAGCGCCTGTCCAGCCCCACCTGCCCGGTTCGCTTGGACAGCCCCGCGGCAAAGAACATGATGACGCCCACCTTGGCGATCTCCGAGGGCTGAAACCGAATCGGGCCAATCTTGACCCACCGCAGCGCGCCGCCGCCCGACCGGCCGAAATAGGGAACAAACACCAGCAGCATCAGCACAACGGACGCCCCCAGCACAAAAACAGACATCCAGCGGAAATGCTGGTAGTCAATTTTGGAGATGACGAACATGGCGAACACACCCAACACCGCAAATCCAAACTGCCGCTTGAAATAGTACAGCGGGTCGCCGCCGGTGTTGACGGCCGGGTCCAGGTCGTACATGGCGGAGGCGTAGGAGGCGGACAGCACCATGATAAGGCCCACGGCGGTGAGCAGCATCACCAGGGCCAGAAAAGGCAGGTCGATGGGGCCCCCGGCCAGCTGCTGCTCAATAGTCAGGTCACGCTTCGCTTTTTTTCGCATGGCGCCCATCTCCCCTCAGTTGAAACTTCATGTTTCCACACCGCTCACAGCGGCTCCGCGCTCAGATGGCGTACCGGTACATGGCCCCCACAAAGGCCAGCAGGCAAAACGCCACCGTAATCCCCGTGAAGGTGAGCACAATGCGCACCTCGCTCCACCCGCCCAGCTCCAAATGGTGGTGCAGGGGGGCCATGCGGAAGATCCGCTTGCCGTGGGTGAGCTTGAAATAACCCACCTGGATGATATCGCTCATGGTCTCGGCAATGTAGATGACTCCCACCGGCACCAGCACCAGCGGCGCGTCCAGGGCGAAAGCCATGCCGCACACCGCCCCCCCCAGGAACAGGGAGCCGGTGTCCCCCATGAACACCTTGGCCGGGTGGAAATTGTACACCAGGAAGCCCAGCAGCCCCCCTGCCAGCGCCCCGGCAAACACGCCCACCGCGCCATAGTCCCACCACTGGGACAGCACGGCGAAAAACACCGACACCGCCAGGGTCACCGACCCGGCCAGGCCGTCCAGCCCGTCGGTAAGGTTGACCGCGTTGACGCAGCCCACCATCACAAAGGCGGCAAAGACCAGGTACACCCCCCAGGGCAGGGGCCAGTACACGTTCACAAAGGGAACGTACAGATTGGGGCTGAGGTGCCCCCGCCACCGCAGCAGGGCCAGAAACGCGATGGCCGCCGCCAGCTGGAGCAGGAACTTCCACCCGGCGGTGAGCCCGGTGTTCTCGTGCTTGCGGATCTTGGCGTAGTCGTCGATGAAGCCGATAGCCCCGCACACCAGGGCGAAACCCAGCACAAACACCGCCTGCCAGTTGCCCGCCGCCATGTCCTGCCAGCCGAAAGCCAGCACTGCGGCAACGATGGCCGCAATGAACATGATCCCCCCCATGGTGGGGGTACCCTCTTTGTTTTTGTGCCAGTTGGGGCCAATCTCCTTGATCGACTGGCCCGCGTGCAGGGCCCGCAGGGCGGGTATGAGGAACCATCCCACCGCCGCCGAGACCACAAAGGCGGTCAGCGCCGCCAGCAGCATCCGTACCATAGCTTTTCCTCCGCTTTCTCTTCTGTGATTCCCACTTTAGCCGTTCAGCCGCTCCACCGCTTCCGCCAGCGGCATCCCCAGGGCCAGCGCTCCCGCCAGAGCCGCCAGATGGTCATACAGCCGGGGCGCGTCTCCCACGGGTACCCGCACCCGGGTCAGCTGGTTCCCCGCAAGGGCCTCGAACTCCAGCCACTCCCCCCGGAGGCGGACGTTTTTCGCCGTCAGGTCCGCCTGGGGCCTGCCGTCGGAATAGGCGTAGACCGCGCCGTTCCCGGCGGCGGCCAGCCGCCTGCCCTCCGGGTCGTCCAGCCCCACCACGGTGACCCCCGCCCGCCGGGACAGCGCCCACCGGGCGGCGGCACAGCCGCTCAACGTCCCCCGGACGGGGCGGCTGAAGTTTTCCACCACTACCGCCCGGTACCGCTGCCCCTCGTTCCACGCCGCCTGGCATGGGGTGAGCTCTACCACCGGGCCGGGCAGCAGCCTGCGCAGCAGCGCGGCGGTGAGGGTGTCTCCCCGGCCCACCACGGCCACAGACGCGCTCCGATTGTTCTCCATATCCAGCTCCCTTCGGACGCTAAAATCCTAACCTGCCCTGGTCTCCATACTCGATATTGCTCACGAACCATACCTCCACCACTGTGCCGGGCGACACCATCGTGCCCGCGCCCACCGTCTGGGTGGTCATCACCACGTTGGGATCGGTATAGTCCACCACGCCCGACGCTCTCATGAAAAGGCCCTGGCTCTCCAGCTTCACCTTGGCCGCCGTGGGACTCAGCCCGGACAGGTCGGGTACCTCCACCTGCTCCGGCGGAGTCTCCTCGCCCAAGTAGAGCACTACTTCGGACCCGCCGGGGATATATGCCCCCGCCGCCGGCACCTGGTGGGTCACAATATTGCCCGTACCCACCGTGCGGCACTCAAAGCCCTGGTTTTGCAGCGCGCCCTTGGCAACCGTCAGCTCCTGGCCAATGACCCGGGGCATCATGGTGTCCACGCCGGACAGCTCGTCGGAGCTGTACTGCCGCTCCACGCCCATGTAGTCCAGAATGCCGGCGATGAGCTTGCCCGCCATGGGGGCGGCGATGTTGCCGCCGCTGATGTAGGTGCCGGAGGCGATGTAATTGGACTTCGGCCCGGAACGCTTGGGGCTGTCGTAGCACAGCAGCACCAACACCTGGGGGTCGTCCACCGGGGCGAAGCCCATGAAGGAGCAGATCACGTCCCCGGTGTCCTCGTCCCGCTTTTCCGATGTGCCCGTCTTGCCGCCGATGCGGTAGCCGTTCATGGAGGCGTTGTGGCCGGAGCCCTTGGGGGTGCCCACCACCTGCTCCAAAATGCCCCGCACCTTCTCGGAGGTGGACTCGCTGATGACCTGCCGGACCTCCTGGGTCTCGTGGTAGAACACGGTGTTGCCCTCCTGGTCGGTGGCGGACTGCACCAGATAGGGCTGGAGCAGATGCCCGCCGTTGATGACGGCGGCAAAGGCGGTAATCATCTGAATGGGCGTCACCTTGAACGTCTGGCCAAAGGAGCCGGTGGCCAGGGAGGACTCTCCATAAATGCTTTTGAACGTATCCTCGTCCCAGAGATAGCTGTTCTCCTCCCCGTTCAGGTCGATACCGGTTGTTTCCGTCAACCCGTAGTCCTCCAGATAGGACCAGAAGGTCTCCGCGCCGATCTTCGCGCCGATGTCCATCAGGGCCACGTTGCAGGAGTTCATCACAGCCTCTGTCAGGGTCTGATCTCCATGGCCCGTACGTTTGTGGCAGCCGATGGGCCAGCCGCCCACCGTCTTTACACCGCCGCAATAGTAATGATCGTCTAGAGAAATGATGCCCTCCTCCAGGCCCATGGACACGGTGATGGGCTTGAACACGGACCCGGGCTCGTACAGGTCGGATACCGTGCGGTTGCGCCACTGCTTGTTCCGGGCGGCGGACAGCGCCGTACTGTACTCCTCGCTGTCCTTCCCCTTCTCCTCGGCGACGGCGTCCAGCTCCCGCTGCAAATCCTCATTGATGATCTGGTCGTAGTGGTTGGGGTCAAAGTCCGGGGTACTGGCCATGGCCAGCACCGCCCCGGTCTGAGGGTCAATGGCCAGGCCGAAAGCGCCGTTCTGTATGTCATAGGTGGCAATGCCCTCCGCCAGGCTCTGCTCCAGCATGGCCTGAATCCGCTCGTCCAGGGTCAGGGTGATGTCGTAGCCATCCTGGGCGTCGAAGTACATATCATAGCCGGAGGGCATTTCCATGCCCCAGCCGTTTTTGGACGTGACCACCCGGCCCAGCTCGCCGGACAGCAGGTCCTCATACAGCGCCTCAATGCCCTGGGCTCCCACCTTATTGTCGCCGCTGTTCTTGTTCTGGGACATATAACCCAGAATGTGGGAACCGATGGAGGAGAACGGATAGTACCGCTTGCTGCTGGGGGTGAGCTGAAGGGCGGCGGACAGCTTATTCTCGCTGATAAAGGTCCGGGCCTTTTCCGCGTCCTCCTCCTCCAGCTCGAAGTACAGCACCTCGTAACCGGATTCGATCCGTTCCACCCGCTTCCACAGCCGCTCCTCATCGTAGCCGAACAGGTCCACAATGCCGTCCACTACGGTTTTGCGCAAGTTATACAACGCCTGTTCGTAGGCGGTGGTGTCCTCAGAACCCTCCGCGTTCTTGTATTTTTCCTTGTCCACTGAGCCGTACAGCCCCATGGGCGACAGAACCAGCTTATAGACCGTGGCGGACATGGCCATGGCCCGGCCCTCCCGGTCGTAGATTGTCCCCCGGTTGGCGGCTACGGACACGCTTTTGGTCTGCTGGTTGGCGGCCCGCTTCTCCCAGTCCTCCTGCTCCACAATCTGGAGCTGGTAGAGCTGGGCGATCAGGGGGAGGAACATTCCCACCCCCAGCACTGCCATCAGAAAGATGGTGCGCCGGAACAGGCTTCGGTTGTTTTTCCCGTCCGAGCGGCGGGGTTTGCGGGTTTGGTCCTGCATGGGCAAACGCTCCTTGTCAGAATTAGGCGGTTCCGAACCGCTCATCTTGATGGGAGAAGGGCGCGGGAACCCTGTGTGTTCCACACGCCCCTCTTTCTCTCTATCGTTCGGGCGGCGCGGTCCTGCCTCCATGTTATGTGGCGGGACAGGCCGGCTATGACATCAATTCGGCGAAAAACTGCTCCGCCCGCTGGAGGACGCCGGACAGCCCCTCCCCCGCGCCATCGTAGTACACCACGCGGTCCCCGCCGGATAGGTCCAGATAGACGGTCTGGCCCGAGCTGGGCTTTACCATAGTTCCGTCGGACAGGAACTGCTGCTCAATGGCCTCCAGGTCAAACACCAGCTCATATTTGGCCTGGAGGGTGCGGTTCTCGTCCTGAAGATCGGCCAGGGTGGCGCGCAGCTCCACGATGTCGTTGCTGGCCACCGCCAGCCGGGCGCTGTTCACCACCAGCAGCAGGGTGCAGGCCAGCACCGCGAACAAGCCCACCACAGCGAACGGGGCCACAGCGGTCTGGGTCCGAACCTGGATGCTGGGCCGGGCCGCAGGGCGGCGGCGGGGCCGGACCTGGGGCCGGCGCTGAGGTTCCGGCCTTCGGACCGTGTTGCCCCGCACCTGCTCCCGGCGGACGGGCTCCAGCTCCGGCTCAGGCTGGTAGGCCGCGCTGCCGTTGGTGCGGTATTGCCTCGTATCCCGAATATTGCGTACATTCCGTCTCCGTTCGGCCATTTGGGCCCCTCCTCATCTGTTCAAACCCCGCTCCGCCGCCACAAGGCCGGGGGTCAAAGCTTCTCCGCCACCCGCAGTTTGGCGCTGCGGGACCGGGGGTTGTCCGCAAGTTCCTGCTCGCCCGCCGTAATGGGCCGCTTGCCCACCAGCCTCACCTTGGGCGTTTTGCCGCACACGCACACCGGGAAATCCGGGGGGCAGGTGCAGCCCTTTGCCCACTCGCCGTAGGCCGTCTTGACCAGCCGGTCCTCCAGGGAGTGGAAGGAAATAATCGCCAGCCGTCCGCCCGGATTCAGCGCCTCCAGGGCGCTGCCCAGCAACCGCTCCACCTCGCCCAGCTCATCGTTGACGGCAATGCGGATGGCCTGGAAGGACCGCTTGGCGGGATGCTGTTTCTCCCGCCGGGCCTTGGCGGGCATGGCCGAGCGGATGAGTTCCGCCAGCTGGCCGGTCGTCTCAATGGGGGCCTGCTCCCGCGCCCGGGCAATGGCGGCGGCAATGGGGCCGGAATAGCGCTCCTCTCCGTACTGCCACAAGATGCGCTTCAGCTCCTCCCGGCTCCAGCCGTTCACCACGTCCCGGGCGGTGAGGGGGGCGGATTGATCCATGCGCATATCCAGGGGGGCGTCCTGGAGGTAGGAGAACCCCCGGCTGCCGTCGTCCAGCTGGGGGGAGGACACCCCCAGGTCAAAGAGCATCCCGTCCACCCCGCCCACATCCAGGTTGGCCAGGATACGGGGCAGGTCCCCAAAATTCCCCCGCACCAGGGCCACTTTGTCCATGTATCCCTCCAGGCGGGCGGGGGCGGAGTCCAGGGCGGCCTGATCCCGGTCAATGGCGATGAGCCGTCCGGCGGCAAGCCGCCTGACGATTTCCAGCGAGTGGCCCGCCCGGCCTAAGGTGCCGTCCACATAGACGCCATCGGGCCGGATGTTCAAACCCTCCAGGCACTCCGCCAGAAGCACCGGCTTGTGCGTATATTCCATTTCAGATTCCCAGCTCCTTCAGCAGCGCGGCGATGTTCTCCGGGTTGAGCTGCTGCTGGACCTTGGCCTTCCAGCTCTCCGCGCTCCAGATCTGGGCCCGGTCGTTGTTGCCGGTGACCACCACGTCCCGGTCGATTTGGGCGTAATCCTTGAACTCCCCCGGAATCTGGAACCGCCACTGCTTGTCCACCTCACACTCCCAGGCCGCCGCGAAAAACAGCGCCATCTTCGCCGAGTCCACAGTGGACAGCTCCCTGCCCTTAGCCCGGAACCGCTCCCAGGTGGCCAAGGGATAGAGGGTGAGGTTCTTCTCCACGCCCACGGACAGGTAAAAAGTGGAGCCCAGCTTGCTCCTGAGCTTGGCGGGCACGATGAGACGTCCGGCGCTGTCGATGCTATGCTCGTATGTGCCGGTCATCCCTCTCCCTCCATTTCACTCCAAATTACTGAAGATTTCCTCCATTTCACTCCATCACGTCTCTCAGTATACCGTAGCCTCCCATAAATTGCAAGGACTTTTTTTCAGTGAATTTGCCCATTTTGAGGTGATTCCCTGTCATTTTATGTCGAACAGGCATTCGTTTGCCCGTTTAAATTCCTCCATTTCGTACAGGTTAGGCCAGGGTTTGCCAGATCTTGCCCACATCTGGTGCACAAAAAAACCCGCCGCGGCAATGCGCGGCAGGTTTCTCCCTGGCAAAAATTATAATTCTATTTCAACATCATTCGTCCGCCTCGGCGTCATACATCCGGCTTCCGCCGGAAGAACTGGACCGGTCGCTCCCGCCGCCCATGCCGGAACGGAACTGGTTATGTACCTGACGCATCTCCGCGTGGGCGGCGGCCAATGCGTCCTCCGTCCGGCGCAGCAGGTCTACGCAGTACTCGTTGGTCTCCCGGCAGGTTTTCTTCGCCTCCTCGTCGGCGTGGGCCAGCACCTCCCGTGCCTTCTGCCGGGCCTGGGTCATCACAAGGGCCTCGCTCACCATCTGATTGGCCTCGATCTCCGCCCGCTTCTTGATCTCCTCCGCCTCCCGCTTGGCGGCGGCCAAGTACTCGTTTCGGGCGTTGAGTATCTTCCGGGCCTCCGCCAAATCCACAGGAAGCTGTTTTTTTGCGTCCTCAATGAGGTCCAGGGCCTTGTCCCGTTCGATGACGCACTTATCCCCGCTGAAAGCGGCGTTTTTTGCCTCATCAATCATATCAAACAGCATATCCAGCAGTTCATCCACGGCTGTCGCCATGCGCTGTCACTCCTTCTCCGAATGTAAAATACCATCCTGTCCACCCCGCGCCACCTTGGCCCGCACCTGCTCGATGATCTGCCGGGGCACGAAATCGGACAGGTCCGCCCCGTACCGGGCCAGCTCTTTCACCACGGTAGAGCTGAGAAAAGCGTACTTCGGCCGCGTGTAGAGGAACACCGTGTCCAGCTTGGGATACAGTTTGGCGTTGAGCATGGCCATCTGAATCTCCGATTCGTAGTCAGACACCGCCCGCAGCCCTTTTACCAATACCCGGGCCCGGTTGCGCCTGGCGTACTCCGCCACCAGTTCCTGGGAGCAGTCCACCCGCACGTTGGGCAGATCCTCCGTCACCGCCCGGACCAGCTCCATCCGTTCTTGGGGGGAAAACAAACCAGAGGGTTTGGCGGAGTTCACGCTGATGCAGACAATCAGCTCGTCAAAAATGGCGGCAGCCCGCTTGATAATATCCAGGTGCCCCAGAGTCACCGGATCAAAGCTGCCGGGATAGATGGCGCGTCTCATGAGCTCGTCCTCCTGCGGTACAGGGTGAATTTGATCTTGCCGTACCGATACTCCCGCCCCATTTCATAGGGGGCGCCCAGCTCCGGCAGGGGATGGTCCGCCGGACTTTCGCACACTATTATACCATTTCCCATCACAATGTCAATCGCGGCGATGCGTTCCAGCGCCCGCTCCAGATTCCCAGAGGCGTAGGGCGGGTCCAGAAAGATCAGGCCGTACTTCTCCCGTGTCCGGCTGAGGAAAGCGGAAAAATCCTTGCCGTGGCAGGCGGAACGGTCCTCAAAGCCGCAGGTCTTCACGTTGCGCTGAACCACTTTCAGCGCCGCCGGGGCGCTGTCCACAAAGTCGCAGAAAACCGCCCCCCTGCTCAGAGCCTCAATGCCCAATTGTCCTGTCCCGGCAAACAGGTCCAGCACCCGCCGTCCCTCAATGTCGAACTGAATGGCGCTGAACAGCCCCTCCTTCACCCGGCCGGTGGTGGGGCGGGTATCCAGGCCGGGCAGCTCCTCTAAACGCCGCCCCTTGGCAAGACCCGTGATCACTCTCATCGCGCTTCGTCCTTTCCCTGGGATGGGTGAAAATAGGCGTAAACCGCCTGAGCGGTGTTTTTCGGCACAACGGCGGCCAGCCCGTCCAATGACGCGGCCTTGACGGCCTTTACGCTTTTGAACGCCTTCAGCAGCTGCGCCTTTCGGGTGGGACCGACCCCCGGTATCTCATCCAGCGCCGAACCCTTCAAATGCCCCGCCTGCTGCTGGCGGTGGAACTCAATAGCAAAGCGGTGGGTCTCCTCCTGAATGCGGCCCACCATGGCAAACAGGGCCTGATTGGCCTGGATGCCGATCTCCCTGCCGTCCCCGGCCACCAGGGCACGGGTGCGGTGGCGGTCGTCTTTCACCATGCCGTACACCGGGATGTCCCCCAGCCCCAGACGCTCCAGCGCCTCGCAGGCCATTTTCACCTGGCCCGCGCCGCCGTCCATCAGCAGCAGGTCCGGCTTGGCGGAAAACTTCTCATCCCCATCCAGATACCGCCGGAACCGGCGCTCCACCACCTGCTCCATGGAGGCGTAGTCGTCGGCGTGGGGCATATCCTTCAGCTTGAAGTGGCGGTAATCACGCTTCAGCGGCCTGCCGTCGATGTGGACGGTCATGGAGGCCACGATATCGGAGCTGCCGGTATTGGAGATATCAAACGCCTCAATGCGGTGGGGCGGCTCCGCCAGTCCCAGCAGGGCGCCCAGGGCCTCGGTGAGCTTGGACCGGCGCTCCTCCGCGGTGGTGGCCCGAAGCGCCTCCTCGGCGGCGTTCTCGTTGGCCAGCTTGACCAGCTCCATCTTGGCGCCCCGCTGGGGCGTGAGCACCTCCACCTTGCGGCCCACCGCCTCGGTGAGCATACGGGCCAGCTCCACCTGCTCGTCAATGTCGCAGGGCAGCAGAATCTGCCGGGGCAGCTGGCTCCGCCCGCCGTAATATTGGGCCGCCAGGGTGGAAACGGTGGCCTGCTCGTCCTCCATAGGAATGGCCAGCAGCTCCCAGTCCTTGGCGGCCAGCTCCCCGCCTATATAGTGGAGCACCACAAAGCAGCTTTTGGCCTCCCCGCGGTGGTAGCCCACCACGTCGGTGTCCGCCAGCGAACCGGCCACCGCCTTCTGCCGCTTGCCCAGCAGTTGGATGGAGCGGATGCGGTCCCGCAGCTGGGCGGCCTTCTCGAACCGCAGCTCCTCCGCCGCCAGTTCCATCTCGGCGGTGAGTTCGTCCACCACCTCGTCCTGCCGCCCCTCCAGCAGCCGCACAGCCTGGCCGATAGACCGCTGATACTGGCTCTGGTCCATCTCCGGGCGGCAGTAGCCGTCGCAAACGCCCATGTGGAAATTGAGGCATGGCCGCTCCTTGCCGATGTCTTTGGGAAACTTCCGGCGGCAGGCGGGCAGCCGCAGGGCCTCCCGCAGGGCGTCGATGATGCCCTGGCTGGCAAAGCGGGAGCCATAGGGCCCGAAATACCGGGCCCCGTCGTCCTCCGCCTTGGAGGCCAGGGAAAACCGGGGATAATCTCCCGGGGACAGCCGGATATAGGGAAAGCCCTTGCTGTCCTTGAGCAGGATATTATACCGGGGCTGGTGGCGCTTGATGAGGGCGCACTCCAGCACCAGCGCCTCAAACTCGGACTGGACCACGATGACGTCGAAGTGATCGATCTGGGAAACCATGGCCCGGGTCTTTTCGTTGTGGCGGGACTGGTCCTGAAAATACTGGCTCACCCGGTTTTTCAGGGCTTTGGCCTTGCCCACATAGATGACCTCGCTGGCCGCGTTCTGCATGATATACACGCCGGGCTTCAGGGGCAGGGCGTGGGCCTTGTCCCGCAACTCTTCAAATGTCAACCAAAATCACCTCCCGCCTACGACGGTTCAGCGCTTCTTCCCTGGCACACTCCGATTGGGCGCATTACGGGACGGCTTCGCTGCGGCTCTTACAAAAAAAGCGCCGCAGATGCGGCGCTTTTTCTCCGTCAGCTTGAGCGTTCACTCGGAAAACTCGGAATTAATCAGCTCTACCAGGGCGTTGATGGCGGCCTCCTCATCGGGGCCGTCGGCAATGAGGTTGATGGTCGTACCCTTGACGATGCCCAGAGACAGAACGCCCAGCAGGCTCTTGGCGTTGACCCGGCGGTCGTCATCCTTCTCCACCCAGATGGAGCTCTTGAACTCGTTGGCCTTCTGAATAAAAAACGTGGCCGGGCGGGCGTGCAGACCGACCTGGTTGTTTACCGTAGTCTCTTTCATGAACATGAGTATTCCCTCCATCAATAAAACTCGGCTCCGGGTACATACGGCCTGCACCCAACCTGCTCCGAATCTTTTACCTATGATAGGATATCAAATTTAACCCGCATCGTCAAGAGCATTTTCAACAAAAATCACGCCATCCGTTCATGAAAACCGACCAGAAATCACCACTAGGGGCCCTCTTCCCGCTGGCTGAACGCCGAAATTCCTGGCGCGAGGGCTATTTTAACGTGGCCACCGTAACCCCATCCTCCCCTTCTCCGTATACTCCGGGACGGTACTCCTTCACATACCGGCTCTTCTTCAGGTGCTCCCGCACCGCTTTGCGCAGGGCCCCGGTGCCCTTGCCGTGGATGATCGTCACCGTCTCCAGCTTGCCCATCAGGGCGTTGTCCAGAAACAGGTCTACCGCGCCCAGTGCCTCGTCCACCATCATGCCCCGCAGGTCCAGTTCCGCCTTGGCCGCCGCCGCCCGGAAGGGTCGGGATACCGAAGCGGACCGCTGCTTGTCCCGGGCGCTCTGCTTCTTTCGGGCGGTGACGTCCTCCAGCACCCGCACCTCGCTTTGCTTCGCCTTCAGCTTCAAAATTCCCGCCTGGAGCTGGAGGGTGCCGTCCTTGTTAACCCCCACCACCTCCGCCTGGGTGCCCATTTTGAGCAGCTCCACCGTGTCGCCCAGCGCCGCGTCCCGGGTGGGGGGCGGAGGCGGCAGATCCTCCTTTTTGCCCCCCAGGGCGGCGTCCGCCTCGTTGAGCTTCCGGCGCAGTTCGGCCCGCTGCCCGTTGTCGTCCACCCAGTCCCTGGCCTGCTCCTGGCGGCGGCGCATTTCGTTGAGCTCCTTAAAGGTCTGGTCGGCGGCGTCCCGGGCCTGCTCAATGATGGAGCGGGCCTCCGCCTGGGCCTTCTCCGTAGCCTTCCGCCGCTCCTCCTCAATGCGCTCCCTGTACCGCTCCGCCTGGGCCCGCGCCTCCTCCATCTCCCGGCGGAGCTGGGCGGCCTTCTCCTTCTCCTTCTCCATGGCCTGCCGCTGGAGGTCCAGCTGACTGAGTACATCCTCAAAGCGCACATTCTCCGCGTCGATGCGGTCCGCCGCTTTCTGAATGATATAGTCGGGCAGGCCCAGCCGCCGGGAAATGGCAAAGGCGTTGGACTTGCCCGGAATGCCGATGAGCACCCGGTAAGTGGGAGCCAAGGTCTCCACATCAAACTCACAGGAGGCGTTTTCCACCCCCTTGGTGGTCATGGCGTACACCTTCAGCTCGGCGTAATGGGTGGTGGCGGCCACCGCCGCCCCCATGGCCCGGGCGGACTCAATAATAGCCGCGGCCAGGGCCGCGCCCTCCACCGGGTCGGTGCCCGCCCCCAGCTCGTCGAACAGAATCAGCGTCTCGCTGTCCGCCTGCTCCAGGATGGCCACGATGTTGGTCATGTGGGAGGAGAAGGTGGACAGGGACTGGTCGATTGACTGCTCATCGCCGATATCCGCCAGCACGGCGGAACACACCTTGACCGTGGACCCGTCCGCCGCCGGGATGTGCAGGCCGCACTGGGCCATGAGGGTCAGCAGGCCCAGGGTTTTCAAGGTGACGGTCTTGCCGCCGGTGTTGGGTCCGGTGATGACCAGGGTGTCAAAGCCGCCCCCCAGGGCCAGGTCGTTGCGCACGGCGGTCTTAGGGTCCAGCAGGGGGTGCCGGGCCCTTCTCAGCTCAATGCGGCTGCCCAGCACCGGCTCCATGGCCCCCATGGCGGAGGACAGCTTGGCCCTGGCGAAAATGCAGTCCAGCGCGACCAGGGTCTGGTAGTCGTCCTCAATGTCGGTTTTGAACCCGGCACAGTCGGCGGACAGCTCCGCCAGAATGCGCTCGATCTCCTTCTGCTCCTTGGCCTGGAGTTCCCGCAGCTCGTTGTTGGCGTTCACCACCCCCATGGGCTCAATGAAAAAGGTGCCGCCGGAGCCGGACACATCGTGGACCAGGCCGGGAATGTCATTTTTGTGCTCGCTCTTCACAGGCACCACGTAGCGCCCGCCCCGCATGGTGATGATGGCGTCCTGCAGGTATTTAGACTGGTTGGACGAGATCAGCCGGTTGAGCACATCCCGCACCTTGCCCGCCGCCGCCCGGATATGCCGCCGGATGTCGGCCAGCTCCGGGGAGGCCGCGTCGGCGATCTCGTCCTCACTGAGGATGGAGCCGGTGATCTTGTCCTCCAGAAAGCGGTTGGCGGTGAGGCTCTCAAAATAGCCGTCCAGCACCGTCTTGACCTCGCCGTTTCCGGCGCCGTACTCCCGGACGTTCCGGGCGCACCGCAGCACCTGGGCGATGTCCAGCAACTCCCGGGTATTCAGCGCGCCCCCACGGTCCGCCCGCTGGAGCGCCGCCGCCACCGGCTTCACCCCGGACAGGGACGGTGTGCCGTGCTTCACCAGCAGGTCAAAGGCGGCGGAGGTCTGCTTTTGCAGCCGGCTCACGTCGTTCTGCACACTTAAGGGCCGCAGGGCCATACACCGCTCCCGGCCTTCCCCGGTGACCGCCTCCTCCGCCAGCAGGGCCAGCACCCGGGGCAGTTCCAGGGTCTCTATGGATTTTTCAAATAATGGCGTCATAATTGTTTCCTCATTTTAAGAAATAATTTGGATCTTACCGCCCACAGCCCGTCCAGCCCGGCCGCCGCCAGGGGAAACGCCAGGGCGTACATCAACAGGCGGTAGCGCACCTGAACTTCAATGAACAGGTGCACCCCGAAATAGGCCAGCGCCGCCAGCGCCAGCAGCTGGGCGGCCTCCCGTTTCCGGGCCCCGCCCCGCAGCGCCGCCGCGCCCCCTGCCGCGGCCAGCAGAAAGCACCATACGTAACAGCCGGAGGACGCCCGCTGGACCACGCGGACCGCCTGTTCCGCCCCGCCGGGCAGCCCGGAGCGGTCCAGCGCCTCCGCCACGTTTTCCGTCACCGTCCACTCCAGCGTCTCGCAGCGGCCCCACAGCTTTTCGATCTTGTCCCACGCCAGCTTTGCCAGCCGGTCCGGCGGAACGGACAGCCGCTGGACAATCAGCTTCCGCGCCTCCGCCCTGGGGTCTCCGCCGCCAAACACCTGCTGCGCGTCTTTCTTGCTGTAGCCGCCGCAGGTCTCCTCGTTCAGCCCGCACACAAACTTCCACTCCGGGCAGCTGCTGCCCAGCCCATACGCATTCAGCCCTGACAGCCGCACCGCCTGGCCGAACCCCCACATCAATACGGCGTAGGCCGCCGCCAGCAGAAAAAACCGGGTCAAGGCGGTCCCTACGGCCCGCCATCCCTCCCGCCGCTCCCGCAGTATTTCCAGCACCAGCAGACACCCCGCCGCCGCCAGCGCCACCGCCGCCACAGGCCGAAAGGCGTTGCCCAGGGCCAGAGCAGCGCCCGCCGCCCCCGCCAGGGCCAGCCGCCTTTTTCCCGCCGCCGGGGCGGTGTACAGCCACAGGGCCAGCAGAAGCAGCAGCTCGGACAGGTGCTGGTTGGTGAGCACCGGCACCAGCAGCCAGGTCCCGGGGTAACAGGCATACAGCAGCGCCGCCCCCCGGGCCCCTCCCTCGGAGGCAAACCGGCGGGCCAAAGCGTACACCAGCACGCCGGTAAATGCGGAAGCCAAGGCGTTGACCAGCTTGAAAAACAGCACGTCCGCCCCGAACAGCGCTATAGGGCCCGCCATGTACGCCACAAACCAGCTCTGGTAGGGCCAGCGCACAAAGTACTCCAGCGCCGTCAGGGGTACGGGACCCTCCGCCAGCCACTGGGCCGTCTCATAGAGCATTTTGAAATCGCTGACGGGCTGAGTGTCCGTCAATATGACAAACGCGCCCTTCAAAACCAGCGTGCCCAGAAACAGCGGCAGCCCGAACCGGCGCCCCGCATCCTGCCGCGTCCGGCGGCAAAGCGCCGCCACCCCCGCCAAAAGAAGGCAGGGCAGGGTCAGGCAAACCGCTACGGTTTGGGGCGAGGCCGTCTCCAGCAGCGCCTTCAGGCCCACGGCGGCGATCAGCGCCGATACCAGGGCAAAGCACCCGAAGGTCAGCCCCACCAGCGCCCGCTCCGCAAAGCACCAGATCCGCCGCTTTTCTTCCTCCATCGCAGACATCTCCGATCCATTTTACCGGGGTCAGTCCTTCCGCCTCAGCTGCTTGTAAAAATCCAGCGTGCGGAAACCCCGCTCCAGCCGGGTCATCAGGTACGCTTCCGACGCCTGGGACAGCCGGCGCAGCCCCTCCTCGTCCAGCCGGAAGGACAGCAGCCGCTTTCGGGGACCCCAGATAATATGCCGCAGGGCGGCCAGCGACGCCACGGTCAGCGGCATGGACACACCCTCCCCCAGTTCGGTCCGGCAGGCGGCGCAATGGAGCGTCCCCTCCCCCAAATGGACGCAGGGGTCACGGGGCTGTTCCCGGCCGCACACCCCGCACCGCTCAATCTGGGGCTCGTATCCCGCCAGCGCCATGGCCCGCCACTCGTAAGCCGCCTTCACCTGCTCCAAAGGCAGGTTCAGCTTGTCCAGAGCGTGGAGGCAGTTCAGCGTCACCGCCAGCAGGCCCGGCTCCGGCTGGCCCTCCTCTGCCAGGGCCTCGGCGGCCTCCGCAAAGTAGCTGGCCAGCGCCAGCCGGTCCAGGTCGGCGCGCGCGCCCTCAAACAGGCGCTCGGACGCCGCCTCTTTCACCGACCACATTCCCCGAAACTCGTACAGGGTAAACTCCCCCCAGGCCAGCAGCTGGCACGAAGCGGCAAGGGGACTGTCCTTTTTCCGGCAGCCCCGGGCGGACACCGTAAGCTTGCCCGCCTCCTGTGTGAGCAGCGTGAGGATCTTGTCCGATTCCTTATAATTCACCTCGCGCAGGACGAGGCCGTTGGTGGTCAGGTGCATAACACCGCTCCTATGTACGCCCCGGCATCCGCCGGAGCGCTGAAATTTAATAGAGCCACTCCGGGCCGCCTGGAACGTTACTGGATAGGTTGGGCTGGGCGCCCAGCATCGGGCTGGACAGCTCTTCCAGCTTCGCTGAATCAGCCGGATGGGCGGGCCCCCGGCTCATCATCCACGCCTCCGGCATCCCGGTGGTCCAAAAAAGATTCCAATACGTCGCGTCCATTGCCGTCCCTCCTGTACGCAGTTAGCATGGACGGCGGCGGGGCGATTATGTCAGGGAAATTTTACGTGTCAATCATTCAGGCGGCCGAGCCGCGCGGCTGCCGGCTCAGTCCTCCGCATACCCGAAGTTCTGGATGGCGGCGGGATTGTCCCGCCAGTTTTCCTTCACCTTTACCCAGGTCTCCAGATACACTTTCGCCCCCATGAAAGCCTCCATATCCTGCCGGGCCTGGGTGCTGATCTTCTTCAGCATGGCCCCGCCCTTGCCGATGATAATGCCTTTATGGGACGCCTTTTCACAGTATATGGTCACATGACAGTCGATAATATCGTCGTCCCGCTGGGAAAACTTTGTCACCTCCACCGCCGTGCCGTGGGGGATCTCCTGCTCCAGCTCCCGCAGCAGCTTCTCACGGACAATCTCCGCCATAATCTGACGCTCCGGCTGGTCTGTAACCGCCCCGTCCGGGAAAAGCTGAGGGCCCTCGGGCAGCCATGCGTCCAGCACCTCCAGCAGCTCGTCCACCCCCTCGCCGGTCTTGGCCGAAATGGGCACCACCGCGTCCCAGTCGTAGGCCGCGCCGTAGGCCGCCATGACGGACAGCAGCTTTTCCTTCTCCACCGTGTCTATCTTGTTGATGACCAGGGCGGCGGGGGCGCCCAGCGCCCTGATGCGGTCAATCAACTCCTGCTCCGGCCCGCCGATGTGGTTCACCGGCTCCACCAGCAGCATCACGCCGTCCACATCCGCCACGCTCTGGCGCACTACCTTCACCATATAGTCCCCCAGCCGGGTGCGGGCCTTGTGCAGGCCCGGCGTATCCACAAACACAAACTGGCTGTCCCCCCGGTTGAGAACGGCGCAGATACGGTTTCGGGTGGTCTGGGGCTTGGGGGACACGATGGCCACCTTCTCCCCCACCAGGGCGTTGGCCAGAGTGGACTTGCCCACATTGGGCCGGCCGCATATGGTAATGATGCCCGATTTTTTGACGTTCATAGGTGATCCTCAACTTTCTTTTGTTTATTCCGCGGCATTGAGCATGGCCGCATTCCGTATGTCTACCGTTCCAGTCCCAGCCCGGCCATAATGGCCTCCTCCCGCCGGCGCATCCGGGCTTTCATGGGCCCTTCGTCCAGGTGGTCATAGCCCAGCAGGTGCAGCACGGAGTGGACCGCCAGATAGGCCAGCTCCCTTCGGTTGGAGTGGCCGTATTCTTTGGCCTGAGCCTTGACCCGTTCCAGGGAAACGCACATATCCCCCAGGGGAACCAGCCCGGTGGCGGGGTCGGCGTCGTCCTCAGAGGGCTTGTCCCCCGGAGACAGGCCGAACATGGGAAATGACAGCACGTCAGTAGGGGCGTCAACGCCCCGCATATCCAGATTGAGCTGGTGAATGCCGGCATCGTTGGTGACAAGGACATTCACTTCACAGGATAGTTCGATCCCCTCCGCGTCCAACGCGGCGCGGATGACCTTGCGGAGAAAAGAGCGCAAGCCTTCGTCCACACCGGGCACGTCGGCAGAGATGATAATATCATGTTTTGGCATGATCGGTTGACCTCCCGCTTGCCGGCGCGGCCCATGAGCCAGTCCACCGGTACCTCGAAAAAATCGGCGATTTAAAGCAGGCTTTTATCATTTACCGGGGCTGGCCCGGAGGCGTTGAAGCACGTCCAGTCCAAAGCCATGGTTTATGGTTCTTTTATCAGGGGCTAAAACCTGGCGCGCGCCTTTCTTCCATCGGACTGGGCAAACCCTAACGTTTGTCCCGCTTGGCCGCCCGCCGTTTTTCATCATCCTCATACGCCTTGATGATGCGCTGAACGATGACGTGCCGCACCACATCCGCCCCGGTAAGCTGGCAGATGGAGATATCCTCCACCCCCTTCAGCACCCGCATGGCCTCTTTGAGGCCGGACACCTTGTCCACCGGCAGGTCGATCTGTGTGGCGTCGCCGGTGATGACGATCTTGGACCCAAACCCCAGCCGGGTGAGGAACATCTTCATCTGCTCCCGGCTGGTGTTCTGGGCCTCGTCCAGGATGATAAACGAGTCGTCCAGCGTCCGCCCGCGCATATAGGCCAAGGGGGCCACCTCAATATTCCCCCGCTCCAGATACTTTTGATACGTCTCCGCCCCCAGCATATCAAACAGCGCGTCATACAGCGGCCGCAGGTATGGGTCCACCTTGGATTGCAGGTCCCCGGGCAGGAAACCCAGCCGCTCCCCGGCCTCCACCGCGGGCCGGGTGAGAATAATACGGTTAATCTGCTTCTCCCGGAAAGCCGCCACCGCCGCCGCCACCGCCAGATAGGTCTTACCCGTTCCGGCGGGACCCACGCCAATGGTGACGGTGCTGTTTTTGATGGCGTCCACGTACTTCTGCTGGCCGATGGTCTTGGCCTTGATGGGCTTACCCTTGGCGGTGACGCACACCACGTCCCCCGCCAGCTGGGCAATCTTGCCCTCGTTGCCAGAGCGGACCAGTTCAATGATATAGCGCACGTTCTGCTGGCCGATGGCCTCCCCCTTGGCGGACAGGGTGAGCAAACCCTGAATGGCCTTCACCGCCAGCATGACGTTTTCACCCTCGCCAGATATTTTCAAGTTGGACTCCCGGTTCACCACCGACACATCCAGTTCCTGTTCGATCAGGCGGATGTTCTCGTCGAACAGGCCGAACAGGTTGACGGCCTCCTCCATCCGCTCAATGCTGATGCTCTGTTCTGTCATCTGGTACATTCTCCTTGCGTGCGGCCCACGGCCGCTGTCATTGGTATTGAAAAGCGTGTATCTTTAACCGTGCTTCTCCTGCGCGCTGCCTCACTCCGCGGCGTTCCCACCCTTCCGGCCGACCTCCCCTTCCCGCTCCACCGTGCGGGCGATATTCTCCCGGCATTCCGCCGTCAGGGCGGCGGTCAGCCTGCCGCCCTCCTCCCGTACCGAGACCTCGCTGTGGAGAACCTCTCCGCCGTTAGACGCCATCAGCTCCTCCAGCCGGAGCCGCAGCACCTCCTCCAGCTGGGCGGCGGCGCCCTCCCGGTCCACAGGCCGCTCGGTGAGCTCATAGCCCCGCAGGGTCTGGGTGGTCAGCCAGACGGGCAGCCCGTGCCCAAACAGGTTCATCTGTTCAGTCCTGGTTATTTTATCATATCTCCCACCTGAAATGCTACTGTTTTGTAAAAAATCCAAATCGAACCACAAAATTTTCACGGCGTACCCGGTGCGCTCCTCCCCGGTGTACTCCTTGGACTGAACGGCGAGGGGGATGGTCTCCTCCAGAGTGCGCCAAGTCCGGGCGGTGGCAGACCCGGCGGCGCGGACCACCAGGTATCCCAAATCCACCGTGCCGTACTCCGGCCCTTTCAGGTCCAGGGCGCCGGTAATCAGCACCTCCCCTTTTGCCACCACGTCCCCATCCTGGAACAGGGCCCTGCCCGCGTCGGTGTGGATGTCCTCAATCACGCCGTCCGCCTCCGCCACCACGTCGGCGGGAATGGTCTCATCCACCAGTTTAGGCTTTTTCTCCGTCTCGTGGACCACTACCTCCGCCCGGGTTCCATAGATATTGACCGCCATGTAGCTCAACTCGGGCAGGCCCCGCAGGGCGTCGTTGGCCGCCTCCATCTCCGAGATGGCCGGGCCGTAGGCTCCCGGCCGCACCCCCGCCCTTCGGAGCTGGGCCAGGATGACGGCGGTGGAAACGGTGTCATTTCCCACCACGTCCACCACCAGCAGGAACCGTGACAGGAAACTCACCGCCACAAAGCAAAAGGCCAGCCCCGCCAAAAATCCCCAGCGGTGTTCCACCATCCGCCCGGCCACCGCCGCCGCTCCCCGGCGGCTCTTTTCCGTGATCTCGCACATGGCCCGCTGGGCCAGCCCGTCCAGACGTTTTCGGTCCCGCAGCGCCACGCGAAAGGTAAAACTGGTCTCGTCAATCCAGCACAGCTTCCAGAACTGAAGCCGGTTTTGTGCGCACAGGTTCAGCAGCCGCTCGGGGAACGCCCCGGTGACATGGAGCTCCACATAGCCCCGCAGAAGGTTTATGAGCCATTTCATATTCGTTTCCCCAATCGTTTCGTCCCGCCGTCATGCCTCATCCCAAGGCTTCCGCCTCTTTGGCGGCGAGCCCAAGCCCTTTTTGGCCCTTTTTCTCCCAAAATTTCGCCGCCTCAATGATTCTGCCCCGTTGCCGTGTCTCATCCTCAAGGCTTCCGCCTCTTTGGTAGCGATCTCAAGCTCTTTTTGGTTCTTTTTCTCTCGAGAAAAAGAACTATCTCATGAACTCCACCGCCGCAATGGTTCCCGTAATCAGCAGCTCCTCCGGCGTCATGGCCCGCAACTCCAGCCCGCTGCCCCGCACCACCACCACCAGGCTACCGCCGGATATGTGAATCTCCTCCGACCCATAGGCCAGAATGCCCCGGTGCGGGCCCATGCGCAGCTCGCCGTCCCCAATGACTTCCACCCGGGGCGCGCCCGCCAGCGCGTCGGCGGGCAGGTCAAACAGCCTGGACGCCCGAAGCAGCAGCCCCTCCTTTTCCCCCACGATGCATCACCTCTGGGAAGGATATGAAAGTTGTCCGCCGGTCTTGCCTGTCCATCGGATTTTCGTGGACTTTTTCCACATCCTGTGATATAATGCCCGCAAATCATGAAATCAGGTGACGCGGATGGATCATCAAAACAAGCGGCGGGAAAACGCCCCCATTTACACCGTAAGTGAGCCCACCACCCTCCTGCCCTTCCTGCTGGCCAGCGTAAAGGGCAAGAGCCGCAACAACGTGAAGTCTCTGCTGTCCCGGCGGCTGGTGGCGGTGGACGGCGCGCCCGTATCCCGGTTTGACACCCCCCTGGCCCCCGGCCAGCAGGTGAGTATACTCTCCTCCTCCGCTCCCAGGGCGGACGCCCTTCCCTTCCCCCTTCTCTACGAGGACGAGCGCCTCATCGTAGTAAACAAACCTGCCAAGCTTCTGAGCGTGGCCACCGACAAAGAAAAAATCCGCACCGCTTACCATATAGTCACCGACTACGTGAAAGCCCGCCGGGTGGATGACCGCATTTTTGTGATTCACCGGCTGGACCGGGACACGTCAGGGGTGCTGATGTTCGCCCGGGACCCGGAAACTAAGGAGCTGTTCCAGAGCAGATGGAACGATATCATCACCCGCCGGGGCTATCTCGCGGTGGTGGAAGGGACACCCACGCCCGCCCAGGACACCATTCGCTCCTTCCTGGTGGAGACGGACACCCATCTGAGTTTCTCCGGCCAGCCCGGAAAAGGGGCTAAAGAGGCCGTCACCAACTATCAGGTGGTGAAATCCGGGAGCGGATACGCCCTGCTGGATATCAGCATTGAGACGGGACGCAAAAATCAGATCCGGGTGCATATGAAGGAGATGGGCCATCCCGTGGCCGGGGACAAGCAGTATGGGGCCCGTACCAACCCCATCGGGCGGTTGTGCCTCCACGCCAACGAGCTGTCCTTCACCCACCCCGCCACCGGGGAACAGGTCACTTTTAAGGCCAAGATGCCCAGAGATTTTAACCGGGTGTTTCGGTGAGCCAAAGAAGGCGCTCATGAAACACTTTGACAGCGGCTATTCTGCCGTTCCCACCTATGCCCCCTACGGGCCCACCCAATTCAGCTGGAAGCAATGGGCGGAGATCCGCAAAGAGGCCGCGTAAACCGGCGGGAAAGCCGGACAGGTCATCCGGGAACTGGACGCCTGGCTGGGTTCCCCCTCCAGCGGCGGTGTCGCGTTTACGAGCCAAGGCGTATAGCAGCAGGACCGCCCCTGGTCAAACGGCCGAGGGCGGTCCTTTTATCCTGCTATACTTTCGAACAGGGCGAATCTGCAAGAATATGCATCCAATATGCACCGGCTGTATGTTTTGGTATCCTCGCCGGAAGCGGCGGTGATATACTGCAAATTCAATTTTCGTTACCGAGGCCAACGCTCTTCGGGACGGCAGAAAGCGGCCCGCGCGGCCGGTCTGCCCTGCTCCCGCCGGGCGGGACAGTCACTCAGCCCAACGGCATGGGATTTGAGGGCTGTCATGCCGCGTATTGGCGCGCCTTCATCCCGGTTGCCCGCCGCCCAGAACGCTCTGTATCGTGGCAAACAGCTTGGCCACATCAATGGGCTTGCCCAAATGGCCGTTCATTCCAGCGGACAGGACAAGCTGCCGGTCCTCCTCAAAGGCGTTGGCCGTCATGGCCACAATGGGCAGGCTGGCCAGCTGCGGGTCGTCTAAGGCGCGTATGGCTTTGGTCGCTTCAATGCCGTCCATCACAGGCATTTGGATGTCCATGAGAACCAAGTCGTAGGGAGCGCCCAGGGAATGGCGGACCTTCTCCACCGCCTCCGCCCCGTCCGACGCCACATCTACGGCGCAGCCAGCCTCCTCCAAAATGGTTACGGCGATTTCCTGGTTCAATTCGTTGTCCTCAGCCAGCAGAATGCGCCAGCCGGCGGACCGCTGCGGCTGGAGGATGGCCAGCGCCTCCCGGGCGCCGGGGGCTTGGCTGAGGCGGAACGGAAAGGTACAGGTGAATACGCTGCCTTCCCCCTTCCGGCTCTCCACATTAATCTGGCCTTTCATCAGCTCGACCAGGTTTTTGGTGATGGACATACCCAATCCGGTGCCCTGGATGCCGCTGACGGTGGAGGTGCGTTCCCGCTCAAAAGGTTCAAAAATATGCTCCAGAAAACCCGGATCCATACCGATGCCGGTATCCTGAACGCGGAATTCATAGATGGCGGTGTCCGCCGTATCTCCGGGCCGCTCGGAGGCGGTGACGGAGATATCTCCACCGGCGGGCGTAAATTTCAGCGCGTTGCTCAAAATATTCAGCAGCACTTGATTCAGCCGCAGCTGGTCGCAGACCACATATGGGTGAACCAGGGCGCGGTCATCCATATGGAAGTTAAGCCCCTTGTTCTCAATATTAGCCTGCATCATGGACTGAATGTCCCGCAGGACCTGAGACAGGCTGCACGCCGCCTCTTCAATAACCACCCTGCCGCTTTCAATGCGGCTCATGTCCAGCACGTCGTTAATGAGACTGAGCAGGTGGTTGGAGGAGGCGGCGATCTTGCTCAGATAGCTCCGCGTCAGTTCCCGGTCGTCCAGATGGGTGGCCGCCAGATTGGTAAACCCGATGATGGCGTTCATGGGAGTTCGGATATCATGGGACATATTATTGAGGAACATGGTCTTGGCCTGGGAGGCCCGCTGGGCCTTGACCAGCGCTTCCTCCAGGAGCTTGCGCTGCTCCTGGAGCTTTTCGTCCGTTTCCTTATGCTCCGTAATATCCACGAAAATGCCCACATAGGTGATCGGTGTCCCGTCCGCCCGCCGTGAGAGCTTGCCTGTGGTCCGAAACCAGCGATAGCCCCGGTCCTTAGTCAACAGGCGGTACTCCACATCATAGAGGCTTTTGCCGGTATAGTCGTCAATGGCGGCGTAGTATTGCCTCAGCACCCGGTCACGGTCCTCCGGGTGGATCAAATCCGACCAGGAGGACAAGGCATTGGGAAAATCCTCCTCATCTTGATAGCCAATCATGGCGCGGAAATCCTGACTCCAAAACACGCTGGCCATCTCTCCCCGCTGGTCGAACTCCATGGCCCACATTCCTGAGCGCAAAATTTCATGCACCAGCTTCAGCGCGGTGGTTTCATGCTCCAGCGCCTCCAATGCCTCCAGCCGCTCCTGGGCCAGCCGGGCCGTTTTGGCGTCGTTGATCGCCTTGAGGTGCTTTTCCGTGGCGTCCTCCACAAATACGTAAAACAGGTCTCCATAGAGATCGGTATGGACAAAATGCCCGTAGTCCTCAATCCACCGAACTTTGCCGTCTTTCCGCAAAATGCGGTATTCCACATAATCCAGGTCGCTGCCGCCTGTAAAAATCTGCTTATTAATGCTCCGCTGGGTCTCCTCGGCGTCCTCCGGATGGACCAGCCCATAAAATGTATAGCCAGTATATTCCTGAAAATCTTTCAGATCCTCACACCCATATATCCGAATCAGCGCCTGATTGGCGTAAATTAGGCGTTCCTCCTCATCAGCGTGATAAATGAAAAAACCGCCGGGCATCCCCGCAGTAATCTGCTCAATGATGGGAAAGGTCTGTTCGCTGAGAATCAGAGAACACCATTCTTTCCGCTCGTGCTTCCGCATAAGAGCTCATCTGCCCTTCCTGTTGTGTGACAAAACTTGAAAGCAAATGCTTGCTGCTTTTTCAAATGGACTTGATGGCTGGCGTCAAACATCTTTCACTCGTATGATTTCTAATGGTAGCACATTGTTTAGTTGATTTCAATTGCATTCTGCTATTTTTTGCTATGGCCTGAAAGGAAGCAAAACTGCGCCGGCGGAACTTGGGCTTTCTTCGGCGGCGCCCCCCGGCGCAGTCCTGTTCCCTGCGCCGGAGGGCGTTTTGTTCATTACCGATCTTGACTGGAGCCTGTCCGGGCGTACGCCGTTCGGGTCACAGGGCCGGAGGGGTCTTCCACCCGTCCTTGGGGAGCTGGTTTTGTTCCTGCACCAGATCCCACAGCACCAGGCCTACCACCACTACAAAGGTGGCCACCGCCGGGCACACCAGGGCATGGCCCGCAATCGTGGAGATGCCGAAGCCAACCAAGGTGCAGTACAGGGCGGTACAGCAGGTCAGAGAGGACAGGCGCTGAAGGGGCCGCTTGAAGAACTGTACCACCGCCCAGCCCAGAAACGCCAGATAGGGGACGTAATACAGCAGAAATCCGATGACACCGTGGCGGACCAGCATGGCCAAGGGGTCCATTTCCACCATAAAGTAGACCTCACGGCTGTAGGAGGGGGCGGTGGCATAACCAATGCCCAGCAGCTTGGCCAGAACGCCTCCCTCGGTGTACACCTGGACGGAGGGCGAGGAACTGAGCAGGCGGCGGCTGAGAATCTGGTCGATGCGCTGAAGGACCTCGTTATTCTCCAGCAGGGTGTGCAGCCAGGTGCCCCGTGCGGCGGCCTGGATCTCCTCGCCCCAGGCCAGCATGGTCTGCTCTGGGTCGTTGTTGATCAGCTTGAAGTAGACATACAGCAGGTAGGTCATCAGGGGGGAGTTGACGAAGAAGATGAGCAGGGTGAGCAGCAACGTGCCGCCCATGGCAACGGCCTGAATCCGGGTGGTCCGGCAGGGCTGCTGCTTGAGACGGACCAGCTGCCAGATGAAAGCGGCCAGGCAGTACAGGGCGATGGCGCCAAACACGATCTTGGTGCCCAGGAAGTTGGCGCTAACGGCGATGGCGACAAGGGCCCAGACAGCCAGCGCGCCCTTCCACCAGGTCCGCCGGGTGACGGCGGGCAGCACCTCCAGGCACCAGGCGATGGTGAAGGGGGCGGTGAGGGCGATGACGCAGCCCACCTCATTGGCGGCGTAGAACCAGCCCCGGGCGCCCATGCCGGCGTTGCCGTAGGAGACGAAGCTGGTGCCGGTGATGAGGGCGATGGGGATAACACTGGCATACAGCGCGCCCGCTATGGCGATGATCCGGGCCCCGGCCAGATAGCCGTACTCTTTATAGGCTGACCAGAGAAACGCCAGCGCGAAGGGGATGAAAAAGGTCTTGACCATCTCCTTGAGGTTGGACAGGCACAGGGACAGCCCGCCCAGGGAAAACATATAGCCCATGAACAGCACCAGGTAGGCACACAGCCCGCCGATGAAGATCATCCACCGCTTTTTCCCCGGGAAATCGCTGACAAAGACAAAGTACAGGAAGGCCAGCACCATAAACAGGGAGCGGACCACCACCCCCGCGGTGATGGGATGGTGGAATTCGGCCCCCAGGCCGGTGAGCACGTCCAGCAGCGGCTGGCAGATGATATAGAGGGCCAGGAACATCTGGAGGTTGGCCTTGGAGAAGGACTTCAGTTTGGCGCGCAGTTCAGTCATAAAAACACCCTTTGAAGGCGGCAGCCCGAAGATCTGGGCCGTCCGGCGTTATTTTTTCAGCAGCTTTTTTAGTATAGTATACTGGGGCGAATAATGCAATAAAAATTGTCTTAGAACTTTGTAAATAATTTGTAAGGAAACGGTCCGGGCCGCCGCATGAGAAATGCGGCGGCCCGGTTCCAGCGAATCGCGTATAAAATTACAGCGCGGCGCGGATGGCGTCCGTCATATCCGTCTTCTCCCAGGGCAGGTCCAGGTCGGGACGGCCGAAGTGGCCATAGGCGGCGGTCTGGCGGTAGATGGGCCGGCGCAGGTCCAGCCGCTGGATGATGGCGGCGGGCCGCAGGTCGAACACCTTGGCCACCGCGTCCTCCAGGGCGGCGTCGGACACGGTGCCGGTGCCAAAGGTGTCCAGCCGGACGGATACGGGCTGGGCCACCCCGATGGCGTAGGCCAGCTGGACCTGGCACCGGTCCGCCAGCCCGGCGGCCACCACGTTCTTGGCCACCCAGCGGGCGGCGTAAGCGGCGGAGCGGTCCACCTTGGTGGGATCCTTGCCGGAGAAGGCGCCGCCTCCATGGGGGGCGCTTCCGCCGTAGGTGTCCACGATAATCTTCCGCCCGGTGAGTCCGGAGTCCCCCTGGGGCCCGCCCACCACGAACCGGCCGGTGGGGTTCACCAGGATGCGGGTGTTCTCGTCAAACAGCCCTGCCGGGATGGTGGGCTTGATGACCAGCTCAATCATGTCGGCGCGGATCTGCTCCAGCGTGGCCTCCGGGGCGTGCTGGGTGGACACCAGCACCGTATCCACCCGCAGGGGCTTGCCGTCCTCGCCGTACTCCACGGTGACTTGGCTCTTGCCGTCGGGACGGAGGTAGTCCACCAGCTTCTCTTTGCGCACCTGGGACAGCCGCTGGGACAGCCTGTGGGACAGGGAGATGGCCAGAGGCATCAGCTCCGGGGTCTCGGTGCAGGCATAGCCGAACATCATACCCTGATCCCCCGCGCCGTTGTCCAGGCCGTCGGTGAGCTGGCCCTCCTTGGCCTCCAGGGCCTTGTCCACCCCCAGGGCGATGTCGGGGGACTGCTCGTCGATGTTGGAGATGACGGCGCAGCTGTCGCCGTCAAAGCCATATTTGGCCCGGTCATAGCCGATGTCCCGGATGACCTGCCGGGCGATTTTGGGGATGTCCACATAACAGGAGGTGGTGATCTCCCCCATGATGTGGACCAAGCCGGTGGACACGGTGGTTTCACAGGCCACCCGGGCCATGGGGTCCTTTTCGATGATGGCGTCCAGAATTGCGTCGGATATCTGGTCGCAGACTTTGTCGGGGTGGCCCTCGGTCACAGATTCAGAGGTAAATAAACGTTTTGCCATACTATGTTTCTCCTTTCTTTGTCTGGGAAAGAGGCTGAAAATCCCCCGCCGGAAACGGCGGGGGATCGGGATGGTTCAGTTCTCTCCTCATCTCGCGTTTCCGCCGGAATTGGCACCTTGCACCGCAGGTTGCCGTGGCTTCATAGGGCCGGTCCCTCCGCCACTCTCGATAAGGGTTATTTACTTGTACGGCCTTATTATAAGCGCCCCAAGGGCCGCTGTCAATGGGCAGTTTGGGAAAAGCGTAAAGTTTTGCCTCATGCCCGCAGGGGCAGGATGTCCCGCCGGTACACCCGGCGCATAAACACGGCGCACAGGGCGCAGGAGAACATCTCCGCGATGGGGAAGGCCAGCCATACCATGTCCAGATTCTGAAACAGCAGGGCGAGGAGAAAAGCCACCGGCAGCAGGACGATGAGCTGGCGCACCAGCGAGCAGATCAGACTGAGCACGCCGTGGTCCAGAGCCTGGAATACGGAAGAGGAGATAATGCCAAAGCCCGCCAGCAGCCAGCTGAAGGAAATGATACGCAGGGCGGGTATGCCGATGGCGAGCAGATTTCCCGCCGCGTCCTCCTCGGACCGAAACAGATCCAGAAGCGGGCCGGGGAACAGCTGGAACACGGCAAAGCCCGCGGCCAGCAGGATGGTGGCGTACATCACGCTGAGCTTGACGGTTTTCACAATGCGGTCAGGCCTGCGGGCGCCGAAGTTGTAGGCCACAATGGGCACCATGCCGTTGCAAAGGCCAAACACAGGCATGAAGAAAAAAGACTGAAGCTTGAAGTACACCCCGAATACCGCCGTGGCGGTATCCGTGAAAGCAATGAGAATCTGATTCATGCCGAACACCATCACCGAGCCGATGGACTGCATGACAATGCCGGGCAGGCCCACGGAGTAAATTTCCCGGATGGTGGGGCCGTGGGGCCGAAAGCCTTTGAAGGAGATCTTCACCTCGGGATTCCGGGTAAGGTTGAAAAAGATTCCCACACCGCAGCCCAAAAACTGGCCGATGACAGTGGCCAGGGCGGCTCCCGCCACCTCCATCCGGGGAAAGGGACCCAGGCCGAAGATCAGGATGGGGTCCAGGATGATGTTGGTCAGCGCCCCCACCGCCTGGGCGATCATGGTATAAAAGGTACGGCCGGTGGCCTGGAGCAGCCGCTCCATGGCTACGGCGGTAAACAGGCCCAGGCTCAACCCGCAGCAGATGGTCAGGTAGTCGGCGCCGTAGTTGACAATGCCGGGTATGTCTGTCTGGGCGGTGTAGAACAGGCGGGAACAGGTCAGCCCCAGGACCACAAAGGCCATGCTGCTCAAAAAAATGAGGAACAGGCCGTTCACCGCCGAGCGGTTCACCTTTTCCCGGTCGCCTTGGCCCAGGCTTCGGGCCAGCAGGGCGTTGATACCCACGCCGGTACCCACGCTGACGGCAATCATCAAGTTCTGCACCGGGAAAGCCAGAGACACCGCGTTCAGCGCGTCTTGGCTGATCTTGGACACAAACCAGCTGTCCACCACGTTGTAAAGGGCCTGGACCAGCATGGAGATCATGATGGGGATGGCCATGTTCAACAGCAATCGGTTCACCGGCATGACGCCCATTTTGTTTTCGCCTTCGGGCCGTTCCACTGGGGGTACCTCCTTTTCTCACACGCGGAGCAGAGCGGCGCCCTGCCCCGCTGTCGCAACAGCAGTAATGCGATATTATACCGAAGCCGGACCGGGTTGTCAATGGGGTAGGCGCGGATTTTGGCGTTTTAGGGGAATTGCTGCCGGAAAATGTTGCCGGACGGGCCGTTTGGACTTGCCCAGCCGGGTATGCTGTGCTATAATCTGGTAGAATAAGCGGTGCTTTGACTGTTTAGGGAGGTGTGGGCATTGCTTCGCGTGGCGGTTGTGGAGGACGAGCCCTCCGTCCTGGCGCAGATTGAGGGATTTTTAGCCCGGTATGAATCGGAACGGGGAACGCCCTTAGAGGTGTCAGCTTTCCAGGACGGCAGCGAGCTTTTGGCGGATTACCGGCCGGTATACGATATCATCCTGCTGGACATCGAAATGCCCCAGGTGGACGGCATGGCCGCGGCGGAGCAGATCCGCCGGACGGACCAGAATGTGGTCATCGTGTTCATCACCAATATGGCCCAATACGCCATTCAGGGCTACTCCGTGGGAGCGCTGGACTTCGTGCTCAAGCCGGTGGACTACTACACCTTTTCCGTCAAGCTGGACCGGGCGGCGCGGCTGGTGGACCGCCGGGCGGCGTCCCAGATTGTGCTCACCCTGCCCAGCGGTGCGGTGCGGCTGGACACACGGCAGATCTACTACGTGGAGATCCAGGACCGGCGGCTCCACTACCACACGGACCAAGGGGAGTACGTCCTGCGGGGCAGCATGAAAGAGGCGGAGAGCCAACTGGCGGACCGGCATTTCGTGCGGTGCAATTACTGGTACCTGGTGAATCTGTTCCATGTCACCGAAGTGCGCAAAGACGTGGCGATGGTGGCCGGTTATGAGCTGGAAATCAGCCGCCGGAACCGCGCGGCTTTTATGACCGCCCTAACCAACTATGTAGGGGGCGGGGCGTGATGGGCGTGATGGACCGCTTCCCGCTGGAAGCCGGGTTCCTCACGCTGTGGCTGGTTTGCGTCAGCTATCTGATTCCGCTGAACAAGCGGGCCCGCCCTATAGGGCGGGGCGCCCCCCACGGGGGGGCCCGCCCGCGGGGCCGCCGGGGCGTGAGCCGTCTACGCCCCCGACGCAACTGGGCGGGCGCGCGGGGGGCCCTGGGGGGCGGCGCCGCCGCCCCGCGGCTCGGTGCCGTGGGCGTTGGCCTCATCGTACTGCTCGTACATATTGATGGCGTTGCCGGCGCCGCGCAGGGCGTCGGAGTCGTTGGTCATGTTGTGGGCCGCGTTCTCCGCCAGGGCCGGGTTCATCGACTCGTGCGGGAACGTGATGGCGTAGTCGGGCTCCACCTCGTCGAGCACCAGACGGTAGGCGGTCATGTACAGCTTGTCGGAGCTCACCTGCTTGGCGTTGTCGAGCAGCGGGTCGCCCGCCGCGTCGATGGCCGGGAACTGCGGCTCGGTGGGATCGAAGCCGGGCTCGTCGGGCACGATGGGATCGGGGGCGTCGGTGATGCCGCCGTCGCCCTCGCCTTCGGTGCCGTCGGT
>CAMNQF010000021.1 GCA_946548895.1 uncultured bacterium | reverse complement strand
CCTGGACGCCATCCACGACACCGTCCACGAGATGGCCCGGGACGAGGCCCGCCACGGCAAGGCGCTGAAGGGCCTGCTGGAGCGGTACTTCAAGTAAGCGAAACACCACAATTTCAGCACCTTTTGAGGGGGGCAGGGAGACCTGCCCCCCTCTTTTGGCGCACCGGCAAGGAGCTTCCCCCCGCGCCGGGCAAATGCCCAAAGGGGTCAAAAAAATCCCTTGCGGACGGGACGCTTTTGCCGTATCATCATAAATGGAGCATTCCGCGCCGGTGTGCTCCATGGAGGTGCCCTAGCATGGAAGAGCTGACCCTTTTGCAGCGCATGAACCGGGGCCGCCACCCGGAGGGGGCGGGCCCAGCGGACAGCGAATACTGTATTTTTTACGGCCCCATCCAGGAGCCGGTGGCCCGCCAGCGCATTTTCGGGGATGAGGAGTGCGTGGTGCTGGAGCTGACCTACGGCGGGGAGGGACTCCACGGGGAGCTGCGGCTGCGGCAGGCGGGGAGCAACCTGGTGATTGAGGAGACATCTCAGGGGCTGTTCCGGGACTTTTTGGCGGAGCGGCCCGCCAAATACCTGGGCCAAGTGCTGATGTATGCCCTCCAATTCAAAATTGCCGACCTGACCGCCCTGGTGGAGCGGGGGGTGGAGGACATGAAGCTGCTGGAAAACGGCCTGGACAGCCACATCGACAACAGCGGTACCTATCAGATTCTGGATTTCCGCCGGCGTTACACCGGGTACGGCGACCAGATCATCTCCGTGAAGGAGATCATCACCCGCATCGACAAGGGGTACTTCCCCATGCAGATGCAGAACAGCTACGTCCTCCAGGGACGGGTGGCGCTGGATTTTCAGTTTTTGGAGGAGCGGTACGAGCTCATCAAGAATACCGTCATCAAGGACCTGGACACCTATACCTCCATCGTCAACAACAACATCAACCGCAACGCCCGCCTGTTGAGCATCGTGTCCCTGGCGGCGGTGGCGCTGAACCTGATGTTCGGCGGCGTGCTGGCCATGAACCCGCTGCTGGGCATTGCCGGGGGCGTGGTGGTGGGGGGACTCACCGTCGGAGCGGCGGCGTCCTACAAGGCGGGCGGCATCCAGAACGCCATCCGAATGGGCCGGAAAGGGGGGCGCCTGGGGCTGAAGGGCCGCGCCCGCCACCCGCTGGAGGCGCGGGACATGGCGGAAGCCCCGCCGGAGCCGGAGGGGGCGGACGAGGAGCGCGAGCGCGAATGCGACGAGGCGGCGCGGCCATAGGGCCGCGCCGCTTTTGTCAATTTCACGCAGTAGTCAAAAAAGACGGGCTATGTCAAAATATTACTGTCTGGATACAAAAAAAGACGTTGTGAGCGGGTGATTTTTTGCTATAATAGACCTGACATACTGGGAAGTTCTTAGGAAAATATGGCGTATTGCTTGCGCTTGGAGGTGAAAGGCCGTGGAAGAGTTCAAAAAAATATCCCAACAGGTCAATCTTGAGCTGCTTCAGTCCATCCAGGACCGGTGCTCCAAGGCCATGGGGCTGGCCTTTGTCACGGTGGACTACAAGGGGCGGCCCATCACCAAGTACAGCGGATTCACGGACCACTGTGCCCTGGGCCGGGAGCTTCAGGGCTTTTCCGAGATGTGCGAGCAGTGCGACGCCCACGGCGGGCTCCACGCCGCCATCACCGGCCAGCCTTACATCTACCGCTGCCACGCGGACCTGGTGGATTTCGCGGTGCCGCTGATCCTCAACGACAACTACTTGGGCTCGGTGATGGGGGGGCAGGTGCGGCTGGCGGACGCGGAGGAGCGGGAACTGGAGTACATCGTCCCCCGGGGAAACTGGCGGAAAAATGAGGCCATGGCGGAATCCTACCGCCATGTGCGGGAGATGACCTACGACAAGCTGCTGGCGTCGGTGCAGGTGGTGCGGGATATGTTCCTGTACGCCATGCAGGACCGCCGGGGCCAGGGCGCGCAGGAGCCCGGGGAGCGGGAACCGGGGGAGGAGCGGGCGGGCCGCGCCGACCTGGACCTGTCCGTGCACCGGCAGGAGCGGGGAGCCCTGCTCCAGCAGGAGGGGGCGGACCAGTTCTTTTTCATTATGAACCTGATTACCCAGCTGGCCTACCAGGAGGGGGCGGACCGCACCGGGGCGGTGGCCCTGGACTTCGCGGACATCATCCGCTACACCAGCGACGCGGACCGAAAGCTGTCCATCCTGGGGGAGGAGCTGAATTATATCGAGGCGTTTCTCCGCATCCAGAAGGCGTGGTGGGGGGAGACGCTGGACTACAGCGTGTCGGTGCCCCGGCAGTACTGGGGGGTCAATTGTCCCTTTTTGATCCTGGGGCCGCTGGTGGAGATCACCCTCCAGTCTTTCAAAAGCGAGGAGGACCGGCGGAAGGTGGACATATTCGCCGAGGAGAGCGGAAAGGACCTGATCGTCTGCGTGCAGGCCAACAGCGAGAGCGCCGCCCCGGAGGAGATGGAGAACCGGGCGGACGCCTACCTGGCCAAGGACCGGGGCTCCCTCCGGGACCTGAACCGAAGCCTGAAGCGGGTGATCGGCAAGCGGTGCGACCTGTCCATCGGGCACAGGAGCGACGGACAGGCCGGGTTCGCGTTCCGGCTGCGGCTGCCCTTGAAGTGGCGGTAGGGCCGGATTGCCGCCGGCAGCGGAAAGGAGGCGCCGCGGTATGTGCCGTATTCTGATTTTAAATGAAAACCGCATGGAGCGGGAGAATATGCGGGCAATTCTGGCCGCGGGGCTGCCCCAGGCGGAGATCCTGGCCGCCGCCGGCCCCCGGCAGGCCCTGGAGCGGATGGGGGAGGGCCCGGTGCGCCTGTTCATCGCGGACGTGCCCTGGTTCGACGCGGACTACTGCAACGTAATCACCGCCGCTAAGGAGCTGGCCCCGGATATGCCCATTCTTGTTACGTCCACCGGCCGGCGCAGCGACATCGTGGCCAACGTGTGGCGGCTGGAGGTGCAGGACTACCTGCTCAAGCCCTACCGCCCCGAGTGGCTGACGGCGGCGGCCGGGGTGATGATCCAGTGGAGCGCCAAGCCGGCGGGAGAGTGGGAGAAGGAGCACCGGGAGCGGTATCTCAAGCAGGCTGCCGAGCATATGCAGGCGTTCTGCTATAAAAAGTGCATCAACACCACAAAGGATTACCTTGATTCTCTGTACCGGGAAACCGATGATATAGACGTGATTCGGTTCAGCGTCCTGTCCTTCGGGGAGGGAGTGGTCCGCCTGGGCGCGCCCCTGGGGCCCTCCGCCCAGCTGAAGCTGTCCACCCTCATTGAGCGGTTCCGCCTCCGCTTCGACCAGCAGGGGCGGAAGCATGACTCCTTCCTGGTGTTTGAAAAGATGTGGGGGGTCATCTTCGACGCCGTGGACGAGGACCGGGGCTACCGGGTCAGCGACGAGCAGCGGGTGCTCAACTACGTGGACCGCAATATCAAGGAGGGCATCGGCCTGGATGAGGCGGCGGAGTACGCCAATATGAGCTCCAGCTACTTCAGCAAGTTTTTCAAGCGGATCACCGGGGTCAATTTCATCACCTACATGATGGACGGCAAGATCAGCGCCGCCAAGGCCATGCTCACCGACACGGATATGCCCGTCATCAATATTGCCTACGAACTGTCCTACAGCGAGACCAACTACTTCGGCAAGGCGTTCAAGAAAAAGGTGGGGCTCACCCCCACGGAATACCGGGAGCGGCACCAGCATGGCCGGGGGCCGGCCCTCTCCAAGGGGGGCGGCGTGCCGCGATAGGGCGAATGGAGGCCAATTATGCAGGAATTCAGTTTTAGTACCAGGGTATACTTTGGCCAGGGCGCGCTGGAGCGCCTGCGCCGGGTGGAGGACAAGCGGGTGCTCATCGTCACCGACCGCTTCATGAACCAGCTGGGGGTGCCGGACCGGGTGGCCTCTTTCCTCACCCGCTGCCAGGTGAGCGTGTTCGACGGCGTGGTGCCCGATCCCCCCATTGAGGTGGTGACGGCGGGGGTGGAGGCTTTCCGGGACTGCGGGGCCCAGGCGGTGGTCGCCGTGGGCGGCGGTTCCACCATTGACGCGGCCAAGGCCATCCGGGAGGTGGCCAAGCAGGCGCTGGGCGTGGACACGGACAAGATGGAGTGCTTTGCCGTCCCCACCACCAGCGGCACCGGTTCCGAGGTGACGGACTACGCCGTCATCACGGACCGGGAGAAGGGTTTGAAATATCCCCTGAGCAGCCGGGCCCTGCGGCCCATGGTGGCCATTCTGGATCCGGAGCTCACCGTGTCCGCGCCCCCCGCCGTCACCGCCGACGCGGGGATGGACGTGCTCACCCACGCCCTGGAGGCCTATGTGTCCACCGGCTACAACGACTTCTCCGACGCCCTGTGCGAGAAGGCGGTGTCCCTGGTGTTCCGCTTCCTGCCCCTGGCGGTGGCCGACGGGTCCGACCTGCTGGCCCGGGAGAAGATGCACAACGCCTCCTGCATGGCGGGTCTGGCGTTCAACTCGGCGGGGCTGGGGCTGAACCACGGCATGGCCCACGCCGTCGGCGGCAAGCTCCACATCGCCCACGGGCGGATCAACGCCATCCTGCTGCCCAAGATTCTGGCCTTCAACGCCGACCTGGCCACGGTGCACAAGGGGGAATACTGCGTGGCGGCCCGGAAGTACCAGCGCATGGCCAAGGTACTGGACCTGCCCGCCCCCAACGTGCGGCTGGGGGTGACCAACCTGATCCACGAGTTGGAGAAGCTGAACCGGAAGATCGGGATTCCCGCCACGCTGAAGGGGCAGGGGATAGACCCGGCCGAGGTGAAAGCGCGGAAGGAGGAGCTGGTGGCCGCGGCCCTGTCCGACGCCACCACCTCCACCAATCCCCGCCCGGTGGAGGCGGCCGACGTGGAAAGGCTGCTGGCTCAGATCACGGGATAAAACGGCTGGAATTCCCCGCGAAAAGCCAGGAAAATCCACAAATTATAAATATAAATATTTGGATAAGGGCCCCGGCCCGCGGCTTGCCGCCGCTGGCCGGGGCCTTGTGCCGCCTGGAAACGGAATTTTGTCGGAAACGTTGAAAAAGACGGGGCGGGTAAATTTTTAGCTTGGGAGGAATGGACAAAAAAGTACCTTCTGGCGTCAAGAAAAGGAGGGGGGCTTCCAGGTATAATGTATCGTGATAGGCGTGCGTATGCCGCTGCCGCGCGGGTTTTGCGCAGGGCGCGCCGCAGGCCACGAATAAATGAAGGAGGCAGCAATATGCAGAAGGAAGCTCTGGGTATGGTTGAGACGAAGGGCCTGGTCGGCGCGATTGAGGCGGCCGACGCCATGGTGAAGTCCGCCAACGTGGTTTTGGTGGGGTACGAGAAGATCGGCTCCGGACTGGTCACCGTGATGGTCCGCGGCGACGTGGGCGCGGTGAAGGCGTCCGTGGACGCCGGTTCCGTGGCCGCTGAAAAGGTGGGCGAGGTCGTCTCCGTCCATGTCATCCCCCGCCCCCACAGCGACGTGGAGAAGATCCTGCCCCACATGGAGTGAGAATGAGAATCCGGCAGCATCCCAAGCGCCGCAATCCAACATAACAAACATCACATCTAATGGAGGTAAAACACATGGATGAATTGGTCAGCAAGGTTATGGACGAGGTCATGAAGAAGATCGGCGCCTCCGAGCCCGCTGAGGAGAAGTGCGCCTGCGAGGCCAAGTGCAACCTGACTGAGTTCGTTGGCACCGCCATCGGCCACACCATCGGCCTGGTCATCGCCAACCTGGACCACCAGGTGCACGACGCCCTGAAGATCGACCCCAAGTACCGCGCCATCGGCATCATCTCCGACCGCACCGGCGCCGGCCCCCAGATCTTCGCCGCCGACGAGGCTGTGAAGGCCACCAACACGGAGTGCGTCATGGTAGAGTGCCCCCGGGACACCGAGGGCGGCGGCGGCCACGGCTGCCTGATCGTCTTTGGCGCTGAGGACGTTTCCGACGCCCGCCGCGCCGTCGAGGTCGCCCTGCGCGAGACCGAGGTCCACTTCGGCGACGTGTATGGCAGCAGCGCCGGCCATCTGGAGTTCCAGTACACCGCCCGCGCCTCCTACGTGCTGAACAAGGTCTGGAACGCCCCTCTGGGCAAGGCCATGGGCATCATCTCCTGCGCCCCCGCCGGGATCGGCATCCTGTGCGCGGATGCCGCGGTGAAGGCGGCCAACGTCGAGGTGTTGAGCGTCGCGACCCCCGGCAACGGCGGCACCAGCTACTCCAATGAGGTCAATACCTTCTTCTATGGCGACTCCGGCGCTGTGAAGCAGGCCCTCATCGCCGCCCGCGACGTGGGTATGCAGGCCCTGAGGACCCTGGAGCCCAGCGAGGAGCTGAAGTCCTCCACGACCCCCTACATCATTTAATCAAGCCGGGAAGGAGCGTAAGCTATGAAATCGAAGCGTTTTGAAGCTCTGGCGGCCCGCCCGGTCAACCAGGACGGGTATGTGCAGGAGTGGCCCGAGGTCGGCCTGATCGCCATGAACAGCCCCTTCGACCCCAAGCCCAGCATCAAGATTGAGAACGGCCGCATTGTGGAGATGGACGGCAAGGCCCGCGCCGACTTCGATATGCTGGACACCTTCATCGCCGACCACGCCATCCGGCTGGGCAACGCGGAGAAGGCCATGGCGATGGACTCCCTGGACATCGCCCGCAAGATCGTGGACATCAACGTGTCCCGGGACGAGATCCTGGACATCACCCTGTCCGTCACCCCCGCCAAGCTCACCGAGATCGTGGGCAAGCTCACCATCGTGGAGATCATGATGGGCATGACCAAAATGCGCGCCCGCCTGATGCCCGCCAACCAGTGCCACGTCACCAACGTGAAGGACAACCCCGTCCAGATCGCCGCCGACGCCGCCGAGGCCGCCGTGCGCGGCTTCGCCGAGATGGAGACCACCGTGGGCATCGCCCGGTACGCCCCCTTCAACGCTATGGCGCTGTTTGTCGGCGCCCAGGCCGGCCGCCCCGGCATCATGACCCAGTGCGCCCTGGAAGAGGCCACTGAGCTCCAGCTGGGTATGCGGGGCTTCACCACCTACGCCGAGACCATCTCCGTGTACGGCACCGAGCCCGTGTTCATGGACGGCGACGACACCCCCTACTCCAAGGCGTTCCTGGCCAGCTGCTACGCCAGCCGCGGCCTGAAGATGCGCTTTACCTCCGGCACCGGCTCCGAGGTCCAGATGGGCTACGCCGAGGGCAAGTCCATGCTGTACCTGGAGGCCCGCTGCCTGGCCGTCACCAAGGGCGCCGGCGTGCAGGGCACCCAGAACGGCTCCGTGTCCTGCGTGGGCGTGCCCGCGGGCGTGCCCGGCGGCATCCGCGCCATCGCCGCCGAGAACCTGATCGCCATGCTGCTGGACCTGGAGTCCACCACCTCCAACGACCAGACCTTTACCCACTCCGACCTGCGCCGGGTGGCCCGCAGCGTGCCCCAGCTGTTCTCCGGCACCGACTACATCTGCTCCGGCTACTCTGCCACCCCGAACTACGACAATATGTTCGCGGGCTCCAACTGGGACGCCGACGACTACGACGACTGGAACATCATCCAGCGGGATATGCGCATCGACGGCGGCCTCCAGCCCGTGAAGGAAGAGGACGTCATCAAGGCCCGCAACAAGGCCGCCCGCGCCCTCCAGGGGATGTTCCGCGAGCTGGGCCTGCCCCCCATCACCGACGAGGAAGTGGAGGCCGCCACCTACGCCCGGGGCTCCGAGGATATGCCCAACCGCAACGTCAACGAGGACCTGAAGGCCATTGAGGCCATGATGGCCCGCAAGGTCACCGGCGTGGACTTCGTCAAGGCGCTGGACAAGGCCGGCTTCCCCGACGTGGCCCAGAACATCTACAATATGCTCCGGCAGAAGGTGGCCGGCGACTACCTGCACACCGCCTCCATCTTCGACAAGGACTTCCACGTCTACTCCGGCGTGAACGCCCCCAACGACTACCACGGGCCCATGACCGGCTATCAGCTCAGCGAGGAGCGCTGGGAGCAGATCAAGAACATCCCCAACGCCATCCGGCCGGAAGACATTTGATCAGAGGGAGGGTCGAACTATGAATTTTGACGAGAAAATGCTGCGCAGTGTGATCGAAGAGGTCCTCAAGGAGATGGGCTCCGCCTCGACCGCTCCCGCCGCCAAGGCCGCCCCCGCCGCCAGCACCCTGTCCGCCGGCGAGATGAGCCTGACCGACTCCGGCGAGGCCGCCAAGGGCGTGGCCCCCGACGAGGTGGTCATCGGCCTGGCCCCCGCTTTCGGTGTGTACCAGCATGAGACCATTATCCACCAGCCCCACAGCAAGGTGCTGCGCGAGATCATCGCCGGCATCGAGGAAGAGGGCATGAAGTGGCGCCTGATCCGGGTGTACCGCACCTCCGACGTGTCCTTTATCGCCCATGACGCCGCCGAGTACTCCGGCTCCGGCATCGGCATCGGCATCCAGTCCAAGGGGACCACGGTCATCCACCAGAAGGACCTGCCCCCCCTGAGCAACCTGGAGCTGTTCTCTCAGGCGCCGCTGATCGAGATGGACACCTTCCGTCAGATCGGCAAGAACGCCGCCAAGTACGCCAAGGGCGAGGCGCCCACCCCCGTCACCGTGCGCAACGACCAGATGGCCCGCCCCACCTACCAGGCCATCGCCGCGCTGCTCCACATCAAGGAGACCGAGCACTGCGACCGGGATAAGAAGCCCCAGGCCGTCACCGTTTCGTTCAAGTAAAGGGAGGCAGGAATATGGATCAGGAAGCTTTAATGAGACAGATCGTGGAGCAGGTCATGAGCGCCATGAGCAAGGGCGCCGCTCCCGCTGCCCCCGCGGGCGGCAAGATGACCGCCGCCAACTACCCCCTGGCCGAGAAAGAGGCCGATAAGCTCAAAACCCCCACCGGCAAGCCCTTCAGCAGCCTGAGCTACGAGAAGGTGCTGTCCGGCGAACTGACCTCCGACGATATGCGCATCGCCCCCGAGACCCTGGAGTACCAGGCCCAGGTGGCGGAGTCCGTCAACCGCGAGGCCTTCGCGGGCAACCTGCGCCGGGCCGCCGAGCTCATCGCCGTGCCCGACGAGCGCCTGCTGGAGATCTACAACGCCCTGCGCCCCTACCGCTCCACCAAGCAGGAGCTGATCGACATCGCCAACGAGCTGGACGGCAAGTACGGCGCCAAGACCGCCGCCGCCCTGGTGCGGGAGGCCGCCGAGGTTTACGAGAAGCGCGACCGTCTGAAGAAGTTCTAAATTCAAACCCAAGAGTCAGGAGGCACCGCACATGAAGATCGTCGCAGGCATTGACATCGGCAACGCGACAACGGAAACCGCCCTGGCCAGGCTGGAAGGCGGCAGGCTGGAATTCCTGGCCAGCGGCACGGTGCCCACCACAGGCATCAAGGGGACCCGGCAGAACATCAACGGCATCTTCCACTCCCTGACCAGCGCCCTGGAAAAGGCGGGGCTGGAGGTGAAGGACCTGTCGGAGGTGCGCCTGAACGAGGCGGCCCCGGTCATCGGCGACGTGGCCATGGAGACCATCACCGAGACCATCATCACCGAGTCCACCATGATCGGCCACAATCCCTCCACCCCCGGCGGCATGGGCGTCGGGGTGGGGGAGACGGTCCTGATTACCGAGCTGGAGGACGCCCCCGGCGGCAAGGATTACATCGCCGTCATCCCCGCCGCCGTGGACTTTGAGGAGGCGGCCCGGCTCATCAACCAGGGCTCCGCCGGCACCCGGCAGGTCACCGCCGCCATCGTGCAGCGGGACGACGGCGTGCTCATCCACAACCGCCTGCACCGCAAAATCCCCATCGTGGACGAGGTGGCCCTGGTGGACAAGGTCCCCCTGGGTATGCGCTCGGCGGTGGAGGTGGCCGCGGTGGGCGGCGTGGTGGAGGTGCTGTCCAATCCCTACGGCATCGCCACCCTGTTCGGGCTGTCCTCCGAGGAGACCCGGCAGGTGGTGCCCATCGCCCGGGCCCTCATCGGCAACCGCTCCGCGGTGGTCATCAAGACCCCCAGCGGCGACGTGAAGGAGCGCAAAATCCCCGCCGGCACCATGGAGCTGAAGGGCGCCGCCCGCACCGTGAAAGTGGACGTGGACGACGGGGCCGACAAGATCATGAAGGCGGTGGAGTCCATCCCCGCCCTGGAGGACGTCCGGGGCGAGCCGGGCACCAACGCGGGGGGGATGCTGGAGAAGGTGCGCCAGGTCATGGCCAACCTCACCAAGCAGCACCCCCGGGACATCCACATCCAGGACCTGCTGGCGGTGGACACGTTCACCCCCCAGAAGGTCCAGGGCGGCCTGGCCAACGAGTTCTCCCAGGAGAACGCCGTGGGCATCGCCGCCATGGTGAAGGCCGACCGCCTCCAGATGGAGGCCATCGCCCGGGAGTTCGGCGAGCAGATCGGCGTGCCGGTGGAGGTGGGCGGCGTGGAGGCCGACATGGCCATCCGGGGCGCCCTGACCACCCCGGGCACCAACAAACCCCTTGCCATCCTGGACATGGGCGCCGGTTCCACCGACGCGTCCATCATCAGCGAGGACGGGGCCATCCACTCCATCCACCTGGCTGGGGCGGGCAACATGGTCACCCTCCTTATCCAGTCGGAGATGGGCCTGGATAGCTTTGACACGGCGGAAGACGTGAAGAAGTACCCCATGGCCAAGGTGGAGAGCCTGTTCCACATCCGCCACGAAAACGGCACCGTGGAATTCTTCCCCACCCCGCTGGACCCCAATATTTTCGCCAAGGTGGTCATCCTCAAGGAGGGCAAAATGCTCCCCCTGGAGGGGGACTGGTCCATGGAAAAGATCCGTCTCATCCGCCGCCAGGCCAAGCAGAAGGTGTTCGTCACCAACGCCATCCGGGCTCTCACCCGGGTGAGCCCCACGGGCAGCGTCCGGGATATTCGGTTCGTGGTGCTGGTGGGCGGCTCCGCCCTGGACTTCGAGGTGCCCCAGATGGTCACCGACGCCCTGTCCCAGTACAAGGTGGTGGCCGGCCGGGGCAACATCCGGGGCACCGAGGGCCCCCGCAACGCGGTGGCCACCGGCCTGGTGCTGTCGGCACTGGAAGGGAGGGCCTGACCTATGGCCATGCCCATTGAGATGACCAAACCCAATATCCGCGTCCTTATGAGCCCGGACGCCCCCCAGGCGGCGCTGCGGCAGCTGACCTACGGCATGGAGGAGGAGGGCATCCCCTGGGAGCAGGGGGTAAAGGAGGGCATGGACGCGCAGGCCATGGCCTGGGAAGCCGCCCAGGCCTCCCGGCTGGAGGTGGGGCTGGGACTGGATAAGCAGTTCGCGGTCCTGCACTACTCCAAGCTGGACCAGAACCGGCCCCTTTACCGGGTCCCCGCCCGTCAGGCCAACCAGGTGCGGGCCCTGGGGGCCAACGCGGCGCGGCTGGTGAAGAAGCTGCCGCTGAAACCTCTGGACTAGGAGGTAAACGTATGCAGAAGAGTTTAGGGCTCATCGAGACCCAGGGGCTGCTCGGCGGCATCACCGCCGCCGACGCCGCGGTGAAGTCCGCCAACGTGGAGCTCATCGGGTATGAGCTGACCAAGGGAGGCGGCTGGACCACCGTGAAGATCCAGGGCGACGTGGGGGCCGTCAAGGCCGCCGTGGACGCCGCCAAGATCGCGGCGGGCAAGGTGTGCCGGGTGGTGAGCACGCGGGTAATCCCGCGGCCCGCCGCCGGACTGGAGATGCTGGTGGAAAATGGCGACACCGTGGGCTATCAGCCCCCGGAGCCTCCGGCACCCCCCAAGCCTCCCGCCCCCCCGGAACCCCCCGTGAGTCCCGGTGAGCCGGAAAAGGAAGCGCCCGCCCCCCATGAGGTCCCGGAGCCTGAGGCCCCGGCCATCCCTGAGGCGGCGGAGGAGTCCCCCGTCCCGGCGGAAGAGCCCTCCCCCGAGCCGGAGGCCCCGGCGGAGGTCCCTGCGTCTGAGCCCGGGCCGGCGCCGGAGGTCCCCGTTGAGGAGGCCGCCCCGGAGGCGGGAGCCGCCCCGGCGGAGGCGGAACAGGCGGCGGAAGATCCGGCGGCGGAGGCCTCTGTGGAGGAGGCTGCTCCCCCTGAGGAGGAGGCCGCCCCGGCCAAGCCTAAGGCGGCCCGGAAGGCTCCCGCCAAGCGGGGCGGAAAGCGAAAACAATAACGCACGGCCGTAAGACGGCCATTGTTAGGAGGTAACTATGAGTATGGGTGAAGCACTGGGCATGGTGGAGACCAAAGGCCTGGTGGGCGCCATCGAGGCCGCCGACGCCATGACCAAATCCGCCAATGTCTCCCTCATCGGCTATGAGAAGATCGGCTCCGGCCTGGTCACCGTCATGGTCCGGGGCGACGTGGGCGCCGTCAAGGCGTCTGTGGACGCCGGCTCCGCCGCCGCCGAGAAGGTGGGCGAGGTGGTTTCCGTCCACGTAATTCCCAGGCCCCACACCGACGTGGAGAAAATCCTGCCCAAGGATCTGGCGTAAGGTGGAATGAACCGTGGAGAAAAGCCGGCAGACCTATGAGATGTTTGTTCAGTTGGTCACGCGGCTGGTCATTGAGGAGCTGGAGAAATTCCAGCGCTCGGTGCCCATCGGCGTGTCCAACCGGCACATTCATCTGGACCGAAAGGACATGGACATCCTGTTTGGCCAGGGCAGCGAGCTGACCTTTAAAAAGGAGCTGGGCCAGCCGGGCCAGTACGCCTGTGAGGAGACAGTCACCCTCCGTGGGCCCAAAGGGGAGTTGAGCCGCGTGCGCGTGCTCGGCCCCCTGCGGAGCGAGTCCCAGGTGGAGATGTCCGTCACCGACGGGTTCGCCCTGGGGGTGCGCCCCCCCATCCGGGAGTCCGGCAAGCTGGAGGGTACCCCGGGCGTGACCATCGTGGGCCCCAAGGGGACCATTGAGAAGGACACGGGGGCCATCGCCGCCCTGCGGCACATCCACCTGACCCCCGAGAACGCCCGGCGCATGGGCGTGCGGGATAAGCAGATGGTGAAGGTGGAGATCGGCGGGCTGCGGGGGGGCGTGTTCCACAACGTGCTCATCCGGGTGTCGGAGCAGTTCGCGCCGGAGATGCACATCGACGTGGACGAGGCCAACGCCTTCGGCGTGAAGAACGGCGACCGGGCCTATATCATTGTGGACTGAGGGCGGAGAACGGTTATGAGCCATGACATGGAGGCGTGCAACGCCACGCTGAGGGAGTTTGAGCGCCTCATTGAAGAGCGCCGGAACAACCCGTGGACGGGGCCCCTGCGCACCGGCGTGGACCTGGGCACCGCCAACATTGTGCTGGCCGTGGTGGACGGGGAGAACCGGCCCGTGGCCGGCGCCACCTACCCGTCCACCGTGGTGCGGGACGGGGTGGTGGTGGACTACATGGGCGCGGTGCGCACCGTCACCCGGCTGAAGGCCCAGCTGGAGGACCAGCTGGGCACGGCGCTGGACGCGGCGGGCTGCGCCATCCCGCCGGGCGTCATGAGCGGAAGCGTCAAGGCCATCGGCAACGTGGTGGAGGCGGCCGGGTTCCGGCTCACCAGCACGGTGGATGAGCCCACGGCGGCGGCCTCCGTGCTGGGCATCGCCGACGGGGCGGTGGTTGACGTGGGCGGAGGGACCACCGGCATCAGCATTTTGAAGGACGGCCGGGTCGTCTTCGTGGACGACGAGCCCACCGGCGGCACCCACATGACCCTGGTGCTGGCGGGCTTCCACGGGTGCGATACCCAGGAGGCCGAGCGGATGAAGCGGGACCCGGCCCAGGAGCACAGCGTGTTCCCGGTGATTAAGCCGGTGGTGGAGAAAATGGCCGCCATCGTCAAGCGCTGCCTGGCGGAACACCCTGTGGACACGGTCTATGTGGTGGGGGGCGCGTGCTGCTTCACCGAGTTTGAGGCCGTGTTCCAAAAATATCTGGGGATCCCCGTGGTGAAGCCGGCGGCTCCGCTGCTGGCGACACCGCTGGGCATCGCCATGAACTGCACCAATTAAGGCAGGTGAGGACCATTGACAGAACAGGAGCGGCATGACCTGGCCATGAAGCTGCTGGCGGAGGAGCTGGCGGAGCGGGTGGTGCAAAAGCTGGTGGAGCGGCAAAAGCGCGCGCTGGTGATCGTCACCGGCGCGGCCATCGGCGTACCCGCCGCCCTGGAGCAGCTGAAGGAGCTGCGGGGCGAGGGGTTTACCTACCACGTGCTCATGACCCGCAGTGCCATGCACGTGACGGGGGAGCAGGCCGTGCGCGCCGCGCTGGCCCCGGAGGAGCTCTGGGTGGAGCGGACGGACCAGCCCCCGGAGCTGACCGCCGCCGGGTTTGACACCGTGCTGGTGCCCGCCCTGACGGCGAATACCGCCGCCCATCTGGCCAATTGTATGTCGGACACCCCTGCCGCCGCCATGATTCTCAGCGCCCTCATGAAGGGGAAGAACGTGGTGGCCGCCGTGGACGGGGCCTGTCCCGACAACCCCATGCGGGCCCAGCTGGGCTACCGCATGACCCCGGCCCTGCGGGACGCCCTCCATGGCAACCTGGAGAAGCTCCGGGATTACGGGGCCCGTCTGACCCCGGCGGATGGTATGGCCGGGGCGGTGCGCAGGGCGGTCTACAGCTTCCTGCCCGCCAAGGGGGCGGGGAAAGGGCCCAGCGGGGCGCGGAGCTCCGGAACGCAGGCCGGGAGCGTCATCCGGCCCGCCCTGGCGGGCAGGGTGCTCGGCGTCAAGACGGTGAACGCCGCCCCCCAGGGCGCGGTGATCGCCGCGCCAAAGGGCACCATCGTCACAGCCCTGGCCTCCGACGAGGCCCGCAGGCGGGGCGTGACCATTCAAATCGAATCGTAGAAAGGTGGAGCGGAATGTATTTAGGCAGAGTGATCGGCACTGTGGTCTCCACCAGCAAGAATGAGAACCTGATCGGAATGAAGCTGCTCATTGTGGAGAAGCTTACGGAGCGCCTGGAGCGGGACGGCACCACCGAGGTCGCCGTGGACTCCGTGGGCGCGGGCACCGGCGAGATTGTCCTGGTCAGCCAGGGCAGCTCCGCCCGGTATGTGTTCCAAAACGCCTCGGCCCCCATTGACAAGGCCATTGTGGGCATCGTGGACACGGTGGAGGTGGGCTGATGGCGAACCTGTATACCAGGGGCGGCGACAAGGGGCAGACCAGCCTGGTGGGCGGGGGAAGGGTGAGCAAATCCGACCCCCGGGTGGAGTGCTATGGCACCGTGGACGAGGCCAACTCCATGCTGGGCCTGGCCTATACCCAGACGGACAACGAATTTATCCGCACTACGGTGCGCAAGATCCAGGGGCGGCTGTTCGCCCTGGGCGCGGAGCTGGCCAGCGACTCCCCGGAGACCGCCGCCGCCCTTAAGGGGACCATCTCTGAGGAGGACGTGGCGTTTCTGGAGCGGGTGGTGGACACCTGCACGGAGACCACAGGCAGACAGACCCACTTTGTCATTCCCGGCGTGGACCCCGCCTCGGCGGCCCTCCACGTGGCCCGCACCATCGTGCGGCGGGCGGAGCGGCGGATTGTGGAGCTGCCCGCACGGGAGGTGCTGGCGCGCTACCTCAACCGGCTGTCCGACGCGGTCTACGCCATGGCGCGGCTCCAGGAGGACCTGACCCAGATGAGGGAAAAGGTCACCGGCCTGGTGAAGGAGGCCATGGCGCGGCAGGCCGGCGGGTTTCCCCCCATGAATCTGGACATTTTGCACCGCATGGCGGCCCGGGCCGTGGAGAAGTCCAAGGAACTGGGCGTGCCGGTGGTGTTTTCCGCCGTGGACGAGGGGGGCAATTTGATGTTCCTCCAGCGGATGGAGGGAGCCCTGGCGGGCAGCGTGGAGGTGTCGGCGGGCAAGGCCTACACCGCCTACGCTTTCCAGATGCCCACCCATGAGCTGGGGGCGGCCGCCCGGCCTGACGGGCCCCTGTATGGAATTGAGAACGCCAACCCCGGCAGGATTGTGCTGTTCGGCGGGGGGTTCCCCTACCGGGTGGACGGCAAGGTGGCCGGAGGGATCGGCGTGTCCGGCGGCACGGTGGAGCAGGACATGGAGATCGCGCGCTACGCAATGCAGATTGAAGGAGGGACCGCGCAATGAATTTTGATGAACAAGTGGTGGCCAGCATTGTCAAGCAGGTGCTCAGCCGCGTGGATATGGGCGGAACGGAGCCCAACTGCGCCGCCGCCGGCGGAGACTGGGGCGTGTTCGGCAACATGAACGACGCCGTGGAGGCCGCCGCCGCCGCCCAGAAGGCATATCTGAACTGCTCCATGCACGACCGGGCCAAGTACGTCCAGGCCATCCGGGACGTGGTGCTGGAGGAGGAGAACCTGGACTACATCTCCCGCCTGGCCGTGGAGGAGACCGGGATGGGCGCATACGAGTACAAGCTGGTGAAGAACCGCCTGGCGGCCACCAAGTCCCCCGGCATTGAGGACCTGACCACCGAGGCCATGAGCGGTGACGACGGCCTGACCCTGGTGGAGTACTCCCCCTTTGGCGTCATCGGGGCCATCACTCCCACCACCAACCCCACCGAGACCGTCATCTGCAACTCCATCGGGATGCTGGCGGCAGGCAACTCCGTGGTATTCAGCCCCCATCCCCGGGCGAAAATGGTGTCCCTGCACCTGATTCAGCTCATCAACAAGGCCTTGGCCCGGGCGGGTGCCCCCGCCAACCTGGTGGTCACGGTGGCCGAGCCCTCCATCGAGAACACCAACGCCATGATGAGCCATCCCAAGGTGCGGATGCTGGTGGCCACCGGCGGCCCCGCCATCGTCAAGACGGTGCTGTCCAGCGGCAAGAAGGCCATCGGCGCGGGCGCGGGCAACCCCCCCGTGGTGGTGGACGAGACCGCCAATATCGAGAAGGCCGCCCAGGACATCGTGGACGGGTGCAGCTTTGACAACAACCTGCCCTGCATCGCGGAGAAGGAAGTCATCGCCGTGGACTCCATCGCCGACTACCTCATGTTCAACATGAAGAAATCCGGCGCCTACGAGGTAAAGGACCCCGCCCTCATCGACAAGCTGGTGAAGCTGGTGGTGAAGGAGGACGGCAAGCACCCCGTCACCGAATTCGTGGGCAAGAGCGCCCGGTACATCCTGGAAAAAGTGGGCATTAATGTGGGCCCCGAGGTGAAGGTCATCATGATGGAGACCACCGAGGACCACCCCTTTGTGCAGGTGGAGCTGATGATGCCCATCCTGCCCGTGGTGCGGGTGCCCGACGTGGACGCCGCCATCGACATGGCCGTCCGGGTGGAGCACGGCAACCGCCACACCGCCATGATGCACTCCCGGAATGTGGATAAGCTGACCAAAATGGCCAAGCTGATCCAGACCACCATTTTTGTGAAGAACGGCCCCTCCTACGCCGGCATCGGCGTGGGCGGCGAGGGCTGCACCACGTTTACCATCGCCGGTCCCACCGGAGAGGGGCTGACCACGGCCAAGTCCTTCGCCCGGCGGCGCAGATGTGTGCTGGTCGGGGGGCTGGACGTCCGATAACCGGAAGGGGTGCGCCGTATGTCTGAAAATTTGATCGCCCAGGTCCAGGAAGCGGGCGTGGTGGGGGCCGGCGGGGCCGGCTTCCCCACCCACGTCAAGCTCAACGCCAAGGCTGACACGGTCATCATCAACGGGGCGGAGTGCGAGCCCCTGCTCCGGGTGGACCAGCAGCTCATGGACCTTCAGGCGGAAAAGCTGCTCACCGCGTTGGACCTGATCGTGGACCACGTGGGGGCGGAAAAGGGCGTGGTGGCCCTGAAGGAGCACTACCACGCCGCGGCGGAATCCCTGAAGCGGGAGCTGCCAAAGCACCCGAAGCTGGGCGTCCACCTGCTGGGAGCCTTCTACCCGGCGGGGGACGAGCAGGTCATCGTCTATGAGGTCACGGGGCGGATCGTCCCCGAGGGGGGCATTCCCCTGAACGTGGGGGTGGTGGTCACCAACGTGGAGACCGCCCTCAACGTGCTGGACGCCTCCCAGGGGAAGCCGGTGGTGGAGAAGTATGTCACCCTCACCGGCGCGGTGCGCACGCCCAAAACCGTCAAGGTGCCCCTGGGCATCACCGTGGCCCAGGCCCTGGCCCTGGCCGGGGGGCCCGCCGTCCCCGACTATAAAGTGGTGAACGGCGGCCCCATGATGGGCAAGATTGTCCCCGTGGACAGCACCGTCACCAAGACCACCAAGGGCCTCATCGTGGTGCCCGCCGGGCACCCTCTGCTGGCCAGCCTGGAGCGGCCCGTCACCGATTCCACCCGCCGGGCGGCCACGGCCTGTATGCAGTGCTCCCTGTGCTCCGAGGTGTGCCCCCGGGGTATGCTGGGCCACCGCATCCAGCCCCACAAGCTCATGCGGGTGGCGGCCTACGGCAGCCTGTGCGACCCCGAGCAGACCCCCATGAACGCCTACCTTTGCGTGGGGTGCCGCCTGTGCGAGTACGCCTGCGTCATGGGCCTCCAGCCCTGGAAGCTCAACGCCAACATGAAGAACATCCTGGCGGGGCAGGGCATCCGCAACGGCCTGCACAACCAGCCCGGGCACGCCGCCCCCTACCGGGACTTCAAGCGCTACCCGGTGCACAAGCTGATCCACCAGCTGGGCCTGTCCGCCTACGACGTGGCCGCGCCCCTGGACGGGGCCGTCCCCGCCTATGACAAGGTGGCCCTGTCCCTGCGGCAGGGGGCGGGCGCTCCCTCCGAGCCGGTGGTGGACGTGGGCGCCCAGGTGAGCAAGGGCGACCTGATCGCCCAAATCCCCGAGGGCAAGCTGGGCTCCAGCCTCCACGCCAGCATTTCGGGAACTGTAACGGCCATTGACGGCGGCAGCATCGTCATTCAGGCTTGACGCTGAGAAGAAAAGAGGACGCTTATGGGAAAGTCGATTGGATTGATTGAGCTGAAGAGCATCCCCGCCGGGGTGCAGACCGCCGATGAAATGCTGAAGGCCGCCAATGTGGAGCTGCTGGTGGCCACCGCCATCTGCCCGGGCAAGTACATCATCATCATCAGCGGACAGGTGGGGGCCGTCAAGAGTTCTATGGAGACCGGCCGCCAGGCGGCGGGGGCCTACCTCATCTGCCACCACACCATCAACAACGTGCACGCCTCTGTGCCCGGCGCCCTGGTGGGCACCGCCGAGGTGGAGAAGATCAACTCCCTGGGCCTGGTGGAGACCATGTCCGCCCTCACCATCGTGCGGGCGGCGGATATCGCGGCCAAGGCGTCCAACGTCACCCTCATGGAGGTGCGGGTGGCACGGGGCCTGGGCGGCAAGGGCTACCTCATCCTCACGGGGGAGGTGTCCGCGGTGAAGTCGGCCGTCAACAACTGCCTCACCCAGCTGGCGGACACCGGCGACATCACCAGCACCTGCGTCATCCCCTCTCCCCACAAGGGGCTGCTGGAGAAGCTGATCTAAAGCGCAAAAACCGCCCGGCCGGGACCTTCCGGCCGGGCCGGTTCCGCAGAAAAAGGAAAAGGAGTGTGGCTGGCCATGGACAAGGAACCCCTTGACAGCCTGTTGAAATTTGGCGCGACCACAGAGGGTAAGATCCGTCTCATTCAGGAGACGGTCCCCGGCAAGCAGGTGACCTTGGCCCACATCATCGCCAACCCGGACGAGATCATCTACAAAAAGCTGGGGCTGGACCCCAATGTGGACTACGCCCAGGCCGCCATCGGTATCTGCTGCCTGTGCCCGTCGGAGACGGCGGTGATCGCGGGGGACGTGGCCCTTAAGACCTCCAAGGTGGAGATGGGCTTCATCGACCGCTTCAGCGGTACGCTGATCTTCACCGGGCGCATCTCCAACGTGCAGTCCGCCATGCAGGGAATCACCAGCTTCCTGCAAAACAAGCTGGGCTTTACGGTGTGCGAGATCACCAAGACATGAAGAAGATCATGTTCGTGGGCCGCAGCGAGTGCGGCAAGACCACCCTAACCCAGGCCCTGCGGGGGGGCACCATCCACTACCATAAGACCCAGTATGTCAACCACCACAGCGTGGTCATCGACACGCCGGGGGAGTACGCCCAGACCGCCAACCTGGGCCGGGCCCTGGCGCTGTTTTCCTACGAGGCGGATGTGGTGGGGCTGCTGTTGAGCACCATTGAGCCCTACTCCCTGTACCCGCCCGCGGTGGCGGCCTGCGCCAACCGGCCCGTCATCGGCATCGTCACCCAGATTGACCAGGAGAACGGGGACATTGAGCGGGCCCACCACTGGCTGGAGCTGGCCGGGGCCGACCCGATTTTCCATGTCAGCTCCTACACCGGGGAGGGAATCTGGCAGATTCTCAACTATCTGAAGGAGCCGGGGGACGTGCTGCCCTGGGAGACGGAGGAGGAGGCCAACCGGCAGCGGACAGTGCTGTCGGACAAGCGGGGCCTGCTGTGAACAGAACAGTCCATAACCGTCCGGCGGAGGCTTCCGCCGGGCGGTTTTCTGCTGCTTTGGGGAGGCCGCTGGGCGGCGCGCCGGGGGCATGGCGCTTTTTGGACTGGGGGATTGTCCGCTCAGGCGGGTTATGGTACAATACAGACAAACGCCGCCCGCGGCGCGGCGAAACGAAGAAGAGAGGATGGGTTCTGTGGACGGGGAGCAAATCGTACAGCTTTTGTGGGAGTACTACCGGGCGGCGGCGGAGATCCGGGGCCGGGGGAAAGAGCGGCGGACGGAGGAGGGGGAGGTGCGTCCGGTGCAGGGCAACTACTCCCTGCTTTGGTTCTATATCCGCAACCCGGAGCGGCTGAACGCGCTGTCCCGGGCCTTCCTGGGAGACGGGGCGGCTATGGAGGGGCTGGACTGGGACGCCGCTCCGCCGGAAGGCTGGGAGGCGTCCCTCCTGGAGGGGCGGCCCCTCAACGAGTTTCAGCTGGGCGCCGTCCGCGCCGCCCTGGCGGCTCCCCTGTCTTTCATCCAGGGCCCCCCGGGCACCGGCAAGACGGAGACCATCCTCAACCTGGCCTGCTGCGCCGCCCGGCTGGGGGAGGGCCGCTCGGTGGCCATCGTGTCCAGCAACGGCTCCGCCCTGGACAACATTGAGAAGAAGATTGAGGAAATTGGGGAAGAGCTGGAAACGCGACAGGGACAGGGCGGGGCGGATCAGCCCAACCGGCGCTGGCTGACGCGCCACTTCGCCCGGCTGAGCAGCCTGTACATTCGGAAAAACTTCCAAGACCCGCGCCCGGAGGAGGAGCCGGCGTTCCAGTTCAAGGGCACCTCCGTCAAAATACCCTGGGATGGCGGGCAGCTTTCGGTGGGCCGGGAGCGGAGCATTTTGGCCGAAGAGTTCCTGGGGAAGTACCCCATTGTGGCCAGCACCATCCACTCCCTGAAAAACTGCTTTAAAAACGGGCCGGAATACCTCTACGACTACGTGATTATGGACGAGTCCTCCCAGACGGACGCGGTGGCCGGCCTGGTGGCCATGAGCTGTGCCAGGCGCCTGGTGCTGGTGGGGGACCCCAAGCAGCTGCCGCCGGTGATCCCCGAGGCTTTTGTCCAAGAGCTGGCGGAGACAGCGGCGGAGCGGGGCTGGGAGGTCCCGCCGGACCACGCCGCCGCGCCGGAGCGGAGCTTTTTGGATGTGTGCCTGGACGTGTTTGGGGGGCGGACCGCCCAAACCACCCTGCGCCGCCACTACCGCTGCCACCCGGGGATCATTGGATTCTGCGCGAAAAACGTCTACCAGGAGGAACAGCTGGAGATTTGTACGCCCCAGTGGGACCAGTCGGCGCCCATGCCGATCCGGGTGCTGTGGTTTGAGGGGGATTACTGCGAGCGGTATTGCTTCCCGCCCAGAGGCGGGGAGGGCGGGGAGCGGGACAAGGCCCGCTGGTCCAAGCATAACCGCAAGCAGCTCCTCTGCTTTATGGAGGAGGAGTGGCCCCGGCTCTGGGAGCGCATCGCGGTGTCGAAGAAAGCGGACGGCGGGCCCCTCAGCGTGTGCATCCTGTCCCCCTTTAAGGGCCAGCTGGCCAGTTTGCAGAAGGCCATTTTGGCGGACATCGCCGCCCGCCACCAGAGCGCGGAGGAGGTGGAACTCTCCCTGGAAGAGGACGCCGCCACGCAGAAGGGGGAGCTGGAGCAGGGCCCGCCTATGCTCACCATCCACAAGTCCCAGGGCCGGGAGTTTGACATCGTCTACCTGCTGCCGGTGGAGGACGGGGACTGGGAGTGGCCCTGGTCCCAGCAGAAGCGGCTGATTAACGTGGCGGTGTCCCGGGCCAAGAAGGAGCTGCGGCTGGTGCTGTCCTCGGTGCTGATGGAAGAGGAGATCCAGGCGGAGCTCACCGGCAGGCCCGTGCCGCCCAGGCGCGGGGACGGGGACGCCGCCCCGGGGGCGGAGCGGGACCAGCGGTTCCTTCAAAAGCTGGTGCGGTATGTCCGGGAGGAATACCGGGCCGTGGAGGAGAAGACGGGGCTCGCGGGCTATCCCGCCGCCCCGCGGGACTATGAATTTGGCTTCCACCGCTCGGCGCGGCCGTCCGTGTTTGACCGGGAGCCGTGGTTCCGGGCGTCCCAGCCGGAGAAGGCCGGGGGGAAAATGTCCGCCTGGGCGCCGGAGCTCTGCCTGGAAACCGCCCTGGTCCGCGTGCTGGAGGCGTATTGGACCCGGCGGGGCGTCCGGCTCTCCCTGTACCGGGACGTGCCCCTTCGGGACGTCCGGGACGCGTATGGACGCCCTGTGGCGCCTCCCTGGGAGCAGGAGACCATGCGGAATCTGATATGGCGGGGCGGGCACCTGGACTTCGTGCTGTGCCGGGGGGACCGCATCCTGCTGGCCGTCGAGGTGGACGGCGGCTATCACCGCCTGGCCGGCCAGGAGGGCGAGGATCGGCGGGAGCGGGATGAGGCCAAGAACCGGATGCTTCAGGACGTGATGGGGGCGGCCTGCTTTATGGACAACGCCAGGAAAGGGGGGACGGACGGCTCGGAGGGCTCCTTTGCCTTCCTCCGCCTGCCCAACGACGGCGGCACCTGCCTGGAGACCCGGGAGCTGTGGCAGGAGGGGGCCCCGGACCAGAAGGCGCGGTATTTCCCCCTGGAGGAGCTGCTGGACGCCCAGCTGAACAAGGCGGACGGCGGCGGGGCTTATTACATCCCGGCCAAGGGCATTGCCGCGCTGGTTTCGGCGTGGGACCCTTCGGAGGGGACAAAGAACCGCGCCGTCCAGGCCGTGCAGCAGCTGATGGAGAAAAATCTGCTCGTCAAACGGCCCTATCTGGCTTTGGAGGGTTCTGGCAAGCCGTCCGCCGCGCCCACCGAAGAGGGCAAAAAACAGGGCATCATTGCGGCGATCCAGCTCAACATTCAGGAGAAAAGGAACGGGGAGACGGAGCATACAATTTATGGCAACGCCCTTTACCCCAAGACGGCCCAGGAAAACGTCTTGAAGCTGCTGAACGGCTACGTTCCGCTGACGGCGAATATGACGGTGTATGAGCTGCTCTCCGCCGTTTACGCGCCCTTTAAGGAATACCTCCAGGGGCTGGGAAGCGCGGAACGGCAGGTGGAGGCGCTGACCGAGCTGAACAGGCTTATCTCCTTCCAGGGCGACGGTATGGATTACACCCGGGACGAGGCCCAGGAGATGTATATCCTGCGGTATCTGTACGGCTACGCCTACGAGTATAAGCAGATGTACCTGCGCCTGCTGGACCAGATGGAGCGGCCCGCGGAGTGGCTGTCAGTGACCTCCATCGGCTGCGGGAATATGGTGGACTACTGGTCGCTGCGGGCCGCCCTGGCCCGGCGGCCGGGGGTGGTGGCTAAGGTGAACTACACCGGCGTGGACATCAACAGCTGGTCCCGCCGGTTCCAGATCCGGCCGGACCAGTGGGACAGGGCGGAGTTCGTCCAGGCGGACGCGGCGGTTTGGCTGCGGGAGCAGGCGGCGGCCGGGGCGTCCCCGTCGGACGTGTATATGTTCCCCAAGTCCATCGGCGAGTTTGACGGCCGGTGGACGGTGGGCGGGGAGGGATCGGTTCTCCAGGGCATCCGGGACGGGCTACGGGACCTCCTGAGGGGCTCCGGCAAGGACCGGGTGTGGCTGCTCATCTCCCTGCCCAAGACCAATGAGGCCCGCGGAAAGTATGACGAGGAAAAGTGCGCCTATCTCCGGGAGGGGCTGGCCCAGGCCGGATTCCACGCCGAAGGCCCCGCGGACCAGTTTATCACGGACGGGGAGGTGCGGAGGATCAGCGACGCGGACCCCTATTTTGCCTATCTGGGAAAGTACGTCCGCGATATGAACGCCTATGGGGAGTATAAGGACAGGCGGGACCCGGTGCAGAATACGGGCCACGAGCGGTATCAGGTGCTTCTGTTCCGGCGCGGGGGATAATTGGCGGTGATTCTCCGGCCGGCCGCGGGGGTGGATTTTCTCAACTGCTTGATCAACGGCGCCGCGGCGCGGCGCGGAGGAGGGCGTTTTGCTTGAAACTGGAGGAGCTGCTCCAATTTGACGACATCATGATCCAATGCCACGACAACCCGGACGCGGACGCTATTGCCAGCGGCTTCGCCCTGTGGGAGTACCTGACCGGCCGGGGTAAATCCCCCCGGCTGGTGTACTCCGGGAGCTGGCCCGTGTCCAAGCCCAATCTGAAGCGGATGTGCCAGCTGTGCCGAATTCCGCTGGAGCACCTGCCCGACCCGGAGAGTGTGCCGGAGGCGGAGCTGCTGGTGACGGTGGACTGCCAGCCGGGGCAGAACAATGTGTCCCCCCTGCGGGGTAAGCGCGTCGCGGTTATCGACCACCACACCGTGTCCGGCCAGAAGGTGCGGGCGTGGGCGTCGGAGGTGCACGACAACTACGGCGCCTGCGCCACCATCCTGTGGGAGCTGCTGTGCCGGGCGGGCTGCGGGGACCGAATCAGCCTGGAGGCTTCCACGGCGCTGTACTTTGGCCTGTACATGGACACGACCTATTTCAAGCGGCTGAAGTACCCGCTGGACCAGGAGATGGTGGGGGCCCTGCCCTTTGACCCCGGCATTTTCGGGCAGCTGAAAACGTGCATTTTCTCCCAGGAGGAGATCGCCGCCTTCGGGCGGGCGCTGACCGCCTGCCGCTACAACACGCTGTACGACTTCGCGGTGGTGGAGTCTCCGCCCTGCGACCCCAACCTTCTGGGGGCGGTCAGCGACCAGATGATGGAGGTGCAGTTTGTGGACGTGTGCGCCGCCTACTGCCTGCTGCCGGACAACAGCGTCAAGCTGTCCGTGCGCAGCTACGACCCGGATGTTCTGGCCTACCGGCTGGTGGAGCAGGTGACTCAGGGGCTGGGTGGAGGCGGAGGCAGCGAGGACAAGGCGGGGGGGACGCTGGCTGCCGGGGCGCTGGCGGAGGCCTGCCGGGGCGACAGCGGGGACGGCCTGAGCGCCGCGGCCGGCCGGCTGATTTACGCCCGGATGACGGATTGCCTGGCCAGGGGCAGCGTGGGCCAGGCGCCGGACAGGAGGACGGTGGACGGCCTGCTCCAGGGGGCCGCCGCCGGGGACCTCCTCCCGCGGGCGGAGCGGGGGGAGGCGGAGGCCCAGCACAAGCTGGGCGTCTGCTTCGCCTACGGCCGCGGGGTCCGGCAGGACTGGGTCCAGGCCGCGGAGCGGTACCGGCAGGCGGCGGAGCAGGGCCATGCCGCGGCCCAGAAGGATTTGGGCGTCTGCTATGCCCGGGGCAAGGGGGTAGCCCAGGACTGGGCGCAGGCCGTAAAATGGTACCGGCGGGCGGCGGAGAACGGGGACACCCGGGCCCAGTGCAACCTGGCCCAACGGTTCTACAAGGGCGAGGGGGTACGGCAGTCCTTCGAGCAGGCGGCGGAGTGGTACCGCAAGGCGGCGGAGCAGGGCTACTCCTGGGCGCAGTATAAGCTGGGCCGCTGCTTTGCCGCCGGGGAAGGCGTCCCGCAGGACTGGAAGCAGGCTGTCCACTGGTACGCCCGGGCGGCGGAGCAGGGGGTCCGGGAGGCCATGGAGCGGCTGGCGGGCTGCTATGAGAATGGCCTGGGTGTGCCCAGGGCCCCGGAACGGGCGGCCCTCTGGCGGGAAAAGGCCGCGGAGTAAACGGAAAACGTCCCCGGAGCGCCTGAGCGCTCTGGGGACGTTTTTTATGGCTTTGGTCAGCAGACCAGCTTTCGGTACTCGTTGACGGCGTAGGTGTCCGTCATGCCGGAGATGAAATCGCAGATGGCCCGGACCAGAAGCTTCTTTTTCTCGGCGTATTCCCGGCGGCACCCGTTCACATAGGCATCGACCTGCCGGTATTCCGCGCTGCCCTCCTCCAGCGTTTCCAGAAACGCGGGGATATCCTCATAGGCGCTCAGGTCCCTGCCGGGAAAGCGCTCCCGCAGGTCCCGCAGGCGGGCGGACCGCTCCGGCGACTTGATCCTGGTCCACTCCTCGTTGACCAGGCCGATGTCTCCCTCCTGGAAGTGGATGGTGTTGTTGGTCAGGCGCCGCATTTTGATGTAGACGCGCTGAAGGGTGCCCTCGTGGAGCAGGCGGGGGTTGTCGTAGTACAGGTTGAACAGCTTGGACACGATGCGCTGGGCCCTGTCGTCAAAGGCCGCCACCTCGGCGCTGTTGATGACCTGCTTTGTTACGATGGTCTCCAGATAGTCGTTCAGCGCCTGCCCCTCCTCGGAGAATTGGATCATAGGCCGGTCCACGCAGCGGTGTTCGGCAAAGTAGGCTCTGGCCTGCGCCAGCGCCTCCTGGTTTTCGCCGTCTGCGAGGAAACGCTGAAACGCCGCCACCACGTCCTCGGTGAAATAGCTGATGACTTCGGCGGAGATCCGGCTGGCCAGGAGCTCGTCGGCGGAGATGAAAACGCGCTGCTGGTTTGTGGCGCTCTGGATGTCCGCCTTCAGCCGCTGGATGGCGTTTTTCAGGGCCTGGAGCTTTTTCAGGGACAGTGCCTCCAGCAGTTTGTCCACGTCCAGCAGCCCGGCGGAGAGGGCGTCGTCCAGGTCGTGGCTGCGCTGGGCGATCTCGTCGGCGATGGCGACGATCTGGCCCTCGACAGTGGAGCAAAAACCGGACTCCGGGTGGAGGGCGGAGACGGACTCGCCGGAGACGTCCCCGGGGAGGAAATCCGCCAGCTCGCAGATCAGGGGATCGTCCGGGTTTTTCGGGTTCTTTCGGATTCTGGTGTGTTTCCACATCCCCTCCAGGGTCTGGAGGCTCAGGTCCAGGCCGGAGCACTCGATGAATTCCTCCTCCAAGACGGAGGCCACGTTGAGGGACTGAAAATTGTGCTTAAAGCAGACGGCCTTGCCGGTTTTCTCCCGGGCCAGCTCGTTCAGGGTGCGCTCTCCCTGGTGCCCGAAGGGGGTGTGGCCCAGGTCGTGGCCCAGGGCGATGGCCTCCGTCAGGGGGACGTTCATGTCCAGCCGGGAGGCGATCTCCCGGGCGATCTGCGTCACGCAGAGGGTGTGGGTCATGCGGGTGCGGTAGTGGTCGCCCTTGCTGGAGGTGAAGATCTGCGCCTTGTCCACCATGCGCCGGAAGGCCTTGCAGTTTACAATCCGATCGTAATCCCGCTGAAACTCGCTCTTGGTAGTGGACGGCGGGAACAGGCCATAAATCCGTTGGCAGTACTCATTCTTTTGGGCGAATTCGGAGATGGGGTCGAAAAAGGGGAGCGGAGCGCCCTCCTCTCCTTCCTCCGCCTCCTGGGGCGTGCCCTCCGGGTTCTCCCGGGGCACGGAGTTCCTGGGAACTTCCGTGGCGTAGTCCAGCTGACGGCGCAGGGCGGGGGAGTTTTCAATGCTGATATAGGAGCCGTCTTCAAAATCCTTGTCCAGCTTGAGGTTGGAAAAGGCCATGAAGTTGTCGATCACCAGGGGCGAATCAATCTGGCTTGTCACCCGGTAGTTGATTTTGTGCTCGGCGCCGCGGAAGGGCTCTGTCACCGTGCCCACGTACAGCTTTTGAATGTACCGGCTGGGCCCCGCCGGAGCCTCGTCGTGGTACACCGTCCGATACACGATGAACACAATGCGGCAGCCAGTCAGGTTGTGGGATTCCAGGGAGTTTTGCAGGTCTTGGAGCGTCTGCACGTCATGATCGGAGGTGACTGGGTAGTAAAATCCCCTGCCTCTGCGGAGACTGTCCGCCACCATGGAGATGGTTCCCGCCATTCTCGTCGAGGAGGAGTTCAATTTCAGAAAAATCGTCAAATCTTTCACAGCGTATGGCCTCCCGTGTTTTTGTGAGCGTTCCGCTCCAAATGGACGCGAAAAGCCGAAGCGGCGGGCTCCGGCCCCACTCCTGCGCTCAAGCATATCATAATGTCCCCATGGAAGCAAGCTCTTTTTCGACCCGTTCCGCGGTCTGGGAGGCGCCCGGAGAAGGGGAGGGGTGTCTTTTTTTGCGCTGCCCGGCAGCTGCGCCCGACCGCAAATATTTACGGTTGACATTGGGAGGAGCTTTTACTATCATCGAAGCATGGGGAAATAGATTCCACCCATGGAAGGAGAACGAAAAATGAAGAAAAACAATACAATCGTTATGATCGGCGCGGCCGTGCTGGCTGTGCTGCTGATCGTTTTGGGCTCCGTGTGGTCCGCCAGCCGCCCCGCCACCAGCGCGGGCAGCAAGACCATCACGGTGGAAGTGGTCCACAAAGACGAGAGCACAAAGACTTTCACCTGCACCACAACGGAGGAGTATCTGGCCGGGGTCCTGGTGTCCGAGGGCATCGTGGAGGACAACCAGCAGGAGTACGGCCTGTACATCCTGGTGGCGGACGGCGAGCGGGCCGATTACGAGGCGGACGGCGCTTACTGGTCCCTGCTCCAGAACGGGGAGCCCGCGGCCACCGGCGCCAGCGAGGTGCCCGTCCACGACGGCGACAGCTTCTCCCTGGTCTACACCCTTGCATAACCACACAAAGCGCAAGCTGAAGCTGGCTCTGGCCGAGGTGGCCCTGTTCGGCGTGCTGGGCGGGATGACCTTTGCCGCCAAGGTGGTCATGGCGGGCCTGCCCAACATTGAGCCGGTGTCTTTGATGGTGATGCTGTTTGCCGTCACCTTTGGGCGCAAGGCGGTATACCCCATCTATGTCTATGTGCTGCTGGAGTTTGTGCTTTACGGCCTTAACCTGTGGTCCATCAACTACCTGTACATCTGGGCGGTGCTGGCGGGAGCGGCCTGGCTGCTGCGCGGGATGACCAACCCCCTGGGCTGGGCCATCCTGTCCGGGCTGTTCGGGCTGCTGTTCGGCACGCTGTGCGCCCCGGTGTACTTCATCACCGGCGGCTGGGCCTACGGCGTCACCTGGTGGATCAACAGCATCCCCTTTGACATCCTCCACTGCCTGGGCAATTTCGCCATCGCGCTGGTGCTCTTTGTGCCCCTGCGCCAAGTGGTGGAGCGGCTATACCGCGGAATCCGCAAGGCGGGTCCGTCTCAGGAGCCCTGAAGCGGAGCGTAAATGGACAAATCCCGCCGGCTGCTGTCAGCCGGCGGGATTCTTTTACGTCACGTCAACAACGGAATAGTCCCCAAACCGCAGGATCTCCCCGGTGCGGAATTCCAGCGGGGCCCGGAATACCGGCCCGTCCACCGCCAGGGTGTGGTATTCGCCGTTCTCTCCGCACACGTCCGCCCCCGCGTCCTGGATGATCCGCGCCGCCTCCCGGTCCAGGCACCGGCCCAGCAGGGATTCCGGCAGCAGGGTGTTGTTCACGCTCTTGATGAGGCAGCGGAAGCCCAGCCGGAGCAGCTCGTCCACGCACTCCTCCCGCCCCTTCCGCCACAGGGGGAAAAAGGGGGTGAGCCCGGTATGGCGGCAGCGGTCCTCCTCCCAGGCCCGGTTGCCCTCCAGGTCGATGTCGCCGAAGGCGGCCCCCTCCGCGCCCAGTTCCCTGGCCTTGAGAAGCCCATCCTCCAGGGCGGTGTGGTAGTCCGTCCCGTCCGACGGGCACAGCACCATGGGCAGGCCCAGGGCGTCCTCATACCGGGAGAGCATGGCGGGGTCCGCCCCGTGGAAATAGGAGCGCCCCGCCGCCTGGTTGACCATCACCAGCAGGCACACCGGGGTGTGGCCCGCCTGAATCATGGCGTGCAGGGCCAGGGTGCTGTCCTTGCCGCAGCTGTAGGACATGACGAATTTCATGGCCGTTTCCCTCCCTTCCAGTGCAGTATAGCATCCAGGCGGGGAAAAGGCAAGCCGCCCCGCCGGAAATTCCGGCGGGGCAGTGTTTTAGGAGGAAACCACCTCAAGGCGGAAGCTGCCCGGAACCTCCTGAAGGCCGCTGTCCGTGCAGCGGACGCTCCAGTGGGCGTACAGGGCCGTGCCGCCCAGGCCGCAGGCGGAAAGGTCCACCGGCGCGGCCAGATCAAAGCCGCCCTCCTGGAATGTGTAGCCCGCGTAGCGGGTGCCGGATTCGGTGAGCAGGATTTGGGGATTTGGGCCGTGGTGGGTCAGCACATAGCCGCGGTCCAGGGGGACCCGAACCGTCTGCCCCTGACAGGCGATGACGGCCGCGTTGGCGTCGTCTACCACTTCGCAGGCGCGGTTCTGGTCAAAGCTGCTGAACAGGGCGCCGGGGTCAAAGATGTGGTTGGCCAGCCTGCCGTCTTTAAAATCGCACACCACAAGCCGTCCGTCCTCCATCTGGAAGGCGTATTCGGTGTGGCCGTCTCCGTCGTAGTCGGCTCCGGGGAGGGGCTCGCAGTGATACGCCTCCACGGGGGAGGGCACGGTATAGACATATCCGTCCTGCTTGCAGACCAGGGTATACCGGTTCCCCTGGATGACCCCTGACACGGTGTCCAGGCCGTGGGTGCACTCAGCGGCGGGAGTCCGCGCGGGCTGGGAGGGGGTGGAGCCCTGGGGGCTGTCGGAGACAATATCCAGCTGGCCGGGCACGTCCACGGTAAAGCCGCCGCCGTCGTAGCGCACGGCGTAGTGCTGGAAAGCCACCACCCGGCCCGCGGCCGTTGTGCCGTTCTCCTCCACCTGGAGCGCCACGGTGACGGACACGTCCAGGTAGGGATAGAGGACGTTGGTGTGGGCCCGCACGCCGCCATTGGCGGTGCTGACGGTGAGGGGCTTGCCGCTCTTCAGGGCCTCGTTGCCCCCCTGGAAGAAGCTGCCGGGGAAGTCGGCGCTGGTGGAAACATACCGGCGGGTGGACTCGTCCAGCGCCCCCCAGGAGTAGGTGAAGGTCATGCCGCCCGCCGGGGTGATGGCGGCCACCGAGTTCACCGCCAGGTCATACCGCAGGATGGCGGGGTCAAAGACGCTGGCCACGGCGCTGCCGTTGTCCAGCAGGTCGATCATCCAGACGGGGGACGCCCACAGGGCGAAGGCCACCTCATTCCGGCCGTCGCCGTCAAAATCCGCTTGGTAGATGTCGGCGCACAGGTCCGGGGTGACGGACGGGTCCACCGCGAAGGACCGCCCGCCCCAGCTCACCTGATAGCCGTTCCCCACCTGCTTCACCTCCGCCCCGGCGGAGATGGCGGGCTCTGGGGTGGGGGTGGGTTCGGGGGCGGCGCTGGGATCAACGGAGGGACCGCCGCCGTAGTCCATCGCCAGCTGGTCCCACTCCTCCAGCTTCCATGCCGTCCCGTCATAGCTCAGGTAGAATCCGCCCACGCCCACCGGCTTGTTGAGCATATAGTGGCCGGCGTACTCGGAATGGGGCGGGTCACCCAGCAGAGTATCCACATAATTCAGCTCCTGCATGGTCTCGTCCGCCAGATAGATGTCGAAGTCAAAATAGAACTTGCCCGTCTCCCTTTGCAGGTAAACCAGGCGGAACCCGTTGGCGTAGGCGTGGGGGTAGCCGTCCCGGATGTGCTCATAGCCGCCGTCGAAGAAATCGTCGGGCAAGAGGGCGCGGCCAGTCACATAGCGGCGGTAAAAGTCCTCGCTGTCCGGGGTGTCCTCCCCCTCCGCATGGACATAGTTCACGGTGAGGGCGAGCCCTCCGTCAGGCCCGGGGCCGACCGCCGCCGTGTTGTTCTGATTGAACCGAACCAGCATCTGCTGGCTGTCATAGGTGGTTTTGAGGGTGGGCTGGCCGGATTCCCACTCGTACAGGCTGTACTGGGCGTAGCCGTTGATGAGCCAGGTGACGACCACCTCGTCCTGGCCGTCGCCGTCGAAGTCCCAGCAGTAGAGGAAGGGGGCCTGGGCCGGTGTGATGAGGCCGTTCAGCCGGGCGGCGGCGCCGTTCCACTCCAGCCAGGGGATCTCCCCGCCCTCAAGCCACAGCTTGGCCTCGCCGCTGTCGCGGCCGCCGGTCTGCGCCGCCAGCTCCAGGTTGTCCGGCCGCCAGGGGGACAGGACGCCGCCGGCATAGGTGTACCACGCCGGCTCCGGCTTGGCGGCCTGGGCGGCAATGGCAGCTTCAAATTCCTCTTTGGTGGTCTTGAGGCCGTCCACAAAGTAATTGTCGTCGTCCACGCTGGGGGTGTCGAACCAGGTGATATCCTCTGTCTCAAACGTGTCGATGTCAATAAGCCGGGAGATGCCCGCGTTCCAGGCGCTGCTGCTCCATTCAAAGGTGCCGTCCGCTTTCAGATTCTGCATGGGACGCCAGCCGATATAGTGAACCGTCACCTTGTCCCCCTGGCGGCGGAAGATGAAGTAGCCCACCGTATAGCCAATCTCGGTGGTGTCGTCGGGTTCTCCCCCCACAGGCCAGACCACCATCTCATTGATGCCGTCCCTGTCCAGATCCATGACGGCCAGTTTGCCCACTTCCAGGATCAGATCGGGGCGTTCACCCCTGTAGACCATGTCGCAAAGCTGACTGATGGAGAATTGCTCCGTTTCCATACTGCCTCTGGCAAACTGCCGCTCCCCGTCCAGCACCTCCTTCATCCACGGATCCAGCAGGGCGTCCGCGAGGCTGGCCTCCGGGGGCTGGGACTGGGAGGCGCTGGGGATGGGGTCGGGATTTTCACCGGGCGCCTGGGCGGACACCGGGTCAGTGAGCAGGCACACCGCCGCCATCACCACCATGACGGCGCTGACCACCACGATCCACAGGGCGGGGCGGCGGTAGCGCAGGACGTTCTGAATGCGGCCCTTGGCGTCCCCCTCGTCGAAGGCCAGGGGGCAGGGGGCGGGAATCCGGCCGCTGGTGGCCAGGGACAGCAGGGTGGCGGAGTAGTCGGCCTTGATCCGGGGGCCCAGGCTGCGGATGACGGCCTCGTCGCAGGCGGCTTCGATATCCCGGCTCATGAGGAGGAAGGCCAGCCAGACGGCGGGGTTGAACCAGTGGAGGGCCAGGGCCAGCCAGCACACCGGCTTGACGATGTGGTCCAGGCGGCGCAGGTGGGCCCGCTCGTGGCACAGGATGAACTGCCGGGGCTGGCCGCTCAACCCGGCGGGGAGGTAGATCCGGGGCCGGACTACCCCCAGGATGAAGGGAGAGGCCACGCTGGGGTGCTCCCACGCGCCGTCGCCGGCGCGGATGGCGTCGAACAGGCGGCGGCGGAGCCTCAGATAGGAGAGAAAGCCGTAGCCGCCCATGGCCAGCGCGCCCGCCAGCCACACCCCGGCCAGCACGCCCTGCCAGGGGAAGGGCTTGGGGGCCGCCGGGGCCTGGGGGAAGGCCCCCTCCGGCGCGGTGATGACCGGGACGGCGCCGGGCTGGCTCTGGGTTACGGGGTCCGCGGTTATGCCGCCCGGAGCCTGGGCGCCGGCCGGGTTTTGCGCGGAGCCGGTCCCCTGAGCGGAGACAGGCGGGATGGCGGGCTCCGCCTGGTGTTGTTCCTGGCGGGGCAGGGCGTCGGGGACGATGGACACGGGGCTCTCCAGGGACAGGGGGATCAGCAGCCGGGCGAACACCACCAGCCACAGCAGGCACAGCACCTGCCGGGGGGCCCGCTTCTTCAAAATCAGCCGCAGCCCCGCCACAATGGCGGCGGCATAGGCGGCGGTGAGGCTCATCTCCCACAGGGGGGACAGAGCGGTAAACAGGGCGTTCAAGCGGTCAATCATGGCGATCCCCCTCCCGGTAGCGGTCAATGACGGCCTTCAGCTCGTCGGCCTCGGCGTCGGAGAGGGTGCGCCCCCCCATAAAGTGGGCCAGGAAGGAGGGCAGGGAGCCCTCAAAGGCCCGCTCCACCACCGCGCGGCTCTCCTCCCGGAGCACCTCCTCCTTGGGGATGGCGGCGGTGACCACCGCGTTCTCGTTGCGCAGTACCCCCCGGTCCACCAGCTTTTTCAGCACGGTGTAGGTGGTGGACTTCTTCCAGCCCAGCTGCGCCTGGGACAGCTCCACCAGCTTCCCGGAGGGCAGAGGCTCGTTTTCCCATACAATGCAGGCGAAGCGGTATTCGCCCTCAGCCAGTCTCAGGTGGTCCATTCGGAGCGCCTCCTTTGGTTGGTCTATTACTATCGACCTCAAGGAGAGTCTATCACGATAGACCAGCGCTGTCAACCCCCTTTTGGAAAAAATTTGTCAGAAGAGATATTTCAAAAAGATTTGAAATATCCCTTGACAACAGGGGCCGGCCAGTGTTAAACTGCAAATAGTTAAAGGAAACTTGAAATAGAGGAGGAAGAAGCCTATGGGCGTGCCGGCGGTGCTGTCGGCGCTGGCGGACGAGAACCGGCGCAGGATACTGGCCAAGCTGAAGGAGGGGCGCATCTCCTCCGGCGAACTGGCCCAGGCGGTGGGGATGACGCCCCAGGCCCTGTCCTACCACCTGAAAAAGCTGAAAGAGGCGGGGCTGATCTACGAGACCCGGCAAAAGAACTTTATCTTCTACGAGCTGGACCTGACGGTGCTGGACGAGGCCATTTTGTGGCTGGATGAGCTGAGGGGAGGTGCGGACCGTGAAGCTGAGACGGCTGTATACAGCCGTGCTGCTGGCGCTGCTGCTGGGCCTGGCGCTGGTGCTGGCGGCGCTGCCCTTTCTCCCTGACCCCATCCCTGTCCACTATAACGCGGCGGGTGTGGTGAACCGCTGGGGAAGCAAGTATGAGATGCTGGTTTTTCCCGGGCTCATGCTGTCCTTTGGGGCGCTGTGGCTGGGGACCTGCCGAATATGCCGCGGATTTGGGGAGATATCAGAGCGGATCATGCTCCTCTCAGGGGCCGCTATGTTCGCCGTGTTCGACCTGATGACGGCGTATTTTCTGTACGCCGGCTTCCGTCAGGTGGAGCATCTGTCCGACCTCCCCCTGGACCTGAACCGGCTGCTGTGCGGCGTGAGCGGCCTGGGGCTCATCGCCCTGGGCAACTGGATGCCCAAGCTGAAGGAGCCCGGCCCCGTGGGCCTGCGCACCCCCTGGAGCGTGAAAAATACGGCGGTCTGGCGGAAATGCCAGCGGTTCGGCGGCTGGGCCTTCGCGGCGGCGGGGGTGTTCTCGGTGGGAGCCGCTCTGCTGGCCCCCGGCGCGTGGTGCTGGCTGTGGATGACGCTGGCACTCATCGCCGCCGGAATCGCCGGGGCGGTCTACTCCAGGCGCGCGGCCAAAGCCACCCCAGACGAATAAAAAGGGCCCTTTGCCCACAAAAACGATAAGGCGGTATGGATATGGTCATCTATTCAGTGATTTTGTTTGTGGCGGCCGCGTTATTCTTCGGCCTTGCGGCCGCGGTATACCGGGGAAACACAAATTTAATTCATTCGTACCATCAGACCCACGTGAAAGAGGCGGACAAGAAACAATATGGGAGATCGTTTTCCAAAGGGCTGTTTGTGCTTGCCGCTTCCATGGCGTTCAGCGGGATCATCGCGCTGTTTGGGGAGACGGTTCCGATTGTGATGATCTCGGTCGGCGTGCTGCTTGCCGGAAACGTGGCCGCGTTCCTTGTGATCGCAAAGGTGCAAAAGGAATTTAACGGCGGGTTCATACGGTAGATGGGAACAAAGAACGAGCCCCTCCCCGGCGGGGGAGGGGCTCGCTTTTTCTATTGGATGCCGGTGAGGTCGAAGCCGTCCAGCCACGCGCCGGCGGCCTCGCACACCGTGCGCAGGCACTTCTCGTCGAAGGGGCTGTCCAGCCCGGCATTTTCCAGCAGCTCGGTGAAGGTGCGGCTGCCCCCCTGGCGGGTGTAGGCCATATACTTCTCCCAGGCCGCCTTTTTGTCGGTTTGCAGCAGCGCCCAGAACTCCAGGGCCACCGTCTGGGCCAGGCAGTAGTCGATATAGTAGAAGGGGGCCTCGTAGATGTGGCTCTGGCGCTGCCAGGCCTCGCCGTCGGCGAAGAAGGGGATGTCCCCGTCCAGCCGCACCCAGGGCATATAAACCGCTTGCAGCTCTCTCCATTTGGCGTGGCGCTGGGCGGGGGTCATGTCCGGGTGGGCGTATACCTCGTGCTGGAAGTGGTCCACCAGCGTGCCGTAGGGGATGAAGGTCAGCGCCCCGGCCAGGTGGCTGTACAGGAACTTTTTGGTGTCCGGGCCGAAGAAGCCCTCCGCCCAGGGCCAGGCCATGAACTCCATGGACATGGAGTGGACCTCGCAGGCCTCCATCCCGGGCCAGACATAGCTGGAGGGCACCCGGTCCCGGTTCATCCAGCAGGCGAAGGCGTGGCCCGCCTCGTGGGTGACCACCTCCACGTCTCCCTGGGTGCCGTTGAAGTTGGCGAAGATGAAGGGCACCTTGTAGTCCGGGATGGAGGTGCAGTAGCCGCCGCCCGCCTTGCCCTCGGTGGACAGCACGTCCATCAGCTGGTTGTCCAGCATGGCGCGGAAGAACTCCGCCGTCTCCGGGGACAGCTCGCCGTAGAACTTCATGCCCTGTGCCAGAATGTCGTCCGCCGTGCCCTGGGGCCGGGGGTTGCCGGAGCGGAACTTGAGGGCGTTATCGGCGTAGCTCAGGGGATATTGGGCGCCGGTCCGCTCCGCCTGGGCCCGGAAAACCCGGTCGGCCAGGGGCACCAGGTACTTGCGCACGGCGGCCCGGAACCGCTCCACCTCGTCTTTGCCGTAGCAGTTGCGGCCCATGCGGTAGTAGCCCAGCTGGGTGTATCCGTCATAGCCCAGCTTGCGGCCCATCTCGTCCCGCAGGTGGGTCAGCTGGTCGTAGATACGGTCCAGCTCGGGCTGGCTGTCCTTGAACCACCGGCCCACGGCCTTCCACGCCGCCAGGCGGCGGGCGTCGTCCGCGTCGGTGGTGAAGGGGGTCATCTGTGACAGCGTGTATTCCCCGCCCTCAAAGGGGATTTTGGCGGCGGCCAGCAGCTTGACATACTCCTGGGTCAGGTCGTTTTCCTTCTGGAGCTGGGGCACGATGTCCGGGGAGAAGGTTTTCAGCGCGATCTCCGTGTTGAGGAACATCAGGCCGCCGTACTCCGCCTCGAAATCTTTTCGGAAGGGGGACTCCAGCATGGCCAGCTTCCACGCCTGCTCGTACTCCTCCAGCTCGGGCATGGCGGCGTTCCAGAAGTTCACCTCCCCGTCGTAGAACTGGTCCCGGGTGTCGATGGTGTTGCGCACCTGGGCCAGGGTGGCCAGGGTCTCCACGTGGCGGCCGGCCTCCTCCTTTTCCAAAAAGACAGCCTTGGCCTCCGGGTAGCTCTCCGCCGCCTTCAGGCGGGCGGTGAGACCGGACAGCTGGCTCTTGACTGCCTCCAGGCTGGGGCGCTCATAGGGCATCTCGGAAAATTTCATAGGATAGACATCTCCTTGCAAATCACTTCAATATTATCACGCTTCGCCTGTTGGCGGCGCGCGGCTCAGACGCTTACATCTTTGCCGTTCAGGACCGCCCGCGTCAGCCGGTCCTGGCCGGACTCCGAGCGGTAGTCCAGGGTAAGCAGGAAGGGCGGGGCCTCCTGGGCCAGCAGGCGCAGGAAGATTTTATCCCCCTCCCAGACGGGCAGGTCCGGCACCTTTTCCTTGGGCACCCAGGCCAGCTCGCCTTCGCTGCAGTCCATGTTCAGTTCCCCGGTCCAGCCCGTGGCGGTGAAGAGATACATGAACTGATCCGATTTCTGGTCGCAGCACAGGAAAGTGACCACGCCCCGGAACTGAAATTCGGTGAGAGTGAGGCCGGTCTCCTCCAGTACCTCCCGGCACAGGCACTCGTCGGGGCTCTCGCCCTCTTCAAAGCCGCCGCCCACGCCGATCCACTTGCCCTTGTTGATATCCGCCTTTTTCTTTACCCGGTGCATCATCAGGTACTCGCCCCGGGCGTTTTCTAGGTAGCACAGGGTGCTGTTGCGCATGGCCATTGCCTCAGAAGGGGAGGTTGAGCCCGCCGGTGAGCTTGGACATCTGGCTGGCGGCGTCGTCATTGGCCTTCCGCAGGGCCTCGTTGACGGCGGCCACGATCAGGTCCTGGAGCATCTCCACGTCGTCCGGGTCCACGGCCTCCGGGTCGATGGCCACGCCCACCAGCTCCTTTTTGCCGGATACCGTGGCGGACACCACCCCGCCCCCGGCGGCGGCCTCGTAGGTCTTTGCCTCCAGCTCCTCCTGGGCTTTGAGCATATCCTGCTGCATTTTTTGGGCCTGGCGGATCATATTGTTCATGTTTCCGCCGCCCATGCCGCCCATACCGCGGCTGTTGAATCCCTTTGCCATTGTGCGACCTCCTATGTTATCAATTCTCGCTTGACTATTCCACGATGATATTGCCGCCGCCCTGGCCGATGAAAGCGTCCAGCGGGTCCGCCCCGCCGCCGGAAGGGGCGGGAGGGCCCTCGGGCGGGGCGTGGCCCACCCGGACCTCCACCGGCCGCGCCGCGCCGGTGAGGGACTGGAGCAGCTTGGCCATGGGCTGGGTGATGGACGGCTTGCCCAGCATATCCTTCAAAAAGTCGTTGGCCACCCACAGGGTGAGCCGCTGCCCGTCCCAGCGGCCCTCGGCCATGGCGGAGTTGCTGAGGAAGCTGTAATCGCTCACCGGCAGGGCGTCCTTGAGCTGCGCCCGGAAGGCGGGCCAGCCCGGCCAGCCGGGGACGTTTTGGGGCGGGGACGGGGCGGTTTCAGCCTGCTCCGCGGCCGGGGCGGCGGGTTTGGCTTTCCCGGCGGGGGGAACCTCCGGGCGCGGCGCCCTGTCCGGGGCGGAGGGGGCGGCCCGGGAGGCTTTGCCGCGGGCGGCGGGGGCGCCGGGCGGGGGCAGCTCCTCCCAGGGTGGTTCCTCCCGGGCGGGGGGCTCCTCAGGCAGGGGAGGTTCCTCCCAGGGGGGCTCCTCCCGGGCGGGAGACTCGTCGGGCAGGGGCGGCTCCTCCCAGGAGGGCTCCTCCGCCGGAGGCGGGGATTGGCGGGAAGCGTCCTGACGGGGCGGGGCGGCGGGAGCCGCCTGGACGGGAGCGCCCAGCTCCAGCCGGGCCACCCTGGCGGACAGCCCCGCCGGGGAGCCGTCCAGGGTTGGGTCGCACAGGGCGACCAGGCACAGCTCCATGTCGGTGCGGCGGTTGGCGGACCGGGCAAGGTCCGCCGCCGTGCGCTGCAAAAGGTTCAGCATCTGTACCAGCCGGGGCACGTCGAACCGGCCGGACAGCTTTTTCAGGGTTTCGCCGTCGAACCCGCCGGTCATCAGCCCGGACCCGGCGCGGGGGGCGGTTTTGCGCACCAGCAGGTCCCGCGCCAGGGCGGACAGCTCCCCCGCCAGGGCGTTCATCTCCTTGCCGTTGGCGTACAGCCGGTCCAGCCGCGCCAGGGCGGCGGCGGTGTCGCCGTTGGCGGCGTGTTCCATCAGGGCGGCGGCCTCCAGGTTGCCGGCCAGGCCCAGGGCGGACAGCACCTGGTCCTCATCCACCGCGCCGCCCCCGCGGTCGCACTGGTCCAGCAGGGAGAGGGCGTCCCGCATACCGCCGTCGGCCAGCCGGGCGATGAGGGCGGCCCCGCCGTCAGTGAGGCCGATGCCCTCCTCCTTCGCGATGTGGAGCAGGTGGGCGGCGATATCGCCGGGGTGGATGCGCCTGAACGCAAACTGCTGGCACCGGCTCTTGATGGTGGCGGGCACCTTGTTCACCTCGGTGGTGGCCAGGATGAACATCAGGTGTTCCGGGGGCTCCTCCAGGATCTGGAGCAGGGCGTTGAAGGCCTGGCCGGACAGCATATGGACCTCGTCCACAATGTACACCCGCTTCTTGACGGCGGCGGGGGTGTACACCGCCTCGTCCAGGATGGCGCGCACGTCGTCCACCCGGTTGTTGGAGGCGGCGTCCAGCTCCAGCACATCCAGAATCGCGCCGCTCTCAATGCCCAGGCAGGCGGGGCAGGCGTTGCAGGGGTTGCCGTCCACCGGGTGCTCGCAGTTCACCGCCCGGGCCAGCAGCTTGGCGCAGGAGGTCTTGCCCGTTCCCCGGGTGCCGGTGAACAGGTAGGCGTGGGACAGCCGCCCGGTCTGGACCTGCCGCTTCAGGGTCTGGGTGACGTGGTCCTGGCCCACCACCTGGTCGAAGGTGCGGGACCGCCACTTGCGGTATAGGGCCTGGTACATGGGGCATCACCTCATCAAATTATAAAAGAAATGCGCAGCGCATTTCACTACGCTGCGCCTTATGAGCCGCCGCAAGGCCGTTCTCCGGCCGTGGCCCGCCGCTCACGGCGGCTCCGCGTCCCGGCACAAGGTAAGACCGCGCACCGGCCTTTGCAGGACAGGCCATACCCGTTACCCATACAGCCGGCTCAGGACCGGCGGGCCCGCGGCACACGCCCAGGTCCGCTTAGTGCTGCTCGGTTCCCCGCCTGACACGGTTCACGGGTGAGCGTTGCGCGGGACCGATCCATCATCGCTGCTTATATGGGGCAGACGGCACGTCCTGCCTCCGGGGGCCGGGATTCATCCCTGCTGTAGCGGGTTGCAGGTACAGGGCACCGCTAACTCCCCAACTAGCGCGGCCTTGCTTCGCGCCGGGGCGCTTGCAAGCCGCAGTTATTTTATCACGTCCGGCAAAATATATCAACCGTATTTTCCGCATTTTCAAAAAAACCGCAAAAGCGCCGCCCTTGCAATCTGTTTCCCCCTCTGATATAATATTTTCCAATCATCGAAGCAAGGGGGCGGGTTATGGATACCGTCGTCATCACGGATGGAAAATACCGGGCCTCCATTGCCGCCGCCCGGACGCTGGGCCGGGCGGGATACCGGGTGGCCGCCGTCCAGGCCCGGGGGGACCAGCGGCTGGAGCCGCCGGTGTTCGCCTCCCGCTACGTTCAGGAGGGCCGCTGGCTGGAGGGCGCGGCAAACGATCCAGCATACCCGGACCGGCTGTATGAGCTGCTGAAGTCCTATGACCGCCCGGTGCTGTTCTGCGCGGGGGCGGCCAGCCTCAACGCCGTATCAAAGCAGCGGGAGCGGTTTGGCCGGGTGTGCGATTTTCTCATCGCTCCGCCGGAGGTGCTGGACGCCCTCAACGACAAGGCGGCGGTCCACCAGCGGTGTGTGGAGCTGGGCATACCCGTCCCCGCGGAGTTTGACGGCCCCCCGGACCGCTTCCCCGTGGTGGTCAAGCCCCATTGCGGGGAGAAGTTCGGCCTGAAGGCCAAGGACCGCTACGCCGTGGCCCGGAACAGCGGGGAGTACGCCGCCAGGCTGGCGGCTATGTCGAAATACGACCCCCATCCCATCGTTCAGGAGAAGGTGGAGGGGGAGGGCGCCGGGGCCAGCCTCCTGCTGGACCGGGACTCCCGGCTGATCGCCGCCCTGTGCCACCGCCGCGTCCGGGAATACCCCGCCTCCGGCGGGCCGTCCACCTGCTGTGAGAGCTTTTACGATGAATCCATGATTGGGCAGGCCTATGAGCTGCTGGCGTCCTTCGGGTTTGTGGGCATGGCCATGGTGGAGTTCAAGGGGGGCCGGGTGCTGGAGGTCAACCCCCGGGTGTGGGGCAGCTTCCCCATGACCGAGCGGGCGGGCAGCCCCTTTGCGGTGCGCTACGCCCGGGCGGCCCGGGGGGAGCGGCTGGACTACGCCCCCCAGGACTACAAAACAGGGGTGCGGATGCGGTTCACCCTCAACGACGGCGCGGCCATGCTGGACTACCTGCGCCATGGCAGGCCCGGCCCCTTTTTCCAGGGGATGGCCGACTGGTTCCGGGCTGAGGAGGCACTGTCCGCCGGGGACGACCCCGCGCCCCTCCGCCGCTACCTGCGAAATACGCTGCTGAGAAGGTAATTATGGAGATCAAATTGGATTTGCACGTCCATTCGGAGCGCTCCCCGGATGGAATCATGACCATAGGGGAGATCGTGTCCCTGGCCAGGGCAAGAGGGCTGAACGGTGCGGCCGTCTGCGACCACGACCTGGCCCTCACCGGCCCGCCGCGGTTTGCGGATTTCCTCCTCATCCCCGGCGTGGAGGTGTCCACCCAGCTGGGCCACCTGCTGGGGCTGTTTGTCACCGGGCCGGTGGACACCCGGGACTTTTTTGAGGCGGTGGAGCTGATCCACGGCCAGGGGGGGCTGGCGGTGCTGGCCCATCCCTTCGAGCACAGCCGGGACGGGGCCCGCTTGGCCCCCGCCGTCCCCCTGCTGGACGGCATCGAGGTGCAGAACAGCCGGGCGGACCGGAAAATCCGCGACGCCAACCGGCTGGCCCGCAGCTTTGCGCGGACGTGCGGCCTGCGGCCCTTCGGCGGCAGCGACGCCCACTGCCCCCAGGAGGTGGGGAACAGCTTCACCGCCGTGGAGGCGGACGCGCTGGCCCTGGACGCGGTGAAGGCCGCCCTCCTGCGTGGGGGCGCCCGGGTGGAGGGGCGCCGGAGCAAGGCCTGGTATGCCGCCCGGAGCCAGCTCACCAAGCGCAGGAAAACCGGGGCGGGGCCGCTGGGCTACGCCAAGTGGGCGGCCTTTGCCGCCAAGTGCTGCGCGGAGGACATTTTTCGGAAAGGGGACTGAGCCATGTCGCTCATTGTAAAGATCGGGAAGAAGGGGAAGAAGCTGGTGAAAAAGCTGCTCCCCGAGGAGAAGCGCCACTTGAGCTATGCCCGCCGGATCGAGCGGGTCAAGACCGCCCGGCGGATCTGCGCCATGACCTTCGACGACGGGCCCATGGACCTGCCCGCCGCGCCGGACCGCTTTGAGGGCCGCTCCCTCACCGACGTGCTGCTGGACACCTTGGCGGAGTTCGGGGCCAAGGGGACCTTCGACGTCATCGGCGACACCGGCGAGAACTACCCGGACCAGGCGGGCAAGCTGGGCAGCGCCGCCTGGGGCGGGATCAAGTTCGACCACTACCCGGACATCGGGAAGGACGGCCAGGGGGGCGCGGCCCGCTGCGGGCGGCTGGTCCGCCGCATTCTGGACGAGGGCCACCAGATCACCAACCACGGCTACCGCCACATCATTTTCGGCAGAAAGCCCTTTGTCTACGGGGCCCGGGAGTACCTGGGCAGCGTGGACAAGGCGGTGGACGACCTGAACCGGCTCCACCAGCTGATGGAGGAGCGGTACGGCTATTCCATTGCCATGACCCGCCCGCCCCACTACGTGGACAAAATGCAGGACGGCTTCACCAGTTACGACGTGTGCGACCGGCTGGGCTACCAGTACATGGCCGCTTCCTTCGACGGGGCGGGCTGGCTGCCCTCCGCCCTGCCCGACCCGGACGCGGCCCTGGAGGCGGAGGTCGGCGCCATGGTAGAGCCCATGAAAAAGGCGCTGGAGAAGGACCCTGACTTTTTCTGCGGGCAGATCATCTTCCAGAAGGACGGCTATAACATGGCCAAGCGCACCCCGGTGGCCTTCGGACTGCGGAAACAGCTGGAGCTGCTGAAGGAATACGGCTACCAGGTGGTGACGGTGGCGGAGCTGATGGAGGAGAGCCCCTTTGCCGACCTGGACCGGGAGGACCCTCTGTTTGACAAGCTGTGCCGGCTGCAGGGGGACCGGGCGGTGGCCTACTCGGACAACCGGGTGCGGCTGGACCAGCCCATGACCTGGGGGGAGCTGGCCATGCTGCTGTGTCCCAAGAAGGAGGCCATGACCCGCCGCTGGGCCAGGGTCCGCCGCACGGGGAAGCACGAGCACGCCTACTGCGGGGCGCTGGAGTGGTGTGTGGAGCGGGGGCTGATGCCCAAGGGCACCAAGGCGGACGGCCCGGTGTCCGCCCTGCCCGGGGGTCATTTCGGCCCGGTGGAGGGCTTCACCCGGCGGGAGGTATACGCCGCCTATCAGGAGTAAGCGCAAAAGGCCCCCGGCGCCCGCTGGACGCCGGGGGCAAGCTGTTCCGCCCCGCCGCGGTGAAAAGCCCCCAGCGCCCTGCGGGCGCTGGGGGAGCGTGCTGTTTTATTCGCACGCAATGACGGCCCGGCCCGCCGCGGTGAAAAGCCCCCAGCGCCCTGCGGGCACTGGGGGGGCGTGCCGTTTTATTCGCACGCAATGACGGCCCGCCCCGCCGGGGTGAAAAGCCCCCAGCGCCCTGCGGGCGCTGGGGGAGCGTGCTGTTTCATTCGCACTCAATGACAGCCCGCTTTACGGCGGGGATGGAGGCGGGGGAGACGGACAGCTCGTCGATGCCCACGCTCATATAGAACGCGGTGAGGGCGGTGTTGGCGGCGGACTCGCCGCAGATGCCCACCCAGATGCCCGCGTCGTGGGCGGCCTTGGCGGTGCGCTCGATGAGGCGCAGGATGGCGGGATGGCCGGAGTCAAAGAGGTGGCTGATGTTGGCGTTCATCCGGTCGGCGGCCAGGGTGTACTGGGTCAGGTCGTTGGTGCCGATGGAGAAGAAGTCCACCTCCTTGGCCAGCACGTCGGCCATGACAGCGGCGGCGGGGGTCTCGATCATGATGCCGTACTCCACGTCCTGGCTGTAGGGCACGCCCTCCTTGTCCAGCTCCTGCCGGACCTGGGCCAGGATGGTCTTGATCTCCAGCACCTGCTCCAGATGGGTAATCATGGGGAACATGATGTTCAGCTTGCCGTATACCGACGCCCGCAGCAGCGCCCGCAGCTGGGTGCGGAAGATGTTGGGCTGCTTCAGGCAGATGCGGATGGCCCGGTAGCCCATGGCGGGGTTCTCCTCCCCCTTGATGCCGAAGTAGGGGGCCTGCTTGTCGCTGCCCAGGTCCAGGGTGCGCACCACCACCGGCCGGGGGGCCAGGCGGGCCAGCACCTCCTTGTAGATCTCAAACTGCGTCTCCTCCGAGGGGAAGTCGGGGCTGTTCAGGTAGATGAACTCGCTGCGGAACAGGCCCACGCCGCCGCCCCCCCGGGCGATGACGGCGTCGATGTCGTTGAGCCCGCCGATGTTGGCGCACACCAGCACCTTGTGGCCGCTTTTGGTGACGGCCTTGCGGTCCTTGAAGGCCTCCAGGGCGGCCTGGTCGGCCAGGAACGCATCCCGGCGGCGGGTGAACTCGGCCCGGGTGGCCTCGTCGGGCTGGGGGGCCACCTCGCCGGTGGCGCCGTCGATGGCGATGAGGCCGGATTTGGGCAGCTGGTCGTAGTCGCCGCCCATGCCCACGATGCAGGGGATGCCCAGCGTCCGGGCCAGGATGACGGAGTGGGAGGTGGACGACCCCAGCTTGGTGACAAAGCCCGCCACGTGGTCCTTGTCCAGGCGGACGGTCTGGCTGGGCAGCAGGTCCACCGCCGCCACGATCACCGGCTCGTCGGGGAAGTCGGCGGCGTCGGGGATGCCCTTGAGCACCCGGATCAGCCGGTTGCCCACGTCCGTCACGTCGGCGGCCCGGGCCTGCATATACTCGTCGTCCATGGCCTTGAACATGGCGGCCAGGCTGTCGGCGGTCTCCCGCACGGCGTACTCCGCGTTGAAGCCCTTGTCCAGCAGCTCGTCGATGCCGTCGATCAAGTCCGGGTCCTCCAGCATCATGCGGTGGATGTCGAATACCTGGGCCACGTTTTCGTCGGTGGCCCGGGCCTTGTCGTACAAAGCGTCCAGCTCCCGGATGGCCTGGGCGGCGGCCTGTTCATAGCGCTGGTGCTGCTGGACGGGGTCCAGGCCGGACTCCTTCACCACGGACAGATCGGGCTCCTCCAGGTAAAACAGCGGGGCGACGGCCGCGCCGGCTGAGGCGGCGATTCCTTTTAACATGACGGGTCCTCCATTTCTTGGCTGATTTGGACAGCGTGCGCCGGAGCGCACAGCCTTTCTTTGTGTATAACATAGAATGGGAAATTGTGCAATGGGGGTGGGCGAAAAAATTGAAAATTTTCTTCACCGGCGGCCTCCCCCTTGCAATTGAGGGCGGGCCCTGGTATAATATTCTAAAACGTCTGTTTGAATGGAGGGCGGACTATGGAGGGGGAGCGGACGGAACAGAACCACGTGGAGGGCACGGTGTCCGCGGTGCTGTTCCGCAATGAGGAGAACGGCTACACGGTGCTGAAGCTGGACTGCGGCGAGGCGGGCGAGGTGACGGCGGTGGGCTGTATGCCCGGCACGGCCCCCGGCGAGGCCCTGGAGCTGGAGGGCTCCTGGGGGCGCCACCCCAGCTATGGGGAGCAGTTCAAGGCGGAGGTGGTGGTCCGGCGTATGCCCGTGGGGGAGAAGGCGGTGTATGAGTATCTGGCCTCCGGGGCGGTGAAGGGCATCCGGGCGGGGCTGGCCCGGCAGATCGTGGACAAATTCGGGGCGGACGCCCTGGCGGTCATTGAGAACGAGCCGGAGAAGCTGTGCGGGATCCGGGGGGTGTCCCCCAAGCGGGCCCGGGCCATCGGGGAGGCCTTCCGCCAGCAGATGGGGATGCGGCGGCTGTCGGAGTTTCTGTCGGAGCACCGCCTGCCCCTGGCGGCGGCCATGCCGCTGTACAAGCGCTTCGGGGATATGGCGGTGGACGTGGTCCGGGACAACCCCTACCTGCTGGCCGACCGGACGCTGGAGATCCCCTTCGCCCAGGTGGACGCCCTGGCCATTGAGCTGGGGGTGGCGGGGGACGACCCCCAGCGGGTGGAGACCGCCCTCATCTTTGAGCTGGACCATAACGCCGACAACGGCCATGTGTTCCTGCCGGAGGGCAAGCTTTTGAACGCCACCGCCGCCCTCATCGGGGTGGAGGGGGACTGTCTGGCCGAGGGCTTGAGCGCCCTTATCGAGCGGGGGGAGGTGGTCCGGGAGGACATCGCCGGGGTGGCCGCCTGCTACCCCGCCGGGCTGTACGGGGCGGAGTGCTACGTGGCCATGCGGCTGGGGGAGATGTGCCGCACGGAAATTCAGCCCCCCCAGGGGCTGGACAGGCTCATCAGCGCCATCCAGCGGGAGCAGGGCATCACCTACGCGGCCCAGCAGCGCACGGCGGTGGAACTGGCGGCGTCCCGGCAGGTAATGCTGCTCACCGGCGGGCCGGGGACGGGCAAGACCACCTCCCTGCGGGGGGTGCTGGCCCTGTTCGACCAGCTGGGGCTGGAGACCGCCCTGGCCGCCCCCACCGGCCGGGCCGCCAAGCGGATGGGGGAGGCCTGCGGGGCGGACGCCCTCACCATCCACCGGCTGCTGGAGACCAAGCTGGACCCCTATACCGGCCAGCTGGCCTTCACCAAGAACCAGGACGACCCCCTGGAGGTGGACGCGGTCATTGTGGACGAGACCTCCATGGTGGACGTGTCCCTCATGGCGGCGCTGCTGGCGGCCCTGCGGGGGGACTGCCGCCTGGTGCTGGTGGGCGACCCGGACCAGCTGCCCTCGGTGGGGCCGGGCAATGTGCTGGACCACCTGATCCGCTCCGGCGTGGTGCCCGCCGTCTCCCTCACCGAGATCTTCCGGCAGGCCCGGGAGAGCGCCATCGTCATGAACGCCCACGGGGTGAACCGGGGGAATGTGCCCGCCCTGGACAACAAGGCCAAGGACTTCTTCTACTTAGGGCGGCGGGACCCGGTGCGCACGGTGGACACCATTGTGGAGCTGTGCAAAACCCGCCTGCCTCAGAACATGGGCATCCCGGCGGAACAGATCCAGGTGCTCACCCCCACCCGGAAGCGGGGGGCGGGGACGGCGGCGCTGAACCGGGCCCTTCAGGAGGCGCTGAACCCCGCCGGGGAGGGCAAGGGGGAGCGGGCCTTCGGCCCCTACATTTTCCGGGAGGGGGACCGGGTGATGCAGGTGAAGAACAACTACGACCTGTTCTGGGAGGACCCGGACACCGGGGCCCGGGACCTGGGGGTGTTCAACGGCGACATCGGCACCGTTATGGAGGCGGCCGCCGGAGGGGTCACCGTGTCCTTCGACGGGCGGCTGGTGTCCTACCCGCCGGAGCTGCTGGGGGAGCTGGAGCCCGCCTACGCCGTCACCGTCCATAAAGCTCAGGGCAGCGAGTACCGGGCGGTGATCCTGGCCCTCAGCGACGTGCCGCCCTCCCTGCTGGCCCGGGGGGTGCTGTATACCGCCATCACCCGGGCCCGGGAGCTGTTCATCCTGGTGGGAGACGGCGAGCTCATGGCCCGGATGACGGCCAACGACCGGCAGGCCCGGCGGTATTCCGCCCTGCGCACCCGCCTGCTGCGGGAGACGGGGCGGGAAGGCTGAGAAAAGGCCGGACAGCCCCGCGGCGCTCACGCGCCGCGGGGCTGCCGTTTGTTTTGCGGGAAGAACTCAGTTTTTCAAGCCCTCGGCCCTCGTCGAGGCAAACTGCATATCGCTCACTTCCGCCGGCGGCGGAAGCTCGTTCATTTTGCTGCCTCTCCTCTTCCCACGAAAACTGAGAGACGTTTTCGTGGGGGCCCCATTGAGATGGCCTATCAGTTCTTCAACCCCTCAGCCCAGGCGGAGTAGCGGGCCACCTTGTCGGCGCAGTCGGCCTGGCTGGCCCCCTGGGCCAGTATGTACACCTTCACCTTAGGCTCGGTGCCGGAGGGCCGCACGATGACGGAGGTGCCGTCGGCCAGCTCGTACCGCAGCACGTTGGAGCCGGACAGCTCCATGGTGGTCTTTTCGCCGGTGGCGGCATCCACCACCGACCCGTCCTTGTAGTCCTTCCAGGTCTTGACGGCCTCGCCGCCCACCTCCTTGGGGGGCTGGGCCCGGAGGTTGGCCATCAGGTCGGCCATCTTCTTCAGGCCGTCCAGGCCGGGCATCACCAGGTTCATGGTGCGCTCACCGTAGTTGCCGTACTTCTCATACAGCTTCATCAGGGCGTCGTACAGGGTCATGCCCTGGCCGGCGTACCAGGCGGCCATCTCGGTGAGGGCCACGGCGGCGGTGACGGCGTCCTTGTCCCGGACGTAGCTGCCCAGCATATAGCCGTAGCTCTCCTCGTAGGACATGATGACATTGCCCTCGCCGCTGGCCTCCAGCTGGTCCTTCTTCTGGGCCAGGAACTTGAAGCCGGTGAAGGTGTCGAAGCACTGGAGGCCGTTGACCTCGGCCACCTTGCGGGCCATCTCGGTGGTGACCAGGGACTTCAGGGCCACGGGGTTGGCGGGGAGCCTGCCGGTGCGCTTCATGGCGCCGATGAGGTAGTCCAGCAGCAGCACGCCGGTCTGGTTGCCGGACAGCACCTTGAACTCGCCGTCGGAGGTGCGCACCATGATGCCCACCCGGTCGGCGTCGGGGTCGGAGCCCAGGATGAAGTCGGCGCCCTCCTTCTTGGCCAGGTCCACCGCCAGGTAGAAGCCCTCGGGGTTCTCCGGGTTGGGGGAGGCCACGGTGGGGAAGTCGCCGTCGATGACCATCTGCTCGGGCACGCAGATCACGTGCTTCATGCCCAGGCGCTTCAGGGCCTCGGGGATGAGCTTGTGGCCGGTGCCGTGGAAGGGGGTGAACACCATCTTGAAGGTGCCGGCCACCGCGTCCACCGCCGCCTGGTCGTTGACCTGGGCCATCACGTTGGCCAGGAACTTCTCGTCGGTCTCCGCGCCCATGAGAGTGATGAGGCCGTCCGCCACCGCCTTGTCGTAGTCCATGGCCTTGGCGGCGAACACGTCGGACTCCCGCATGATTTTGGCCACCTGGTCGGCGTGGACGGGGGGCAGCTGGGCGCCGTCGGACCAGTACACCTTATAGCCGTTGTACTCCTTGGGGTTGTGGCTGGCGGTGATGTTGATGCCGGCGATGCAGCCGTACTCCCGGATGGCGAAGGACAGCTCGGGGGTGGGGCGCAGGGACTCGAACAGCCGGGTGGGGATGCCGTTGGCGGCCATGATGCAGGCGGCCTCCCGGGCGAACAGGTCGGAGTTGTTGCGGCAGTCGAAGCAGACGGCCACGCCCTTCTTGACGGCCTCGGGGCCCTCGTTCAGGATGACCTTGGCAAAGGCCTGGGTGGCGTGGCGGATGACGTGGATGTTCATCCGGTACAGGCCCACGCCCATGGTGCCCCGGAGCCCGGCGGTGCCGAACTCCAGCTGGGAGAAGAAGCGGGATTCAATCTCCTTCTCGTCGCCGGCGATGGCGGCCAGCTCCGCCTTCTCCGCCTCAGACAGGGCGGGGGAGTTCAGCCACTGCTCATAGTTCTTTTTGTAGTCCATTGGGATCGTCCTCCTTAAAAATTAGATCAAAACGCGAAATTGCCGTTGGTAAACACAGGTATCTCCTCTCCGCCGGGGGTGGCGCCCACGATGGACAGGTCGGGGGTGCCCACCATGAAGTCCACATGGGTGATGGAGCGGTTGAGCCCCGCCGCCTTTTGGGCCTCTTCGTCCATGTCCTCGCCGCCCCGGACGCAGCTGGGGTACGCCTCGCCGAAGGCCAGGTGGCAGGAGGCGTTTTCGTCGAACAGGGTGTTGTAGAACAGGACGCCGGTATTGCGGATGGGGGAGTCGTAGGGCACCAGGGCCACTTCCCCCAAATAGTGGGCGCCGTCGTCCACCTCAATGCCGTGGCGGAGGAACTCCTCTCCCTCCCCGGCGTGGACGTCCACAATGCGGCCGCCCTGAAAGTCCAAGTAGAAGTCCTTCACCAGGTTGCCGTCCATGGCCAGGGGCATGGCGGCATACACCCGGCCGTCCACCCCGTCCCACCGGGGGGCGGTGAAGATCTCCTCGGTGGGGATGTTGGCCACGAACTCCACTCCGTCAGGGGTGAAGTCGCTGCCCCCCGCCCAGACGTGGTTGTCCGGCAGGCGGATGGTCAGGTCGGTGCCCAGGGAGTTGGCGTACCGCAGGGTTTTAAACTGGTACCCGTTGAGGGCCTTGGCCCGGCGGGCGGTGGCGGCCACGTGCTCTTTCCACCGCTCCACGGCCCTGCCGTCCCCGGTGATCCGGCACACGGAGAAGACGGCGTCCCACAGCGCGTCCATAGCCTCCTCCCCCTTCTTGCCCGGGAACACCTTTTCCGCCCAGGCCAGGGTGGGGTGGGCCCCCACGCACCACTGGAACTTGTTGGCGGTCAGGGCGTCGAAATAGGCCCGGGTCGGGGGGCCGCTGGCCTTGCGGCGGGCCTGGATGCGGGCGGGGTCCACGCCCTTCAACAGCTCCGGGTTGGAGCCGGTGAAGGACAGCCGGGGGCTTTTCTGCTCCAGAAACCAGTCCACCCGGGCCTTCATATAGCTGGGGTACTCGCCGAACACGGCGGGGTCCGCCCGGAGGAAGCTCTCCCGGGTGATAAAGTCGTCCCCGTAGTAGGTCACCACGTTCCGGGCCCCGCAGTCGTAGCAGGCGGACACGCACAGGCGGGTGAGCGCGGCGTATTCGATGTTGCTCTCAATGCTGGGGGTCTGCCCCGGCTGGACGTTCAAGCCCACCTCCACCAGCAGGCGGGCGTATTCCTGGAGCTTTGCTTCAAAATCGGGAACCATTGGCATCGTCTCCTTTGCGGCAGGTGATTGGGCTCCATCCGCGCTGCTCGCGGCGGCTCAAACGCTTCCTGAATCGGCACTTTGCCGGAAAACTTCGGCTCGGTCAGGCGATATATAGAAATTATACCATATCGAAACGGAAAAGACAATTCCATTTGCATTTTTTTCTGGGCCGCTGTATAATGTGTCTTAATTTAATGGAGTAAAGGAGGAAAGCCCGTGCTGACCACCGTGATTCCCCAGGGGTATGCTCCCCTGCTGAACCTGTATGATACCCAGAAGGCCATCGGCCTGCTGAAACGGCTTTTTGAGGACGACCTGGGCGGCTCCCTGAACCTGCGCCGGGTGTCCGCGCCCCTGTTTGTGGAGGCGTCCACCGGCCTCAACGACGACCTGAACGGCGTGGAGCGCCCCGTGTCCTTCGACGTGCCCGACGCGGGCCGGGAGGCCCAGGTGGTCCACTCCCTGGCCAAGTGGAAGCGGATGGCCCTCCACCGCTACCAGTTCTCCGTGGGGGAGGGGCTGTACACCGACATGAACGCCATCCGCCGGGACGAGGAGCTGGACAACCTCCACTCGGT